>NZ_JBICWR010000008.1:0-73483 GCF_043199855.1 Streptomyces sp. NPDC048521
AAGGCGGCCTTGATCGCGATCGGCAGGCCGTGCTCGCGCGCGAAGGCCACGACCTCCTCCGCACCCGAGACCGGGTCGGGGGTGCCGGCGACCAGCGGGGCGCCGGCGCGCTGGGCGATGTGCCGGGCGGCGACCTTGTCACCCAGGTCGCGGATGGCCTGCGGGGGCGGGCCGATCCAGTTCAGGCCCGCGTCCAGGACCGCCTGCGCGAAGTCGGCGTTCTCCGAGAGGAAGCCGTATCCGGGATGGACGGCGTCGGCCCCCGACTCGCGGGCGGCGTTCAGCACCTTGTCGATGTCCAGGTAGCTGGTGGCGGGGGTGTCACCGCCCAGGGCGAACGCCTCATCCGCGGCGCGGACATGCAGAGCGTCCCGGTCCGGGTCCGCGTAGACGGCCACGCTCGCGATACCCGCATCCCGACAGGCCCGGGCCACGCGGACAGCGATTTCGCCACGGTTGGCGATGAGCACCTTGCGCACGATTGAGGCTCCCTCCTTGAAACAAGCCGAGTTTAGGGACTGCCGACACGGCACTTCGACCCGTCCCCAATGGTGAGCTTGCCCACACGGAGCGTGATTCGAGGCTCGCTCGACCCGCGAAATCCCTAGTCGTACCTCCGTACGCAGGACTCCTGCGGAAAACCCTAGCCCTGACATGTGGCCAAGGTCTCTGTGGTGGGGTGCTGCGGCCCACTCTGTTTCTTTGTCGAGTCCCTACGAATGGCCCAATGATTCTTTGCTGCGGCGCGAACCCTTGTCCCCGGGTTTACCCGTTAGTAGCGTTCACGATGGCTCGAACGTACCTGGGGTAACAGATCGCTGGCTGGAGAGTGGGTGGGGACCGGTGGTGCGTAGACCGGTGGCGTGGGTGGTAGCGGTCGTCCTCCTCGCCGAGGCGCTCGGCATCGCGGCCGTGAACTGGTTCCTCGGTGTGGTGGTCGACCGGCAGAAGATGTCCCTGGCCGGCCTCGACCCCGACGTCATGTCGACGTCCTCGAAGATCGGCGGCGTCGTCTTCGGCCTCTACTTCGCCCTGTGCGCCCTGGTGGCCCTGCTGGTCGCGATCCGCGACCGCGCCCCGGCCGGCTTCGGCCGCATCCTGCTGATCAGCGCGGCCGTGGTGCACGGCCTGCTGGGCGCGTTCGCCTGGGGCCTGGTCGGCTGGACCGCGTTCCTGTTCATGGTCGTGGTGCTCGGACTGATCGTCCTGGTCCTGATGACGTACGACCGCGCCGGCGGGCCGGAGCAGGCGGCGTCCGGCGGTGGTGCCGACGAGGGCGGCGATCCGGCGGCACGGACCGAGCCCCGCAACGAGGCCGGCGCGCCGCCGCGGCTCCCGGAGCAGCGCGGTGCCCCGCAGGACGGGGACGAGGAGCCGCAGGACTCCGTCCCCGCCCAGGTCACTGGGCCGGCGTCCACAACTCCGTGATGCCGACGCCCAGTTCGGCCAGGAGTTTGCGCACCAGGGGCAGGCTGATGCCGATCACATTGCCGTGGTCGCCGTCGATGCCCTCGATGAACGGCGCCGAACGGCCGTCCAGGGTGAACGCCCCGGCGACGTGGAGGGGCTCGCCGGAGGCCACGTACGCGGCGATCTCCTCGTCGCTCGGCTCGCCGAACCGGACGACGGTGGAGGCGGTCGCCGACACGTACCGCTTGGCCTCCGTGTCCCAGACGCAGTGACCCGTCTGGAGGACCCCGGCCCGCCCGCGCATCGCCTTCCAGCGGGCGGTGGCCTCCTCGGCGTCGGCGGGCTTGCCGAGCGCCTGCCCGTCCAGCTCCAGCACCGAGTCGCAGCCGATCACCAGGGCGCCCTGCACCTCCGGCCTCGCCGCGACGACGGAGGCCTTGGCCTCGGCGAGGGCGAGCGCCAGCTCGGCCGGGGTGGGGGCGCTGACGGCGTCCTCGTCGACCCCGCTGACGATCACCTCGGGCGCGAGGCCGGCCTGCCGGAGCAGGCCGAGCCGGGCGGGGGACTGGGAGGCGAGCACGAGTCGCCTGCGGCGTGTGGCAGTCATGCGGTCAGGTTAGTCACGTGGTGCCGCCCGGCTCACCTCAGACCGATCACGATCATCGCCACGACCATGGCCAGGGCCATGAGGAGGCCGAGCCGCCGCAGCTTCTCCTGCACGTCACGCAGTTCTTTCGGCGGCTCGTTCTCGGGGTCTGACCACAGCATGTCACCAGCGTGGGGCTTCGCCGGTCCGGTGCGCCTGAGTAGCGGTACTCAGATCGGCGCCCCGCGCTGCTCTCCTGTGCGCGGTTCCCCGCGCCCTCGGGGCGGGATCCGCTCAGCTCGGCCAGTAGGTCCGGGTCCATGACGCCGGGCCCGGCTTGGGCAGGTGGGCGGAGGCGATGCGGGACGGGTCCGACCAGGAGTCCCTCGGGCCCTGCGCGCCGGACGGCTGGGCTGCCGCCGCCGCGGCGCGGGCGCGGACCACCGCCAGGGCGGCGGCCAGCTCCTCCGGGGTCGGATTGCCTCGTACGACCTTGATCGTCATGACGGCTTCCTATCGATCGGCCGGGCCTAGAGGGGGATGTTGCCGTGCTTCTTCGGGGGCAGTGATTCCCGCTTGGTGCGCAGCTGACGCAGGCCGCGGACGATGTGGGCACGGGTGTCGGACGGCATGATCACCGCGTCGACGTAGCCGCGCTCGGCCGCGACGTAGGGGTTGAGGAGGGTGTCCTCGTACTCCTGGATCAGCCGGGCGCGCACCGCCTCGAGGTCCTCGCCGCTCGCCTCGGCCTCGGCGAGGGTGCGGCGGTGCAGGATGTTGACCGCGCCCTGGGCGCCCATGACGGCGATCTGGGCGGTCGGCCAGGCCAGGTTGAGGTCGGCGCCCAGGTGCTTGGAGCCCATGACGTCGTAGGCGCCGCCGAAGGCCTTGCGGGTGATCACGGTGATCAGCGGGACGGTGGCCTCGGCGTAGGCGTAGATCAGCTTGGCGCCGCGCCGGATGATGCCCTCGTGCTCCTGGCCGACGCCGGGCAGGAAGCCGGGCACGTCCACGAAGGTCAGGACGGGGACGTTGAAGGCGTCGCAGGTCCGCACGAAGCGGGCGGCCTTCTCGGACGCGTCGATGTCCAGGCAGCCGGCGAACTGCATCGGCTGGTTGGCGACCACGCCGACCGGGTGGCCCTCGACGCGGCCGAAGCCGGTGACGATGTTCGGCGCGAACAGCGCCTGCGTCTCGAAGAACTCGGCGTCGTCCAGGACGTGCTCGACGACCGTGCGGATGTCGTACGGCTGGTTCGCGCTGTCCGGGACGAGCGTGTCCAGCTCGCGGTCCTCGTCGGTGACCGCGAGGTCCGCCTCCTCCGGGAAGACCGGGGGCTCGGAGAGGTTGTTGGACGGCAGGTACGACAGCAGCTGCTTGACGTACTCGATGGCGTCCTTCTCGTCCCCGGCCATGTGGTGGGCCACGCCGGAGGTGGAGTTGTGGGTGCGGGCGCCGCCCAGCTCCTCGAAGCCGACGTCCTCGCCGGTGACGGTCTTGATGACGTCCGGGCCGGTGATGAACATGTGCGAGGTCTGGTCGACCATGACCGTGAAGTCGGTGATGGCCGGGGAGTAGACCGCGCCGCCCGCGCAGGGCCCGACGACCAGGCTGATCTGCGGGATCACACCGGAGGCGTGGGTGTTGCGGCGGAAGATCTCGCCGTACGCGCCCAGCGACGCGACGCCCTCCTGGATGCGGGCGCCGCCCGAGTCGTTGATGCCGATGACCGGGCAGCCGGTCTTCAGCGCGAAGTCCATGACCTTGACGATCTTCTGGCCGTAGACCTCGCCCAGCGCGCCGCCGAAAACGGTGAAGTCCTGCGAGAACACGGCGACGGGACGCCCGTCGACGGTCCCGTACCCGGTCACGACACCGTCTCCGTAGGGGCGGTTCTTCTCCAGCCCGAAGTTGGTGGAGCGGTGCCGGGCGAACTCGTCCAGCTCGACGAACGACCCTTCGTCGAGCAGCAGTTCGATCCGCTCACGGGCCGTCAGCTTGCCCTTGGCGTGCTGCTTCTCGACGGCACGTTCGGAGCCGGCGTGCGTCGCTTCATGGATGCGACGCTGGAGATCCGCGAGCTTCCCCGCGGTCGTGTGAATGTCGATCCCTTGGATCTCGTGACGCTCTTCCGGCTCGGACATCGGGATACGGCTCCCTGCCTGCTCAAAAGGGGGGACGGTTACTCATCCGTAGAGTAGTGGTGGGCCTACCGATCAGCACTGCGTCGTTTACCACACCTAGGGTGGCTTGCATGACGCCCCGAGATGCAGCAGACGACAACGGCAGCCGCTGGTCCGACCTCGACCGCCCGCCCCTGAACGCGGCCGCGCTCCGGCGGGCTCTGGTGCGCGAGGGCGGGCTCTGGTCGGCGCTGGAGGTCACGCAGAGCACCGGCTCCACCAACAACGACCTGGTGGCGCTGGCCGCGGCCGGCAAGGCGGCGGAGGGCGCGGTGC
Source organism: Streptomyces sp. NPDC048521 (assembly GCF_043199855.1). Lineage (NCBI taxonomy): Bacteria > Bacillati > Actinomycetota > Actinomycetes > Kitasatosporales > Streptomycetaceae > Streptomyces > Streptomyces sp. NPDC048521. The sequence continues at coordinate 4,456 of NZ_JBICWR010000008.1, forward strand.
TGGTGGCCGAGGAACAGACGGCGGGCCGGGGCCGCCTGGACCGCCGGTGGACGGCGCCGCCGCGCTCCGGCCTCTTCTTCTCCGTGCTGCTGAAGCCCGTCGAGGTGCCGGTCGCCCGCTGGGGGTGGCTGCCGCTGCTGACGGGTGTGGCGGTGGCGACCGGCCTGTCCCGGGCCGCGGGCGTCGACACGGCACTCAAGTGGCCGAACGACCTGCTGGTGACCGTGGGCGGGGAGGAGCGCAAGGCCGGCGGCATCCTGGCCGAGCGGGCGGGCCAGGACGGTGTGGTCGTGGGCGTCGGCATCAACGTCACGCTGCGGGCGGACGAACTGCCGGTCCCGCAGGCGGGCTCCCTGGCGCTGGCCGGGGCGCGGGGCACGGACCGGGATCCGCTGCTGCGTGCCGTGCTGCGGTCGCTGGAGGACTGGTACGGGCGGTGGCGGGCGGCGGGAGGCGACCCCGGCGCCAGCGGTCTGCAGGACACGTACGCGGCGGGCTGCGCGACGCTCGGACGGACGGTGCGGGCGGAGCTGCCGGGGGAGCGGTCGATCGTGGGCGAGGCGGTCGCCCTGGACGGGGACGGGCGCCTGGTCATCGCCACGGCGGAGGGCGTACAGGAGCCGGTGGGCGCGGGGGACATCGTGCACGTGCGACCGGCGTAGGGGCGCGGCGTCGACCGGGTGCCCTCGGCCGCGGCCGGCCGGGGCGGGGTCGCTCGTCCGCGCCGGCGGGATGCCGCTCGTCCTGGGGACGGGCGCCGCGCCCGCCCGCGGCCGCGGCAGCCGGAAAGGTGCGGGGACCGCGGCTTCCTGGGGGCGCGGGAAACTGCGCGACCAGCCACGATGGAGTCGCAGGTGGGTACGGCGATCAAGCTCTGTCGGACAGTGCAGGGTCACCGGACCCGTGCCGCACAGCGCACCCCCGGCCCAACCCGACGGAGTGAGCTGGCGCACACCTGCCGTAGAGTTGAGGCCGGTCGAAACCTGACCGCGGCAGATCGGAAGGGCAGCAGGCGTGACCGTCGACGACACGGGCTCCGGCGCGGGCGCGGACGGCCGGGTGGACCCTCCCCTCGAGCGGGGGGACGCCCACGCCGCCGACTCCGGCGAGGACCCGCTGGCCCTGCGTCTCGAACAGCTCATCCTGGGCGCCGAGCGCCGCTACACCCCTTTTCAGGCGGCCCGCAGCGCCGGCGTCTCCATGGAACTGGCCTCGCGGTTCTGGCGGGCCATGGGATTCGCCGACATCGGCCAGGCCAAGGCCCTCACCGAGGCCGACGTACTCGCCCTGCGCCGCCTGGCCGGCCTCGTGGAGGCGGGGCTGCTCAGCGAGGCCATGGCGGTACAGGTGGCCCGGTCCACCGGGCAGACCACCGCCCGGTTGGCGGAGTGGCAGATCGATTCCTTTCTGGAGGGCCTGACCGAGCCCCCGGAGCCGGGGATGACCCGCACCGAGGTGACGTATCCGATCGTCGAGCTGCTCCTGCCCGAGCTGGAGGAGTTCCTCGTCTACGTCTGGCGCCGCCAGCTCGCCGCCTCGGCCGGCCGGGTCGTGCAGACCGGTGACGACGAGGAGATGGTCGACCGGCGGCTCGCCGTCGCCTTCGCCGACCTCGTCGGCTTCACCCGGCTGACCCGCCGCATGGAGGAGGAGGAACTCGGCGAGCTGGTCGAGGCCTTCGAGACGACCGCCGCCGACCTGGTGGCCGCGCGCGGCGGCCGGCTCATCAAGACCCTGGGCGACGAGGTGCTGTACGCGGCGGACGACGCGGGGACGGCCGCGGACATCGCGCTGCGGCTGGTGGAGACGCTGGCGAACGACGAGACGATGCCGGAGCTGCGGGTCGGTATGGCGTTCGGCACGGTGACCACGCGCATGGGTGATGTGTTCGGTACGACGGTGAACCTGGCGTCCCGGCTCACCTCGATAGCCCCCCGTGACGCCGTGCTGGTGGACAGCGCCTTCGCGGAGGAGCTGATCCGCACCGGCGAGGCCCCCGCCTCGGAGGCGGAGGCGGCCGAGGCCGCGGCGGCCGCCGAGAAGGAGGGCGAGGAGCCGCCGACGTACCGCTTCGCGCTCCAGCCGATGTGGCAGCGCCCGGTGCGTGGGCTCGGCGTGGTCGAGCCGTGGCTGCTCACACGCCGCGACAGCGGGGCCTAGGGCACGCCGCGCGGCCGCCCTTCGGGCAACGACGCGAATGGTCAGACAGGCCCTAGGAGCGGCCGGTCCCGGTCCCTGCTAGCGGTCGCGGTCGCCCGGTACGTCGACGCACAGGCCGATCACCGGCAGGCACACCCCGCCGGGATCGGGTTCCGCCGTGCTGCGGCTCGGGGTCGGGGCCGGGGTCGATGTGCGCGTGGGGGTCGCCGGGGCCGGGCGCGGGGCAGCGGTCGTCGCCGAGGGCGGCGGGGTGGTGCCGGGGGGTGGGGACGGGGCGCCGGTCGGGATCGTGGTCGGGACGGCGGTGTCGTCGGACGGTGCGGCGGCGGTGCGCGAGGCGGCGGGGGCAGGGCCCCCGGTGCCCGTCGGCGCTGGGCTCCTGCCGCCCATGGCGGAGGTCGCCGAGGGCAGCGCGGTCGGGTCGGCGGCGGTGGCGGTGGTGGCGGCCGAGCGGTCGGTGGTGCCGCCGCCCGGGTCGGTCCGGGGCTCGGCCTCCGCGGTGCCCGGGGCGCCGACCACCCCGGACTCCGGGGCGACCCGGACCAGACTGAGGACCCCCGCGGCCAGGGCGAGGCCACCGGCGGCGAGCAGCACCTTGCGGGGGCGGGGTTTGCGGTGGCGCCCGCGCCGTACGCCGGACGCACCACCGCCGACCTGTTCGTCCGGCTCGCTCGCCTGTTCCGTACGGGACTGCGCACGTATCGGTGTCATGGGTTCCCTCCCCGCGCCGCGCGCCCGGGGCGCGCCGTGGCGGAGCGCACGTTATGCGTTCTCGTGAGCGGTGTGGGGTGAGACGGCCGGGATGTCACTCGAACGGGTGTAGCCCCCCTGGGCTTCCCGGGATCGGGTACGACTGCGATGATCGGGCCGACAGTGAGTTAACCCGCGTTAACCGGAGGGTGTCATGAGCGAGGAGCGGTTCGGGGAGTTCGTGCTGGTGCGGCGGCACGGGCACGTCGCGGAGCTGGTGCTGGACCGGCCCAAGGCCATGAACGCCGTCTCGACGGGCATGGCCCGCTCGCTCGCGGGTGCGTGTGCTGCGCTGGCCGCCGACCGGGACGCGCGCGTGGTCGTGCTGACCTCCTCCCACGAACGGGCGTTCTGTGTCGGGGCCGACCTGAAGGAGCGGAACTCCTTCACCGACGCGGACCTCGTACGGCAGCGGCCGGTGGCGCGGGGGGCGTACACCGGGGTGCTGGAGCTGCCGATGCCGACGATCGCGGCGGTGCACGGCTTCGCGCTGGGGGGCGGGTTCGAGCTGGCGCTGTCCTGCGACCTGATCGTGGCCGACCGTACGGCCGTGGTGGGGCTGCCGGAGGTGTCGGTGGGGGTGATCCCGGGGGGTGGCGGTACGCAGTTGCTGCCGCGGCGGGTCGGGGCGGCGCGGGCGGCCGAGCTGATCTTCTCGGCGCGGCGGGTGGAGGCGGCGGAGGCGGCCGAGCTGGGGCTGGTGGACCGGCTGGTGGAGGAGGGGCGGGACCGCGAGGAGGCGCTGGAACTGGGCGCCCGGATCGCCGGGAACTCGCCGGTCGGCCTCCGTGCCGCCAAGCGGGCGCTGCGGCTGGGGCACGGGTTGGATCTGCGGGCCGGGCTCGAGGTCGAGGACGCGGCGTGGCGGTCGGTGGCGTTCTCGGGGGACCGGGCGGAGGGGGTGGCGGCGTTCAACGAGAAGCGGACGCCAAAGTGGCCGGGGGAGTAGCGGCCACCGGTGCCCTCAGGGGCGCGGGGGATTGTGCGACCGGCCCTCGCGCGGCCGCACTCGAAAGGTGCCCCGCAGGCAGACGGCGCCCTTCCACGGTCCACCTGATCGCCGCACCAATGTCCCGAATCACCCTGTTCCTCCCTAATCTGGAGTAATGGGTGAGGACAAGCGGCTCGTCGCCGTCGTGGCGCTGGCGCAGGGGATGGCGGCGGCGCACACTCCGCGGGAGTCGTGGCAGGCCGCCGCGCTCGGCGCCTGCCGGGCGCTGGACGGCAGCTTCGCGGCGCTGTCGGTCTGGGAACGGGAGCTGGGCCGGCTGCGGGTCCTCGTGAACGTGGGGGACAGGGCGCCGGACGAGGAGGAGTTCCCGGAGGCCGAGGCCTACCCGGTGCACCAGTTCCCGGAGATCACCGAGTTCCTGCACGAGCGGTGGGCCGGCGGCGGGGGCCCCAACGCCTGGGTGGAGACCGCCGAGGGCGCGGCCGCCGGCACCCCCGGTTACTTCCACCAGCGGGTCGCCGCCCTGCGCCGCCGGGGCCGCGGCTGCTGCGTCGTCGCACCCGTCGTGCTGCACGGCCGGGCGTGGGGCGAGCTGTACGTCGCCCGCGCGACCGGGGAGCCCCTGTTCGGGCGGGCCGACGCCGACTTCGCCACCGTGCTGGCCGCGGTCGTCGCCGCCGGGCTCGCGCAGACCGAGCGGCTGGAGGAGGCCCGCCGGCTCGCGTTCACCGACGCCCTCACCGGGCTCGCCAACCGTCGCGCCGTGGACGTGGGCCTGGAGGAGGCCGTCGAGCGGCACCGTACGGAGGGGGTGGTCGTCAGCCTCGTCGTCTGCGATCTCAACGGGCTCAAGCGGGTCAACGACACCCTGGGGCACGCCGTCGGCGACCGTCTCCTGGAGCGGTTCGGCTCGGTGCTCTCCCTGTGCGGGGCGATGGTGCCGGGCGCGCTGGCCGCACGGCTGGGCGGCGACGAGTTCTGCCTGCTCGCGGTCGGCCCGCCCGCCGACGACGTGGTGAAGGCCGCGGACGAACTGTGCCGCAGGGCGGCGGAGTTGGAGCTGGGCGAGGGGGTCGCGTGCGGCATCGCCTCGACCGGGGACCCGATCGGGCCGGTGCGGGACGCCCGGCGGCTGTTCCGGCTGGCCGACGCGGCGCAGTACCGGGCCAAGGCCATGCGGACGGACCGGCCGGTGGTGGCGGGCCGGGAGGGCCCGGACGATCCCGTCGTACGGCTGGCCGACGAACCGCCGCCCTCGCGCGCCGAGCGCCGCCGTTTCCGTGGGCGCCGCCCCTGAGGCGAAGACCACACCGAGCGGTAAGGGTCACCTCCGCATCGCACTAGTGACACCGCTGCATTCAATGCGTACGCTCCTGAATATGGATATGCACACTGTGGTGGTGGGGACGTCCGGTGTCACGGCGTCCGACGTTCTCGCCGTGGCGCGCGGCGGTGCCCGCATCGAGCTGTCGGCCCAGGCGGTGGCGGCCCTCGCGGCGGCCCGGGAGATCGTGGACGCGCTGGCGGCCAAGCCGGACCCGGTCTACGGCGTCTCCACCGGCTTCGGAGCCCTGGCGACCCGGCACATCAGCCAGGAACTGCGCGCACAGCTGCAGCGCAACATCGTCCGCTCGCACGCCGCCGGCATGGGCCCGCGGGTGGAGCGCGAGGTCGTACGGGCCCTGATGTTCCTGCGGCTGAAGACCGTCTGCTCCGGCCACACCGGCGTCCGGCCCGAGGTCGCGCAGACCATGGCCGACGTGCTGAACGCCGGGATCACCCCGGTCGTGCACGAGTACGGCTCCCTCGGCTGCTCCGGCGACCTCGCCCCGCTGTCCCACTGCGCACTCACCCTCATGGGCGAGGGGGACGCCGAGGGGCCTGACGGTGTCGTGCGGCCGGCCGGCGAACTGCTCGCCGAGCACGGGATCCAGCCCGTCGAACTGCGCGAGAAGGAGGGCCTGGCCCTCCTCAACGGCACCGACGGCATGCTCGGCATGCTGATCATGGCCCTCGCCGACCTCGACACCCTGTACAAGTCCGCCGACATCACCGCCGCCCTCAGCCTGGAGGCGCTGCTCGGCACGGACAAGGTGCTGGCCCCGGAGCTGCACGCCATCCGCCCGCACCCGGGCCAGGGCGCCTCCGCCGCCAACATGCTCGCCGTGCTCAAGGGCTCCCAGCTCACCGGGCACCACCAGGACGACGCGCCGCGCGTCCAGGACGCCTACTCCGTGCGCTGCGCCCCGCAGGTGGCCGGCGCCGGCCGGGACACCATGGCGCACGCCCGCCTGGTCGCCGAGCGCGAGCTGGCCGCCGCCGTCGACAACCCGGTGGTGCTGCCCGACGGCCGCGTGGAGTCCAACGGCAACTTCCACGGCGCCCCGGTCGCCTACGTCCTCGACTTCCTCGCCATCGCGGCCGCCGACCTCGGCTCCATCGCCGAGCGCCGCACCGACCGGCTGCTGGACAAGAACCGCAGCCACGGACTGCCGCCGTTCCTCGCCGACGACGCCGGCGTCGACTCCGGCCTGATGATCGCCCAGTACACGCAGGCCGCGCTGGTCAGCGAGATGAAGCGGCTCGCCGTACCGGCCTCCGCGGACTCCATCCCGTCCTCCGCCATGCAGGAGGACCACGTGTCCATGGGCTGGTCGGCCGCGCGCAAGCTGCGCACCGCCGTGGACAACCTCACCCGGATCATCGCCGTCGAGCTGTACGCCGCCACCCGCGCCGTCGAACTGCGCGAGGGCCTCGCCCCGGCGCCCGCCTCGCAGGCCGTCATCGAGGCCGTACGGGCCGCCGGTGTGCAGGGCCCCGGCCCGGACCGGTTCCTGGCGCCCGACCTGGCCGCCGCCGACGCGTTCGTGCGCGGCGGCCACCTCGTCGCCGCCGTCGAGGCGGTGACGGGCCCCCTGGCGTGACCCCGCCGGGGGGGGCCGCCCGGACCGGGCGGCCCCCACCGCGGAAGGCCTCCGCCCGGGCACCGGCGACACGCTTCCGCTCCTGGCGAGCGGCTCGTGCACCGCCGCAGGTCCGGAAGCTGCCGGCGGCCGGGAACGTGCCCGTGCCGCTTGCGGGACCGGGCCTCCTGGAGCGTCGCTCCAGGCGTCAGGCATCCCTCCGGCCAGGAGGGGAAGCGGTCACTTCAGCTTGGCCGACTGCGCCTTGACGACCTCGGGCGAGACCACGTAGGCCTTCTTGGTCATCATCGCGCCGATGTTCATCGTGAAGTACGACGCCACGGTGTTCCCGTGCCGGACGACCTCGGCGTGCAGGGGTGCCGTCTCCCCGTCCGACTCGCTGGTCGCCGAGAACGCCACCGACGCGTCCCCCGAGCCCGAGGGCTTCTCCTCGGCGACCTTGGTGAACTTCACCTCGGTCCCCGCCTGCTCGCCGGAGAAGCCGCCCGAACAGGCCTTGACCGCGTCGGAGACCGCCTTGAGGGCCTGCGTGGCGCCGTCCCCCTCGTAGGAGGACAGGGAGACCGTGGTGACGTCCCGGTCCATCGACTTGTTGAGGGCGTCCTCGAACTTGCCGTCGGCCAGGTCGTCCAGGGACGTCGCGTTGTCCGTGGGGTCCTTCTTCCGGGTCTCCGTGGCCAGGCGGTCGGTCTGCGCCGCCGCCTCGGTCGGCGGGAGGCCGGACAGAACGCGGGCCAGCGACCCGCACGTCGCGCCGTCGGTCGTGATCGGCTTGGCGCGGCCGGCCGGCACGGCTCCGACGTCGTACCCGGGCACCTCGCCCTTGGCGACGATCAGGTCCCTCAACTCGGCGGCGCTCAGCGCCTTCGCGGCCGGCTTCCCGTCCGGGCCCTTGCCGTCCCCGGAACCCTTCGACCCTTCGTCGGAGCAGCCCGTGACAAGGGCGAGCGACAGCGCGCTCACAGCTGCGGTGGCGCACAGCCGCACGCCCGATGATCTCTTCATGCGCGCACTATGTGTGCGCTGTCAAAGATTCGTCAAGGGAAATTAAAGGCCCAGGCGTTCGCGGCGCACCGAGTACACGACGAAACCGGCACCGACGGCGAGGAAGAGGGTTCCGCCGACGACGTACGGCGTGGTGTCGGGGCTTCCGGTGTCGGCCAGTTCGATGTCGTCCGACGTCTCCCGCACACCCTCGGCGGTCGCCACCGACACCGCCCTGGCCTGCTGGGTGACGTGTGTCGCTGAGTAGGCGGTGACGGACCGGGCCGTCGTCTCTCTCGCCGGGGAGTCCTGTGACGCGTTGGCGGACGGGACGAACCACAGCGCGCAGAGCAGGGTGCCCGCGGCGGTGGCGGTCAGCAACGGACGGCGAGCGGATGACACGGAATATCGATCCCCTTGTGACGCTGGCGAATTGGCCGTGTGGGGCGATGTTAGTGAAAGTCGCGGGTCACAGGAAAGTCACGGGAGGTTTCGGTCGTACGCTCCCGCCATGAGTGCTGAAGAGAGATCACGTTTTGTACGGCTTCGGGTGGAGATCGTCCTGGAGGTGGAGGACGAGGGCGCGGTGACCAAGGCGGCGCTGCGCCGGCTCGCCGCCGATCCGGAGCTGCCGCAGGAGGAGCGGACCCAGGCCGAGGGCGCTGTGACGGAAGACACCGCGGAGGCCCTCGCCTATCTCGTGGATCCGTTCGACCTGGTCAGCGAGGTGCCCGGAGTGGGACTCCAGCAGGCGTCCTGGTCCAGTGAGCGGATCGACTACGACCCTGATTCGCCCGACTGGGACCTGGACGAGGATGATGTGCAGGACGACGACGAAGAGGGCGGCATCGGCTGAGCGTCCCGGGGCACCCATGACCCCGGACGGCAACCGCCGTTCGGGGTTTTGTCGTCTCAGGGGGCGCACGGACGACTTCACCACCACTCCGCTCCGGTGGACGTGGTGTGGCCCACACCTGAGAACTATGTGGAACGGGATGAATCGGCCGTAGCGTTGAAAGTTCTCAAGGGGACTCTCGGGGTTTTCGCGGATTCGGCAACGATGGAGAAGCGTGTGATGACGGACAGTAAGCGGCGCAGCCTGACGGTCGCGTCCGCACTGCTCGGTGGTGTGCTCGTGCTCACGGGCTGTTCGGGCAGCGGTGACGCCAAGGCGGCCGACGGCGGCGACACCTCGCAGGCCAAGGCCGACGAGGCCGCGGCCCAGAAGTCGTCCGAGGCGCAGATCGCGATCACGCCGAAGGACGGCTCTAACAACGCCTCCATCAACAACTCGGCCGCCGTCAGAGTCGCCAAGGGCAGCCTGATCAGCGTGTCCATGACCACCACCGACGGCCAGGCCGTGGCCGGTGTGCTGTCCGCCGACCGGACGAGCTGGAAGCCGACCGTCCAGCTCAAGCGCTCGACCACCTACAAGCTCTCCGCGGAGGCCAAGGACGCCGAGGGCCGGGTCGCCCACGAGAACGCCTCCTTCACCACGGTCTCCACGGCCAACAGCTTCATAGGCAACTTCACGCCGGACAACGGCACCACAGTCGGCGTGGGCATGCCCGTCTCGATCAACTTCGACAAGGCGATCACCAACAAGGCCGCCGTCCAGAAGGGGATCACGGTCACCTCCAGCAGCGGTCAGGAGGTCGTGGGCCACTGGTTCAACGCCAACCGCATCGACTTCCGGCCGGAGACGTACTGGAAGGAGAACTCCACCGTCACGCTGAAGCTGGCGCTCGACGGTGTCGAGGGCGCGAGCGGCGTCTACGGCGTGCAGCAGAAGACGGTCACCTTCCACATCGGCCGCAACCAGATCTCCTACGTCGACGCGCAGACCAAGCAGATGAAGGTCACGCAGGACGGCAACGTCGTCAAGACCATACCGATCTCCGCCGGTTCGCCGGAGAACAAGACGTACGAGGGCATCATGGTGATGTCCGAGAAGTTCCAGCAGACGCGCATGAACGGCGCGACCGTGGGCTTCACCGACGACGACGGCAAGGGCGAGTACGACATCAAGGACGTGCCGCACGCCATCCGCCTCACCAACTCCGGCACCTTCATCCACGGCAACTACTGGGCCGCGAAGTCCATCTTCGGCAGCGTCAACACCAGCCACGGCTGCGTGGGCCTGTCCGACACCAAGGGCGCGAAGGACCCGAACACTCCGGGTGCGTGGCTGTACGGGCACTCCCTCCTCGGTGACGTCGTGGTGATCCAGCACACCGGCGACAAGACCGTCTCCCCGGACAACGGCCTCAACGGCTGGAACATGGACTGGGCGCAGTGGAAGGCCGGTTCGGCGATCTGACGCCACCTGCTCCACAGCCTTCCGATGCCGCCCTCCGGGGCGGCATCGGTTTTTTTCGAGGTCCCGCCGGCTCGGCCACCGCCTTCTCATGCTTCTTTTACGTCGGCCTTATGGTGTCATCACGGTCCGTCCCTAGCTTGCGGCCATGTTCTTCACCTACCTGAGGCGCGAACTGCGCCGCCGCAGAAAGGCGGCCCTCGTCGTCGCCTCCGGCCTCGCGCTGGGCATCGCGCTGGTCATCGTGGTCGACTCCGTGTCCCAGGGCATGGGCAAGGCCCAGGACAAGGTCCTGCAGTCCCTGTACGGCCTCGGTACGGACATGACGGTCACCAAGGCGGCGACACCGACCGCCGGCAGCTCCCAGCAGCCCCGCTTCCGGTTCGACGCGCGCAACAACGACGACGACGCGAAGCAGACCAGCGACCGGGTCCGGGTGGCGGGCTTCACCACCCTCGCCTCCTCGACCGTCACCGAGGTCGCCGGCCAGAAGGGCGTCGCGTCGGCCGTCGGCGGGCTCAGCCTCGACGTGGTCAAGGTCAGCGGCCAGTTCACCCGCGGCCGGTTCCAGCAGAACGGCGGCGGCACTCAGGGGCGCGGCCCCGGCGGCGGGGGCACCGGCCTGCCGCAGGGCGAAGTGCAGGGCGGCGGCGCCGACTTCGACGTCAACCAGTACACGGTCTTCGGCACCGACGTCACCAGGACCGCGCTCGGCCCGCTGACCTCCTCGACGATCAGCAGCGGCCGGACCTTCAAGACCACCGAGACGAACGCCGCGGTGGCCGTGGCCGACTCGGCGTACGCCAAGGAGAAGAAGTACAAGGTCGGCTCCACCGTCACCGTCAAGGGCACCACCTTCAAGATGATCGGCATCGCCACCGCCACCAGCGGTGACTCGGCGGCCGACCTGTACATCCCGTTGAAGCGGGCGCAGACCCTCGCCGACGAGAAGAACAAGGTCACCACGATCTACGTCAAGGCGACCGACTCCCAGCAGATCGACACCGTCAAGAGCGCCATCCAGACGAACGTCTCCGGTACGACGGTCACCACCTCCGCCGACCTCGCCAAGACGGTCTCCGGCTCCCTGTCCACCGCCTCCTCCCTCGCCACCAAGGTCGGCACCTGGCTGTCCGTCGCGGTGCTGGTGGCCGCGTTCCTGGTCGCGGGACTGCTCACCTCCTCGGCGGTCTCCCGCCGGGTCCGCGAGTTCGGCACCCTGAAGGCGCTGGGCTGGAAGTCGGGCCGGGTGACCCGGCAGGTGGTCGGCGAGGCCGTCGTCAACGGCCTGGTCGGCGGCGCCCTCGGTATCGCGCTCGGCCTGGCGGGCGCGTACGCCGTCACCGCCGTCAGCCCCACTCTGCAGGCACAGCTGGGCGGAGGCACCGGGGGCGGCGGCTTGGGCAGTGGCCCCGGCGGCGGTGGCTTCGGCGGCCCCGGCGGCGGTGGCTTCGGCGGCCCCGGCCGGCAGGCGGCCACGACCCTGGAGGTGGCCCTCACCGCCCCGGTCGACGTCACGACGATCGCCCTGGCGGTGGGCCTCGCGGTGGCGGGCGGCCTGATCGCGGGAGCGTTCGGCGGCTGGCGGGCGTCGAGGCTTCGCCCCGCGGATGCGCTGAGGAGGGTGGAGTAAGGGCGGCTCACCGGCATGGCCAAGGGCGCCGATCCGAAGGGGCGCGGGCAACTGCGCGACCCAGCTCCCCACTCACCCGCGGCCGACGACGACGCGCACCACCCCGAACCCTGCCAGGAGCGACATGTACGCACTGAAGAACGTCACCAAGCGCTACACCAGAGGCAAAGAAGCGGTCCACGCCCTCGACGGAATCGACCTCACCATCGGCGACGGCGACAGACTGGTCATCCAGGGCCCCACCGGCGGCGGAAAATCGACCCTGCTCCAGATGCTCGGCGGCCTGGACCGCCCCACTTCCGGCGAAGTGGTCCTGGACGGCATCGACCTGGCCAAGCTCTCCGAGGCCCGCCTGACAAAGGTCCGCAGCGAGAACATCGGCTTCGTCTTCCAGTCCTTCAACCTCATCCCGACCCTCACCGCCCAGGAGAACGTGGAGACGGCCCTCGTACCCCTCGGCGTCAAGGTCAAGGAGCGGCGCGAACTGGCCGCCGACGCACTGAAGTCCGTCGGCCTCGGCGAGCGCCTGGCCCACCTTCCCTCGGAGATGTCCGGCGGTCAGCAGCAGCGTGTCGCCATCGCCCGGGCCCTGGTGAAGCGGCCCAAGGTGCTGCTCGCCGACGAGCCGACCGGCAACCTCGACGAGAGCATGCGGGACGAGATCATGGACGTGCTCGAACGTCTGTGGAAGGAGCACGGGCTGACCTTCATCATGGTCACCCACGACTCCGCCATCGCGAAGAAGGCCCCGCGGCTGGCCACCATCCGCAAGGGCAGGATCACGGTGAAGGAGAACGCCGGCGCCTGACGTCGTATAACACCGTTCCGCCCACAGGGACTTCGCGGTCTTGTAACGGTGTCCGGTCTGCCGCGTAACAGTTTCCCGGCGCGCTTTCTCACTGTCCTCTCATCTATTGAGCCCTCTGATCACCCCCCGGCATACTTCGGGATCCGGGGGGTTGACGTACATACGTACGAGGCTGCCCCCGGCCGGGTGAACGGGGAATTCGCCCGGTACTTCATCTCCAGGGGGAGAACTTGCGCCAACAAGTGAAAAGAGCTGCTGCGGCCAGTGTGGCAACGGCCGCAGCCGTCGCCCTCGCAGCGGGAATGACCAGCCCGGCGTCGGCGAAACCCGCACCCGCCAAGGCCGCTGCCATTGCCGCCTCGAAGATCACCGCCAAGCACCAAGTCACCCTCATCACCGGCGACCGGGTCGCCCTCGACGCCGAGGGCCGGGTCGTCGGCCTGGAGCGGGCCAAGGGGCGCGAGCACATACCCTTCCAGGTCCGCAAGGCCGGCGGACACACGCTGGTCGTCCCCGCCGACGCGGCCCGCCTGGTCGCCTCCGGCACGCTGGACCAGCGCCTGTTCGACATCACCGAGCTGAACAAGGCCGCCACCCGCAAGGCCCAGAAGAACGGCCTGAAGGTCATCGTCGGCTACAGCGGCTCCGCCGCGTCCGCGAAGGCCGACGTCCGGGACGCCGGCCACCTGCGCCGCAGCCTGAAGGCGCTCAACGCGGACGCCGTGCAGACCCCGGTCAAGGACACCGCCGAACTGTGGGACGCGGTCACCAACGGCAACAGGACGGCCGCCGGTATCGCGCACGTCTGGCTCGACGGAGTCCGCAAGGCCTCCCTCGACAAGTCCGTGCCGCAGATCGGCGCCCCGACCGCGTGGAAGGCCGGCTACACCGGCAAGGGCGTGAAGGTCGCCGTCCTCGACACGGGTGTGGACGCCACCCACCCGGACCTCAAGGACCAGGTGATCGAGGCCAAGAACTTCACCGCCGCCGCCGACGCCACCGACCACTTCGGTCACGGCACGCACGTGGCCTCCATCGTGGCGGGCACCGGCGCCAAGTCGGGCGGCAAGTACAAGGGTGTCGCTCCGGACGCCAAGATCCTCAACGGCAAGGTCCTGGACGACAGCGGTTCCGGTGACGACTCCGGCATCCTCGCCGGCATGGAGTGGGCGGCCGCGCAGGGCGCCTCCGTCATCAACCTCAGCCTCGGCGGCTACGACACACCCGAGGTCGACCCGCTCGAGGCGGAGGTCAACAAGCTCTCCGCCGAGAAGGGCGTCCTGTTCGCGATCGCCGCGGGCAACGAGGGCCCCCAGTCGATCGGTTCGCCGGGCAGCGCGGACGCCGCGCTCACCGTCGGCGCCGTCGACGACAAGGACAAGCTGGCCGACTTCTCCTCCACCGGCCCGCGGGCCGGCGACGGTGCCATCAAGCCGGACGTCACCGCGCCCGGAGTGGACATCACCGCCGCCGCGGCCAAGGGCAGCCTCATCGACCAGGAGGTCGGCGAGAAGCCCGAGGGCTACCTGACCATCTCCGGCACCTCGATGGCCACCCCGCACGTCGCGGGCGCCGCCGCGATCCTGAAGCAGGAGCACCCCGACTGGGGCTACACGGAGCTGAAGGGTGCCCTGACCGGCTCCACCAAGGGCGGCAGGTACACGCCGTTCCAGCAGGGTACGGGCCGCATCCAGGTCGACAAGGCCATCAAGCAGTCGATCGTCGCCGACCCGGTCTCGGTGAGCTTCGGTGTGCAGCAGTGGCCGCACACCGACGACAAGCCGGTCACCAAGAAGCTGACGTACCGCAACCTCGGTGACCAGGACGTCACACTCACCCTGGCCGCCACCGCCAGCAACCCCAAGGGCGCCGCGGCACCGTCGGGCTTCTTCAAGCTCGCCGCGACCAAGGTGACCGTGCCGGCGCACGGCAAGGCCTCGGTGGACCTCACCGTCGACACCAAGCTCGGCGGCACCGTCGACGGCGCCTACTCCGCGTACGTGACGGCGACGGGCGGCGGCCAGACGGTCCGCACGGCCGCCGCGGTCCAGCGCGAGGTGGAGTCGTACGACGTCACGCTGAAGTTCATCGGCCGTGACGGCAAGCCGGCCCCGTACTACGACGCCGACGTCAGCGGCGTGGCGGGCCTGGCGAACGGCGTCTGGCTGAACCCGTACGACAAGGACGGCACGGTGAAGGTGCGCGCGCCCAAGGGCACGTACATCCTCAACACCGCCGTCTACGTGGACCCGAAGGACGGCACCAAGGGCATCGACTGGATCGCCCAGCCGAAGCTGACCGTCTCCAAGAAGCAGACGATCACGATCGACGCGCGCAAGGCCAAGCGGGTGGACATCACCGTCCCGGCCTCGGGCGTGACATCGCAGTTCGCCTCGCCGGAGTACGACGTCACCATCGGCGACGGCCAGTACGGCTACGGCTGGTTCCTGGACTCGTACAAGAACTTCCGCACCGCCCACCTGGGCCCGGCGCTGCCCGCCGGATCGCTGTACCAGCAGTGGGACGGCCACTGGACCAAGGGCGCCACGGACGAGTACGACGTGACCTCGGGCAGCTCGGTCAAGCAGCTCGCCACCGGCTACACCAAGCACTACAAGGCCGGCGACCTGGCCACGGTCAAGGTCCGGCTCGGTGCCGCCGCGAGCGGCAAGACCGGCTCGGTCAGCGCCGTCGGCTGGCTGCCCGGCAGCACCGGTGCCTCCTCCATCGGCATCAACCAGAAGCTGCCCGGCACCCGCACCCTGCACCTGTCCGCCAAGGGCGGCGTGGCCTGGCAGTTGGAGTTCGAGCAGAACGGCGGCTTCGACCAGGACGGCTTCCCGGTCTCCGAGGCCGGCTACTCGCTCGGCCAGTTCACCTTCAAGGCCGGCCAGACCTACACGAAGACGGTCAACACCGCGGTCTTCGGCCCGCACGTCTCCAGGGACTTCGGTCTCTTCCGGGACGGCAACGAGATCTTCGGTTCGCTGCCGCTGTTCGCCGACTCGGCCAAGCACGCCGGGTACTCGGAGTTCACCTCGGCGAAGACGACCCTGTACCGCAACGGCACCAAGGTCGGCTCCAACGACGACCCGCTGTTCGGCGGCAAGACCTTCAAGGTCCCGGCCGGTGACGCGGCCTACAAGCTGACCACCTCGGTCAAGCGGTCGGCCAAGGTCGCGCAGGCCTCCTCCCGGATCGACGCGACCTGGACCTTCCGGTCGAAGAAGCCGTCGAGCGACTTCGCCCAGCTCCCGGCCTCCGCCCTGCACTTCGGCGCCGTCACCGGCCTGGACAGCCGTGTCGCCGCCGGCAAGAAGGTCACCTTCCCGGTCACCGTCGAGGGTTCGGCCGCGGGCGGCAACCTGAAGTCCCTCGCCGTCTACGTCTCCTACGACGGCAAGACGTGGAAGAAGGTCGACGTCCGCGGCGGCAAGATCACCGTGAAGAACCCGGCCAAGGGCAAGTCCATCTCCTTCCGCACCAAGATCACCGACAAGAAGGGCAACACGTCGGAGATCAAGATCTACGACGCCTACTTCGGCAAGTAGGCCGCAGCACCCCCCGACGGGGTTGATGAGGGGCACACCGGAGAACAGCCTCCGGGGTGCCCCTCATCGCGTGGTCAGCGCGCCGTCGCCGTCGTGGCGTCCGCGCCCCAGCTGGCCAGCAGCCGCAGGGACTCGGCGGACGGCGTGCCCGGTTCGGCGTGGTACGTCACCAGGGACTGGTCCGTGCCGTCCGTCAGGCGGAAGGACTCGAAGTTCAAGGAGAGGTCGCCCACCAGGGGGTGGTGCAGGTGCTTGACGCCATGGTTCTTCTCCTTGACGTCATGGGTGGCCCACAGGCGGCGGAACTCCTCGCTCTTGACCGAGAGTTCGCCCACCAGCGCCGACAGGCGCGGATCGTCCGGGTAGCAGCCCGCGTCCATGCGCAGGGAGCAGACGATGTCGATCGCCTTCTGCTGCCAGTCGACGAACAGATCGCGGTACTCGGGCCGCAGGAACACCAGGCGAGCCCAGTTGCGCTCGCCGGCCGGCAGTTCCGCCCAGTCCCCGAAGACGGCCGCCGCCATCCGGTTCCAGGCGAGGATCTCCGCGCGCCGGCCGACGATGTACGCCGGTACCCCGTCCATCGTGTCCAGCAGTCGGCACAGGGAGGAGCGGACCTGCTGCTGCCGCGTCGCCGGTTTCTTCTTGTGCGACTTCGGCTTGGCCAGGTGGATGAGATGGGCGTGCTCGGCGTTCGTCAGCCGCAGGGCGCGGGCGATCGAGTCCAGCACCTCCGCCGAGACGTTCCGTCCGTTGCCCTGTTCCAGCCGGGTGTAGTACGCCACCGACACCCCGGCCAGCTGTGCCAGCTCCTCGCGGCGCAGCCCCGGCACCCGGCGGTGCCGTCCGAAGTCCGGCAGGCCCACGTCCTCCGGCTTCAGCCGGGCACGCCTGCTGCGCAGGAACTCGCTCAGCTCGGCCCGCCGGTCCAGGGGCCGGCCGGCGGCGGCTGCCGCCTGCGGCTGTTCGTCCCTGCGTTCCATACGTCCAGTATTCCTGGTCGTACGCACCCGAGCCTGACCCCGCCAGTGGTACGCACAGCGGTCGTACGCACAAGCGTGGGCTGGGTGGCGGACCGGATCGGCGGCAAGCTGGAAGACGTGCCCGGCCGAAGGCCGCCGGGCAGAGGACCTCTTAGGAGAACCCCGGCATGACCACTGTTGCTGCGTACGCCGCGCCCGCGCCGAAGGCCCCGCTGGAGCGGACCACCATCGAGCGGCGCGCGGTCGGTGACTTCGACGTCCTGATCGACATCAAGTTCGCCGGTATCTGCCACTCCGACATCCACCAGGCCCAGGACGGCTGGCGCCCCGGCATCTTCCCGATGGTCCCGGGCCACGAGATCGCGGGCGTCGTCTCCGAGGTCGGCCCGGGTGTGACCAGGTTCGCCGTCGGTGACCGGGTGGGTGTCGGCTGCATGGTCGACTCCTGCCGTGAGTGCGACAACTGCAAGGCCGGCCTGGAGCAGTACTGCTCCACAGGCGGCATTGTCTGGACGTACAACGCCGTCGGCAAGGACGGCGAGCCCACCTACGGCGGCTACTCGGAGAAGATCGTCGTCGACGAGAACTACGTCGTCCGCATCCCCGACGGGCTGTCGCTCGACGAGGCCGCGCCGCTGCTGTGCGCCGGCATCACCACCTACTCCCCGCTGAAGCACTGGAACGCCGGCCCCGGCAAGAAGGTCGCCGTGGTCGGTCTGGGCGGCCTCGGCCACATGGGCGTCAAGCTCGCGCACGCGCTGGGTGCCGAGGTCACGGTGCTCTCCCAGTCGCTGCGCAAGAAGGACGACGGCCTCAAGCTCGGTGCCGATCACTACTACGCCACCAGCGACCCGAAGACCTTCGAGGAGCTGGCGGGCACCTTCGACCTCATCCTCAACACGGTCTCGGCCCCGCTCGACTTCGCCGCGTACCTGTCCCTGCTGCGCACCGACGGCACCATGGTGAACGTAGGCCTCCCCGAGGAGCCGGTGCAGATCGTGCTGCAGTCGCTGCTCGGCAACCGCCGCAGCATCAGCAGCTCCGGCATCGGCGGCATCGCCGAGACCCAGGAGATGCTGGACTTCTGCGCCGAGCACGGCCTGGGCGCGGAGATCGAGCTGATCAGCGCCGAGCAGATCAACGAGGCGTACGAGCGGGTGCAGGCGAGCGACGTCCGCTACCGCTTCGTCATCGACACCGCCACGATCTGACGTCGCCGCGGGGCGGAGGGTGCGGAGGAGCGCCGTTGGATGGTGGCCCGTTCCCGGGTGCGGCTGCGGTCGTGACCGGTCGCGCGGTTCCCCGCGCCCCTTCGGGCGCTCCGCTCCGCCCGGCTCTGGCCCAGGCGGAGCCCTCGCCCGCGCCGTACGCCCGCACGGTCACGCCCCCGTCCTCGCCGACGCGTACGACATGGACCCGCCCGGCCCCCCTACACCTGTTCCCGCAGCGCGGGCACGCTGACCGCTGCGCCCGCCGCCGGGGCTGCCGACACCGGCACGCTCACCGCTGCGCCCGCACCCGTTCCCGCAGCGCGGGCACGCTGACCGCTGCGCCCGCCGCCGGGGCTGCCGACACCGGCACGCTCACCGCTGCGCCCGCACCCGTTCCCGCAGCACCGGCACGCTCACCGCTGCGCCTGCACCCGTTCCCGCAGCGCGGGCACGCTGACCGTTCCGACCGCCGCCGGGGCCGCCGACACCAGCACGCTCACCGCTGCGCCCGCACCCGTTCCCGCAGCGCCAGCACGCTGACCGCTCCGACCGCCGCCAGGGCCGCCGACACCAGCAGGGCGATGTTCGCGCCGCGGGCCAGGTTGCCGGAGGAGGTGGCGAGGGCGATGGTCAGGGCGACGCCGGCGCAGGAGCCGATGTAGCGGAAGGTCTGCTGGGCGCCCGAGCCCATCGCGGCCCGCTCCCGCGGCACCGAGTCGACGGCGAGCAGCGGCAGGGCCCCGTTCAGCAGGCCGCTGCCCACCCCGCCCAGGATCAGGCCGGGCAGCAGACGGGGCCAGGAGCCGGAGCCGACGGCACCGAGCATCGTCACCACGGCGACCGCGTGCAGGGCGAAGCCGAGGGCCAGCTGGGCGCGCGGGGAGACGCGGCCCGCCAGGTGCTTGACCTGGAGGGCCACCGCGAAGCTCAGCCCGGACCAGAGCAGGAACAGCCAGGCCGTGGCCAGGGGCGACAGCCGCATGGTCTGCTGCAGCAGGGCCGGCAGGAAGCTGAACACGCCGATCACCGCGAGGCCCGTGAACAGGCCGCCCGCCGAGGAGGCAAGGAAGCGGGCGTGGCGCAGCAGACCGAGGTCGATCATCGGGGTGCCGACCCGGCGCTCCACCGCCACGAACGCGGCGACCAGCAGCGCGGCCGTCGCGAACAGCAGGCCCACCGGTGCCCGCAGCCAGCCGTCCCGGCCCAGGGTGAGGGCCGCGATCAGGGCCACCAGGGCCAGGCCGAAGGTCAGTGCGCCGAGCGCGTCCGGCCGGCCGCCGCGCGGGGCGCGGGACTCCGCCAGCGCGCGGGTGCCGAGCGCGGCCACGAGGAGCGCGGCGGCGCCCAGGACGCCGTACGCCACCCGCCAGCTCGGCAGCGCGCCGGCGACGAGGGGGCCCAGCGCGATGCCGCCGCTGACGAAGGCGCCCCACACCCCGGTGGCGTGCAGCCGGCCGCGCGGGCTCGGGAAGGCGTGCACGATCAGGCCCAGGCTGCTGGCCAGGATCGCCGCGCTCGCCGCGCCCTGGGCGATACGGGCGAGGGTGAACTGCCAGGTCGTCGTGGTCAACGCGCCGAGGGCGGTGGTGAGGCCCAGGGCCAGCGTGCCGGCGAGGAAGATCCGGCGGCGGCCGTAGTCGTCGGCGAGGCTGCCGGCCACCAGCAGGAGGGCGGCGAGGCCCAGCGGGGTGCCGTTGAGCAGCCAGGCCTGGGCGGAGAGCGGGGTGTGCAGCGCGGCCGCCGTGTCCGGCAGCGTGACCATCGGGGCCGTGTACGTCATCAGGGTCACGGTGGTCGCCGCGCTGGTCAGGGCCAGGGTGGCCCGGGGGCGCAGGGGGGCGTCCCGGGCGGCCGTGGTTCTCGCGGCTGCGGAGGCGGTGAGGGAGCGGAGCCCGGTCATGGCCTGTTCTGTCCTTCCGGGGCCTTCGGCTTGCGGTTCGTTCATTGAACCGACGTTCTTCCGGGTCACCGTAACACCTCTGGTTCGGTCACTGAACCCAGGAGGTGGACGTGGTTACAGTGGAAGGCATGGCACTGGGCAAGGACTACGCGACACAGGAGTGCTCGATCGCCCGCGCGCTCGAGATCGTCGGCGAGCGCTGGACGCTGCTCGTCGTCCGGGACGCGCTGTACGGCGTCCGGCGGTACAACGACTTCCTGGTCCACCTCGGCATTCCGCGCGCCGTCCTGGCCGCCCGGCTGCAGACCCTGACCGCCGAGGGCATCCTCGACAAGCGCCGGTACCAGCAGTCACCGCCCCGGGACGAGTACGTCCCCACCGAGCGGGCCATCGCCCTGTGGCCCGCCCTGCGCGCCCTCAGCCTGTGGGGGCGCGAGCACTTCGGCGAGACCCAGCTGCGCCACTTCCGGCACCTGGACTGCGGCACGGAACTCGGGCCGTACGGCGAGTGCCCCGCCTGCCGGGTCGTCGTACCCGTCGCGGACGTCCTCATGGAGCCGGGGGCCGGGCTCGATCCGGACCCCGCGGACCCGGTCAGCAGGGCACTGCTCAGGCCGAAACGCCTGCTGGAGCCGCTGGACACCGAAACGGCGTGATCGTCCCGGCGCCGGCCGGTACGAAGCCTCGCGAACCGGTCGACGACGCGGAGCGAGTGCCGGTCAGCGGTACGTTCTCGCCGGTCAGGTATAAAAGGCGGACGGGTATCGGCAGGTGACGCGGAGGGGGGAACCGGTGATCCGCAGGCTCGCGTGTTCCCGTCGCCTCGCGCCGCTGCTGCTCCTGCTGCTGCCGGTCTTCCTGCTGGACACCGGCACCCTCTTCACGACCGTGGCGCTCGCCGCGACCGCCGCGGCCGGGTCCGCGCTCGTCGTCTGCGCCCTGCTGTCCGCGCGCTCCGCGCCCGCCGTGCCGCCCACCCGGGTGCGCACGGCCCTGCGCGACCGGGCCCGGCGTACCGCCTTCCTGCCGCAGCGCGATCCCGACGCACCCGGCCGGCGACGGCCCAGGGCACCCGGCCGGGCCCTTCCGGCGACCGCCGCGTAGGGCACGTATCCCCGCACACCGCACGTGACCCCGCGCGGGTCGTCATGCCGATCTCACCTTCGCTTCCGGCACGACGAGACCCCCGGAGGGCTCACCCATGTCCGTCTTCTCCGTCTTCGCCCGCATGGTCGAGCAACTCGCCGACCTGCTGACACCGCTCTTCCACGGCTCCGCGGCCGCCGCCGCGATCGTCCTGTTCACCGCCCTCGTACGGCTCCTCGTCCACCCCTTGTCCCGCGCCGCCGCCCGCGGCCAACGGGCCCGCGCCGCGCTCCGGCCCAGGATCGCCGAGCTGCGCGCGCAGCACGCCGAGAACCCCGAGCGGCTGCGGCAGGCGGTGCTGGAACTGCACGCCGAGGAGAAGGTGTCACCGCTGTCCGGCTGCCTGCCCGGGCTGCTCCAGCTGCCCGCCTTCTTCCTCCTCTACCACCTGTTCTCCGGCGGCGGCGCGAGCAACGGACTGCTCGCCCACCGGCTGTTCGCGGCACCGCTCGGCGGCCGGTGGGCCGACGCGCTCGCCGACGGCGGGGTGTCCGGGCCGGCCGGGCTCGTCTACCTCGGCCTCTTCGCCCTCGTCACGGCCGTCGCCGCCTTCACCTACCGCCGCACGAAGCAGACCATGGCGAAGAACCCGGTCACGGCCGGGACGGCCGACGGGGAGCGGCTGCCCGGGCTCGGCGCGGTCAACCGGGTCGTGCCGTTCCTCTCCTTCTTCACGCTCGTCACCGTCGCCGTCGTACCGCTCGCGGCGGCGCTGTACATCGTCACCAGCACGACCTGGAGCGCGGTGGAACGGGCCGCCCTGTACCGGTAGGGGCGGCGGTTGCGGTCCAGTCCGTGAACAGGGTCTTGCGGACTGGACCGCGGGATTGGAGGATCAGCCAGTCCTCCGATGGCTGCACCCATCGGGCGGGCGCTCCGCGATCGAGGGAGATGGTGACCATGAAGCTGCTGCGAGTCGGCACGGCAGGGGCGGAGCGGCCCGCGCTGCTCGACGCCGAGGGGACGCTGCGTGACCTGTCGGGCCTGGTGGAGGACATCGACGGCGCGTTCCTCGCCGACGCCTCCGCGCTCGGCCGGGTACGGGCGGCCGCCGAGGCCGGCGAGCTGCCCGTGCTGGACGCGGCGGGGCTGCGGATCGGGCCGCCGGTCGGCCGCATCGGGAAGATCGTGTGCATCGGGCTCAACTACCACGACCACGCCCGTGAGACCGGCGCCGAGCCGCCGTCCGAGCCGGTCGTCTTCTTCAAGGCGGCGGACACGGTCGTCGGGCCGAACGACACCGTGCTGGTGCCGCGCGGCTCGGTGAAGACCGACTGGGAGGTGGAACTCGCCGTCGTCATCGGCCGTACGGCCCGCTATCTGGAGTCGGCCGAGGAGGGGCTCGCGCACGTCGCCGGGTACGCCGTCGCGCACGACGTCTCCGAGCGGGAGTTCCAGATCGAGCGGGGCGGGACCTGGGACAAGGGCAAGAACTGCGAGACGTTCAATCCGCTGGGGCCGTGGCTGGTGACGGCCGACGAGGTGCCGGACCCGCAGCGGCTCTCCCTGAAGCTGTGGGTCAACGGGGAGCTGAAGCAGGACGGGACGACGGCCGAGCAGATCTTCCCGGTCGGGGAAGTGGTGCGCTACGTCAGCCGGTTCATGACGCTCTACCCCGGGGACGTCATCAACACGGGGACGCCGGCCGGGGTGGCGATGGGGCGGCCCGAGCCGAAGCCGTACCTGCGGAGCGGTGACGTGGTGGAGCTGGAGATCGCCGGGCTCGGTCGTCAGCGGCAGGAGTTGAAGGACGCGTAGAAGCTCCGCCGGGAGCGCCGGGGAACTGCGGTCTTACCGCGGCCGTGGGTCGGCCGTGTCCGCTCGCGCAGTTCCCCGCGCCCCCTGTGCCGGCTGCTAAACCCCCAGATACTGCTCCAGGGCCTCCACCACGAACCTGTGGTCCTGGAGCTGGGGCAGGCCCGAGACCGTCACCGTGCCGATGACGCCGGCGTTCTCGACGTTGATCGGGAACGAGCCGCCGTGGGCCGCGTAGGTGTCGGGGTCGAGGCGGGAGGAGTCCTCGAAGGTCGTGCCCTTGGCGCGGAAGCGGGCGCCGACCAGGTAGGAGGAGGCGCCGTAGCGCTCCACCACCCGGCGCTTGCGGGCGATCCAGGCGTCGTTGTCCGGTGTGGAGCCCGGCAGGGCCGCGTGGAAGAGCTGCTGGCCGGCGCGGTGGATGTCGATGGCGACCGGCGCCTGGCGCTCCCGGGCCAGCTCCACCAGCAGGGAGCCGAGGGCCCACGCGTCGTCGTGGGTGAACCGCCGGAAGACCAGGCGGCGTTCCTGCGCCTCCAGCTCCTCCACGCTCGGGGTGATCTCCGGGACGGACTTCGGGGTGATCTGCGGGTGGGGCATCAGAGGGTCACCGTCACCTTGTCTCGGGCCGACGTGCGGGCCGCTTCCAGGACGTCGAGGGCGGCGGCCGCCTCCAGCGCGGTCACCGGGTTGGGGCCGGCGCCGGTCAGGGCGGCGGCGAAGGCCGCGTAATACGCGGGGTAGTCGCCCGGCAGGGTCGGTACGGGGGTGCCGCCGCCGGACACCGGGGACTCGCCGGAGCCGATGCGGCCCCACAGGGCCTGGTCCTCCGCCCCCCAGTCGGGGGTGGTGCCGGGGCGGCCGCCCTCGCGCAGGGCCGCCTCCTGCGGGTCCAGGCCGTACTTCACGTAGCCCGCGCGTGAACCCAGCACCCGGAACCGCGGGCCGAGCTGGGCGGTCGTCGCGGAGACGTAGAGGTGGGAGCGCACGCCGTTCGCGTGGGTGAGCGCGATGAAGGTGTCGTCGTCGGTCCGGGCGCCGGGGCGGCGGATGTCCGTCTCGGCGTACACCTCGGTGACCGGGCCGAACAGGACCAGTGCCTGGTCGACGACGTGGCTGCCGAGGTCGTAGAGCAGACCTCCGACCTCTGCCGGGTCGCCGGACTCCCGCCAGCCGCCCTTGAGCTGGGGACGCCAGCGCTCGAAGCGGGACTCGAAGCGCCACGCGTCACCGAGCGCGCCGTCCGCGAGGAGCTTGGCGAGGGTCAGGAAGTCGTTGTCCCAGCGGCGGTTCTGGAACACCGACAGGAGCAGGCCGCGCTCGTCGGCGAGGGCGGCGAGGTCGCGGGCCTCGGCAGCGGTGCCGGCGACCGGCTTGTCCACGACCACCGGCAGGCCCGCCTTGAGCGCGGCCGTGGCCAGCGGCACGTGCGTCCTGTTCGGGGAGGCGATCACCACCAGGTCCAGCTCGTCCGCTCGGTCGAACAGCTCTTCGGGGGCGGCGGCGATCGTCACGTCCGGGAACTCGGCGCGGGCCTGCTGCTGCCGTTCCGGGTTCGAGGTGACCACGGTGTCCAGGGCGAGGCCCTCGGTGGCGGCGATCAGCGGGGCGTGGAAGACGGAGCCTGCGAGGCCGTAGCCGATCAGGCCGACGCGGAGGGGGGTACCAGTCATGCGTCCTACTTTCGCAACGCTGTTGCCAAAGTGCAAGCGGTGGGGAGAATGGGGGCGTGAACAGGACGAGGAGCGGCGGGCCGGCGGGCGCGAACCTGGGGGCGGTGCGCAGTCACAACACCGCATTGGTGCTGGGACTGCTGCGCGGTGCCGGGGGCGAGGGCATCAGCCGCCTCGAACTGGCCGAGCGCACCGGACTGACCCCGCAGGCCGTCAGCAAGATCACCGCGCGGCTGCGGGAGGAGGGCCTCGCGGTGGAGGCCGGCCGGCGGGCGTCCACCGGAGGCAAGCCCCGGACCGTGCTGCGGCTGGTGCCGGAGGCCGGGCACGCGGTCGGGGTGCACCTGGACCGCGACGAACTGCGGGCGGTCCTCGTCGACCTGGACGGCGCGGTGGTGGGGGAGCGGCGCGGGGAACTGGACCTGGGCGCGGGCGCGGAGGCCGTGCTCGGGGTGGTGGCGGAGGCGGTCGAGGGACTGGTCCGGGACGGCCTGGGTCCGGCCGCCGGGCGGGCGCCGGCCGGTGCCGGTGTGCTCGACGGCGGTGGGGGCCCGGCGGGCGCCGACGAGGGGCTCGGAGGCGACGGTGGACTCGCCGGCGGTGGGCGGCTCGCCGGTGTCCGGTCGCTGGTGGGCGTCGGAGTCGCGCTCCCGGGGCCGCTGGATCATGCGCGGGGCGTGCTGCACCGGGTCACAGGTTTCCCCGAGTGGGACGGGTTCCCGCTGCGGGACGCGCTGGCGGAGCGGCTGGGCGTCCCGGTCGTGGTGGACAAGGACACGAACGCCGCCGCTCTCGGACTGTCCGTCGCGGACGCGGAGGGAGAGGGCGGCTCCTTCGCGTACCTGCATCTCGGTACGGGCCTGGGGGCCGGGCTGGTGATCGGCGGGAGCGTGCACCGGGGGACGCGGACCGGCGCCGGGGAGTTCGGGCACCAGGTGCTTCAGCTGGACGGGCCGGCGTGTGAGTGCGGCAACCGGGGATGCGTGGAGGTGCTGTGCCTGGGGGCCGTGGAGCGGGGCGAGGTGGGGGAGGCCGCGCGGGTGCTGGGGGCGGCGGCCGGGAACCTGGTGGGGCTGCTGGACATCGATCTGGTGCTGCTCGGGGGGCGGACGGTGGCCGCGGCGCCGGAGATCTACCTGACCGGGGTGGCCGGCGTTCTCGCCGCTCGGGCGCGGCGGGAGGGGGTGCTCGGCGGGGCGGTTCCGGTGCGGGTGGCTCCGGGCGGTGAGCGGGTCGTGGCGGAGGGCGCCGCCCAGTTGCTGCTGGCACCACTGTTCGGCCGGTCGGAGGCCTGAGCTGCGGCCCGGTCCTGCAGTCGGCCGCAGGGCTTTGACCTGCGGAGATGTTGCGAGTCCGGTTGCTGTGGAAGAACGGGGAGGCGGGGTACCCGGCACACCCGGCCCTCCTCGCCGCAACCCGTAGCTTCCGTCACCGACCGTCCTCGCACCGGAGGTACGCGATGCACTCGACGAAAAGGGGCACGGCCGCGGGCCTGCTGGGGGCCGTCGCACTGTGCCTGTGCGCCCCGGCCCACGCTTTCGCCGCCTTGGGGGCCGCCCCGGAACCGGACAGGTACTGCGGAACGGACCGGGCGTCCGGGCTCGCGGTATGGGCCGGCCGGACCGAGTCCTGCGCCGGCGCCCTGCGGGTGGCGAGCGCCTTCACCAGGGCCGCGTCCGGCACCGCCCACGCGCCCGGCACGGTGCGCGTGGGCGGAGCCGTCTGGAAGTGCCAGGAGCGTCAGGGCGACCCGAACCCGTACCAGGAATGCGTCAACTCCAGCGACAGCAGCCGCCGGGTCACCCTCTCGTCCTGACCCGGACCGTCCCCCGGAGGTCGACGATGGTGCTCACACGTCGGCGAGCGATCGCGGCCGGTGCCGCGCTGTTCCTCGCTCTCCCCTGGGCGGCCCATGCCGCGCCCGTCACCGCCGACGACGCGTGCGGCAGGGCGGTGGCCGCCGCCGAGCGGGCCGAGCGCGCCTACGAGGCCGACAAGAAGGAGCTGCAGGGCAGGATCGCGGACGGCGGCCACCCGGACCGTTCCGAGCTGCAAGCGCTCGCGGAGACCGAGGCGAAGCGTGACAGGACGGCCTCCCAGGCCCAGCGCGTCTGCGGCCCCGGACCGGTCGGCTGAACGAGCGGACTTCGAGCGGACTTGCCGCCGCGCGCGGAGTGGCGGACCCGGCTCCCGTGTCCGTCCCGGCATGGTCATGTGTTCATGCGACTGTGTTCATCCTTGTCCCTCTGCCTGGCCGCAGCCGCCGTCCTCGTTCCGGTGTCGTCGCCCGCCGCCCACGCGGAGGCGCCCTCCTCCTGCGCGGAGGGATCCGCCGACCGCAGCTTCCCGCTGGCCACTCGCATCCACGGCGGGCCCGGCTCCTACGAGGCGGGCGGCGGTTACGGCACCTGGTACATCGATCTGACCAACACCACCCGCCGCACCTGCACGGCCGTCCACCCGGTCGTCGTCCTCGTCGACGACAAACGCGCCTTGAAGCCGGACCAGCCGAAGCTGGAGTTCTACGACGGACCGCGCACCCGCCCGGTGGCGTTCGAGAGCACCGACGAGCAGGAACTGGTCGGCGTGCTGGAAGGGCCCGGATTCGGGGGGTTCACCGTGCCGCCCGGCGCAACCCTCAGCGTCAAGATCAGGCTCGCCCTCACCTCCGACGCCGTACCCGACCAGGTCACCGCCAACGCCGCTGTCGTCCAGCGGAGGGGGAAGGACGGGGACTGGATCGGGGAGTCCAACGCCTACCGGTTCGGGATCGACGAGGAGGGACCGGGCGGGCGGGAGACCCCCGACGGGCCGGGCGGGCGGGAGACCCCCGACGGGCCGGGCGGGCGGGAGACGCCCGACGGGCCGGGCGCGGAGCAGTCGCCAGGCGGGCCCGGCGTACAGGAGACGCCCTCCGCGGACGGCACCCAGGACACCGACGGGACGGAGAGCACCCCGCCCGGCAGCCCGCGGGCCACGCCCGGCGCCGCCACACCCGACCCCTCCGCGTTCTTCGCCCAGGACGCACAGGACGCCGCCGCGGAACGGGCCCGCGAGCTGGCGCGTACCGGACCCGAGCCGGCCCACCGCCTGCTCGCGGCCGCCGCCACCCTGCTCGCCGTGGCCGGTGGCGGCGCGTTCCTGCTGGCCCGCAGGCGCCGCTGAGGCGCGGACCGCCGTACGACGGGGGGCGTTCTGCGGGCCCGGCCGGTGCGAGCGGCGCCCGCGTCCGCCGCCGCACCGGCGGCTACACCTGGTACCTGATGATCGACGGGGTACGGATCAGGCAGTCCTGACTAGGCTGTGGGCGTCGGTACGCCGTGGTTCCGGCGCCCCCGCTTCTCGTCCGTACGTACCAGGAGACGCACAACATGGCAGACCGCAAGCCCATCGAGTCATGGCTCACCGACATGGACGGCGTCCTGATCCACGAGGGTGTGCCGATCCCGGGTGCCGACGCCTTCCTGAAGAAGCTGCGCGAGTCCGGGCGGCCCTTCCTGGTGCTCACCAACAACTCCATCTACACCGCCCGCGACCTGCACGCCCGGCTGCGGCGCATGGGCCTGG
This sequence comes from Streptomyces sp. NPDC048521, assembly GCF_043199855.1. Taxonomy (NCBI): domain Bacteria; kingdom Bacillati; phylum Actinomycetota; class Actinomycetes; order Kitasatosporales; family Streptomycetaceae; genus Streptomyces; species Streptomyces sp. NPDC048521. The sequence goes on from NZ_JBICWR010000008.1 coordinate 32,770, forward strand.
ACGTGCCGGTGGAGAACATCTGGACCTCCGCCCTGGCCACCGCCCAGTTCCTGGACGACCAGCGGCCCGGTGGCAGCGCCTATGTCATCGGCGAGGCGGGCCTGACCACCGCGCTGCACGACATCGGCTACATCCTCACCGACCACGAGCCCGACTTCGTGATCCTCGGCGAGACCCGCACGTACTCCTTCGAGGCCCTGACCAAGGCCGTCCGCCTGATCAACGGCGGCGCCCGGTTCATCGCCACCAACCCCGACAACGTCGGCCCCTCCGTCGAGGGCGACCTGCCCGCCACCGGCTCCGTCGCGGCCCTGATCACCGCCGCGACCGGCAAGAAGCCGTACTTCGTCGGCAAGCCGAACCCCCTGATGATGCGGGCCGGCCTGAACGCGATCGGGGCCCACTCCGAGAACTCCGCGATGATCGGCGACCGCATGGACACCGACGTGCTCGCGGGCCTGGAGGCCGGGATGCGCACCTTCCTGGTGCTCACCGGCGTCACGCAGCCGAACGACGTCGACCGCTACCCCTTCCGGCCCTCGCAGGTCGTCGACTCCATCGCGGACCTGGTCGACCTCGTCTGAGCCCACCGCCACGGGCCGTGCCCGCCCGAAACCCGGCATCACCCGTTCGGAGCAGCGAAGCGCCCCCCGAGGATGCGGGGGCGCTCCGGCGGGGGGAACCTCCTCGTACTGGAGGTTCACGATGGGCTCACTTCGCCTCACTGTCTGTACCGGAATCCTGGCGGTGGCCGCGCTCACCCCGGCGGCCCACGCGGCGGACGGCGGCTCCGTCACCGTGACCCCCGCCTCCCCGGCGCCGGGAGCCGACATCACCCTGCGGGTGAGCGGCTGCACCGGCGCGCGGGGCACCGCCGCCTCGGCCGCCTTCGTCGCCGACGCCCCCTTGACCGGCGGTCTGGGCACCCTGGCCGGCGAGAGCCGGGTCCGCTCCTCCCTCGAGCCGGGCGCCTACGACGTGCGGGTCACCTGCTCCGACGCGGTGATCACCGGCACGATCACGGTCGTGGACCGGGAGTCCGGGCAGTCCGGGCAGTCCCAGCTGTCCTTCCGGCCGCCCTCCGCCTCGCCCGTCGCCCCGGTCGACGCGGGCGGCGGTGGCACCGCGCACTTCGCCACGGTCGCCACCAGCGGTTCCGGCCCCGGCCCCCTCCAGGCGGCGACCGGCCTGGCGCTCGCCGGGATCGCCGCGGTCGCCGTCGGGATGCGCGCCCGCCGGAGCGGTGACACGCGCTGACGCCGGCCATGAGCGACGACCGTGAGCGCGCCACCGGCACCGGGCGGGTCATCACCGCCCTGGCCTGGGCGGTCCTGCTGCTCGGGCTGTGGCTGTGGGGGCGCGGCGTGACCGGCGTACCGCACGGCACGGCCGGCCTCACCACCGGTGACGTGTTCGCCCTCGGCCGCCCCGCCGATCCCGCCCGGCTGCCGAGTCCGGCGCGACCGCTGGGTGACGCCCGGCCCCAGCGCATCGACATCCCGCGGCTCGGCGTGCAGGCCCCGGTGGTGGTCCGCGGCCTGGACGCCCGGGGCGCCGTCGACCCGCCGCCCTTCGACCAGTCCGGGGTGGTCGGCTGGTACGGCTCCGGGACCGCGCCCGGCGCGGCGGGGGCGGCCCTGATGGTCGGCCATGTCGACACCGAGACCCGGCCCGCGGTCTTCTACCGGCTCAGCACCCTCGAGCCCGGCGAGACGGTCCGGGTGGTCCGCTCGGACGGCAGGGTCGCCGTGTTCACCGTCGACGACGTCCGCGTGCTGCCCCGCGACGGCTTCGACGCCCAGCAGGCGTACGGCCCCCACGAGCCGGGCCGCGCCGAACTCCGCCTGATCACCTGCGGCGGCACCTATGACCGCGCCGACCGCACCTACACGGCCAACGTGGTGGTCTCCGCCTACCTCACCGGCACCGGCCGCTGACCCCTGTCCCCCCTCCCGCGCGGCCTCGTGACGGCCACGGCGGATATGCCAGGATTGGCAGCCGGACCAGTGCGCGCCCAGGGGGGAATCGCATGTACGACAGCAGGGTGGCCCGGTCTTCGGGGCGGGCGCGGGCGGCCGCTGCGGTGCTGGGGGCGGCACTCCTGGTCGCCGGGTGCTCCTCCGAGGACGGCGACGGGGAACCGGACCCGGCGGCCCGGATCACCCAGCAGCCCAAGTCCGCCGACCCGTTCTGGGTCAACCCGGACGGCACCGCGGCCCGCCAAGCGGCCGCCTTGGCGAAAGCCGGCAGGAAGGCGGAGGCCGAGCAGATCCGGAAGATCGCCGAGCAGCCGGTGGGGGAGTGGATCGGCCCGGAGAACCCTCAGGAGGAGGCCCGCGGCTTCACCGAGGCCGCCGAGAAGTCCGACCGCACGGCGCTGCTCGTCCTCTACAACGTCCCGCACCGTGACTGCGGCCAGTACTCGCGGGGCGGTGCCGCCGACGGCGACGCCTACCGTGCCTGGCTGGACGGGGTGGCCCGGGGCATCGGCGACCGCTCCGCCGTGGTCGTCCTCGAGCCCGACGCCGTCCTGCACCTCGTGGACGGCTGCACCCCGGAGGAGTTCCACGAGGAGCGCTACGACCTCCTCGACGGCGCGATCGCCAAGCTCAAGTCGCTGAAGAACACCAAGGTGTACCTGGATGCCGGAAACCCCGGCTGGGGCCGTCCCGACCAGATCTTCCAGCCGCTCCAGCGGGCCGGCATCGACCGGGCCGACGGCTTCTCCGTCAACGTCTCCAACTTCTACTCCACCCAGGACTCCCTCGCCTACGGCAAGCAGCTCTCGGCGAAGGTGGGCGGCAAGCACTTCGTCATCGACACCAGCAGGAACGGCAACGGGCCGTACGAGGGCGGGGATCCGGCCGAGCGCTGGTGCAACCCGCCGGGCCGGGCGCTGGGCGAGACGCCGACGACCAGGACCGCGGACCCGCTGGTCGACGCCTATCTGTGGGTGAAGAGGCCGGGGGAGTCCGACGGCCAGTGCAAGGGCGGGCCGAAGGCCGGTCAGTGGTGGGCGCGTTACGCCCTCGCGTTGGCCAGGGCGAGCAAGTGACCGGTCGGTAGGCGAAGGCGCGCCCGTCGCCTCCGCGGACGGCAGGTGCCGGCGGCGAGCCGTTGTCCGTCCGGCCGTGCCCGCCGCCACCCAGGGGACGCGCACAGGAGTTGTCTCCCACGGATATGAGCTGATCGATCCCCATATGTCATGATTTTACCGATCGTGCTTCCTGTAGTGCCTTCCGTGGAGCCATCCGTAGGACCACCCATAGGGGATGAAGTGACGGCGTTCGCAGACGTGCTCAGACTGCTGTCGACGGTGCAGAAGCCGGCTGTGGGGGTGTCGCTCTACACCCGGTTCGTGAACCGTCCGGCGGGCCGGGTGTTCGCCGCGGTGGCCTACCGGATCGGGGCCACGCCGAATCAGGTGACCCTCCTCAGCGCGCTCTTCACGTTCCCGGCACTGGCCGCCGTCGCGCTGGTGCCACCCGGGCCCGGCCTCTCCGTCTGTGTGTGCACGGCCCTGGCCGTGGGCTTCGCCCTGGACTCGGCCGACGGGCAGCTGGCCCGCAGCCAGCGGTCGGGGGGACCGTCCGGGGAGTGGCTCGACCACGTCCTGGACTGTGTCAAGGTCGTGAGCGTCCACTCGGCGGTGCTGGTGGCGCTCTACCGCTTCTTCGACCTGCCCAGCCGGGCCCTGCTGCTGGCGCCGATGCTCTTCCAACTGGCGGCCGTGCTGGTCTTCTTCGTCGCGATCCTGACGGAGAAGCTGAAGCGGCGGGAGCACGACCGGGCGCCGGCCCCGCACTCGGCCCTGCGGTCCGTCCTGCTGCTGCCCGTCGACTACGGCGTGACCTGCCTGGCCTTCCTATTCCTGGGCAACCAGGGTCTCTTCCTCGGCGTGTACTGCACCCTGCTCCTGGCCCATGTCGTCTTCCTGCCCGCCTTCCTGGTCAAGAGCTTCCGCCAGCTCTGCTGAACCGAGACCGGTCCCGCGGGGCGAGGCGAGGACGTCGAGTGCGGTGCGCAGCAGCGTGCTCGAGGTGTGCAGGGTGTACGGGAAGTAGACGACTTCCACACCGATCTCCGCGAACCGGCGTTCGAGCGCGGTCCCCTTCTCCGTGCCGCGCCAGTCGTCACCCTTGAAGACGACGTCGAAGCCGATCTTCTCCCACATGTCCATCTTGTCGTTCGTCGCCTCGACGACGGCCTCGTCGACGTACCGGACGCTGCGGACGATGTCCAGGCGCTCCGAGAGCGGCACGACCGGCCGACGGCCCTTGACCCGGATGACCTGCTCGTCGGTGACGACGCCTGCGACGAGGCGGTCGCACTGCTCCCGGGCGCGGCGCAGGATGTTGAGGTGCCCCACGTGGAAGAGGTCGAAGACGCCGGGGGCGTACCCGACGCGTGGTCTTCTCATGACTGTCCCGGCCTTCTCGCGTCGGCAGCCGTGGTGACCGTGAGGGGCGCGGACCTGGCTTCGACGCGGGTCCCGTCGGTCACCTCGACCGTGTACTGGTGGCGGGAGCCGGGCGTGACCGAGTCGGTGTGACGCATCGACGGGCGGTCCCAGGGGGCGGACCGCCGGCGCAGCGAGGCCACGCGCTTTCCGTCACGGCGGATCCGGTACGTCAGTATCGCGCGTACGGCCTCCTGCCCGCCCGTGAAGGAGCGGACGCAGGGCAGCAGTTCGCCGGTGGCGGCGTCGAACGCGGCGAAGCCCCTGCGCGTCACCTCCCTCTCACCCGGCTTCGCGCCCGGCGGGCGGACGCTGTCGAAGGTGCCGCCGACATACACGACACCGCGCGCGGACGCGACCGACCAGACGGTGCCGTCCGTCTGCCAGGTCGCCAAGGGGTCGGCGGTGAAGGCGGGTTCGCCGGTGGCCGGCGAACCCGACGCTGCGGTGAGCGATGCGGTCGTGAGGACCACCATGGCGGAAGCCGTGATGGCGGTCCTCGCCGTGAGGTGGCGCAGGCGCATGGAACATCCCGGGTGGATGGTGATCGGCGGGGAGGCACGGACGAGGTGACGCGGCCTCAGGCGGTGCGTTCGCGCAGGACACCGACGAGATCGCTCACGCCCAGAGTCGTACGAAAATGCCACAGAACAGTGCCGAACACGCACACCGCCAGGGTGATTCCGAGGGCGAGGCCGGTCGCCGTGTCACCAGCCAGCACCCGGACGGGAAGCACCACGACCGCCGTGAGGCACAACCCGGTGGCCATCGCCGCGACATACCCGCGGTCCACGGTCCTGAAGCCGGGATCGCGCCGCACCAGGGCCGCTGCCCCGAGGTTCTCCACGACGATCGCCGCACCCCACGACAGCGCGGCACCCAGGGTCCCCAGATGCGGCACGGTGAGCACGCCGACGGTCAGCTGCACCGCGAACGCCGCGCCGGTGACCGCGAGGTGCCAGGAGCTGCGGCCGGCCATGAGCATCACCGTCTGGGCGTTGCCCACCCCGACGTTGACCGCCGAGGCGACACACAGAACGATCAGCGCGTCCGACCCCTGGGTGAACTCCGGTCCGAACAGGGACAGGACGGTCTGGGGGAAGTTCGCGAGGAACACCAGCAGCGGCCAGGAGAACAGGACGATCCACCGGGTGGAGACGCGATGCAGGTGGCAGGCCTGATCGAGGTCGTCCGTGGCGAGCAGGCGGCTGATCTCCGGAGCGAAGGCCAGCCGGACGGCGAGCTGCAGCAGCGTCGCCGCGCTGATGACACGGCCGACGGCGGTGTAGATGCCCGCCTCCTCGCTCGTGCCCAGGCTGGACAGCAGGATGACGCCCACCCAGACCGCGCTGATGTCGAAGACGGAGGAGACGGCTCGGGGTGCGGAGAACGCCCAGAACCCGCGCCGGGCCGCGGCCGCGGCGGGCGCGGGCGCGGGCGTGACCCGCCGGTCCGCACGGCAGCGGCGCAGCGCGAGCCAGGCGGCGACGGCACCGGTCAGTGTGGGGAGGAGCCAGGCCACGGCCAGGCTCAGCACGCTCGGGGCCAGCAGGGCGACGGGGGCGGCGATCAGCACGCGCAGCACCGGTTTGCCGATCTGCTCGACACCGACGAGCGGGAGCACCGTGCCGTAGCCCTGGGTCGCGCCGAGCCAGATCAGGGTGACCGTGGCCAGCGGGAGGAACACCGAGAACAGCCGGACCAGGGTGACCGCGTCGGCCGGGGCCAGGTTCGACAGCAGGGCGGTGGCGGTCGGGGGAGACAGGAACAGCACTGCTGCCGCCGCCGTGCTCGCCACGGCGCCCGGGACGACGGCGGTGCGCAGGAGCGCGCCCACGTGCCGGCCGCCGCCCGTGGCCACGTCACGGGAGATGAAGCGCACCAGCCCGGTGTCGGCGCCGAGCTTGCAGGTGTTGCCCAGGATGGTGAAGACGGCGACGCCGGTGAACACCGCTCCCGCGCCGTGCGCGCCGAGCGCCCGCGTGACGAGGGCCACGAGCAGATAGCCGAAGAGAGCGCTGACGGCCGAGCCCAGGAAGCCCCACCAGCCGCCGCGCGCGGTGGCCGCGATCCCGCTCATGGCGGGCCTGCCGCGGGCGGTGGGGACGGCCGTTCCGGGGGCGCTCATCCTTGGGAGGCGGCGACCGCGGCGTCCGGCGCTGACGAGCCCGGCTGGGCCTGGGCGGGCATACCGGGCGCGACGGGCACGTCCCGCACCTTCGGCCGGCGGGCCAGGATCCCGCGCCGGGCGCTCGTGCCGACGACCGCGCCCAGCAGGCGCCCGCCCGAGCAGCCGACGAGTTCGCGGACCCGCCGGAGGTCGTCGCGCCGGGTCCGGTCCAGGCCGGCCACGACGAGGACGCCGTCCACGCGCTGGGCGACCGCGAGGCCGTCGGTGTGCTCCAGCAGCGGGCGGGTGACGACGAGCGCCGACTGTGCGGCCTCGGCGCGCGACAGCTCGCGCGTCACCATGGGGGACGCCGGGGCCTCGCCGGTGACGGTGTCCGGGGTGCCGGGGGCGAGCGTGAAGCGCCCGGCCGTGCCCGCGTCGACCAGAACCCGGTCCTCGGGCAGGCCGGCGGACTCGCTGTCGTCGCCGCCCGCGGTCACCAGCGGCAGCCGGGCCGCCAGGCCGGGGGTGCGTCCGGTGGCGTCGACCAGCAGTACGTCGTCGCCGCACTCGGCGAACGCGGCGGCGAGGTGCACGGCGGTGTCCTCGGCCGTGGCGTCCAGCCGCGGTGCCGCGATCAGCAGGCTGCCGCCGGGGGTACGGTCGCCGGCGTGCCGGAGGCGGAAGGCGAGCATGCGGTACGTCTCCGCGTGGCCGCCCCCACTCCGGCCGGGCCTCAGCGGTTCGCCGCCCGGGCCGGTGTCGGGGAGGATGCCGAGGACCGGAGCGCCGAGCGCGCCCTCGACCTCGGCGATCGAGCGGGCCCGCGGTTCGAGGGCGGAGCGCAGCCAGGCGAGCACGAGGCCCAGAAGGAGACCACCGAGCAGGCCGAGGCCGAGGAGGGCCGAGAGCCCGGGACCCGACGGACGGGCGGGGGGCGTGCCCTTGCGGACGACGTCGCCGCCGGTGGTGTCGCGGGACCGGATGTCCGAGATCCGCTTCTGCAGGGTGCTGATCTGGTCCGCCACGCCGGGGGCGGGGTTCTCGTCGTCCCTCTTCGGCCTGGCCTGCAGCGGGGCGAGCTGCTGCTGCAGAGCGCTGGTCATCCGGTCTGCCACGCCCTTGGTCCTGGCCTGGCGGTCGGCGAGGTAGGCGTCGGCGAAGGCGTTGGCCGCCCGGGCCGCCCGCCGTGCGCTGCCGGCCGTGTACGCGAACTTCAGGACCTGGGTGTTGGGCGCGTAGCTGACGCTCAGGCCGCTGCCCAGCGCGGTGGCGCGGGACGGTTCGCCCAGCGTCTTCGCCGCACGGGCCGCGACGCCGGCACTGAGCGCGATCTGCCGCTCCGTGCCCATGCTCACCTGGTTGTCGACGGAGACGCCGAACGGGCTGAACGGATCGGTCGTCGAACGGACGAGGACCTCCCCGGTGGAGGTGTAGCTGCGGCCGCCCAGCAGCCCGAGCAGCAGTGCGCCGAGCAGCGCCAGGGCGACGGCCAGCGCGATGGTCCCGCGGTACCGCAGCAGCTGGTGCAGTTGGTCGCGGAGCCGGTCCGGCTCGTTGTGCCAGTCATCGAAGCTGGTGGGACAGGTCACGAATGCCTCCTGTTCCGGAGATCGGGGTGCGGCCGGCGCCCGTGGGCGACGGCGACGGTGAGGGGGCCCGGGACGTCCGGGCGGCGCGGGTCGTGATGAGGAGCGGCAGGGCCAGCAGCAGGAACAGCGGCCCCACGACGCCCATCAGGCTGCCGCGCAGGAAGATCATTTGATAGAAGGCGAAGACGGGGACGAGCAGCGCGGCAAGCGTGGCCCGTTCGGTCCGCAACCGTTCCCGGAGGTCGTCCATCCGGCGTCCGGCCGCCCCGAGCAGACCGAAGACGGCCACCACGCCGGGGGCGCCGGCCCACAGATAGCTCTCGATCCACAGGGGTGCCGAGAGGTTCTTGAAGGTGTAGCCGGCCCACTCGGCGAGCGCGACGCCGGTGTCCTCGGGTTTTCCGGGCCATGCCGAGCGCGGGACGACGAACAGCACCGGACCGAGCACGGCCGACGGCGTGAAGCCGGCCTCCTTCACATAGTCGATCCCGGTCTGCATCTGCTGGTAGGCGTCGTAGTCCATGTTCGTGGTGAACTGCTCGGTCAGGGAGATCACTTGGACCGCCTGACGGTGGTCGTAGCGGAAGTAGTCGCCGTAGGGGAAGACGAGCAGCACGATCGCGGTGAGCGCCGCGGCGGTGCGCCGGAAGGCCCGCGGACGGCTGAACCGGCCGGTGGCGAAGAGCAGGGCCAGAAGGACCGTCCCGGCCCAGAAACGCGGCCTGCTGATGGGGTTGTTGACGACCACGTTGAGCCCGATCAGCAGCGGGAGCAGCAGCAGGCGGAGGCTGCGCAGCAGTCGGTCGTTCGGCGTCGTCACGCGGGGCAGGTGCACCAGGGCCACCAGCGCCCAGAACGCGGGGACCGCCACGGACCACACGGCCAGCGTCCGTGTCGAGTCCGTCGCGGCGCCCGACTGCCATACCGCCTGCCGACTGGCGAAGAAGGCCTCGACGCCGCCGAGCCGGGGGATCAGCGCGGCACCGAGCAGGAGCGCCAGGCCGGACAGTAGGAGCACGGGTACGGGCGCGAGTCTGCGCGACAGCAGGGGTTCGAGCCGGACCGGCCGGCCGCCCGCGCGCCGGCGGGCGAGTGCCGCGCCGCCGCTGTAGGCGAGCAGCCCCAGCTCGGTCAGGGCTGTGGCGGCGAAGGCCGTGGTGTCGTCCGCACGGTACTCGTGGGAGTAGGTGCGGGTGGCGAGCATGGCGAGGGGGGCCAGCCCGAGCCACACGTAGGAGAAGAGCCAGAACCCGAGGGCGGTCAGCCGCACCCGGGTGTCGGTGAGCACCCGGGTGAGCGCCCCGCCGGTGTGTGCGAGGACGACGCACTGCAGGGCGAGTGCCGGCCCGACGTGCGCGCCGGGAGTCTGCAGGATCAGTGCGGGCAGCAGGCCGACGAGGACGAGGGCCCAGCCGAACACCGCCGCCACGCAACGGACTTGACCGTCCTGCACCTGCGCCACCTCGATAGAGTGAGTTCAAGCAATGCCAAATACGGGCAAACCGAGTGAATGTGAGCAAGGCAGTTATAGCTCAGGTGGCAGGTGCGATTGATCGACCTGCGGCGCGTTTCGCTGGAGAGCGCAGGGCGTTTGCCCCTTAGTATGCCAATATGTCCGAACTCCTCGAGGGCCGTCGTGTCCTCCTCGTGTCGACCAACTACGCGCCCGAACACACCGGAATCGGGCCCTACTCGACCGGGATCGCGGAACACCTGGCGGCCTGTGGCGCCGAGGTCGACGTCCTCGCGGGCATGCCGCACTACCCGGCCTGGCGCGTCCACGACGACTACCGGGGACGCTGGCGCATGGTGGAGCACCGCGGCGGTGTCCGGATCCACCGGCGCCGTGGTTACGTCCCCTCGCAGCAGACCGCGGTGCGCAGGGCGGCCTACGAGCTGAGTCTCCTGGCGCACGGCTCCGTCCGGCCGCCCGCCGGCCGACCGGACCTGGTGCTGAGTCAGATGCCGTCCCTCGCCGGAGGGGTCATCGGGAACCGCGCCGCCCGGCGTCACGGGGTGCCGCACGTGGTCGTGGTGCAGGACCTCATGGGAGCCGCGGCCGCGCAGAGCGGGATCACCGGCGGCGGCCGCGTGGCGTCACTGGCGACGGGGACGGAGGCGCGGATCCTGCGCTCGGCCGCCCTGGTCGGCGTGGTGCACGAGTCGTTCCTGGACCGCGTCACCACGGCCGGTGTGCCGACGGCCCGCGTCCGGATCGTGCCCAACTGGACCCACGCCGGGGCCCCCACCGGCGACCGCAGGACGGTGCGGGCCCGGCTCGGCTGGGGGCACGAGGAGTGCGTCGTGCTGCACGCCGGGAACATGGGGCTCAAGCAGGGTCTGGACGTGCTGATCGACACCGCGCGGCTCGCGGCGCGCCGGACCCCGCGCATCCGGGTCGTGCTCATGGGAGACGGCAGCCGGCGGGCGCACCTGGCGTCCCTGGCCGCGGACCTGCCGAACGTGGACCTGCTGCCGCCCGCGGCCGACGCGGACTTCACCGACGTACTGGCCGCGGCGGACGTCCTCGCGGTCACCCAGCGGGCGTCGGTCCTGGACATGAGCCTGCCCTGCAAGCTGACGTCCTACTTCACCAGCGGGCGCCCGGTCGTGGCCTCGGTGACCACGACCGGGGGCACGGCCGACGAAGTACGGCGCTCGGGAGCGGGCGTCGTGGTGCCCCCGGAGGATCCGGAGGCGCTGTACGGCGCCGTCCGGGCGCTGGTCCAGGACCCCGGCCGCGCGGCCGCACTCGGCGCGCGCGGCCCCGCCTACGTCCGGGAACGGCTCAGCCCGCGGGCCGGCCTGGGCCGGATCACGGCGCTCCTCTCCGAGGCCCTGGCCCGTTAGCGGCGCGTCTTGGCGGCCGCGGTCACGTCGACCGGCTTCGACGCGGGCGAGGTGTTCCTGCCGTCGGTGACGGCGATGGTGTACCGGTGCCGGGAGCCGGGGGTGACGGAGTCCGTGTACGTCATGTCCGGGCGGTTCCACCAGGTCGACCGCTGCTTCGGCGAGGCCACGAGCGTGCCGTCACGGTAGATCCGGTAGGTCAGCTCCGCGTTGTCCCTGTCCCAGGTGGCACGCCAGGTCAGCGCGACCTTTCCGGCGCGGGTGGTCGCCGCCGCGAGCCGGGGAGTTCCCTCCGGGGCGGCGTTCTCGGGTCCGGCGGCGAAACGCGTCAGGCTCTGCTGCGGTTTGCCGTTGACCGTGGTGAATTCACCACCCGCCCAGAGGATTTTGCCGACCATGGCCAATGTGCGGGGCCCGTTCGACTCGCCGATTCCGTCGTCCGTGTCGGGGAACCAGTGCAGCAGATGCCCGTCACGCGCCGAGTTGGCGAGGAAATGCTGGCGGCGGCCGTCCAGGAATCCGCCCGGGGTCGAATCGCAGTTGTGGGCGTGGCTCGCGCTGTAGAGAACACCCTGGTACGGGACGACGGCCTGGGTCGCGCCCTGGCAGCTGTCCTTCCACAGCATCTTCCCGTCGGACAGCCGGCCGGCGATCCGGCCGTCGAAGACTCCCGTGCCCTGGCCCTCGGCTCCCAGGTAGAAGGTGTCGCCGTCGCGTGCCAGCGTCTTCACGCCCACGACGTCGCGCGGGATCCAGTCCGGGTAGGACGCGACGGTCGCGCCGGTCCAGGGGTCCAGGCCGACCAGCGCGCTCTCGGCCGAGCCGTTGACCTGCTGGAAGTCGCCGCCCACGATGACCTTGCCGCGGTCGGGTACCGCCAGGACGGCCAGGACCGGACGGTCGATGTCGGCCCGGAAGGGCAGCAGCGCGCCGCGGGGACTGAACGACGCGAGGTGCCTGCGGGATCTGCCGCCGACGGCCTGGAAGTCACCGCCCAGGTAGACCGCCTCGTCGGTGGCGTCGATGGCCCGGACGGTCGCCTCGACCACGGGCCGGAAGTCCTTGCGCAGCGAGCAGCCGCCCGTGTCGATCGCGGCCGCGTTGGCCACTCCCTTCCCGTCCACCTGGCCGAACGATCCGCCGACGTAGAGCACCTTGCCGTCGGGCGACACGTCCAGCGCCCGTACGGAGTCGTCGGGGCCCCTGGTGAAGGAGTGCGAGCACGGCAGGAGTTTGCCGGTGACGGCGTCGAACGCGGCGAAGTTCTTGCGGGCGACCTCCCTCTCGCCCGGCCGCGCGCCCGGCGGGCGGACGCTGTCGAAGCTGCCGCCGACGTAGACGACGCCGTGTGCGGAGGCGATCGACCAGACGATGCCGTTCGTCTGCCAGGTCGTCAGGGGTGCGGCAGAGAGGGTCTTTGCGTCGCGTGTCTCCGAACCGAACGCGGTCGTGAGCGAAGCGGCCGCTAGGAGGGCCGCGGCACAGGCCGTGATGCCGACCCTCGTCGTGCTTTTTCTCAGGGGCATGGAACATCCCGGGTTGCAGGGTGGGGGCGGAAAAGCAGCACGAACTTACACCGAATCACCATTCCGGCCTGGTATGGAGCCCGCATGGCGGATGAATGACATGTCATGAAGTGACAGCAAGCCGGAACCGGGCAGACGAAAAGGCACCCGGCCACCGACGAGTGGCCAGAATTCGAATTCCCTAATCAAAAGGACGCGCGTATCCGCGAAGGTGAGACCTCGCACACCGAAGAATCCCCCGGTCCGAACGGCGGACGAGGGGCGGTCCCGGCGGAACGCCCCTCGTTCGTGGGCCGGCGCCCTCGTCCTTGGGGCCGGCGCCTGCTGTCCGTGGGTCAGCGCCGGACGGGCGTGGGCAGCACGGGCGCCGCCACCGCCTGGCCGCCGGGAACCGGGACGTGTCCGAGCCCGGCCAGCTCCGCATCGACCATCAGCCGGGCCAGTTCCGGCGCGTGCACGGTCGCCCGCCAGCCGAGCACCCGCTCCGCCTTGCCGGCGTCACCGACCAGGTCGTCGACCTCGGTGGGGCGCAGGTAGCGCTCGTCGAAACGCACGTACTCCCGCCAGTCGAGGCCCACGTGGGCGAAGCACTGCTCCACGAAGTCGCGCACGCTGTAGCTGGTGCCCGTGGCGACCACGTAGTCGTCCGGCTGGTCCTGCTGCAGCATCCGCCACATCGCCTCCACGTACTCGGCGGCGTAGCCCCAGTCCCGGCGGGCGTCGAGGTTGCCGAGGTGGACGACGTCCTGCAGACCGGCCTTGATCCGGGCGGCGGCCGTGGCCACCTTCCGGGTCACGAACGTGGGGCCGCGGCGCGGGGACTCGTGGTTGAACAGGATGCCGTTGACGGCGTAAAGGCCGTACGCCTCACGGTAGTTGCGGGTCATCCAGTACGCGTACACCTTCGCCGCCCCGTAGGGCGAGCGGGGATGGAAGGGCGTGCGCTCGTGCTGGGGCGGCGGTGTCGCGCCGAACATCTCCGAGCTGGACGCCTGGTAGAAGCGGCAGTCGAGCCCCGTCCTGCGGATCGCCTCCAGCAGCCGTGTGGTGCCCAGACCCGTGGTGTCGCCGGTGAACTCGGGCTCGTCGAACGACACCCGCACATGTGACTGGGCCGCCAGGTGGTAGACCTCGTCCGGCCGCACCTGCTCCAGCAGGCCCGCGATCCGGGTCCCGTCGGTGAGGTCGCCGTAGTGCAGGAACAGGCGTGCGCCGGCGTCGTGCGGATCGCGGTACAGATGCTCGATGCGCTGGGTGTTGAAGGTGGACGCACGGCGGACGACTCCGTGCACCCGGTAGCCCTTCTCCAGCAACAACTCCGCCAGGTACGAACCGTCCTGACCCGTGATACCGGTGATGAGGGCTGTCTTGACAGTCACCCGCTCTCCTTAAGTTGGAACATTCCTCCGACGGCCGACGCGTCAGAGGTGCCGATAGAACCCTTCGAGCCGGTCCGTGACCGCGTGGATGGAGAAGACCTCCTCGACCGCGCGCCACCCCTCGGACACCAGGGACCGGCGCTTGCCCTCGTCGGCCAGCACCTCGCACACCGCGTCGGCCAGGGCCCGCGGACTGCCGTCGGTGACCAGCCCCGCACCCCGGCGCGCCAGCTCCTGCGCCATGCCGCAGGTGTCCGTGCACACCACGGGGGTGCCCGCGGCGAGGGCCTCGATGACCGTCATGGGAAACGGCTCGTCGACGCTCGGCAGCACATACACGGCGGCCCTGGACTGGGCGCGCAGCGCCTCGTCGTACGCCAGGGGCCCGCCGTAGGAGACGACGTCCTGAAGCCCCCGGGCCGTGATGAGCCGGCGCACCGCCGGCAGTGACCCCTCGTCCGCCCCGTACAGGCTGAACCGTGCCCCCGGAACCCGCCGGTGCACCAGCGCGGCCATCTCGACGAACGCCTCGGGGCGTTTGCGGGGGTGCAGCCGGGCGAGGAAGAGGACCTCCGGGTCCCGCCGGAGGGGTTCCTCCGTGCCGCCACGGCGCTGCGGCCGCACCCCGTTGGGCAGGACGAGCAGCGGCGGACCGTCCGGGCCGACTACCTCGGCCAGGGCCACGCGCTCCCGGTCGGTGAGCACCAGGCAGCCGCGTGCCCGGCGCAGCAGCGGCACGTACAGGCGGTCGAAGAGCCGGACCACGGCCGCGCGCCGGGGCTCGACCATGCCGTGCGTCTGGGTGAGGAACCTCTTCCGGCGCAGCACGGCCACGGCGAGAGCGGTGAGCGAGACCAGGTCCCGGCCGGCGTGCAGGTGCACCACGTCCGCCCGGCCCAGAGCGTGCCACAGATCCCGGACGAGCAGCGGGTGCATGAGCCCCGTGAAGCGTCCGGGGAGCAGGGCGCGGGCCGGACGCGTCCGCAGCGGCACCGTGCCGATGCGCGCCGGTGCCCGGGACCTGCCCCGCCACAAGGACACCAGTGTGACCTCGTGGCCGCGCGCGGCGCACTCCTGCAGTTGTCCGGTCGCCACGCTGGTCGGGCCGCCGTACGCCCCGTCGTCGCTGACAAGCGTCACCACGTGGACGACCCTCATGCCACGGCTCCCGTCGTGACCACCGTGTCCGGACCGACGTCGCGGTGGGCGACCGCGGCGGCGCCCACCACCGCGCCGCGCCCGACCGTGACGCCGCGGAGCACGACCGCCCGTGCCGCGACCCAGGCCCCCGGCTCCAGCCGGATGGGCCCGTTGTCGAACTCGAAGGTACGGCTGGCGCGCCGGTGGCTTCCCGTGCACAGCAAGGCGCCCTGGGAGACGCACACATCACTGCCGATCGTGATCGGCTCCAGGTTCAGCAGCCAGGCACCCTCGCCGATCCACACGTCGTCGCCGATCTCCAGCCGCCACGGCCAGTGCACCCGCACGCCGTGCCGGATCAGCACCCGTCGCCCGACCCGCGCGCCGAAGGCCCGCAGCACGGCCGGCCGCCAGCGGGCCGGGAACCACCACTTGACGAAGACGAGATGGAGAACGGCGAACCAGGCCACCTGCACCAGCGGGGGGCGTCCCTTGTCGTAACCGGCTCCGGTGAACCCACGCAGGGAACGCTCCACGGCGGCAGTCCTCCCCGAGATCCGAACGATGACTCTGGGGCGAGTTTCCAGGAAGTAACGGTGCAATTCGGTACATACATGCGTGTTGCTGGCAGACTCGGCCATATGGAAGAACTGCTCGCCACACCTGCCCGTGTGTACGTCGCCGGCCACCGGGGGCTCGTCGGTTCCGCGCTCGTCCGCCGTCTCCAGGCGGACGGACACGAGGTCCTCACCCGGTCCCGGTCACAGCTCGACCTCCGTGACGCCGCCGCGACGGCAACGTTCCTGCGGGACGTTCGACCGGACGCGGTCGTCCTCGCCGCGGCCAGGGTGGGAGGCATCATGGCCAACAGCACGCAACCGGTGCAGTTCCTCGAGGACAACCTGCGGATCCAGCTCAGCGTGATCCCGGCTGCACACGCCGCAGGCGTACGACGGCTGCTGTTTCTGGGGTCGTCGTGCATCTACCCCAGGCTCGCACCGCAGCCCATCCGGGAAGGCGCCCTGCTCACGGGCCCCTTGGAGGCGACCAACCAGGCCTACGCACTGGCCAAGATCTCCGGCATCGTCCAGGTCCAGTCCTACCGGCGGCAGTACGGTTCCTCGTACATCTGTGCGATGCCGACCAATCTGTACGGCCCCGGGGACAACTTCGACCCGGAGTCCTCCCACGTCCTGCCGGCCCTCGTCCGCCGCTTCCACGAGGCGAAGCACTACGGGCTCGACGAGGTCGTGCTCTGGGGCAGCGGTACCCCTCGCCGGGAGTTCCTGCACGTCGACGACCTCGCCGACGCCTGTGTGACACTGCTGCGCCGGTACGACGGCGAGGAGCCGGTCAATGTCGGGTGCGGACAGGACCTGACGATCCGTGAACTCGCCGAGGTCGTCGCGGAGGTCGTGGGGTTCGAGGGACGGATCGCCGTCGACCCGACGAAACCGGACGGCACGCCGCGCAAGCTGCTGGACGTCTCCCGGATGACCGCCCTCGGCTGGCGGCCGAGGATCGCCCTGCGCGACGGCATCGCCGCCACCTACGCCTCCTGGCTGAGCACCATGGAGCCACCGGCTCCGCACCCGGCGGCGGTGCGCGTCTGAACCGGCGGAACCCACCGGGTCAGTAGGCGCCGCGTCCGTCCAGTACCGCGCGGACGGTGCGGGCCATCACCCTCATGTCCCACGCGCAGGACCAGTTGTCCACATAGCGCAGGTCCAGGGAGACGGTCTCGTGCCAGGACAGTTCGGACCGTCCGCTCACCTGCCACAGCCCGGTCAGGCCCGGCTTGACGCTCAGCCTGCGCCGCTCCACCGCGTCGTAGCGGGCCACTTCCTCGGGCAGGGGCGGACGGGGGCCGACCAGCGACATGTGGCCCAGCAGCACATTGGCCAGCTGGGGCAGTTCGTCCAGGGAGTGGCGGCGCAGAACGCGGCCCAGGCGTGTGATGCGCGGGTCCCGGCGCATCTTGAACATGTGACCGTCGTTCTCGTTGGCCTCTTCCAAACCGCTCTTCATCCGGTCCGCGCCGACGACCATCGTCCGGAACTTCCACATCGGGAACGGCACGCCGTCCTTGCCCACCCGCGTCTGCCGGTACAGGACGGGGCCGGGTGAGCCCAGGCGGACGGCGAGGGCCAGGGCACCGAACACCGGCGCGAGGGCGACGACGAGGAGGAGCGCGACCAGCCGGTCCATGACGGACTTGGCGAACGTCTGCGCTCCGTGGCGGGCGGGCGGCGCGATGTGCAGCAGGGTGAGCCCGGCCGCCGTCGTGAGCCGGACCCTGCGCCGGGCCACCTCGACGACGCCGGGCAGCACCATGAGCGGGCAGTCCCGGTCGTGCAGGGCCCAGGACAGCCGTCGGAGCCGGTCCCCCGACAGATGCCGGCCCGGGGACACGAAGACCAGATCGGCGCCGAGTTCCTCCGCCGCCGCGACCACGGCCGCGTCGTCCTCGCCGGTGCCGTCCGGCCCGTCCGTGCGGAGCCGGACACACACCGGTACGCCGGCCGGCACCTCGCCCTCGCCCACGGGACAGGCGCCGACCACCACGTATTCGTGATCCGTGCGCTGGGCGAGCCGGCCGATGACGGCGTCCACCGTCCCGGCCTCCCCGACGACGAGTACCCGGCGCAGCGCCCGGGCGTCCCGGCGCTGGGCCCGCAGATAGTGGTGGATCGCCTTGCGGACGACCATGGCGACGGCGAGCGACGGCAGCAGCGCGGCGACCGCCACGGCAGACACGCTGCCGAGACCGAACAGGGCCCGCTGCAGCGCGAGGATGCCGAGCAGCACCAGCCAGTCGCGGAACACCGGCCCGACGGGGCCGCCCTCGCTCCAGACCCAGCGGACATAGCGCTTGCCGATCACGCCCACGAGCAGCCAGGTGAGCGCGGCCACCGCCGTCTGGTGCGCGGCGTGGGCCTCTCCCACCGCGTGGAGGGCCGCCGCCACCGGCAGGGCCGCGGCGACCAGGTCGGCGCCGGCCGCGACGAGTCCGCACCAGCGGACCTGCGCGTCCGTCCGCGTGATCGGCCGATGCGACGGAGCGGTCTGCCGTGACGCGTCGACTCCGAACCGTTGCATGGCTCTCCCTGCCGCCGGGACGCTTTCTCTTATGTCATGTTTAACCCACTCATCCTTATTTAGTGCGTATTCATGACGGATGGTCATACTTCGGCTAGGGGACCTTCACCCACTGCGCCTTCGACGGCGTCCCCTGGTCGTCGTCGACGAACAGCATGTACCAGCCGGACTGCACCAGATTCCGGTTCTTCGGCACGGTCACCGTGATCTTGTCGCCGGACGTCGTGAAGTCCAGGGCGACGGACCGCTGGTCCACGTCCGTCACATGCGTCGAGGCGCTGGGCCGGATCAACCGCGCCTTCTTGATGCCGGCCGCGTGCGTCGAGGTGAACGTCCCCGAGGCGCCCCGGGCGATCGTCCGCGGACCGCCACCGAGCGTCGGCCGGGAGTCCCGGTACAGGTACGGCGGCGTGTAGATCTCGATCCGCTGCTCGAACTTCCCCGGCTTCGTGTTCGCCTTGTCCGCGTACAGCGAGTCGGACCCGAAGAACATCACCCGCCCGTCCGGCAGCAGGATCGACCCGGAGTGGTAGTTCCGCCCCACCAGCGGATCGGCGACCTGGGTGAAGCTGTTGCTGTCCGGGTGGTACAGCCGCGCCTGCAGGATGTTCGAGTCGCCGCGCCCCCGGTAGTCCTCCGAGCCCCCGGACACCAGCACGGTGTCGTCGGGCAGGATCGAGGACTGCGGATACCGCGTCCCCTTCTCCAGCTCGGGACCGTCCACGAACGAGGGATTGCCGGCCTTGAGATCGATCAGCCGCGTCTTCTTGCTCGACAGCTTCGACTCGCCGACCCCGCCGCCACCGATCACCAGGTACTTCTCGTCCTGGGCCGGAGGCAGCAGCACCGTCCCGGACGTCTCCATCCTGTCGGCGTCACCCAGCCCCGGCAGCTTGGTGAACTTGTTGGTGCCGACATCCCAGATCCCCGGCTCCCGGCCCACGTCGTCCGGCCCGTACCCCGCGTTCGAACCCGAGTAGAAGATCTTCCCGTTCTGCATCAGGAACAGCGCCGGGTACGTCGGGAACTGCCGGACCTTCTTCGTGTACGTCCACTTCTTGGTCTTGGGGTCGAAGATCTCGTTCTTGCCCGGCACCAGCTGCCCGATGTCGTCCAGCCCGGAGACGCTGAGGATCCTGCCGTCCGACAGGGTCGTGAGCGTCGGGTACCAGCGGGCCTCGTTCATCGGGTCGACCTTGATGTACCGCTCGGCGACCGGATCGAACTCATAGGCGTCCCGGATGCCCTGGAAGTCCTTCTTGTCGAGGGCGAGCTTCTGCGCGATGCCGTAGGTGTTGCGGGCGTCGACGCCGGTCAGGCCCTGGATCCGGTAATTGTCCTGGGTACCGGTCTCGTACTTGGTGCCGCTGCGCTGCGCCTCCACGTAGATCCGGCCCAGGCCCGGGTCGTTGCGCAGGAACGCGCCCGTCTTCGGGTCGAAGACCTTCTTCGCGCGCGGGACGAGCACCGGGTCCTTCGACACGAACGTCCTGCCGTTGCTCTTGCCGGTGAACTTCGTGCCCGCGGGCAGCGTGATCGGCTTGTCCGGGTTCTCGTTGTGGACGATCATCAGGCCGCCGGCCTTGGTGACGTCACCCTTGAGCTTCTCGTACCGCTTGGTGCCGCCCGCGATCAGCAGGTTGCCGTTGGCCAGCTGGGTGTGGCCCGTGCAGAACAGGTCGTTGGGGGTGGGGATCTTCTTGATCGTGCCCTTGACCGGGTCCCAGAGCCGGGTGTCGAACTTCTTCGCGTCGAAGTTGTCCTGGTTGTTGCCCGAGCCCGCGACCAGCAGCACCTTGCCGGTGTGCAGGAGCGCCGCGTGGATGGTGTCCTGGCGGTACTCCTCGGGGAACTCGATGACGTCCCAGTGGCCGTTCGCGGCCTTGTACTCGGGTTTGTTGATCTTGTACTGGTGGTAGTGCTCGGTCCCGAAGCGGTAGAGCCACGGCCCGTTCATCCCGGCCAGCGCGATGACCACCGCCGTGCCTGTCGCGAGTCGACGGGCACGACGGCGGCCGGCCTGGTCCTTCATTCCTTACGTCCCCCAAGTCCACCAAGGGCGATCTGCATGGTCTGCTCGTTGTCCCCGTCCGGGCCCGTGCCCGGCCCGCCGTGCGGGGCGACCCAGCTCGGCCGCTGCTGCGGGGCGTGCGCCGCGCGGGCCGCGTACTGCGCGGGCACCGCGTCCTGCGGTCCGGCCGGCACCGACACCGGGGCCGGCGCGGGCGCGGGTGCGAGCGCACCCGCCGCGTGCCGGGGCGTCTTCTTCGCCTGCCGCATCTCATGGCGCCGGACGAACATCGGGAAGGCCGTGATGAGCATGGCGAACGAGGCCCAGGTCACCATCGCCGGGTGCGAGTGGCCGAGGACGAGACCGGCGACGACGGACGCGCCGAAGATCACGATGAAGTACCAGTGGTACCGGAAGGTCGCGAACCAGGTGTCCGGGCTCGCCGAATCGCCCTTCGGGGTGACCACGAACTTGCTCTTGCGGCGCAGCAGGGAGTCGATCAGCGCCTTGGCGTAGAGGGGCGCGGACAGGGCCGACATCACCATGCCGGCCACGCCGCCGGAGCCCTCCGGCTCGTGCGGGGAGACGTTGTGCCGCCGGTTCCAGACGTACAGGCCGATCTGCAGAGCGGAGGCGTTGCCGTACAGCATCAGCCACACGGTCGGGTCGATGTTCACACCTGATGCGCCCAGACCCAGGAACAGCGCGCAGCTCAGCGCCGCGAGGATCCAGTTGAGGGCCGACATCGGATAGAAGATGATCATCATCGTGTAGTTGAAGAGCTTGCCCGGCGGCAGCGAGAACCAGCCCTTCCAGTACTGCTTGAGGATCGTCTCGTACGTCCCTCGCGACCAGCGCATCTGCTGGGTGAAGAAGTCCGTCCAGGCGGCGGGGCCCTCGCCGACGGCCAGCACGTCCGGGGTGTACACCGACTTCCACTTGCGGCCGGTGGCCGGGTTCTTCGCCCGGTGCATCTCGAACCCGGTGGCCATGTCCTCGGTGATCGAGTCGTACAGGCCGCCGATCTGCTTGAGCGCCTTGATCCGCACGGCGTTCGAGGTGCCGACGAACATCGGGGCGCCGTAGCGGTTGCCGGCGCGCTGGATCAGGGCGTGGAAGAGGAACTGCTGGGACTCGGCGGCCTTGGTGACGAACGTGTCGTAGTTGCCGTAGACCTGCGGGCCGATGACGAAGCCGACGTCCGGGTCGCGGAAGTAACCGAGCATCCGCTCCAGGTAGTTGGGCAGCGGCACATGGTCGGTGTCGACGGAGGCGAAGAAGTCGTACTGGTCGCCGTGCGCCTCGAGCCAGGCGTTGTAGTTGCCGTGCTTGGTCTTGGCGCGGTGCGGGCCCTTGGCCTGGTTCCACCGGGCGACGCCCTTGCGGGAGAAGTGGTGCACGCCGAGCCGGGCGCAGACCTCCTTGACGGCCGGGTCGTCGCCCTCGTCCAGCAGCCACACGTGCATCAGGCCCCGGTGGCGCAGCTTCACGGCCGCCTCCAGGGTCTTCGTCACCATCTCCAGCGGCTCCTTGCCGGGCACGAAGGAGGTGAGGAAGGCGACGCGGGTGCCGGTCTCGGGCACCACCGGCACCGGGTCGCGGGCGACGAGCGTGGCGTGCGCGTTGGACAGCACGTTCATGCAGCGGAAGAACTCGATCAGGCCGATCGAGACGAGCATGACGACGTCCAGGGCCGGCAGGAAGTCGTAGGCGGGGTAGTCCCGTTCGGTCCAGTGCTCCGGCTGCAGCAGCCAGAACAGCAGCACCAGGGAGAGCACCGGGGCCGCGCCCAGCATGAGCGCGGCGCGTATCCGGTGCGGTTCCTGCGAGAGCAGCGACCGGTACTGCACCGTGTACGGCTTGGTCGGGTCAGGCTGGGTAAGAGGTCCCGCGAGCCGGCTGTAGTGCTCGTAGTCGTATCTCGGCAGGCTCTTCTCGATCCGGCGGAACTGGCCCGTCCGGTGGCTGATCGCCCTGAGCTGTGTGGTCTGTGACGGGTCGTCGTGAGCGTGGCTCGGTGCGGCGCCCGGCGGCGTCGACGTCATGAGTAATCCCCCCACACGCAGGTCAACGCGTGTTTCGTCGGTCATTGCCCGCCCGGCCGGCTCCCCTTGGCCCGCGCGTGCGGAGTCGGTGGTGGGTCGCAGTCACCACGTTTTGCCCACCCTCTAGACACGGGACGACGACCTTCCGGTTGCATGATGCCCCCCTCGGCATCGCTTCATGAACGGGGCCCCCTCCCCGCCGGTGAGCAACCGGTCTTTTCCCCCCAACTGCCGCCGGTCGGCGGCGGTTTGGACAACCAGGGTTCTACGGTGTTCAGCATGATCGCAAGATGCGAAACGCGCTGTTTACCGGTCAAACCCGTTCATTGTGGCGCGCGAGGGACGCGGGAGGCTGGGGTGCGCCGGTGGTGGAGAGGCGGGTGCGGACGTTGCCGAAGTGGTCTCTTACGGCCTCCTCCGCCCGCAGGGAATCACCGGACCGGACCGTGTCCAGCACCTCGCTGGGCCGCACGTCGGCCGGCCCCCGGTAGAGGGGTGGCGTGAAAGGCGCGGTCGGTCTCGGGAGGCCGGCCCCTTCCGCGGCCTCCTGTTCCATACGGTCCACGAGCGCGTTCGGTTCAACGAGGTCCGCCTCCGGCAGCCGGCCGGCGTGATGCAGCCGGCTTGTCGATCCGCTCCTGGCGATCCCGGGCTGCTGGGGCGAGAGCGCATCCGGCCGATCGGGGGAGGGCCCTGTTCCGGCGACCGCGGCAGGGGCTGTGTGGGCGGCGGGCTCCGCCGCGCGCGGCGGAGCCGCGCGGAAACAGAGATGGCGAGCCGAATCCGCGCTGGGTGCGGACGTGGCTCGCCATCGTCATCGTGCGCCGCCAGGGACTCGAACCCCGGACCCGCTGATTAAGAGTCAGCTGCTCTAACCAACTGAGCTAGCGGCGCCTGCTGACGAAGAGAACTCTACCTGACCTGGAAGGGTGCTCCTGACCACCTCCGGGCGGCTCGGCGGGGCCCCGGTGGGCCCGCGTACATCATTCGGACCGTCAACATGCGCGCCCCGGGGACACTTGGGAAACTGATCAACGTGCACACACGCGGACAAATCGACCCTGAATGTGAGGCAGATCGCATGACCGCTCCGGTGTTCGAGGAATTCGACCCCGCGAGCGACTGCGGCTGCCCCGGCTGTGTCCACTGGCGTCGGGTGAGCCCCCGCCTGTCGCCCGGTCGCCTGGGCGGCCACCCGGCCGCTTGCGCGGTCGTGGTCGTGGCCGCCGCGTCCGCCGCCCTCGGCATAACTCCTCCGGCCGCGGCCCACACCGCCGGCCACTCGCCGCACCGCGAGGCCGTGCCCGGGGACGGCGAGCCCGCCACCCCCCAGGGCGTCAAGTCCCCGCTGCACGGCCCGGCGGGCAAGCCGGTCGAGCCCGGCACGGAACCGATCCCCGCCACCACCCGGACCGAGATCATCAACCGGGCCAAGATCTGGGTGGCGGCGAAGGTGCCGTACAGCATGACCGACTACTGGTCCGACGGATACCGGCAGGACTGCTCGGGCTATGTCTCCATGGCCTGGGGGCTGCCGGGCAACGAGTGGACGGGCAGCCTCGACCAGTTCGGGGTGAAGATCACCAAGGAGGAGCTGCAGCCCGGCGACATCCTGCTGTACCACAACCCCGACAACCCCCAGAGCGGCTCGCACGTGGTGATCTTCGGCGGCTGGACGGACCACACGCACACCTACTACACGGCCTACGAACAGACGCCCCCGCACACCCGCCGGCAGACCACCCCCTACCCCTACTGGAGCAACGCCGACGCCTACGTGCCCTACCGCTACAAGGGCGTGAGCGCCGGCGCGGCGGGCGCGAAGGCGGCCGGGGGGAAGAAGCAGGCGCCCTTCCCCGGCGCGGCCTACTTCGGTCCCGGCGCCGACAACAAGTACGTCACCCGGCTCGGCGAGCTGCTGATCGCCAGGGGCGCCCGCTCGTACTACGCCCAGGGTCCCGGACCGGTCTGGGGCGAGGCGGACCGGCGGGCGACCCAGGCGTTCCAGCTGGCCCAGGGCTGGACGGGCGCGGACGCCGACGGGCTGCCCGGCCCGCGCACCTGGGAGCTGCTCGTCACCGGCAAGGGCGAGGACATCGCCCCGGGCGGCGCCGGTCCGGGCCGGCCGGCCTCGCACGGCGTGCCCGGCTATCCCGGCCGGAACTTCTTCCGACCGGGGGCGACCAACGACTACATCACCCAGCTGGGTGTTCAACTCGCAAAGAAAGGATTCGGCAGGTTCTACGCCCTGGGGCCCGGTCCGCACTGGGGCGAGGCGGACCGGCGCGCCGTGGAGGCCTTCCAGCGCACCCAGGGCTGGCGGGGCGGCGCGGCGGACGGCTACCCGGGCCCGGAGACCTGGCGACGGCTGTTCGCCTAGCCGGCTCCGAGCACCCGGCCCGGCCCCGACCGGGCCAGCCAGGCACTCGGTCACCCCAACAGGCACCCGATCACCCCGACAGCCACCCGATCACCCCCGACAGGTCTCGGTCACCCGGCCCGGCCCCGACCGGCCAGACAGGCACCCGATCACCCCGACAGGCACTCGATCACCCCGATACGCACTCGATCACCCCGACAGGTCTCGGTCACCCCGGGCGGGCCCGATCGTCCGGGCAGGCCCAGGTCATCAGGCCGGCCCGGCCCCCTGTACACCCCATCCCCTGTTCATGACGCATCTGGCGCGGAGGCTGGAGGCACGCATGAGTACGACCACGTCACACACCCCACCCGAATCCGAGGGGCAACCGGAGGGTGCCGCGACCGCGGGCACCCGTCCCGTCCGGCTGATCCAGAACGAGGCGACCACCGAGATCCCCGTCCACCTGCTCTTCCGGGACGACCTCGACCCGGTGAAGGTGCCGCTCAAACCGGCCGTGGTGGGCCGTCGGCAGGGCACCGGCGAGCAACCCCGCCCCAGGCGCCCGGTCCCGGTGCGCAGACGGCCCCTCCCGCAGGCCGATCCGGAGCTGGTGGAGCGCCCGGCGCGGGCGCTGCCGGGGGCGGCCGGGCTGCTCGCCGGGGCCTGCGGGATCGCCGGGTGCCTGGGCGCCACCTGGTGGGCGGGGCTGCTCCCGCCGCTGGCGGCCGAGGCGCTGGGCCTGCGGGCGTACACGGGCACCGGCCTCGGTCCGGCGCAGTGGGCGGCGTACGCCGGGGCCGGCACGCTGGGCCTGGTCGGCTTCGGCGGGCTGACCCGGGGGCGGACCGGTCGGGCCTGGGTGCTCGGTCTGTTCGGCCGCTACCGCGGGACGGTCCGGCGCACCGGGCTGCTGTGGGTGAACCCGCTGGTGCTGCGCCGCCGGGTGGACGTACGGCTGCGGCACTGGCGCAGCGAGACGATGGCCGCGGCGGACCCCGACGGCATGGCGCTACGGGTGGTCGTCCTGGTGGTGTGGCGGGTGCGGGACACCGCACGGGCCACGCTCGGCATCGAGGACCACGAGGCGTACCTGCGCGAGTGTGTGGAGGCGGCGCTGGCCCGGGTGCCGGTGGAGCCGGCGGGCGGGACGCGGGGCGGGGTGACGGCCGCCGGTGACGCGCTGACCCGGCTGGTGGCGACGGAGGCCGCGGGGATCGGTGTGGAGGTGTTCTCCGTGCAGCCGGTCCGGGTGGAGTACGCCCCCGAGGTCGCCGCCGCGATGCATCGGCGCCGGATCGCCGCGCTGGACGCGCGGCAGCGGGCCAGCATGCTCACCTCGGTGGTCGACTCGGTGGAGGACACGGTGACCCGGCTGACCATGCGCGGGCTGGTCGAACTGGACGACTACGAGCGCAAGGTGCTGGTCCGTGACCTGACGGTGGCGTTCTGCTCGGGGCGCGGGGAACCGGTGTAGCCGGCCCTGCAATTGGTATGGACATGTTCAACTACGGGTAATAGCCTGAGACTTGGTCTAGACCTACCCTCTGCACAGCTCACTGAACTCCCCACGTTCTCCAGGAGCGGCAGCATGCGCACCAAGACCAAGTTGTCCGCAGTCGTGCTGGGTGCGGTGACCGCCGGAGCCTTCGCGCTCTCCACCGGCGGCGCCAGCGGGCACGGCTACACCGACCTCCCCATCAGCAGGCAGAAGCTCTGTCAGAACGGCACCGTGGCGAACTGCGGCCCGATCCAGTGGGAGCCGCAGAGCGTCGAGGGCCCCAAGGGCTTCCCGGCCGCCGGACCCGCCGACGGCCAGCTCTGCAACGGCGGCCTGAGCCAGTTCGCCCAGCTCAGCGCGCCGAAGACCCCGTCCGGGGGGGCCTGGCCGACCACCCGGGTGACGGGTGGTCAGTCGTACACCTTCCGGTGGCAGTTCACGGCCATGCACGCCACGACGGACTTCAAGTACTACGTCACCAAGCCGGGCTGGAACCAGAACCACGCCCTCTCCCGCTCGGACCTCAACCTCACCCCGTTCCTGACGGTGCCGTACAACGGGCAGCGCCCGCCGGCCACGCTCAGCCACAGCGGCACCCTGCCGTCCGGCCTGAGCGGACACCACGTCATCCTCGCGGTGTGGACGATCGCCGACACGGGCAACGCGTTCTACGCCTGCTCCGACGTCACCTTCTGAACCCCGTTCGGGTAAGGTCCGCGTGCGCCGGCGCCGGGGGTTTCCGGTTCCCGGCGCACGTGAGTCCGGCAACCGACGTACGGGGGTACGCGCACCGTGGACGCCTTGTTCAACATATCCATGCTGGGCCTGCTCGGCCTCGCCGTCTGGTCCGCGGTGGCGCTGGTGCGCCGGACGCGGCAGCGACGCGCGGCCTGGGAGAGCGGGCTGACCGCGCAGGCGCGGGTGGTGCGGGCCTGGTCCACCACGCAACTGGTCAACAACGTGGCCCGCCGGGTGCAGTGGCACGAGTACGACTTCACCACGCAGGACGGCCGCGCCGTCCGCTTCAAGGAGAGCGGCGGCCCGCGCGACCGCACCGAGGGCCACCAGGTCCTCGTCCACTACGCCCCGCACGAGCCGGACAAGGCCACGGCCTCCGAGCCGCGGCCCGGCAGGGACATGGCGATCACGGTCGTCTGGCTGGTCGTGCTCGCGGCCTGCGCGATCTTCCTGGTGCACGAGTGGATCGAACTGTCCCGGTACTGATACTGAGCTTCCCTTGAGACACGCCACCCCGCCGGCCGGGTACGTTCCTGGCACGCCGGCCGAGCGAGGCCGGGGTACCGACCTCGGGGGCACTCATGGAGCTGATCTTCTACGCCGTACCCACCCTGATGATCGCGGGCTGCGGCTTCGCCGCGTACCTGCTGGTCCGCCGTGCCCGGCGGCTCAGCAGGACATGGGCGCACGGCCTGACGGCGCGGGCGCGCTGCCTGCGGATGTACACCACGACCAGTGGGGGCGGCGGGGACACGTCCGTGCGGACCACCGTGCACCACGTCTACGAGTTCGCCACCCGCGAGGGGCGCACGGTCCGGTTCGACGAGGAGGGCGGTTCCGCGACCGTGCTCGAGGGCGACTTCGTCACCGTGCGCTACCTGCCGGAGCAGCCCCGGCGGGCCACCGCGCTCCCGCCCTCCCGCGGCAAGCTCGTCGTCACCACGGGCTTCGGGCTGACCTTCCTCGGCGTGGCCGCCACCTTCTGCGCCGGCTTCATCACCGTCGCCCACATGATGTTCACGGAATCGTCCGGCCTGATGCCGTGATCCTCGCCGTCCGACGGCGTGCGGCACCTCCCCGACGAAAAGGGCCCCTCGCTCTCGCGAGGGGCCCCTCATCCGTGCGCCGCCAGGGACTCGAACCCCGGACCCGCTGATTAAGAGTCAGCTGCTCTAACCAACTGAGCTAGCGGCGCATGACTCCCGCCGCCCGCTCTTCGCGGCCGGCGACGAAGAAAATACTACCTGGTTCCGAGGGGTGCTCGTGACCACCCGGGTGGCTCCTAGAGCGTCAGCGAGAGCAGGACCGGTGCCGCATTGCGGTTGAGCGTGTCCGCGGCGTGCTTCAGGCGGTGCGCGTGCTCCACCGGGAGGGACACGGCGAGGCACCCGACGGCCGAGCCCGCCGTGATCGGGACGGCCGCGCAGACCGTGCCGACGGCGTACTCCTGGAGGTCGAGGACCGGGACCGTCGGCGGCTGGGACTCCAGGCGGGACAGCAGCAGCTTGTCGCTGGTGATGGTGCGCGAGGTGAGGCGGGCCATCTTGTGCCGGGAGAGGTGGTCGCGGCGCGCGTTGTGGTCCAGCTGGGTCAGCAGGCTCTTGCCGACGGCGGTGGCGTGGGCCGAGTAGCGGAAGTCCACCCACTCGTTGACCGCCGGGGTGCCGGGCCCGGCGGCGTACTGGGTGACCTTCACCTCGCCGTCGATGTACCGGCTGATGTAGACGGCCGCGCCGACCGAGTCCCGCAGCCGGTCCAGGGTGTGCTGGAGCTTGTCGCGCAGGGCCCGCTCGCGGTCGTGCGCCGAGGTCAGGCGGCGCAGGGTGTCACCGGTGACGTACGCCCCGTCGGCGATCTGCTCGACGTAGCCCTCGCGGCGCAGCATGCGCAGCAGGGTGGTGAGCCGCTCGGCGTCGAGGCCGGTGTGGCGGGCCAGCTCGGTGTCGGTGACGCCGGCGGAGTGGCATGCCACGGTCTCCAGCACGCGCAGAGCGTCCTGGGCGGAGTGGTACGGGGCGGTCGGCTCGTGCATCAGCGCCACGGTGTTTCCCCCTGCGCTCGCTGTCTGGGCCGCGAAGCCGCGGATCCGGTCGGCGGATCGTCTCCACGATAGCCGCCAAGCGCCCGCCGGGGAGAGGGGGTTGGCGAGATTGTGTCCCGTGCGCCCTCCCTCCCAACTGCGGCGGAAACCCTCTGGCATATGCCAACGTCATGAACCAGCGACCGGACCTCGGCTCTTCCCCTCTTCACACCACGTGGTCACAGCACCGCGCTGAGGAATTCCCGGGTGCGGTCCTGCTCCGGATCGCTGAAGATCTTCTCCGGCGGGCCCGCCTCCACGACCCGGCCCGAGTCGAACATCAGTACCTGGTCGGAGATGTCCCGGGCGAAACCCATCTCGTGGGTCACGCACAGCATCGTGATGTCCCTGCTGCGGGCGATGTCCCGGAGCAGATCGAGCACTCCCGCGACCAGCTCCGGGTCGAGCGCGGAGGTCACCTCGTCCAGCAGCAGCACCCGCGGCCGCATCGCCAGCGCCCGGGCGATCGCCACCCGCTGCTGCTGGCCGCCGGAGAGCCGGGTGGGCTTCGCGTCGCACTTGTCGGCGAGCCCCACCAGGTCCAGCAGCTCCCGGGCCCGCGCCTCGGCCTCGTCCTTCGACATGCCGAGCACCCGGACCGGCGCCTCGGTGATGTTCCGCAGCACCGACATGTTGGGGAACAGGTTGAACTGCTGGAACACCATCCCGATCTTCTTGCGGACCTCCCGGATCTGCTTCTCCGGCGCCGGGAACAGCTGCTGCCCGTCGACGGTGATCGTGCCCTCGTCCGGCTTGGTGAGGGTCATCAGCAGCCGGAGGATCGTGGTCTTGCCGGATCCGGACGGGCCGATCAGGGTCACGTGCTTGCCGGGCTCGACGGAGAAGTTCAGGTTGTCGAGCACGGTGTGGGACCCGAAGCGCTTGGTGACGCCCTCCAGGCTGATCAGCTCACCGCCGGCCGTGACCGCACCGGTGCTCACGTCGGGTTCTTTCGTCAGAGGGGTGTCAGCGGACAAGGCGTCGCTCCAGGGCTCGCAGAAGAAGGGAGGCCAGATAGGAGATGAGGATGAAGGCCACCCCGATCACGGTCAGGGGCTCGGTGAACTGGAAGTGCTGCTGGGAGAAGAGCCGGGCCCGCCCGAGCATCTCCAGCACGGTGATCACCATCAGCATCGGCGTGTCCTTGAGCATGGAGATCACGTAGTTGCCGAGGGCGGGCACCACCCGGCGGATCGCCTGCGGCAGGATCACCGCGGTCCAGGTCCGCCGCCGGGGCAGGTTCAGCGCGGTCGCCGCCTCCCACTGGCCGGCGGGCACCGCCTCGATACCGGCCCGGTAGACCTGCATCGTGTACGTCGAGTAGTGCAGGCCGATCGCGAAGACCCCGGTGGCCGGCGCCGAGAAGGTCAGACCCCACTCGGGGAGCACGTAGAAGAGGAAGAACAGCTGGACCAGCAGCGGGGTGTTGCGCACGAACTCCGTCACCACACCGACCGGCCAGCGCACCCACCGGCTCGGCGTCCGCATCAGCAGCGCCCACACCAGGCCCAGGGAGAAGGACAGCAGCGAACCGAGCGCCAGGGACTGCAGGGTGACCAGCAGTCCGTGCCAGAGGTCCGGCATGAAGTCGCCGACGGCGTTCCAGTCCCACGTCATGCCACACCACCGCCCACGCCGGTCGTCTGCGCCCGCTTCAGCTCACGCGCCGCCGACTCCGTACCCGGGTCCTTGCCGACCCCGGCCTTCAGTCGCTTCTCCAGACCGCGCATCAGCCGGGTCAGCACGAAGGCGATCGTGAAGTAGATCAGCAGGACGTACGTGTAGATCTCCGCGCTCCGCTGCAACGCCAGCCGCACCAGGTTGGCGCTGAACGTCAGATCGCCCATGCCCATGACCGACACCAGCGCGGTGCCCTTGAGCAGCTCGATCAGCAGGTTGCAGAAGGACGGGATCATCTCCGGCACCGCCTGCGGCAGCAGGATCAGCCGCAGGCGCTGCGCCGGCGTGAAGCTGAGCGCGACCCCGCCCTCCTGCTGGGCCGGGTCGACCGCCTTCAGGGCGCCGCGCACGATCTCCGAGCCGTACGCGCCGTACGTCAGCCCGAGCGCCAGCGTGCCCGCCCACATCGGCACCAGTTGCCAGCCGAAGGCGATGGGCAGCACGAAGAACACCCAGAAGATCATCACCAGGGCCGAGGTGCCGCGGAACACCTCGGTGTACAAGCCGGCCAGGAAGCGCACGACCCACAGCCGGTGCGTGCGCGCGATGCCGGCGACGAAGGACACCGCCGTGGCCAGCAGCGCACTGAACACCAGCAACTGGACGGTGGTCCCTATGCCTTTCAGTACCAGTTCCCAGAGCCCCGAGGTCATCCGCCGCACAGCTCCTTCACGGTGAGGTCCGTCATCTCGGCCTCGGTGAAGCCGAAGGGCCGAAGGATCCGCAACAGCTCCCCGCTCTTCTTCAGCTTGCGCAGCTCGGCGTTGAAGGCGTCCCGCAGCGCGGTCTCGGTCGGCCGGAAGGCGAACGCCCCGCCGTCGACGTGCGGTTCGCCCTTGACCAGCGGTGCGAAGGGCTTGGTGGCCTCCGCCTTGCCCGACTTCTTCACCACCTCGCGGACGGTGAGCGCCGTACCGGCGAAGACGTCCACGCGGCCCGCCTCGACGGCGTTCAGCCCGGCCACCTGGTCCGGGACGATCAGGATGTCGCCCTCCTCGTACCCGGCCTCCACCGCGTACTGGATCTCCGCGTACCCGGTGCCGGTGGCGAACCTCGCCTTCTTCTCCACCACGTCCCGGTAGGAGTGCAACCCCTTCGGGTTCCCCTTGCGGACGATGAACGAATCCAGCATCTGGTAGTCCGGATCGGCGAAGATCACCTGCTCGCAGCGCTCGGGGTTGACGTACATACCGGCGGCCACGACGTCGAACTGCTGCGAGTTCAGTCCCGGGATCAGCGAGCCGAACTCCGTCGGCACCGGCTGCACCCGGTCCACCCCGAGCCGTTTGAAGATCACCTTCGCCAGTTCGGGCGCCTCACCGGTGAGACGGCCGTCCTTGTCGATGTACCCGAACGGGATCTCACCGGCGATCCCGAGCCGTACGACACCCTGCGCGCGCAACCGGTCGAGCAGGTCGCCGCCGTTCTTGCCGGACGCCGACGCCACCCGTGCGCAGCCCGCGGCACCCAGCGCGCCGAGCGCCGCGACACCCGCGAGCACCGAGCGCCGGCTGTGTCTGTGTCCCGACCGGAAGGTGTGTACGTCGTTCCCAAGTGGTGGAGCCATGGCGGCGCGGCTACCCAAGCGCATCCGGGCCATGCGCACTGGTTTTCGTGGCCGGTCCCTTCGTCACCGCCTCGCTCGGGGAGGCGGGACGTCCACTGCAGGGCACGACTGCTGGACGACCGCGCGCCTGTGACCTGCGCGGAAGCGGGCGGAGTCACTGCCGCCGACGAGTGACACGCCAGGTGTGCGCGCTACGAGATCCACACCCTCTTCCCGCCGTTCGCCTCCATGGAACCCCCACGGGAGAACCCGACGGTCACCCCGATTCCCGGCGATCTCTGCCACTTCTCCTCCGCGGGCACCGAACCGGGCACGAGGGGCTACGGCGGTCGGTGAGCTGCGTCGCACCCTCCAGGGCGTCAGTGACCGGGCACGTAACCACGCTTCTTGTCGACCACGTTCACCAGCGACCTGCCCGCCGCCCACCGCTCGTACAACTCCACGAACTGCGCGCCCAGTTCGTCGCGCCAGCCGACCGTGTCCCCGCTCATGTGCGGGGAGACGATCAGTCCCGGCAGCCCCCACAACGGGCTGTCGCGGGGCAGCGGTTCGGCGGCGAACACATCCAGCGCGGCGCCCGCGATCCAGCGCCGGGTCAGTGCCTCGGCGAGGGCGTCCTCGTCGGCCAGCTGCCCGCGGCCGACGTTCACGAAGAACGCCGAGGGCTGCATCACCCCGAAGCGGCGGGTGTCGAACATGCGGTACGTCTGCTCGGTCAGCGGAGCCGCCGCGATCACCCAGTCCGCGCGGGAGATCAGCCGGTCCAGGTCGTCCGGGCCGTGGATGCCGATCCGCGGCACCCGCCCGACCAGCGCCGTCGTCACCCCCAGGGCCTTCAGCGTGCGGACGATCGCCCGGCCGATGGGGCCCGAGCCGACCACGCACGCGCGCGTGCCCGCCACCCGGCGGCTCTCCCGGTGCCGCCAGGTCCGCTCCCGCTGGTACTCCAGCGTGCGCGGCAGATCCTTGGCGACCGCCAGGACGAGGGCCGCCACATACTCGGCGATCGGCTGGTCGAAGATCCCGCGCGCGTTGGTGACCACCGTGTCGGACGCGGCCAGTTCCGGGCACATCAGATGGTCCACGCCCGCGCTCGCGGTGTGCACCCAGCGCGGCCTGGGCCCGTCCCCCGGCCAGGCCCGGCGTACCGCGTGCGAGGTGAAGTCCCACACCAGCAGGGCGTCCGCCTCGGGCAGCCGCTCGGCCAGGTGCGCGGCATCCGTGTGCACGATCCGGGCGCGGCCGGTGAGGCGGCCCAGCCGGGGCGGCGGATCGGCGTCGAGGACGAGAAGGGTGGGCGGGGTCGGCGTCATTCGGGGCGGCTCCCGGCGTCTGACATGCGCGGATTGACCACGCTCGCACCCGAACCCACCGTCGTCAACACGGGCGTGCTCGCGCTCCGTTGCCCACTCGTCTCCCAGCGTGAGACCGGCGCGGGCCATGGACGTCCCCGCTCTCGGCGACCCCGCCCGCAACGCGGCGCCGGCGTGGCGGCCCTCTTCGGCCTCGCCCTCGACCGCGAGCCGTGGCGCCGGTCACGCCGTGCACGGTGTCCGTCACCCGGGCGTTCACCCCCAGCCGGAGGCCGAACTGCGCATGCCGCTCATCTCGGCCGACCAGGTCACGATGTGGGCGGCGCCGCGCCGACTGGGTACCCGAGCCGTGGGGCCCCCGTCAGGCGCTGCTGGACGCGGCCGCGCGCGAAAGGCCCGTACTGCCCGAAGAGACGCAGGAAGGCTGGACATGACCGCACTCGGTTTCCTCTACCCGGGCCACTCCGCCGAGGACGACTATCCACGCATCGAGCAGCTCCTGGGCAGCGACATCCGGCTGGACCTGGTCCACACGGACATCGGCGAGGACGCGCACCGGGTGGTGGACGCCCTGCGTGAGACGGGTTCCGCGGAACGGCTCGCCGCGGGCATGGAAGGGCTGCGGCTGGCCGGGGTCGAGACAGTGGTGTGGGCCTGCACCAGCGGCAGCTTCGTGCAC
Source organism: Streptomyces sp. NPDC048521 (assembly GCF_043199855.1). Taxonomy (NCBI): domain Bacteria; kingdom Bacillati; phylum Actinomycetota; class Actinomycetes; order Kitasatosporales; family Streptomycetaceae; genus Streptomyces; species Streptomyces sp. NPDC048521. The sequence goes on from NZ_JBICWR010000008.1 coordinate 66,898, forward strand.
GGCTGGCAGGGCGCCCAGGAGCAGGTGCGGACGCTGGCCCGGCTGGCCGGGATGCCCGCCTCCTCGACCTCCTTCGCCTTCGTGCACGCGGCCCGGGAGATCGGCGTACGACGGGTCGCCGTCGGGGCGACCTACCCGGAGGACGTCACGACCCTGTTCGTGGAGTTCCTGCGGGCCGGCGGGCTGGAGGTGACCGGGGCGCGGTCCTCCGGGGTCGTCACGGCGGCCGAGGTCGGCACCTGGCAGGAGGAGGACGTGCTCACGCTGGCACGGGCGGCGGACGTCTCCGGCGCGGAGGCGGTCCTGCTGCCCGACACCGCCTTGCACACGGCCGCACACCTGCAGTTGCTGGAGAAGGTGCTGTCCAAGCCGGTGCTCACGGCGAACCAGGTCAGCGTGTGGGAGGGGCTGAGGCTGGCCGACCGGCGGGTGAACGCGCCCGCCCTGGGGACCCTGTTCACCCGGCACCCGTTGGTCCAGGCGTAGCACCGGGGCTCCGCCCCGGCTCCCGTCCCCGGTGCGCCCGGCCGAACCCGTCGGCCGGAAGACCCCCCGGGGGAATAAACGGAGACTGCCTCCTGTTAGCACCCCGACAGCGCACGCTCGAAACCAGGAGGCTCACACCGTGTCGGCAGACGAGATCCGGGGCACGACGCACGGGACCGCCCCCGTCCCCCTCTCCGTACTGGACCTGGTGACCGTCGGCGCGGGCAGTACGGCCACCGACGCCCTGCGCACCAGCGTCGAGCTGTCCCGGCTGACGGAGTCCCGCGGCTTCCACCGGTACTGGGTCGCCGAGCACCATTCCATGCCCGGCGTCGCCTCCTCCTCGCCCGCCGTGATCCTCGCCCACCTCGCCGCCCACACCGACCGGATCCGGCTCGGCTCGGGCGGCGTCATGCTGCCCAACCACGCCCCGCTGGTGATCGCCGAGCAGTTCGGCACCCTGGAGGCGATCGCACCGGGCCGCATCGACCTCGGCCTCGGGCGGGCCCCCGGCACCGACGGCGCCACGGCCGCCGCGCTCCGCCGTACCGACACCCTCGACGAGGGCGCCGACGACTTCCCGCAGCAACTCGCGGAACTGATCCGCTTCCTGGACGACGACTTCCCCGACGGGCACCCCTACGGCCGGATCCACGCGATCCCGGGCCCGATCCAGGGCAGCACACCCGGTGGCGTGCAGTCCCCGCACCGCCCGCCGATCTGGCTGCTCGGCTCCTCCGGCTTCAGCGCCCGCCTGGCCGGGATGCTCGGCCTGCCGTTCGCCTTCGCGCACCACTTCTCGGCGCAGAACACCATCCCGGCCCTCGACCTGTACCGGCAGACCTTCCGCCCGTCCGCGGTCCTCGACGAGCCGTACGCCCTCATCGGCGTCTCCACCCTCGCCACGGACGACGAGCGGGAGGCCCGCCGCCAGACCCGGGCGATGGCGCTGAACATGCTCCGGCTGCGCACCGGCCGCCCCGGCCTGTTCCCGGACCCGGCGGAGGCCGAGCGGCACCAGTTCAGTTCGATGGAGGAGGAGTTCATCGGCTCCTGGACGGCCAACATCGTGCACGGCACCGCCGACGAGGTCCGCGCCGGCCTGGACGACCTCCACAAGCGCACCGGCGCCGACGAGCTGATGCTCGTCTCCCACGCCCACCGCGGGGAACTGCGCCTTCGCTCCTACGAGTTGATCGCGGACGCCTACGGGTTGCCGACCGCGTAGGTCTGCGCCCCGAGCAGCTCGGAGATACGATCCGGCGACACCGGGCGGGAGTACAGCCAGCCCTGTCCGGTGTCGCAGCCGATCCGGCGCAGCCGGGTGGCCTGGGCCGAGGTCTCGACGCACTCCGCGGTGACGGTCAGGCCGAGGCGGTGCGCCAGCTGGATCATCGCCTCCACGATCACCTCGTCGGCCGGGTTGGGGGCGATCTCCTTCTTGTCGCCCTCGTACTGGAAGCCCCGCACGAAGGAGCCGTCCAGCTTCAGCACCGACACCGGCAGGCGGCTCAGGTAGGCGAGGTTGGAGTAGCCGGTGCCGAAGTCGTCGATGGCGATGCGCACACCCATGTCGCTGAGGGCCTGCAGGGCCTGGAGCGGGCGGCCCGCCGAGCCCATCACGGCGGACTCGGTCAGCTCCAGCTGGAGCAGGTGCGGGACCAGTCCGGTCTCGGCGAGGATCTGCGCCACATCGGCCACCAGGTCGGAGTCCCACACCTGGCGCACGGCCACGTTCACGCTGACGAAGATGGGCGGCTCACCGGGGTGGTCCAACTGCCAGCGGCGGGCCTGCCGGCAGGCGGTGTTCAGCGCCCAGCGGCCGAGCTGCACGATCGAGCCGTCCTCCTCGGCCAGTCCGATGAACCGATTCGGCGTCAGTGTGCCGAACTGAGGATGATTCCAGCGGATCAGCGCCTCGACCCCGCTGAGCCGCCCGTCCTCCATGCCCACCAACGGCTGGTACTCCAGGGCGAATTCCCCGCGTTCGATGGCGGGGCGCAGGGTTGAGGACAGGGCCTGGCGGGTCATGCGGTGCGCGTTGCGCTCGGGGTCGAACAGCGTCCAGCGACCCTTGCCGTCCGCCTTCGCCCAGTACAGCGTCGTGTCGGCCGCCTGCATCAGGCCCGTGGCCGTCGTACCGGTCGCATGCCGCTCGACCACCCCGATGGACGCGGTGAGCGACAGCCGCTGGCCGGCCAGGTCGAAGGGTTCCTCCAGGGCCTTCAGCGCCGACTCGGCGAGGTCGGCCAGCTGTTCGGTGCCGGTGGACTCCTCGACGAGCAGCGCGAACTCGTCACCGCCGAGCCGGGCCACGAGCGGGGTCGCCGCGCGGGCGTACCCGGCCTCGTCGGCGACCCGGGTCAGGCGTTCGGCGACGGCCGCGAGCAGCCGGTCGCCGACGCGGTGGCCGAGGGTGTCGTTGACGGCCTTGAACCCGTCGAGGTCCAGGTAGCACAGGCCGATCCGGCCGCTGCCGCTCCGCTCGTACGACTCCGCCTCCAGCGCGGCCGAGAGCCGCTCGAAGAACAGGGTGCGGTTGGGCAGCCGGGTCACCGGGTCGTGCATCTGCAAGTGCCGCAGCCGGGCCTGGAGTTCACGGCGGGCGCTGATGTCGGCGACCGAGAGGAGGACGCCGGGGCCGCCGTCGGCCAACGGGCAGACGGTGACCTGCACCCACACTGAGTGCCCGTCGGGGTGCTTCAGCCGGCGGGTGCAGCGCAGCCTCGCCTGCCGACCGCGCAGGACCTCGCGGTAGGCGTGCCAGGTGCGGGCGTCCGAGGCCAGGTCCACCAGGTCGGCGGCGACCCGCCCGGTGAGCGCCTCCGGTTCGGTGCCGAGCAGCTCGCCGAAGGCGGGGTTGGCGCTGACGACGATGCCCTCGGGGTCCACGACCGCCATGGAGAGCGGGGCGGCCGCGAAGGCACGGTGGTAGGTGGTGTAGTCACTGTCTGTAACGGCTGACCGGTCGAGGTCTGCCGCGGGCGTCGGCCCTTCGGACGTTCCGCTCACCGCTCGCTCCCGCGTGCACTCGATCTCTGTCCGTGCCGGAAAGTGTGCCGATCATAGAGGCTGGCCCCGGGCCCTTCCAGCCGGCGTCCAGTCTCCCGGATGGAGCACGGCCTCTGGCAGATCGTTTCTGCCCGCACCTGGACAGGTTCTTCAAGCCCCCGACCAGTTGTGACGTTCCGTGAAAGTTTCGGGGTGTCGAGCGCCGGAGCACACCGGCGCGCGGGCGGGGCGCACTCACCCTTCTGGTGCAGGCAAACAGGGCATATCTCGAAAAAGCGCAGCAATCTGGGTGCGGGTCCCGCGAACCGCATCCGGAGGTCATGTCCGTGCCCAAGCTGCGCAGCACCGCCGCCGTGTGCACCACGCTGTCGGCGCTCGCCGCGACCTCGATCCTCACCGGCCCGTCGGTCGCCGAGCCCTTCTCGACGGCCCCCTGTGCCCTGCACCGGACCGAGGCCCACCACTCGGAGGGCGTGGACACCTGGAACGCCGCCTACACCCGCCCGACCGGCGCGCTGGACGCGGTGCTCGTCTACCTCTCCTTCCCGGACGCCGCCCCGCACACCACCCCCGCCGAGCTGACCGCCGACCACTTCCCGGCCACCAGCCGCTTCTTCGAGCAGGCGTCCTACGGCAGGTTCACGCTGCGCCCGCATCCGCTGAAGCGCTGGCTGCGCATGCCGCGCCCGTCCACGTCGTACGCCATAAGGCGGGACTGGGGCGTCGAGGACCGGGCCGCCTATCTGCGGGACGCGTTCGCCGTGGCCGACAAAGAGGTCGACTTCTCGCGCTATGCGGTCGTGTACTTCGTCGCCGACCCGGACGCGCCCGGCGTGGACTCGGACGCCACGAAGGTCGTGAACCTCGAGACGCCCCAGCGCGTGGACGGTACGGACGTCCGCCGGGTCGTCACCGTGTTCGAGAAGCACCCACCGGACCGGCTGGTTCTCGCCCATGAGACCGGCCATGTGTTCGACCTGCCCGACCTCTACCACCGCCCGGTCGACGGCAAGGGCGACTGGGACACCTTCGTCGGCGACTGGGACCTGATGGGCAGCCAGTTCGGTCTGGCACCCGACCTGTTCGCCTGGCACAAGTGGAAGCTCGGCTGGCTGGACCCGCGCCAGGTAGCGTGCGTGCGCGGTGCCGACCCGGTCCGCCTCACCCTGGAACCGCTGGCCGCCGGTCCGGGCGTCCCGGTGCGGGGCCCGGGCGACGCGCCCGCCTTCGGTCTCGGCAACGGAGTGAAGCTGGCCGTCGTGCGCACCGGCCCGGACAGCACCCTCGCCTTCGAGGCGCGCGGCGCCGCCGGGAACGACCCGGCGTCCTGCCGGCAGGGCGTACTGGTCTACCGGGTCCGCGGTGGCGCAGAGTCCGGCGGTGGCCCGGTCGAGGTCGTGGACGCCCACCCGCACACCGAGGCCTGCTGGGAGAACTCGGTCTATCCCCCGCTCGCCGACGCCCCGGTCTCCCTCGGGGAGAGCTTCACCGTGCCCGGGGACGGCGTGCGGGTGGAGGTGGAGGACCGGACGGCGTCGGGGACCTGGACGGTGAAGATCACGCCGGCGATGACCGGCTGACCTCGCGAGCGACGGCCACCGCGGCGCTGCCGCGCAAAAACGACGATGGCGACTCATGACCGCGCTTTCTGCGGTCATGAGTCGCCATCGTCATCGTGCGCCGCCAGGGACTCGAACCCCGGACCCGCTGATTAAGAGTCAGCTGCTCTAACCAACTGAGCTAGCGGCGCCTGCTGACGTCGTAGACCTTAGCATCCTGGTCGGCGCGAGGAAAAATCGATATCCGCACGGCGGCCCGGGCGGCCCGTACGGCCGCCCAGAGCACGACCTCGGGGCCGGGCAGCCAGGGGTGCCGGGTGTCGGGGGCGACCAGCCAGCGGGAGGTGCCGGGGGCGTCGGTGCTGGTCAGGGCCGGGACGGTCACCGCGTCTCCCGTGCCGTGGCACAGCAGCGGCGGCACCGCCTCCGCCCGGTGGGAACCCCACTCCTCCCAAGCCAGCAGCGAGGGCAGCCGCTGGGCCGTGCCCGGGGCGGCGAACAGCAGTGTGCGACCCCGGAACACCGCGACCGGGCCCGATCCCGGCCCCTCGTCCCACAAGCGGTCCAGCATCCGGCGCCCGAAGATCGCCGGGGCGCTCACCACGTCGAAGACGGTGCCGCAGGGCAGGACCACCGGGGCGTCCGGGCGCTCCTCCCAGAGGGCCAGCGTGCTCCGTGGATACGTTCCTGCCGAGGCGAGCCAGGCGAGGCCGTCGGAGGTGGCACAGGTGACGTTCGGTGCACTGCTCATGGCAACCACATGTACCGGCGGTGAACACACGGTTTCCCTGGGTTGCCGAAAATTGGGACAGGAACACCCGTGGAGGAGTATCTTGCCCGCCCGGCATATGCCAGGCGGGGGTGGCACGGGCCGAGTCCACCGGACTACACGGGATCGGCGGACGTGTGTCCCTCGGTGTCCCCGCGCATCAGGTCCCGCCCGAACTCGACCATCTTCTTCGCGTAGTCCTCGGTCCACTCCGCCCGGTCGGCGATGTCCGCGGGGGTCAGCCGGTCGAACCGGCGCGGATCGGCGAGCTGGGCCGCCGCGATGGCCTGGAACTCCACGGCCCGGTCGGCGGCCGCGCGGAACGCCTGTGTCAGCTCCGTCGCGCGCGCCAGCAGCGCCCGCGGGTCCTCGATCGACTCCAGGTCGAAGAAGTGCTCGGGGTCGGAGACCGCCTCCGCGGGCTCGAAGAGCAGGGGCGCGGGGCGTAGCCGCGGTTCGTTACGACGCGGCGTGGGCTCCGCCATGTCTTGTCTCCTCCTCGTACGGTTCGCTGGGCGCCGCCTTCAGGTGGGCCACCGTCCATTGTCCCGCGCCCGCGCAAGGGCCCCTAATGGCCGCGGGTTCACCGGGAGTCGCCCGCCGGGAACATCGGTCACGGCCGCCAGCTCACTCGGTGTTCACCCAGGTGGGCCAGGACGGCGTGGTTCGCCTCCCAGCCGTCCGGACTGTGTTGGTCGGCCGCCTCCGGCGGCGTGCCGGACTCCGTCCGGCGGGTGGGCGGCGATGGGCTGGGCGCTCG
>NZ_JBICWR010000008.1:73580-245212 GCF_043199855.1 Streptomyces sp. NPDC048521
TCGCCGGGCGGCTGCCGGATGCCGGTCACGGCCGCCAGCTCACTCGGTGTTCACCCAGGTGGGCCAGGACGGCGTGGTTCGCCTCCCAACCGTCCGGACTGTGTTGGTCGGCCGCCTCCGGCGGCGTGCCGGACTCCGTCCGGCGGGTGGGCGGCGATGGGCTGGGCGCTCGCCGGGCGGCTGCCGGATGCCGGTCACGGCCGCCAGCTCACTCGGTGTTCACCCAGGTGGGCCAGGACGGCGTGGTTCGCCTCCCAACCGTCCGGGAACTTCACCAGCGTGCCCAGCTGGACCGGTTCCGTGGAGGGATAGTCGTCCAGGAGGTCGCCCACGCCGGCCCGGCAGACCACGATGCAGGCGTGGCGGTGCCGGGAGGCCAGGACGCACAGGCGGCCGGTCTCCAGGTGGAAGGCGGTCGCGTCGGGGCGTCCGGAGAGCGGGTGCAGGACGACCGTGACGTCGTACTCGCGGCCCTGGAGACGGTTCGCGGTGTCGACCGTCACGTCGGACACGCCGAGGTCGGTCAGGGCCGCCCGGACGGCCGCAGCCTGGTCGCGGTGGGCGGTGCCGACGGCGATGCGGTCGGCGGTGAGGGGGGAGGGCGCCGGGGAGCGCTCCGAGGTCGCCGCACCGCCGCGGTCCAGCAGGCGGCGGACGACCGTGGCCACCGCGCGCACCGCCTCCGGGTCCGTGCGCGGAGTGTGCCGGGCGGGCAGTTCCAGCAGGCCCCAGCCGGACTCCGCCGCCTCGTCGATCACCCGGTCCGGGCCGGACCCGTCGGAGGGGACGGCGAAGGTGAGACGGCGGTCGCCGTGGCCGGTGCCGCTGCGGAACGGGGTGTACGGGTAGAAGGCGTCCGAGACCAGCGGGGCCGCCGAGGCTGGCAGCCGCCAGGAGACCGGGAGGCGGTGCTGGGGAAGGCCCGGATTGTGGGCCAGAAGGGTGGTGACCGCGGAGGCCGACGGGTCGTACGACAGGCCCGCCCACTGCTCGCTGCCGACGATCGCGAAGGGGTCCAGCTGCCCCGGGTCGCCCACGAACAGCGCCCGCTCGAACAGGCCGGCCACGGCGAGCAGGGAGTCCGAGCGCATCTGGTACGCCTCGTCCACGATCGCGTGCCGCCAGCGCTCGTCCACCTTCACGTGCGCCCACTTCGCGGCCGTGGAGAGCACGACCGGCAGGCCGTTCAGGTCGGCCGCCTTCGCCGACGTACGGACGTTCGGCAGGTCGTCCAGCGTCTTGTCGTACGCGTCGGTGTCGTTGCTGTGCAGGCGCCCCACCGGCAGTTCCGGGTCCTTCTCCGCCAGCCGCAGGACCAGGTCGTCCACCTGGGCGTTCGTCTGGGCCACCACCATCAGCGGGCGGCCCGCGCCGGCCAGTTCCAGGGCGGCGCGGACCACCAGCGTGGACTTGCCGGCGCCGGGCGGGGAGTCGACCACCACGCCCCGCTCGGTGCCGTGCAGGGTGTCGCGCAGGATCGCGTCGGTGGCGCGGGCGGCCGCGGCTCCGGGGTCGAAGTCGACGGTCGTCACAGCACGTCCTCCTCGGTGACGGTGTCCGGGGCTTCCGCCGCGGGCTCGCCCGGCGGGCCGCCGTGCGTCCATGGGGTCTCCTCCGGGTCGGGCAGCTTCGCCCCGCCGCGCTGCTCGTGCTCGAAGAGGGTGAAGCAGACCCGGTCGCCCTTCTCCGGCACCGAACCGGGCTCCGGCTCCTTGCCGCGGCCCATCTTGTCCACGATCCGCAGCACCAGCAGGCTCCCGTCCGCCCCGGCCTCGAGGCCGACGAACTCCGCCGACTGGGGCTTGCCGCCCAGCGAGCGGTAGACCTTCGCACGCTCCGCCAGATGCGGCCGGTCGTCCGTGCGGACCGTCACCAGCGGGCGCGGGCTCGGCCGCTTGCCCTCGCTGTACGTCATCACGACATCGGTCACCTCGCCCGCGAAGGCCTCACCGGCCAGCCGCCGCCCCGCCATCACCAGCGGGTCGTCCAGCGCCTCCTGCGCCTCCAGTCGGGCCTGCTCACGCTCGCGCGTGGCCAGCTTGTTCGCCGCCGTCACGGCGTCGTCCCGGCGCGGCTGCGGCGGCTCGCCGGCCAGCACCCGGTCCCGGTGGCCGGTGAACGACCAGCGGTCCCGGGTCCAGCGCTCCTCGACGCGTGCGCCCTCCGGCAGCGTCCGCAGCAGGTCCAGGCCCCGCCACACCGCGTCCCAGGTCGGCCGCGTGCGGCTTTCGACCAGGTCGCGGATCTCCCGCTCGGCCCTGGTGAGCGCACCGAGCCGGTCGTCGGCGACCAGCGGGTCCTCGGCGGCGGCGAGGGCGGTACGCGCGCGGTCGTAGCGCTCGATCGCCGGGGCCAGCAGCTTGTTGTCGAACGCCGGGTCGGTGGCCGGACCGGCCGGCGGGCACAGCAACTGCCCGGCCGGGTCCCGCTCCAGCTCGGCCCGCCGGGCGGCCTCGGCACCGGTCGCGCCCTCGGGAGGGTCGATCCAGGCGAGCAGCGCGCCCAGGTGCTGGTCCTCCAGGCTGGACTGGCCCGTCGCCCAGTGACGGGACAGCACCTCGGTGAGGGCGAGCAGCAGCGAGGAGCCGGGCACCCGGGCCCGCTCGGCGTAATGGGTCAGCCACCGGCCGAGCAGCGGCACCCGGGGCGGCGCCGGATAGGGCGCCTCCGGGTCCTGCTCGGCGGTGCGGCGGAACCGCATCGAGCGGCCGAGCAGCCGTACGAAGTCCAGGCCCGCGCGGCTCGGCAGGATCAGCTGGGGCGCGTCCGCGCACAGCTGGACCTCGACCTTGACCCGCTTGCCGGTCTCCGGGTCGGTCTCGGTGCGCTCGGCCGCCTCCACGGACTGCGCGTGCGAGTCGATGTACGGCAGGACGACGTCGGCCAGCTCGGTGAGGAACGCGAAGCGCAGGTCGCGGTCGCGGGGCTGGGGTACGACCAGCAGGCGGGGCGCGTCCCGGTCGGTGCCGACCAGCGCGCCGAGCGGGGCGCCAGCCTCGCCGGCGGTGGTGAGCGGCACGAACACCAGCGGGCGGTCGGACAGATGCCGGTGGCGGACGGTCGCGGCGGGCTGGGCCCGGCCGCTGCTGACGGCCTCGAGCCGGGCGAGGGTGGTGATCAGGGACACCGGGCCACCTCCCGGCCGGCGGTCTCGCCGCGCGCTCCGGCCGTCCCGAGGGCCTCCGCGCGCAGTTGTGCCGCCCGGCGCAACGCCGCCACCGCCGGGTCGTCCGGGTCGCCGCTCTCGCCGCGGGCGGCGGCCAGGACCTCCTCGACCGTGGTCAGGCCGCCCAGTTCGGCCCGCAGGGGCCGGCCCAGGCGGGTGACGGCGCCGGCCGCGCGGGAGCGTTCCCGGCAGTGGAAGGCCAGTTCGCAGGCGGACAGGCACTCGGGCGCGTACGTCGCCGGTACCGCCGCCACGGCGGCCGTCAGCTCCTCGGCGGGCCGGTCGGGCGCGAAGCACGTGCCCTCGGGAAGGGCGTCGGCGATCTCCTCGATCCGGGTGAGCCGGGCCAGCTGGCGCGCGGTGACCGCGCGCTGCTTGCGGACGTCCACGGCGGAGCCCGCGGGCAGGTTGGAGAAGTCCTTGGGGCACACCAGCAGCACCCGGTGACGCACGACCGGAGCGGGATCCAGACGCGCGGCGACCTCCTCCAGGGCGAGCACGTACACCGCCGCCTGCCGGGCGGCCGCGCCCACCTTTCCGGGGTCCGCCGAACCGTCCAGCACCGGGAAGGACTTGATCTCCACCACCGACCAGCTGCCGTCCGGGTGCACCACCACCGCGTCCGGCTCGAGGAAGGCGAGCGAACCCGCCACGTCCAGGGCGAGCATCGGATGGTCCAGCAGCGTCCAGCCGCCCGCGCGCGTGGCCTCGCGCAGCGCCAGCGCCGTACGAGCCGTGCGCCCCTCGGGGCCCTGCGCGGTCAGGTCGGGTACGACCGCCGTCTCCGGCGGTACGGCGCCCGGGTCCAGGCGGGCGTGGGCCAGCCGCAGCAGCTCCGCGCCGCCGTCCGCCTTCACCTTCGCCTCGAACGCGTTGCCCCGGGTCAGCGCGAACTGCGACTGCCCGAAGCCGGACGGCGCGCCCAGCGCGCTCGCCAGCCGCGCCTTGTCCACCCCGGCGCCGTCCAGGATCGCCCGCCTGCGGCACCCGGGGTTCGCGGCGAGCGCCGCGAGGGCGCGCGCGTCCAGGGCCTTGGCCGGTACGTCGGGACCGCGCAGCTCAGCGAGCCGGTGCCGCAGCCCCTTCGCCCGCGTCCGCGGGGGAGGCGTCCGGCCGGCCGCCGGCGTCGAGCTGCGACTCGCGCTGCCGTGGAATTCGCTCACCCGCGGAAGTCTGGCATCCGGCACTGACAATCGGGGCACCGGTGCCGCTCGTGACCGGTGTGGTGCGCAGCGACAGGCGGGCCCGGAGCAAGTCCACGGCCCGCATCAGGCGCGGCGCCAGCAGCAGGCCGACGCCCATCACGGCGACGCCCGCGGCCGCGTCCAGGAAGTAGTGGTTGGCGGTGCCCATGACCACGATCGCGGTCAGCAGCGGGTAGGCCACGCCGCAGACCTTGGTCAGGCGCGTGCCGCCGTACCGCCACAGCATCACACCGCACCACAGCGCCCAGCCGACGTGCAGGCTGGGCATGGCCGCGTACTGATTGGTCATGCCGCCCATGCCGCGCGGCGCGCTGGCCTCGCCGCCCCACCAGCCGTACGAGCTGTAGTGGGCCATCGTGTCCACGAAGCCGTGGCCGGCCGAGAGCAGGCGGGGCGGGCAGGTCGGCAGCAGCGTGAAACCGATCAGGCCCATGAAGGTCGACGTCATCAGCCAGGTGCGGGCTGCCCGGTAGTGGCGGGCGCGGGCCCGGAACAGCCAGACGAGGACGGCGGGCGTGACCAGGTAGTGCAGCGAGGCGTACCAGAAGTCGGCCGGCACCCCGAGCCACGGCTCACGCGTGAACAACCGGTTCAGCGGGTGCTCGGCGTTCAGGTACAGCAGCTTCTCGATGCGCAGGATCGCCAGACCGTGGTCGACGGCGCCGCTCACGTCACCGCGCGCGAGGAGGCGGCCGGCCGAGTAGCAGCCGTAGACCAGGAGGATCAGGGGCAGCTCGGTCCACCAGCGCAACCGGGGACGGGCAGCCACCTCGGTGCCCGGTGTCTCGGTCTGCGGCATCCGATCGCCCTCCCCCTTCGGCTGTGCGGCGCGCCCCCGCGGGCGACCGTGCCACTTTACGGTGTCCTTGGACCGCCCTCGAGGGCGCTCCCGTCCCGCCCGCGCGGGCGCTCAGTCCTCGAAGACGTCGAGATCGCCCGCCGGGTTGCCCGGTCCCGGGGTGAGCGATGATGGAGGGATCCCGTCCCCCTGTTCTCGTGTGGTCTTCGTGGCGTCCGTGTGGCGCCCCTCTTCCGGAAAGGTCTCCCATGGCACCGCGCATCCTGCTGGCCCGGCACGGACAGACGGCATGGTCGCTGTCCGGCAAGCACACCGGCCGGACGGACGTACCGCTGCTGGAGGAGGGCCGGCGTGGGGCCAAGCTGCTCGGCGAGCGGCTGCACCGCGCTCCGCTGGACGGGCTGGCTGAGGCGGAGGTGCGGACGAGTCCGCTGTCCCGCGCGCGCGAGACGTGCGAACTCGCCGGCTTCGGTGACCGTGCCACCGCGTGGGACACCCTCATGGAGTGGGACTACGGCGCGTACGAGGGCATGACCCCGGACGAGATCCAGGCCGTCCGGCCGGGGTGGCTGATCTGGCGGGACGGTGTCCCCGAGGGGGAGGGCATCGCCGAGGTCACCGCGCGCGCGGACGAGGTGGTCCACTGGGCCCGCTCGGCCGACCGTGACGTGCTGGTCTTCGCCCACGGGCACATCCTGCGGTCGATCGGTGCACGCTGGCTGGGACTCCCGCTGGACTTCGCGGCCCGCATACGCCTGAATCCCACCTCACTGTCCGTGCTCGGCTGGGCGTACGGCGAACCGGCGATCGAGAGCTGGAACGATCTCGGGCATCTCGCGGGGTAGCCGGTCGCCTGTGCCGTGAGCGCCCCGCGCGGGCGCGCGCAACGCGCCGTCGGCCACGGCGTGCCCGCCGCCGACGGCAAGCCGCTACACCCGCCCCGTCCGTGGCAACGACGCGTGCCGGTCCAGGAAGTCCGACACCCCCGACGCCCGCCGGTGCGGCAGCAGCACCCTCGCCGTGCCCGCCAGCATCGTCTGGATGCGGGAGGACTGGACCTGGTCCAGCAGGGCCAGCACGCGCAGCCCCGCCGCGGCCGCCTCGTCGGGGCGGCCCTCGCGGGCGAGGTCGTCGGCCAGTTCCGCGGTGTACAGCGCGATGTTGCGCGTGAAGTGCGGATCCTGCAGGTGGGCCGCACGGCGGGCGTGCCGGGACGCGCGCCGCCAGTCGCCCAGCGTGGACCAGCACTGCGCCTTCAGTCCCTCCAGCTCGGCCTCTCCGTAGAAGCTCATCCACTCGGGGTCGGCGTCCGAGCGTCCTCGCTCGAAGAGGGCCTGGGCCCGGACCAGCGCCTGCTCGCACCCGGTGCGGTCGGCGAGCCCCGCCCAGCCGCCCGCCTCGCGCAGTGCGAGCAGGGACATCAGGCGCGCGGAGCCCAGGGGGCGGGCGGCGCGCTGGGCGGCCTGCGCGGCCCGGACCGCTTCCCGGGGGCGGCCGGCGTCCCGGGCGAGGAACGCGGTGTTGCAGAAGGCGTGCGCCTCCAGTGCCGGATCGCCGGTCATGCGGGCGGTGGCCAGTGCCTCCGCGTAGTGCGAGCGGGCGTCGTCGAAGCGGCCGGAGTCATGGGCCAGCCAGCCGACGGAGATGGCGAGTTCACCGGCGCCCGCGTGCAGCCGGTCGGCGGTGGTCTGCCGGGTCGCGCCTGCGTCCAGCAGCGCGTAGGCCGCACGCAGCGGGGCCGCCGCGCGCCGGTAGAGGCCGTCCGCGCCGTGCCGGTCGTCGAGCAGCCGGATGCGACGGACGGCCTCCTCCAGGGCGGCCGCCTCGGAGGTACCGGGCCGGCGCGAAGGCCGGGTCGCGGCCGCCGCGTCCGTGGTGAGCCCCAGCGGGCCCAGCGTGGCGGCGGCCACCGTGGCGCCTCCGCCGGTCATGAATGCGCGACGCAGCACGTCGCTCTCCTCGTGGTTCAGGTGGTCTTTCGCGTACGGCTCGTGCGGGTCGTACGGGTCCTGGGGGTCATACGGGTCGTGCGGGTCCTGCGTCTCATACGGCTCGAACGCCCCTGTGGTCTCAGCGGACCCGTCGGCCTCGGCGGCCCCCGGCGTGCCGGCGGCGGCTAGCTCCTCCGGTGCCTCGGGCGTGTCCGGCGCCGTGCGCGCCGCGCGTCCGCGGACGGACGAGCGGGGCGAGAAGCCGAGGTCGGTGAGCGTGCGGCCGGGGAACATGTGCAGGAACACCCGTTCGTACGCGTAGTTGGGGCAGCGGATCTCACCCGCCTCGACCCGGCCGACGTAGCGCGCGTCACAGCTCACCCGCTCACCGATCTCGCGCGCGGCACGCCGTACGAGCGCCGCGAACTCGGCCGGTGAACGCCTGCCGCGCAGGTGCCGGAAGGCGAGGTTCGGCCGGGGTGGCCGTTCGGGCTGTGACGAGGTCACGGTTGACGACGCCATGGCCGGGTCCTCTCGTGCGAACCGTCGAACCATGCCGGTGCCGGGGCGGTTCGGGACGAGTTGTCCGAGTGGCGCCCTGGTTCCGGCGGGCATGAACGTACCTGTTGTGAAGGACCCGGCACGCAGTGTTTAGCTACAAACCGGATATGTCATCCACGATCTGCCATGAAGTGCCATCCTTTGCGGCGCACTTGTGCCGTAGCCGTTGACGCGCTCACGCGTTGGACTCCATGGACCGCAACAGGGCTGTGTGGTGGAGGCCGGCATGGAGACCAGCCAGAGCAACGAACCTTGTACGTCGCCGTTGTCGGCACCCCCGTCGGGGGGTGACACGGGATGCGACCTCGTGACGGTGCCGGCCCGGCAGGGGCTGGAGGCGGTCGACATCCTGCGGCGCGGTGCCACGGACGCGATGGGGCCCGTCCTGCACGACGACGGCTGCGGCACCCTCGGCTTCCTGGTGCCGGCCGGCACGGCGGCCTGCTGGGACGTACCGGGCAGCACCTGCACCGAGACGAACGGCCGCGGGCTGCGGCTGAACCCGGAGCCACCGGTGGAGGGCTCCGACTGGCTGCTGCCGCCCGGCGAGGCCGACCTCGCCACCGACCCGGTGGTGCTGCGCCGGGCCCTCGGGGAGGCCGCCCGGCTGATCGAGGCGGCCGACAACTGCCGGTGAGGCGACGGGCAGGTCCCGCGGCCCCCCGGCGCCGGTGCGGCACCCGCCCGGGGCACCTGGGAGACTGGACGGATGGGCAGGTCCAGGAACACGCGGCGGGGGTCGGCCGCCGTCGAAGCCGTCGAGGAAGCGGTCGACGGCGGGCTCGCGCAGCTCGTACCCGATCCCGACCGCGGCCGGGCCTGGACCCTGCTGATCGACGGGGCGCCGCAGTCGCACGTCGACCTGGACGATCCCGCGTACCTCTCCTTCGAGTACCAGCGCCGCCTCGGCCATGTCATCGACCTCGCCGCCCCGCCCGGCAAGCCCGTGCACGCCGTGCACCTCGGCGGTGGCGCCCTCACCCTCGCCCGGTACGTCGCCGCGACCCGGCCCCGCTCCACCCAGCAGGTCGTCGAACGGGACGCCGGGCTGGTCCGGCTGGTGCGCAGGGAGCTGCCGCTGGACCCGAACGCGCGCATCCGGGTGCGGTCGGCGGACGCCCGCGCGGGGCTGGCCAAGGTGCCGGACGGCTGGGCCGACCTGGTCGTCGCCGACGTCTTCAGCGGCGCCCGCACCCCGGCCCACCTCACCTCCGTCGAGTACCTGGACGAGGTCCGCCGGGCCCTGAAGCCGTCCGGGGTCTACGCCGCCAACCTCGCCGACGGACCGCCGCTCGCCCACCTGCGCGGCCAGATCGCCACCGCCGCCGCCCGGTTCGGTGAACTCGCGCTGATCGCCGACGCGGCCGTGCTGCGCGGCAAGCGCTTCGGCAACGCCATCCTCGTCGCCGCCGACCTGCCGCTGCCCCTCGCCGAACTCACCCGCCGCGCCGCCTCCGACCCGCACCCCGGCCGGGTCGAACACGGCAGGCGGCTCACCGACTTCACCGGCGGCGCGCTCCCCGTGACGGACGAGGCGGCGGTGCCCTCACCGGCCCCGCCGCCCTCGGTGTTCCGCTGAGCACCCGCCCCCTCAGTAGGTCCCGACCTCCACCCGCGGCGGGCCGTCGTGCCAGGTGCAGAACACCGACACCCGGTCCGCACCCCTGCTGAACTCCACCCGGATCCAGTTCTGCGTCTTCCACAGCTGCATCGACCAGCCGGCCCCCGGCGTGGCCGAGACGAGGGTCGCGCTGGACGTGCCCAGCTCGAACACCGCCCGGCCGCCGTCGGTGTCGTAGGCCTTGACGTGACCGGACGCCGGGGCGGAGGCGCCGGGAGCGGGGCGGTGGGTGCGGGCCGGGGTCCGCGAGGGTGTGGGTGCCGGTGCTGCCGACCGCTTCCGCGACGGGGTCGGCGAGACGGACGGCGCCTTCGACGCCGACTGCGCGTCCGGTGCCGCCGCGTCGGCCGCCGTGACCGGCAGAGCGCGCGGCGGGTCGTACGCCGTCCCCGCCATCACCGTGTGCACACCCCACCACGACAGCGTGACCGCCGCTCCCGTCGCGAGCAGCCACGCCAGTACGTGTACGAGTCCTCTGCGCATCGCGGGCCATACTGCCCCAGGGGCACCGCCGTACGCACTCGGGGCGAGTTGTCCACAGGCCCCGGACCGGTGTCCGGCACATGGCGTACGGTGCGGCGCATGGCAAGTGTGCTCGTGGTCGAGGACGACCAGTTCGTACGCTCGGCGCTCATCCGGCATCTGACCGACGCCTCGCACACCGTGCGCAGCGTCGGTACGGCACTGGAGGCGCTGCGCGAGGTCGCCCATTTCCCTTTCGATGTCGTCGTCCTGGACCTCGGACTGCCCGACCTGGACGGCTCCGAGGCCCTGAAGATGCTGCGCGGCCTCACCGACGTGCCCGTCATCATCGCCACCGCCCGGGACGACGAGACCGAGGTCGTCCGGCTGCTGAACGCCGGCGCGGACGACTACCTCACCAAGCCCTTCTCCGTCGAGCACCTCTCCGCCCGTATCGCGGCCGTGCTGCGCCGGGCCCGCTCCGGCGCGGCGGACGCCCCGCCCTCGTCCGTGCTGCGCGTCGGCGGGCTGACCGTCGACCCGCTGCGCCGCCAGGCCGAACTGGACGGCACGCGCCTGGATCTGACCCGCCGTGAGTTCGACCTGCTCGCCTTCCTCGCCGGCCGCCCCGGCGTCGTCGTCCCGCGCAAGGAACTCCTCGCCGAGGTATGGCAGCAGTCCTACGGCGACGACCAGACCATCGATGTCCATCTGTCCTGGCTGCGCCGGAAACTGGGGGAGACGGCCGCCCGGCCGCGCTATCTGCACACCCTGCGCGGCGTCGGCGTGAAGCTGGAGCCGCCCGTGCCGCCCGAGGGGGAAGGGGCGCCGCCGCGATGAGATGGGCCCTGGTCAAGGTCTGCCTGGCGGTCACCACGATGGTCGTGGTCGCCTTCGCCGTCCCGCTCGGCCTGGTCGTCAAGGAGATGGCCCGCGACCGCGCCTTCTCGAACGCCGAACGGGAGGCCGCCGCGGTCGCGCCCGCGCTGTCCATCACCACCGACCAGGACAAGCTGGAACGGGCGGTGGCCTCCGCCGGTGCCGACTCCGGGATGGCGGTGCACCTGCCCGCCGACAGCGGCCGGCCCGCGCTCGACCTCGGCCGGCGGCGCGCCGCGGAACGCGACATCCAGACCGTGCGCCGGCTCGGCCGCGCCTCCACGACCACCGTCGCGGGCGGCTCCACCCTGCTGCAGCCGGTCGCGCTCGGCTCCGGTTCCATCGCGGTCGTCGAGGTGTACGTCCCCGAGTCCGAGGTGACCAACGGCGTCGGCACCGCCTGGGCGGTCCTCGCGGCCGTCGGCCTCGCGCTGATCGTCGGCTCGGTCGCCGTCGCCGACCGGCTCGGAGTGCGCATGGTGCGGCCGGCCCGGCGGCTGCTCGAGGGCGCGCACGAACTGGGCGAGGGCAAGCTGGGCGCCCGGGTGCCGGAGGAGGGCCCGACCGAACTGCGGCTCGCCGCGGTCGCGTTCAACTCCATGGCCGACCAGGTCGTCCAACTCCTCGCCAACGAACGGGAACTGGCTGCCGACCTCTCCCACCGGCTGCGCACCCCGCTCACCGTCCTGAGGCTGAACGCGGCCTCCCTCGGCGCCGGACCCGCCGCCGAGCAGACCCGGGCCGCCGTCGCCCAGCTGGAGGGCGAGGTGGACACCATCATCCGTACGGCACGTCAGGCCAAACCGCAGACGGCCGCGGCCGGTCCCGGTGCCGGGTGCGACGCGGCCGCCGTGGTCCGCGAGCGCATGGAGTTCTGGTCCGCGCTCGCCGAGGACGAGGGCCGCAAGTGGCGGGTGGCCGGAGTCGACCGGCCGGTACGCGTACCCGTGGCCCGCGCCGACCTGGCCGCTGCGCTCGACGCCCTGCTCGGCAACGTCTTCCGGCACACCGCCGAGGGCACCGCCTTCGCGGTCGACGTGCACAACGGCGAGGACGCGGTGATCGTGCTGGTCTCCGACGCGGGCCCCGGCATAGCCGACCCGGACGCCGCGATGGCCCGTGGCCGCGGCTCCGGGAACGCCGGTTCGACCGGCCTCGGCCTCGACATCGTCCGCCGGCTCGCCGAGTCCACCGGCGGGGACGTCCGTATCGGCGCCTCGGTCCTGGGCGGCGCCGAGGTGCGGATCTGGTTCCAGCTGGACGGCCGGGGACCGGTGCGGCGGGGCCACCGGGGAGCCGTACGGAGACGACGATCGGGCAGATCGGTCTCGACCTTTAACCGTTCCCGATCGCTTCCTTAAGCGAACCCTAAGGTCTTCGACAGCGGTCCCCGACGGGCCGTTTGTCCGGTTCCGGATCGCTAGCGTGCTGCCGCACCCACAGGCCGGGAGACCCCTGTGAACCCCCGTGAGCAGCGAAAGCAGGCACGCGCATGAGCACGCACCGGCGCAGGATCAGTGGCAGGAACAAGGCGATAGGCGGCCTGCTGGCCGCGGCCGTGGCCGGTGGCGGCGCGGTCCTGCTCACCGGCACCGCGAACGCGGCCGGAGTGAACGCCGCGTACACCAGGACCAGCGACTGGTCGACGGGCTTCACCGCCCAGTACGTCGTCACCAACAACAGCGGCCAGACCGAGAGGACCTGGACGCTGGAGTTCGACCTCCCGGCAGGCGCCGAGCTCTCCTCCCTCTGGAACGGCGAGTTCGGTGTCAGCGGCCGGCACGTCACCGTGAAGCCCGCGAAGTGGGACACCGACGGCCTCGCCCCCGGCACGTCGGTGACCGTCGGCTTCGTGGTCGACGGCAGCGGCGACCCGACGGGTTGCCGTATCGACGACGCCCGGTGTTCGGCGGACGACGGCGCCACCCCCGAGCCGAGCGGCCGCCCCACCGAGACCCGGCCCCCGGCACCGGCCCCCACCACGCCGGCCACCCCCACCCGGAGCGCGACGCCCACCCCCACGGGCAGCACCGGCAGCGGCACCACCGCCTCCGCCGGGTTCGCCCCCTACGTCGACACCTCCCTCTACCCGGCCTTCGACCTCGTGGGCGCCGCCGACGCGACCGGCGTGAAGAACTACAACCTCGCCTTCCTCACCGACGGCGGCGGCTGCACCCCCAAGTGGGGCGGCGTCACGGACCTGAACAGCGACGGCGTGGCCGCCCAGATCGGCTCGCTGCGCGCCGAGGGCGGTGACGTCCGGGTGTCCTTCGGCGGCGCCTCCGGCTCGGAGCTGGCCACCACCTGCTCCTCCGCGGACGCCCTGGCGGCGGCGTACGGCAAGGCCGTCGACGCCTTCAAGCTGACCAAGGTCGACTTCGACGTCGAGGGCGGCGCGCTGCCCGACACGGCCGCCAACACCCGCCGCGCCCGGGCCATCGCCAAGCTCCAGGCCCAGCACCCCGACCTGGACGTCTCCTTCACCCTCCCGGTGATGCCCGAGGGCCTCACCCAGGACGGCGTGAACCTGCTGTCCGACGCCAAGTCCAACGGCGTGCGGATCCACACCGTGAACATCATGGCGATGGACTACGGCGCCTCCTACAGCGGCGACATGGGCACCTACGCCGAGCAGGCCGCCACCGCCACCGAGGCCCAGGTCAAGGGCGTCCTCGGCCTGTCGGACCCCGCCGCCTGGAAGACGGTCGCCATCACCCCGATGATCGGCGTCAACGACGTCTCCTCCGAGGTCTTCAAGGTCGACGACGCCACCCAGCTGGTGAACTTCGCCAAGTCCAAGGGCCTCGGCCGGCTCTCCATGTGGTCCGCGACCCGTGACAAGCAGTGCGACGGCGGCCCCAAGCCCACCGCCGACGCGACCTGCAGCTCGATCAGCCAGGAGAAGTTCGCCTTCTCGAAGGCGTTCGGGGCGCTCGACTGACGCCCACCCGTTGACGGGGCGCGGCACCACGGTGGGGTGCCGCGCCCCCGTGCGGCCGGGTCAGGCAGCCGGCTCCACCGGCGGCAGCGCCCCCGTCCGCGCCGCCTGCGCGTACCACCGCGCGCTCGACTTCGGCGTCCGCTCCAGCGTCGCGTAGTCCACGTACACCGCGCCGAACCGCTTGCCGTAGCCGTACGCCCACTCGAAGTTGTCCAGCAGGGACCACAGGTAGTAGCCGCGGACGTCGGCTCCGTCGGTGAGGGCGCGGCGCACCTCCGACAGGTGGCCGTGCAGGTAGGCGATGCGCTCGGGGTCGTGCACGCGGCCGTCCGGGTCGGGCTCGTCGTCGTAGGCGGCGCCGTTCTCGGTGATGTACAGGGGCAGGCCGGGGGCCTCGCGCGTGTAGCGCATCAGCAGGTCGTACAGGCCCGTCGGGTCGATCGTCCAGCCCATCTGCGTGCGCTCGCCGGGCGTCTGGTGGAACAGCACGTCGTCGGCGGCCGGCCAGGGGGAGTGCTCGCCGCCGCCGTGACCGTCCGCGCGCGGGCCGTCGATCGTGCCGGAGGCCGCCGAGACCAGGGCCGGGGTGTAGTAGTTCAGGCCCAGCGCGTCCAGCGGCGCCTTGATCGTGCCGAGGTCGCCGTCGAGGACGTACGACCAGTCGGTGACGGAGGCCGTCGCCGTGAGCAGCGTCTGCGGGTACGCCCCGTGCAGCATCGGCCCGTGGAAGATCCCGTTGGCCAGGTCGTCGATCCGGCGGGCCGCCGCCAGGTCGGCCGGGTCCTGGGAAAGGGGCCGTACGACCGAGGAGTTGAGGCTGATCGCGATCTCGTTGCCCGCCGGCATCACCGAACGCAGGGCCGCCGCGCCCAGGCCGTGCGCCAGGTTGAGGTGATGGGCCGCGCGCAGGGCGGCGGCCGGGTCGGTACGGCCGGGGGCGTGGACGCCGGAGCCGTAGCCCAGGAAGGCGCTGCACCAGGGCTCGTTGAGGGTGATCCAGTGCTCCACCCGGTCGCCGAGCGCCTCGCCGACGAGCTGCGCGTACTCGGCGAACCGGAGCGCGGTGTCCCGCTCCGGCCAGCCGCCCGCGTCCTCGAGCTCCTGCGGCAGGTCCCAGTGGTAGAGGGTGACGGCCGGCTTGATGCCGTGCGCCAGCAGTTCGTCCACCAGGCGGCGGTAGAAGTCCAGGCCCCGCTGGACGGCCGGGCCCCGGCCCGTCGGCTGCACCCGCGACCAGGAGACGGAGAAGCGGTACGCGCCCAGGCCCAGCTCCGCCATCAGCGCCACGTCGTCGCGGTAGCGGTGGTAGTGGTCGACCGCGATGTCACCGTGGTCGCCGCCCGCCGTCCTGCCCGGCGTATGGCTGAAGGTGTCCCAGATCGACGGGGTGCGGCCGTCCTCCCGCACCGCCCCCTCGATCTGGTACGCCGAGGTCGCCGCGCCCCACAGGAAGGCGGGAGGGAAGGTCACGGTCATCGGTTTGGGCATGGAATCGCTCCCACGAGTCGACTGGGCCCCATTATGCATGGGAGCGCTCCCACAGCGCCATGGGCCGGTCCCCCGTGCGGCAGGTGCGCCCGCCGGGGCACCGCCGGCCGGTGTCACCGCGTGCCACGTCCCGCGCCCGATCTGCGTCGGCGTGGGACGGGACCCCTACGCCGACTCGCGCACCACCAGCTCCGTCGGCAGGACCACTTCACGGTGACCGGTGCCGCGGTGGGCGATCTCGTCCAGCAACAGGCTCGCCATGGTGCGGCCCATCTCCTCCAGCGGCTGGCGGACGCTGGTCAGCGGCGGATCGACGTGCCGGGCCACGATCGAGTCGTCGAAGCCGACGAGGGCGACGTCATGCGGCACCCGGCGCCCCGCCGCGCGCAGTTCCAGCATCGCGCCGGACGCCATCACGTCGGAGGCGGCGAAGACGGCGTCCAGCTCCGGGTGGCGGCGCAGGAGCCGGCGCATCGCCGCCCGCCCGCCCTCCTCGGTGAAGTCGCCGCACGCGATCAGGTCCTCGTCGGCGGCGGCCCCCGCCTCCCGCAGCGCCTCCCGGTAGCCGTCCAACCGGCCCTGCGCCGCGTCCATGTCCAGGGGCCCGGTGATGGTGCCGATGGTCCGGCGGCCGCCCGCCAGCAGGTGCTCGACCGCGATGCGGGCGCCGCCCCGGTTGTCCGCGCGGACGTGCCCCAGCCGCTCCCGGTCGCTGCGCCGCCCCGCCAGCACGGTCGGCACGGCCAGCTCGTCCAGCCGGTCGGGCAGCGTGTCGTCGCCATGGACCGCCATCATCAGCACCCCGTCCACCCGTTGTGCGGACAGGTAGGCGGCGAGCCGGTCGTACTCCCTCTCGTCGCGCGCCAGCACCAGCAGCAGCTGCAGCCCCGCGTCGGCGAGTCCGGCGGACGCCCCGAGGATGATCTCCGAGAAGTAGGGCTCGGAGAAGAGCCGGGTCTGGGCGTCGGGCACGACCAGTGCCACCGAGTCCGTGCGGCGGGTGGCCAGGGAGCGGGCCGCGCGGTTGGGTACGTATCCGAGTTCGGCGATCGCCCGCTCGACGGCCTTCCGGGAGCGGTCGCTGACCTTCGGGGAGCCGTTGATCACCCGGGACACCGTGCCCCGGCCGACGCCGGCGCGGGCGGCCACGGCGTTCAGGGTCGGGCGCCGGACGGCCGCGGTCTGGTGCGGCTGCGACTGTTCGGCAGGGCTCATCGTTCACCTTCCGGCGTTCCTTGGCGTGGCCGCCTCATTCTGGCCCAGGAAATCCCCCAGCCACCGGGCTGCGCGGGGCAGTTGCCGCCCGGAGCCGGTTCACCCGGCTGTGACCTGCTGGAATCCTGGACGGGGCGGGCATATGACCGGCCGGTGACGGCTTGTCGCGCGACACGTTCGCGTGACGTGCGGAACACGCTTACGCAACAACGCCGTTTTCAAGTCTTGACACCCGGCCCGGCAGCAACGAGTCTTCCGGCATGCCGCGTGGGAGCGGTCCCACGGGGGGACCGGGCCTCTCTCCCATGCGGATCGAAGCACTTACGGCCTTCCCCTCTACCCTGCATGGCACACCGTTGACCAGCACCGTTTCACCGCACGCCGCGTGCTGTGGGCTGGCCGCTGCTCGAACCAAGAGGGCAGGTCCGGACCGTCGGATCCGGCGGTCCGATTCCTGAGGTCCCGTTCCCCACTGGAACAAGGAGTAGTGGAATGCGCATCACCCGTACCGGCGGCGGTCACGGCCGCAGGGCAGCGGCTCTGACCACATCGGTCCTGACGGCCTCGGCCTTGCTGCTGACCGGCTGCAGCAGCGACGACGACTCGAGCACGGATGCCAACGGGAACATCACCCTCAAGGTGGCGGACTTCGGGCAGTTCGGCTACAAGGAGGCCGATCTGTTCGCCAAGTACCACAAGTTGCACCCGAACATCACGGTCAAGGAAGAGACCACTGCCAACGAGCAGGACTACTACCCGAAACTCCTTCAGCAGCTGAACACGGGCAGTGGCCTGGCGGACGTCACGGGTATCGAGGTCGGGCGCATCAAGGAGGTCGTGGACACCCAGTCGGGCAAGTTCGCCGACCTGAGCAAGACGATCGACGTGAACAACTGGGTGTCCTGGAAGGAGAAGCAGGCAACCGCCAAGGACGGCACGGTCATCGGCGCCGGCACCGACATCGGCCCGATGTCCCTGTGCTACCGCAAGGACCTGTTCGAGAAGGCGGGCCTGCCCACCGACCGCGAGGCCGTCGCCAAGGCCGTCGCGGGCGGCTGGGAGGACTACCTCAAGCTCGGTGAGCAGTACAAGAAGAAGGCGCCCTCCGGCACCTACTTCATGGACTCCGCCTCCGCCATGTACAACGCGGTCGTCAGCTCCTCCTCCGAGCAGTACTACGACGCCGACGGCAAGCCGGTCTACAAGGACAGCCAGTCCGTGAAGCAGGGCTGGGACCTGGCCGCCGAGGCCGCCGACAAGAAGCTGTCCCAGGGCCTGCCCCAGTTCACCGACGCCTGGACGGCGGCCCTGCGCAAGGGGTCCGTGGCCACCGTGGCGTGCCCCGCCTGGATGGCCGGCCAGATCTCCACGAACTCCGGTGACGCCTTCAAGGGCAAGTGGGACATCTCCCGCGCGCCCGGTTCCACCGCGGCCAACTGGGGCGGCTCCTTCCTCGCCGTCCCCAAGAGCGGCAAGCACGTGAAGGAGGCCACCGAGCTGGTCAAGTGGCTGACCGCCCCGGAGCAGCAGGCCGAGGTGTTCAAGGCGATCGGCGTCTTCCCGTCCAACAAGGGCGCCTATGACCTGGCCAGCGTGAAGAACGCCAAGCTTCCGTACTTCAGCGACGCCCCGATCGGCCAGATCTACGCCGAGGAGGCCAAGTCCATCCCCGAGGCGGTGCTCGGCCCGAAGGACGGCGTGATCAAGGACACCATCTCCACGCAGATCAACAACATGGAGCAGCGAGGCACCAAGCCCGCCGACGCGTGGAAGGCCGCGACCGAGTCGATCGACAAGGCGCTCGGCTAGACACCCCCGGTGCGGGCGGCCCGTCGGCCGCCCGCACCACGCCTGCGCGCGGGGGCCGTCCACGCGGCACCGGGCGGACGGCGCACCGTACGGCACGGGCCGCGCGGGAGGCGGAAGGCACCGCACCGTCCGCGGCGGCGCACCACCTGGCGGGCCCGGTGGCCGGGCTCCGCCTCACACGCACGTCAGGCCGCGCGGGCCGCTCGGCACCGCACCGATCCGCGCAGGGGGCGGCGGGACCGCACCCGGCCCCTGAACTCCCCTCCCGCCCCACCGGCCGAAACCTCCAGGGAAGGACTCCCTCCGTGGCAACGACAACCCCCGCACGGGGTGCCTACACTCCGCCACCCGGCGGCACCGGCGCCGCGTCGAACGGACGCGGCAAGTGGCGTACCCGGCTGTGGCGCCTCGACGACAAGGCGTCGCCGTACGCCTACATCGCCCCCTTCTTCCTCATCTTCGGCGCCTTCGGGCTCTACCCCCTCCTCTATACCGGCTGGATCGCCCTGCACCGGGTGGAGATGACGAGCCTCGACCAGTCCCAGTGGGTCGGCTGGGACAACTTCGCCAAGATCCTCCAGGACTCCGAGTTCTGGACGGCCGTCGCCAACACCTTCATCATCGGCGTCATCTCCACCGTTCCGCAGCTCCTCGTGGCCCTGGGTCTGGCCCACCTGCTCAACTACAAGCTGCGGGCCAGCACCTTCTGGCGGACGGTGATCCTCACCCCGTACGCCACCTCGGTGGCCACCGCGGCCCTCGTCTTCGCCCTGGTCTTCCGTGCCGACGGCGGCATCCTCAACTGGGTGCTGCACTTCTTCGGTGTCGGCAACACCGACTGGGGCAACGGGGAGTGGACCTCCAAGATCGCCATCTCGGTCATCGTGATCTGGCGCTGGACCGGTTACAACGCCCTGATCTACCTGGCGGCCATGCAGGCGGTGCCCACCGACCTGTACGAGGCGGCCTCGATCGACGGAGCGTCGCGCTGGCAGCAGTTCCGCAAGGTGACCATTCCCTCGCTGCGGCCGACGATCCTGTTCACCATCGTCATCTCGACCATCGGCTCCATGCAGCTGTTCGGTGAACCGCTGCTGCTGCAGGGCGGCACGCTCGGATCCATCGGCGGCAGCGAGCACCAGTACGAGACGCTCAGCATCTACCTCTTCAACTACGGCTGGAAGCTGGGCCACTTGGGTCCGGCGGCGGCCGTGGCCTGGGCCATGCTCGTCCTGCTGCTGCTCATCGCCCTGATCAACTGGATCGTCGGCCGGTTCGTGCGCAAGAACGCGGCCTGACGGGAGCGACATCGATGACCACGACCAGTCCCACCAAGACCGCGCCGGGCCCCGCTCCGGCACCGCTCGCCCCCGCCGACGGCAAGGGCCGCAGCCGTTTCAGGATCGGCGCCGGCCAGCAGCTCAGGGGCGGCCCGTTCACCTACGCCGCCCTGATCGTCGTCGGTCTGGGTTCGATATTCCCGCTGTACTGGACGCTGGTGGCCGCTTCCCACGACCAGCAGCGGGTCCTGGACAGCCCGCCGCCGCTCGTGCCGGGCGGCCGGCTGTGGAGCAACCTCCAGGCGGCCTGGGAGCAGGCCAACCTGGGGAAGGCCATCGTCAACAGCGTCATCGTGGCCGGCTGCATCACCGCCGCCACCCTCTTCTTCTGCACGCTCGCCGGCTACGCCTTCGCCAAGATGCGGTTCCGCGGCCGCGGGGCGCTGATGACCGCGGTCATCGCCACGCTGACGATTCCGCCGCAGCTCAGCGTCGTCCCGCTGTTCATGATGATGTCGGACATCGGGTGGGGCGGAAAGCTGGAGTCGGTGATCTTTCCGACCCTGGTCGGCGCCTTCGGTGTCTTCTTCATGCGCCAGTACCTGCTGGAGGCCCTGCCGTACGAGCTGATCGAGGCGGCCAAGGTGGACGGGGCGAGCAACATCCGCATCGTGTGGAACGTGGTCCTGCCCGCGGCCCGGCCCGCGATGATGGTGCTCGGCATGCTCACCTTCGTCCAGGCGTGGAACGACTTCTTCTGGCCCTTCCTCGCGCTGAACCAGGAGAACCCGACGATCCAGGTGGCCCTCGGCCAGCTCAGCGCCTCCTACACCCCAGACCAGAGCATCGTCATGGCCGGCGCGCTGATCAGCACCCTGCCCCTGCTGCTCGTGTTCGTCGTCTTCGGCAAGCAGATCGTCGGCGGCATCATGGCGGGCGCGGTCAAGGGCTGACCGGCAGGCATCCGTACGGCCCGTCCGGTACGACCCGCCTCCAAGGCCGCCCCGCACGCGGGCCGTACCGGACCGGGCGTCGTCCCGCCCCGCGGCCTGCCGCACCTTCCCCGCCCCTCCTCGCGCGCCTCGCGCCGTCCCCCTTTTCCCCGGCCGCCGGACCCACGGTCCGCCGTCGCCCTCACCTGACGCCACTTTGGGAGCGCTCTCACCATGACTGCCGTACGACCCGAGACCACCACCCGGTCGGCATCGGACACCTCCTTCCCGGCCGGATTCGTCTGGGGCGCCGCCACCGCCGCCTACCAGGTGGAGGGCGCCGCCGCGGAGGACGGCCGCACCCCGTCCATCTGGGACACCTTCAGCCACACCCCCGGCAAGGTCCGCAACGGCGACACCGGTGACATCGCCGCCGACCACTACCACCGGTACCGCGACGACGTGGCGCTGATGAAGGACCTGGGCCTGAAGGCCTACCGCTTCTCCATCTCCTGGTCCCGCGTCCAGCCCACCGGCCGCGGACCCGCCGTCGAGCGCGGCCTGGACTTCTACCGCAGGCTCACCGACGAACTCCTCCAGGCGGGCATCACCCCGGTCGCCACGCTCTACCACTGGGACCTGCCGCAGGAGCTGGAGGACGTGGGCGGCTGGCCGCACCGCGACACCGCGCACCGCTTCGCCGAGTACGCCGACATCATGGCCCGCGCCCTCGGTGACCGCATCGGCGTGTGGACCACCCTCAACGAACCCTGGTGCTCGGCCTTCCTCGGCTACGGCTCCGGCGTTCACGCGCCCGGGCGCACCGACCCGGCGGCCACCCTGCGTGCCGCGCACCACTTGAACCTGGCCCACGGCCAGGCGGTGGGGGCGCTGCGCGCGGTGCTGCCGGCGTCGGCCCAGACCTCCATCACCCTCAACCTGCACCAGGTGCGCCCGCTCACCGACAGCCCCGAGGACGCCGAGGCCGCGCGCCGCATCGACGCGGTCGGCAACCGGATCTTCACCGGCCCTCTCCTGGACGGCGCCTACCCCGAGGACCTGCTCGCCGACACCGAGCGCCTCGTCGACTGGGGGCAGCTGGTGCAGGACGGCGACCTGGCGGAGATCTCGCGCCCCATCGACGTGCTCGGCGTCAACTACTACTCGCCGACCGTGGTCTCCCAGCCCACCGACGGCAGGGGCAGCGCCCGCAACGACGGCCACGGCGCGAGCGACCACTCCCCGTGGACCGGCTCCGAGGACGTCGCCTTCCACCTCGCCAACGACGAGCTGACCGCGATGAACTGGGCCATCGACGCCAACGGCCTGCACACCCTGCTGACCGGCCTGGCGGCCTCGCACCCGCACCTGCCGCTGATGGTCACCGAGAACGGTGCCGCCTTCGACGACTACATCTCGCCCGAGGGCCGGGTCGCCGACCCGCAGCGGATCGCCTACCTCCACTCCCACCTGGACGCCGTCCGCCGGGCCATCGCCGACGGGGCCGACGTGCGCGGCTACTTCCTGTGGTCCCTGCTGGACAACTTCGAGTGGTCCTACGGCTACTCGAAGCGCTTCGGTGCCGTCTACGTGGACTACTCCACCCAGCGCCGCATCCCCAAGGCGAGCGCGCACTGGTACACCGAGGTGATCCGGAAGAACGCCCTGCCGGCCTGAGTCCGCGGTCATTCCGTTCCCGACACAGGGATGGGGCCCGCGCGCACGAGGGAAGATGGCATCGGGGTCGCGCGGGCCACGGCTGTTACATTCCTGGCCTGACGGCGGTGAACGGAAGGCGACGACTATGGCGGTCAACGGAGGGCGGAGCCGGGGTGGCCGGCGGCCGACCCTGGAAGAGGTCGCCGCCCGGGCCGGTGTCGGCCGGGGCACGGTCTCCCGGGTGATCAACGGCTCGCCCCGGGTCAGTGACACCACCCGTGCCGCGGTCGAGGCAGCGGTCGCCGAACTGGGCTACGTCCCCAACACGGCGGCCCGCGCCCTCGCGGCCAACCGCACCGACGCGATCGCCCTCGTCGTTCCCGAGCCGGAGACGCGCTTCTTCGCCGAGCCGTACTTCTCGGACATGCTGCGCGGTGTGGGCGCCGAACTCTCCGAGACCGAGATGCAGTTGCTGCTGATCTTCGCGGGCAGCGACCGCGAACGGCAGCGCCTCGCGCAGTACCTGGCGGCCCACCGGGTGGACGGCGTCCTGCTGGTCTCGGTGCACGCCGACGACCCCCTGCCCGATCTCCTGGCCGAGCTGGAGATCCCGGCCGTGATCAGCGGTCCGCGCTCGGTCGGCGAGACGCTCACCTCGGTGGACTCGGACAACTACGGCGGCGCCCGCTCGGCGGTGGAGCACCTGCTGTCCCGGGGCCGCCGCCGGATCGCGCACATCACCGGCCGCCTGGACGTCTACGGCGCCCAGCGCCGCGTCGACGGTTACCGCGCGGCCCTGCGCGACGCGGGCCACGAGGTGGACGACCTCCTCATCGAGCCGGGGGACTTCACCGAGGAGGGCGGCCGCCGCGCGATGACGACCCTGCTGGCCCACCACCGCGACCTGGACGCTGTCTTCGCCGGCTCGGACGTGATGGCGGCCGGCGCCCGCCAGGTGCTGCGCGAGGCGGGCCGCCGGATCCCGGACGACGTGGCGCTCGTCGGCTACGACGACTCGGCCATCGCCCGCCACATGGACCCGCCGCTCACCAGCGTCCGCCAGCCCATCGAGGAGATGGGCCGGGCCATGATCGACCTGCTCCTCGCGGAGATAGCCGACCGCCGACCGGCCGCGTCCCAGGGACGGGAGCGACGGCACGCGGTACTGCCGACGGAACTGGTGACACGGGCGTCGTCGTGAGCGGGGGCGCCATGCCTGCCGTCGCGCCTCCATGACCGCGGTGCCCCTGCCGGGTGAGCCCGGCCAGGGGCAGGGGCGCCGCAACGCAAACAGCCGGTGACCCGTCTTGCGACGGAGTCACCGGCTGATTACTCAGGGTGAGTGACGGGACTCGAACCCGCGGCATCCTGGACCACAACCAGGTGCTCTACCAGCTGAGCTACACCCACCATGACCGGAAGTTCGGGGAGTGTTTCCCCGACCGGCCGAGAAGAAGTCTACAGGGTCCGAAGGGGTGCTCGCGCACAGGTTTTCGCGCGGGCCTCCGAGCGGACCCCTTGGCGGTTACTGCGCGGGCAGCACGTGCTTGGCGGCGATGGTCTTCGCGGTGTCGGAGTCCGGGCCGGGCTGCGGGACGAAGATGGCCTCGCGGTAGTAGCGCAGTTCGGCGATCGACTCGCGGATGTCGGCGAGGGCCCGGTGGTTGCCGTTCTTCTCCGGGCTGTTGAAGTACGCCCTCGGGTACCAGCGGCGGGCCAGTTCCTTGATCGAGGAGACGTCGACGATCCGGTAGTGGAGGTAGTCCTCCAGGGTCGGCATGTCCCGCAGCAGGAAGCCGCGGTCGGTGCCGACGGAGTTGCCGCACAGCGGGGCCTTGCCGGGCTCCTTGACGTGCTCCCGGACATAGGCGAGGACCTGCTCCTCGGCGTCCTTCAGCGTCGTGCCG
The DNA here is from genome assembly GCF_043199855.1 of Streptomyces sp. NPDC048521. NCBI lineage: Bacteria > Bacillati > Actinomycetota > Actinomycetes > Kitasatosporales > Streptomycetaceae > Streptomyces > Streptomyces sp. NPDC048521. Next base: position 97,436 of record NZ_JBICWR010000008.1, read on the forward strand.
TCCGCCAGTTCGGCGAGCAGCCCGGACGCGGTGTGCATCTGACGCACCACCTCCGGCATCGTCTCAAGCGCCCGCTCCGGCGGACGAATGACGATGTCGACTCCCTCGCCGAGTACGTTCAGCTCGGAGTCGGTGACGAGGGCGGCCACCTCGATGAGAGCGTCGTCGGACAGCGAGAGGCCGGTCATCTCGCAGTCGATCCACACCATGCGATCGTTCATGCGACCACCCTAAAGCTGGCGTGCGCTTTTGGGATGCCCCCTGCCGCGGCCAGGACCCGGGGGCTGCCGTCCCCGGGCCCCGCTGCCGGCGCTCCGGGCCCCGCCCTCGACGCCTGACGGGGCTCGAGGGCGAGGCCCGGCCGAAGGTTCAGCCGGCGCTGCGCGGTCCCGGGAGCAGGCTCACCGCGCCGGCTGCCGTGCGGCGACTCTGGATCGGCACGCCGCTGTCGGGATGCAGCACGGCGGGCACGTGGCCCACCGGTCCGGGGCCGCCGGGCAGACCCGCGGGCGGAGCCTGCTGGCCGGCCGATGACACCTGGGTCTCCGGGTCACTGTGCTTGTCGCCCTGCGGCCGGCGGGCCCGGTAGGCCGCGCGGTAGGCCGCCGGGGACGAGCCGAGCTGGCGGCGGAAGTGCCCGCGCAGCGCGACGGGGGAGCGGAAACCGCACCGGCCCGCCACTTCGTCCACGGAGTAGTCCGACGTCTCCAGCAGCCGCTGCGCCTGCAGCACCCGCTGCGTGATCAGCCACTGCAGCGGTGCGCTGCCGGTCAGCGAGCGGAACCGGCGGTCGAAGGTACGGCGGCTCATGTAGGCGCGTGCCGCCAGTGTCTCCACGTCGAACTGCTCGTGGAGGTGTTCCAGCGCCCAGGCGACGACCTCGGCGAGCGGGTCGGCGCCGATCTCCTCGGGTAAAGACCTGTCGAGATAGCGCTCCTGTCCGCCGCTGCGGCGCGGCGGCACCACCAGGCGCCGGGCGAGCGCGCCGGCCGCCTCGTTGCCGTGGTCCGTCCGCACGATGTGCAGGCACAGGTCGATGCCCGCGGCCGTACCGGCGCTCGTCAGCACGTCGCCGTCGTCGACGAACAGCTCCCGCGGATCGACGTGCACCGACGGATAGCGCTTGGCCAGCGTCGGTGCGTACATCCAGTGGGTGGTCGCCGGGCGTCCGTCCAGCAGTCCGGCCGCCGCGAGCACGAACGCGCCCGTGCACAGCCCTACGATGCGGGCGCCCTCCTCGTGTGCTCGCCGCAGTGCGTCGAGCGCTTCCTCCGGCGGCGGCGAGGTGATCGAGCGCCAGGCCGGTACGACGACCGTCCCGGCGCGGGAGATCGCCTCCAGCCCATGCGGCGCGGTGAGTTCCAGGCCCCCCGTGGTCCGCAGCGGGCCTTCCTCGCCGGCGCACACCAGCAGTCGGTAGCGCGGCACTCCGGCGTCCTGGCGGTCGATCCCGAACACCGACAACGGAATGGAACTTTCGAAGATGGGGCCGCCGCTGAACAGCAGCACCGCGACGATCTCCTTGCGGCGTCGCCCGGACAGTTTCCGGGCCGCGGCTTCCGGCGCGGCAGTGGAGTCGTGGCTCATCCTGCTAAGCCCCCCTCGGTGGTCGCGGCTCCTCGGTTGTGTCGCTCCTGCACGTTTCCCCTCGGTCCTGCACGAGTCCCCCGCCGTAAGACAGTCAAGATCGAATCTACTGGCTCCCGCGGTCTCACGGTGGCCAGTTCGACACGCCGGACATTGTCGACATGACAACTTGGCGTGAAGCATTCGATCACGAAGGGTTGCACTCACGGGCCGTGGAGGGAAGTACGCCTTGTCGCAGTGGCCAAACCGCGTAGGGTGCGCAGCGGTCCGTAGACCCTTTCCGTGCAGGTGGAACGGGGGTTGGGGGGTGGTCCGGACCCCTCCTGGTCGATATCCAGAAGTTGGCTGAAAAGATGCGCGCGAGGGTGCGGAAACCGGTCAGTCGACCGGTGTCTGTCCCCGGGTGTGACGTCCGCCTCTTTGCGTGGCGCAATCCTCGGCACACCGCTCGGAGCGGCGCAGCAGCAGCCGGCAGACGGCCGTGACGGCTGCCAGGCCCAGCGCGGTGCCCGCCGCCCCGGCCAGCGAGGTGCCGTACCAGAGCAGGACCACGGGGACGAGGACGCAGCTGAAGGCCGCCCAGCGGATCACGTCACTCACGGTGTCCGGCGCGGGCTGCGGGTCGCGGGTCGGTCGGGGTCCGGACATCTCGTACTCCCTGTGGCGGTGGTTCACCCCGGTACAACGCCCGTTCGACGGGACGGTCACCGGCCGCGCATCTGTGAATCCTGAGCAAACCGCCTGTACGGGGCAGCAACCATTGCGTTACGGGCGCCGCTCGTGCATGCTCCGGTGAACCCCTGCGGACGTCGGGGGCCGCTCACGGAGCGTGCGCGGGATCTGGGCTCAGGAGGCGTGCCGCCGTACCCTTGAGGGTATGGGGTCCGGAAGATGTTTCCCGGACACAGCTCCGCCGCACACTTCCGCCGCACACTGTCGTCCCACCCATAAAGGATCACAACGCCGAGACAGCCATGGCCGGTCACGAATTCTTCGAACCCGCGGACCGCAAGCGGCCGGTCGCCGACCCCACGGCGGCCGATCCCCTGGCGGCGGCGCAATCGCGCCCTTCCTGCGACCCCGCCTTCCGGCATGGAGTCGTCGTCGGCTTCGACGGCTCGACCTCCAGCGAGCGCGCCCTCGCCTACGCGATCGGCATGGCCCACCGCTCCCAGTCCGGCCTGATCATCGTGCACGTCGCCAACCGGCTGCCCACCACCGTGTGGGCCGGCTGTGAGCCGCCCGTCTTCGTCGACGTCCCCGACCACCGCACCGAGGTCCTCGGGCTGGAGCTGGCCTGCGCGGACTATCTGGCCGAGGTGCCGTGGATCCTGGTCGAGCGGGGCGGGGACATCTGCCACGAACTCGAAGAGGTGGGGCGGGAGTACGAGGCCGACGCGATCGTCGTCGGCTCCACCCACGGCATCGTCGGCCGGATCTTCGGCTCCGTCGCGGGGCGGCTCGCCAAGCGGGCGCAGCGGCCCGTGATCGTCATCCCGTGATCGTCATTTCGTGATCTTCATCCCCGTGACGTCTCACACATCGTCAACTTCCTTTGTGCAGCGCGAAACTACTCGCGCGTAGAGGTGGTTTGTGCCCTTGTGAAGGGCATATACCGGTCACCGCACAACTGCACATGCATGAAGGGAGCCCGCCGTGGACAATGACGTCTCCGCGGGAAGCGTGAGCACTACCGTGGCCGGCCGACTCGCCCTGGGCATCACCCTGTTGGCGTTCGGACTCGGCACGACCGGCGTGATCGACGGCGTGGGCACGTCGGACGCGGTGACCGTGGCCCACTACGTGGGCGGCGTCGCCCTCTTCCTCATCGGCCTGTCGGTGCTCCGTGACGGCGCCTTCGGCGTCGGGTACGTGGCTCTCGGCGCCCTCTGGTTCACCTGGGCGGTGTCGGATCACGGGTCGGCGAACGCCGCCGGGCTGTTCCTGCTTCTGTTCGCCCTCGTGGCGCTCACGTTGACCGTGGCCGGTGGGGACGCCCTGGGCCAGGTCGTGCACGGGCTGCTGTTCCTGGCGATGCTCGTGCTCGCCGTCGCGGCCTTCGCCGACAGTTCCGCTCTCGCCAAGGTCGGGGGCTGGCTGGCCGTCGCGTCCGGGGCGGTGGCCTGGTACGCGGCGACGGCGGCGCTGGCCCACTGGCCGACCATGCTTCCTCGGCGTGCCGCGGGCCGGGGGGTGACGGCCACCGGCTGATGCGCAGCGGCACGGGAAGGACCCCCACGTGACGGGTGGCACACGTGGGGGTCCGTCCTCTTGTCGCGCCTGTACCGGTGCGCCGGGTTGCTCGCGCGGTTCCCCGCGCCCCTTCGGGCGTGCTACTCGACCGTGACCGACTTGGCGAGGTTGCGCGGCTTGTCGATGTCCCGGCCCAGGGCCTTGGCCGTGTGGTACGCGAGGAGCTGCAGGGGGATGCCCATCAGGATCGGGTCCAGCTCGTCCTCGTTCTTGGGGACGAGGATCGTCTGGTCGGCCTTCTCCTGGTCCTGGTGGGCCACGGCGAGGATCTTGCCCTCGCGGGCCTTGATCTCCTCCAGGGCCGCGCGGTTCTTCTCCAGCAGGTCGTCGTCGGGGACGATCGCGACCGTGGGGAGGGCCGGCTCGATGAGGGCCAGCGGGCCGTGCTTCAGTTCGGAGGCGGGGTAGGCCTCGGCGTGGATGTAGGAGACCTCCTTGAGCTTCAGGGAGGCCTCGCGGGCCACCGGGTAGCCCCGGACGCGGCCGATGAAGAGCATCGAGCGGGCGTCGGCGTAGGCCTCCGCCAGCTTCTTGATCTCCTCCTCCTGCTCCAGGATCTCGGAGATCTGCCGCGGCAGCTTGCGCAGGCCCTCGATGATCCGCTTGCCGTCGCGGACGGAGAGGTCGCGGGTGCGGCCGAGGTGCAGGGCGAGCAGGGCGAAGGCGACCGTGGTGTTGGTGAAGCACTTCGTCGAGACCACGCAGACCTCGGGGCCCGCGTGCACGTAGATGCCGCCGTCCGCCTCGCGGGCGATCGCCGAGCCGACCACGTTGACCACGCCGAGGACGCGGGCGCCCTTGCGCTTCAGCTCCTGCACGGCGGCGAGGACGTCGTAGGTCTCACCGGACTGGGAGACGGCGACGTACAGGGTGTCGGGGTCCACGACCGCGTTGCGGTAGCGGAACTCGGAGGCCGGCTCGGCGTCGGCGGGGATGCGGGCCAGCTCCTCGATCATCTGGGCGCCGATCATGCCCGCGTGGTACGAGGTGCCGCAGCCGAGGATCTTCACGCGGCGGATCCGGCGCGCCTCGCGGGCGTCCAGGTTCAGGCCGCCGAGGTGCACGGTGGAGAAGCGGTCGTCGATGCGGCCGCGCAGCACGCGGTCCACGGCGTCGGCCTGCTCGTGGATCTCCTTGTGCATGTAGGTGTCGTGGCCGCCCATGTCGTACGACGCGGCCTCCCACTCCACGGTGGTGGGCTCGGCGCTCGTGCGGGTGCCCTCGGTGGTGTAGGTGCGGAAGTCGTCGGCCTTGAGGGTGGCCATCTCGCCGTCGTCGAGAGTGACTATCTGCCGGGTGTGGGTGACCAGGGCGGCGATGTCGGATGCGACGAACATCTCCTTCTCGCCGATGCCGAGGACGACCGGGGAGCCGTTGCGGGCCACCACGATGCGGTCGTTGAAGTCGGCGTGCATCACGGCGATGCCGTAGGTGCCCTCGACCACGCGCAGGGCCTGGCGGACTTTCTCCTCCAGGGTCTCGGCCTGGGAGCGGGCGATGAGGTGGGTGAGGACCTCGGTGTCGGTCTCGGAGAGGAACTCGACGCCGTCCGCCTCCAGCTTGCGCCGCAGGTCGGCGGCGTTGTCGATGATGCCGTTGTGCACGACGGCGACCTTGTCGTCGGCCGACATGTGCGGGTGGGCGTTCACGTCGGACGGGGCGCCGTGGGTGGCCCAACGGGTGTGGGCGATGCCGGTGGTGCCCTTGAAGCGCGCCGGGACCTTGGCCTCCAGGTCGCGCACCCGGCCCTTGGCCTTGACCATCTTCAGGCCCGGCGTCTTCGGGGAGGTGACGACGATGCCCGCGGAGTCGTAGCCGCGGTACTCCAGCCGCTGCAGGCCTTCCAGCAGGAGGGGGGCGACGTCACGCTTCCCGATGTATCCGACAATTCCGCACATATATAGAGGTATCCCTTGGGTGTCGCTCGTCCGGTCCGGCTGGTTCTCAGCCGTAGACCATGCGGCGCAGCTGCCTGAGCGTCAGCTCCGGCGGCGCCACCGCCCGGTATTTCAGGTCCGCCTCGATCCGTCCGAAGATCTCCGTGTTCACCAGGCCCTGGGCCTGGAGTTCGCGGTGGCGGCGACGGACGAACTCCTGGGTCGTCTCGTCGAAGTAGGCGAGCACGTCCTGGACCACCCGCAGCGCCTCGCCCCGGCTCAGGGGCGTGGATCGCATCAGATGATCAACCAGTTCGTCGTGCACCCGGTAGATCCTGGAGTACCGGCCGCCGTTTCGCAAGAATCGTGCCCGATTTCGGGCAAGCGCCTGTTGAAGCTCTTATGGTGCCCTGTTCGCGCGCTGTCCATCCCGTGTCCTGTGTCTCGTTGCCGGGACCCACGAGTTTCGGACGCCATGGACATACCTCGTATGGGAGTACCCGAGAAGCTGGCCGCGCGCATGAGTATGGCCGAGCAGCATGAGTACCTGCGCGCCAGGTTCTCGCGGCGCACCATGATCAGAGGCGGCGCCGTCACCCTGGGCGCCGTCACGGGTGGCGCGTTCGTGTCGGGCGCCACCGCCCAGGCTGCCGTGCCGGCCGTGGGGGTACCTCCCACGCCCTTCAGGCAGTGGGGGAGCACCGCCCCCGCGGCCGAGTCGGTCGACGGCTCCCTCGTCGCCCCCTTCGGCCGCCACCTCGCCTTCGGCAACGACCCGCGCACCCAGATCACCGTCTCCTGGCAGGTCCCGGTCGCGGTGAAGAAGCCCTTCATCCGCATCGGCGCCCACCCCTGGGACCTCTCCCGCAAGATCGACGCCGAGGTCCGCGCCCTGTACACCCCGGCCGGTGTCGGCGCCAGCGGCGACCACACCCAGTACTACGTGCACGCCGAGCTGACGCATCTGCGCCCCGGCCGGACCTACTACTACGGCGCCGGCCACCAGGGCTTCGACCCGGCCGAGCCGCACCTGGCGGGCACGCTGGGCACCTTCACGACCGCTCCCGCCCACAAGGAGCCCTTCACCTTCACGGCGTTCGGCGACGAGGGCGTCGGCTACCACGGCCTGGCCAACAACGCCCTGATCCTCGGCCAGAACCCGGCCTTCCACCTGCACGCCGGCGACATCGCCTACGGCGACCCGTCCGGGGCGGGCAAGACCACCGACACCGGGTTCGACTCGCGCACCTGGGACCAGTTCCTGTACCAGACCGAGTCGGTCGCCAAGCAGGTCCCGTGGATGCCCGCGTACGGCAACCACGACATGGAGGCCTGGTACTCGCCCAACGGCTACGGCGGCGAGGAGGCCCGCTGGAACCTCCCGGACAACGGTCCCGACGCCAGGAACCTGCCGGGCGTCTACTCCTTCGTCTACGGCAACACGGCGGTCATCTCCCTGGACGCCAACGACATTTCCTTCGAGATCCCGGCGAACCTGGGCATCTCCGGTGGAACCCAGACGAAATGGCTGGAAGGCCAGCTGAAGAAGTTCCGGGCCGCCAAGGACATCGACTTCATCGTGGTCTTCTTCCACCACTGCGCCTACTGCACCTCCACCGCGCACGCGTCGGAGGGGGGCGTGCGCCAGGAGTGGGTGCCGCTGTTCGAGAAGTACACGGTGGACCTGGTCATCAACGGCCACAACCACCAGTACGAGCGCACCGACGTCATCAAGGGCGGCAAGGTCACCAAGAAGCTGCCGATCGGCGCCACGGCCTACCCGGAGACCGAGGGTGTGGTCTACGTCACCGCCGGCGCGGCGGGCCGCAGCCTGTACGCCTTCTCCGCCCCGGACTCCTACGAGGGGCACGAGCACGAGACCGACTCCGTGGCCTCGTTCGTCAACACCAAGGACGGCAAGGTGAACGAGACCGTCGCGTGGTCCCGGGTGCGCTACCTCGACTACTCCTTCCTGCGCGTGGACGTCACCCCCGCGCCGAAGGGCCGGCAGGCCACGCTGAAGGTGTCGGGCATCGCCGAGACCGGCAACCGCATCGACCACTTCACGGTGTCCCGCAAGGCGAAGTAGGGCCGGCCCCGCGGCAGGCCGGAACGGGCGCCGCCGGGGGGGGCAACTCCCCGCCCGCGTCGGCGGGTTGCGCCCACCGGCCGGCCGCGCCCGGGGCGGGGGGCCCGGGCGCGGGGCCCGGCGGCGGACACCCCGATAGGCGTAACAGACTGCGCACGCGTACTCACTCGCTGTTTGACTGGCGCCGAGGGGCCCGGACCCCCGGTGCCCTTCGTTCGAGAGAGGACGGACATGAAGCACCTGATACGCACGATGGTCCCTGCCGCCGCCGTGGCCCTGGCCCTCCCCCTGGCCCTGGCGACGCCCGCGGCCGCGGCGGGATCGACGGTCACCCGGTACGGCTCGAGCCTGGCCTTCACGGCCCTGGCAGGCGCCCAGAACGGTGTCACCGTCGACGTCGTCGGCGGCGTCCTGCGCATCACCGACACCTCCGGCATCCTGGCCGGCCCGGGGTGCCGGGCGGTCTCCGCGACCACGGTGACGTGCGGCACCGCGGCCGACCTGACCAACTTCACCGCGGTCCTGCGCGACCGTGCCGACTCGCTGGCCTTCACGACGCCGCTCACCGCCGCGCTCACCGTCGACGCGGGCACCGGCGGTGACTCGGTCGCCGGCTCGAGCGGCTCGGACATCATCCTCCTGCGCGACGGGACCGTCGACACGGTCACCTGCGGCGCCGGCAACGATCTGGTCATCGCCGACACGGTGGACGCGGTGGCCGCCGACTGCGAGCGCGTCATCCGCTCCTAGCGCCCATCACCGAGAGCACCGGGCGGCGGACCACGGGGGAGTGCCGCGCCGCCCGGAACTCCCGGGACAGGGCGGGGGTGCGCCTCATCGACCAGGCGGAGCCGTCACATCCGCTTGAGGACCGCCTGCTTGGCCAGGGCGAACTCCTCGTCGGTCAGCACCCCTTCGCGGCGCAGCTCGCCCAGCTCCCGCAGCCGCCGCAGCAGCGCGTCGTGGTCGTCCTCGGCCGGCTCCTTCGCGAGCGGCGCCGGCTTGGGGCGTACGGTGTCCTGCGCGGCGGCCGGGGCCGACGGGTGCGGCAGGCGGGCCTGGACCGCCGCCGCGACCAGCGCCATCAGCGGGTCCTTCTTGAAACCCCACAGCTCCACCGCGTTGGGGTCGTACTTGGGCGGTGCCGTGACGGGCGCGCCGCGCACCTCGAAGCGCACGTGCCCGTTCTCCAGCCCGGCCGCCGGCTGCCACTCCACGCCGACGATCTTGGCGAGCGGGATGGTCCGGGGGCCCGTCGCGGCCTTGGCGTCCTCCGTCTTCCAGTTCCACTCCAGCCGCACCCGCTCCCCGTCGAAGCTCGCCGTGCCGTCGCCGGCGGAGACGGACACCGGCAGTGCCGGACCCGGCAGCAGGTACTCGGCGACCGGATCCGGCGGAACCCCGTCCAGCAGCAGCGCGTTGCGCACCTCGTCCGCGACGTACTCCGCGACGCCGTACCGGTCGGGCTCCACGGTCAGCTGATACGGGTCGTTCGCCTCGGTGAGCCGGCCGCCGGTGGCCTGCAGCAGCGGGTCGGCGCCGTCGCGCAGCCGCAGCCGCAACCTCCCCGCCCTGCGCCCCTGCTCGACGGAGACACCGGCCAACGCGCGCAGCGGTACGGTGAGTTCACCCAGTTCACGGCGGAGCGGGCTCACGTTCTTGTCCCGGCCCGGGGTGAGCCGCAGGGCGTCGCCGTCGAAAACCCAGGTGCCGTCCTTCTGGATGATTTCCGCCATGCGGGGATTGTTTCACCGGATCTGCGGGACAGTGGTCTCGACCAGAACCGAAGGGAGCGCATGTGAGACGGAACCGCGGCACGACTCCCCGAACGACCCGCATCCTCGGATCCCTGCTGCTGTTGGCGGCGGTCGGCGTGTTCACCTCCGGCGCGGCCCCCGCGGCGCGCGCCGCCGCACCGATCCCGCCGGACCGCGTGGTCCCGGCACCCGCCTCCGTCAAGCCGGGCGGAACCCCCTACCGCATCACCCGGGCGACCAGCGTCCGGGTCGACGGCTCCGCCGCGGTCCGCCGGATCGGCGCGTACCTCGCCGGCATCCTGCGGCCCTCCACCGGCTACCCGCTGCCACTCACCGACCACGGCACCGGCGGCATCCGACTCCACCTGGAACAGGGTGACTTCGGTGCCGAGGGATACCGGCTGCACAGCAGCGCCGGCGGCGTCACCCTCACCGCCGCCACCCCCGCCGGCCTCTTCCACGGCGTCCAGACCCTGCGCCAGCTGCTCCCGGCGGCCGTCGAGAACAAGACCGTCCAGCCCGGCCCCTGGCAGATCGCCGGCGGCACCGTCGAGGACCGCCCCCGCTACGCCTACCGCGGCGCGATGCTGGACGTCTCCCGGCACTTCTTCACCGTCGCCGAGGTCAAGCGCTACATCGACCAGTTGGCCCTCTACAAGATCAACGAGCTGCATCTGCACCTCAGTGACGACCAGGGCTGGCGCATCGCCATCGACTCCTGGCCGCGCCTGGCCGCCTACGGCGGCTCCACCCAGGTCGGCGGCGGCGCGGGCGGCTCTTACAGCAAGGCCGACTACCGGGAGATCGTCCGGTACGCGGCCTCCCGCTACCTGGAGGTCGTCCCCGAGATAGACATGCCCGGCCACACCAACGCCGCCCTGGCCTCCTACGCCGAGCTGAACTGCGACGGCGTGGCACCGCCGCTGTACACCGGCACCAAGGTCGGCTTCAGCTCGCTGTGCGTGCCCAAGCAGGTCACCTACGACTTCGTGGACGACGTGATCCGGGAGCTGGCCGCGCTCACCCCCGGCCGCTACCTCCACATCGGGGGCGACGAGGCGCACTCCACCAGCCACGCGGACTACGTGGCGTTCATGGACCGCGTGCAGCCGGTCGTCGCCCGGTACGGCAAGACGGTCATCGGGTGGCACCAGCTCACCGGCGCCCACCCCGTCGAGGGTGCCCTCGCCCAGTACTGGGGCCTGGACGACACCAGCGCGGCGGAGAAGGCCAAGGTCGCCGAGGCCGCCCGGCACGGCACCGGCCTGATCCTGTCCCCGGCCGACCGGATCTACCTCGACATGAAGTACACCGAGGACACCGAGCTCGGCCTGGACTGGGCGGGTGTGGTCGAGGTGAAGCGGGCGTACGACTGGGACCCGGGCGCCTATCTGGCCGGGGTTCCCGCTTCGGCGATCCGGGGCGTCGAGGCACCCATGTGGTCGGAGACCCTGAAGACGCCCGCCGACATCGAGTACATGGCGTTCCCGCGCCTGGCCGGTGCGGCCGAGCTGGGCTGGTCGCCGGCGGCCGCCCACGACTGGAACACCTACAAGGTGCGGCTGGCCGCCCAGGGCCCGCGCTGGGACGCCCTCGGCATCCGCTACTACCGGTCGCCGCAGGTCTCCTGGCCGAAGAGCTGACGGAAGGCCGACGGGCACCCCGCAGGACCGTACTGCGGGGTGCCCGTACGTCTGTGGGCCCTCACAGGCCCGCCAGGGGGTTCTTCAGGCTCCCGACCAGCTGGAGCGCTCCGGAGGGATCGGCGAGGTCCACCATCTGCCGGTTGTTGCGCAGCTGGAGCCGGTTGAGGCAGGACAGCGCGAACCGCGGGGCGAACATGTCGTACTGGCGGAACCGGTCGGCGAGTTCGGGGTTCGCCTCCTGGTACTCGCGGGTGACCTCGGCGACCGTGCGCCAGAAGCCGTCCTCCTCCAGGATGCCCTCGGCGGCGAGGCGGGCGGCGAGGAAGCGGAAGAAGCAGTCGAAGACGTCGGTGAAGATCGACAGCAGCTTCTTGTCGTCCGGGACCTCGACGCGGATCCGCCGGACCTCCGGCGGCAGGACCGCGTCCGGGTCCAGCACCGCGATCTCCTCGGCGATGTCCTTGTAGACCGCCCGTCGCACGACCCCGTCCGCCAGCACCAGGATGACGTTCTCGCCGTGCGGCATGTACACCAGGTCGTAGGCGTAGAAGCTGTGCAGGAGGGGGACGTAGTAGGCCCGCAGGTACTGCCGCAGCCACTCCACCGGGGACAGGCCCGACCGCTCGATCAGCGCGCCCGCGAAGGAGGCGCCCTCGTGGTCCACGTGCAGCAGGGAGGCCATGGTCGCGAGGGACTCGCCGTCGCGCAGCGTGGGCACGGGGCTCTCCCGCCACAGCGCGGCCAGCATCTTGCGGTACGGTGAGTAGCGGTCGGTGGCCTTCTCGTACTCCAGGTGCCGGTAGCCGACGGCGGCCCGCTCCCGGATGATCGACAGGCCGGTCGACTTCAGCACCGGGTCGTTCTCGATCAGCTGGGCCAGCCAGTCGTTGATCGCCGGGGTCGCCTCCATGTACGCGGCCGACAGACCGCGCATGAAGCCCATGTTGAGGACCGACAGCGCGGTCTTCACATAGTGCTTGTGCGGGTCGCTGGTGTTGAAGAAGGTCCGGATGGACTGCTGGGCCAGGTACGCGTCGTCGCCCTCGCCGAGGCAGACGAGCCGGCCGCAGGCCACCTCGGCGGCGAAGGTGACGGTGAGCTTGTTCCACCACTGCCAGGGGTGGACGGGGATGAGCAGGTAGTCGTCAGGGTCGAGGCCCCGGTCGGTCAGCACCCCGTGGAACCGCTCGACGGTCTCCTCGCCCAGCTCCTGCCTGATGAAGTCCTCGTACGCGATCCCGGCCCCGGCCGTGAACGTGGCCCGCGAGCGGTGCGCGGCCAGCCACACCAGCCGGACGGGGCTCGCGGTCTCCGGGGCGTACGACAGGTACTCGTGGATGCCGAACCCGAGCCGTCCGTTGTTCGCGACGAAGCAGGGGTGCCCCTCGGTCATCCCCGTCTCGATGGCCTGGAAGCCCTGGCGCGCCAGCTCGGCGGAGGTGACCTGCGGCTTGGTGAGCTTGTAGCAGATGCCGGAGAGGGTGGAGGAGATCTCCTCCAGGTAGACCGGCAGGATCTCGTCGCTCAGGCCCAGCGACTCCTTCAGTTCGATGAAGAAGTCCAGGGCGGCGAGCGGGAGTCCGGTGCCGTCCCGGTGGCGGGTGATCGATGCGGCGTCGACCTCCCAGTGGTCGAGGGCCCGGCGGACGGCGGAGAACCGGTAGGAGGTCAGCCCGTCGTCGCTGCGGACGACGTACCGGTCATCCTCCGGCTCGGGCGTGATCAGGCGCTCGTGCGCGAACTCGGCGAGCGCCTTGCGTATGAGCAGGCGGTTGGCGGTCGCCCAGCGCTCGGGGGAGAGATGGGCCACGGCGTCGGCGAGGGTCATGCGGCCACCGCCTTCGCGAACTGCTCGCGCGTGCAGAAACTCAGCAGCGCCCGCTTCTCCGGCTTCCGGATCTCCCGCTCGGGGACGAACCCGACGGCTTCGTTCAGGGCGTGCACGGCCGTGTTGCGCACGTCCGGCTCGACGACGACGCGCCGGGTCGCCGGGTCCTCGAAGAGATACGCCATCACGGCCGTGATGACGGCACGCGTGTACCCGTGCACCGGGGTGTCGGTCGGCGGGACCAGGAAGTGCATGCCGACATCGCCCGGCCGCGGCTCGTACAGCCCGGCCAGCTCGCGGTGGGCGGGGTCGTACTTCTCCATCAGGAAGGCCGGCTGCCCGTCGCACAGCCCGAGGAAGGCGTGGTGGTGTTCGTCGGCCGCGATCTCCCTGTAGGCCCGCTCGACGTCCTCCGGTTTCGCGTCCTGCATCATCCAGTACACGGCCTTGGGGTGCGTGACCCAGCCGTGCAGCACCTCGGCGTCCTTCAGGGGGTCGAGGGGGCGGATCGTGAAGGTCAGGTCCTTGCTGCTCATACCGCGAACTCCTGGAAGGCGACGGACTTCTCGACCGGGTAGTAGGCGCTGCCGAGCAGCTCGCGGATGATGTACGCGTTCCGGTACGCGCCCATGCCGAGGTCGGGGCTGGTGATGCTGTGCGTGTGGACGCCGGCGTTCTGGAGGAAGACCCCGCGGCCGGTGACGTCGATGGCGTAGTTGCGGGCGATGTCGAAGTTGCCCCGGGAGTCGTAGCGCAGGCGGTCACGGACCGGGGCGAGGAACTCGGGCTCGGCGTACGTGTAGCCGGTGGCGAGGATCAGGCCCTCGCTGGTCAGCTCGTAGTCCTTCTCCTGCTCCTCCTGGCGCAGGCCGAGGGTGTAGGTGCCGTGCTGGTGACTCGCCCTCACCAAGGACGAGTTGGTGAGCAGGCGGGTGGGGACCGGGCCGCCGAGGTTCTTCTGGTAGAGCAGGTCGAAGATCGCGTTGATCAGGTCGCCGTCGATGCCCTTGAACAGGCCCTTCTGCTGGGCCGTGAGCCGGTAGCGGGTGGCCTCCGGGAGCGCGTGGTAGTAGTCGATGTACTCCGGGGAGGTCATCTCCAGCGTGAGCTTGGTGTACTCGAGCGGGAAGAAGCGCGGCGAGCGGGTGACCCAGTTCAGCTGGTAGCCGTGGACGTCGATCTCGCTCAGCAGGTCGTAGTAGATCTCCGCCGCCGACTGCCCGCTGCCGACCAGCGTGATCGACTTCTTGCGCTGCAGTTCCGCCTTGTGCGGGAGATAGCGGGAGTTGTGGATGAAGTCGCCGCCGAGGTCCCGGCAGGCGTCCGGGATGTGCGGCGGGGTGCCGGTGCCCAGGACCAGATGGCGGGCGCGAAACGTATCGCCGGCCTCGGTGCGGACCACGTACAGGTCGTCCTCGTAGGTCACCTCGGTGACCGTGGTGCCGAAGCGGACGCAGCTCAGCTTGTTCGCGGCCCAGCGGCAGTAGTCGTCGTACTCGACTCGCAGCGGGTAGAAGTTCTCACGGATGTAGAACGAGTACAGCCTGCCCTTCTCCTTCAGGTAGTTGAGGAAGGAGTACGGCGAGGTCGGGTCGGCGAGGGTGACCAGGTCCGACATGAACGGGGTCTGGAGGTGGGCTCCGTCCAGGAACATGCCCGCGTGCCACTCGAAGTCGGGCTTGGACTCCAGGAAGACGCCGTCCAGTTCGGCGATCGGCTCGGTGAGGCAGGCGAGGCCGAGGTTGAAGGGGCCGAGCCCGATCCCCACGAAGTCGTAGGTCGTGTGCGGGGCTTCAGGACGCGCGGTCAAGGGACTCTCCCAGGTACTGCTCGGCGTGGCCGGCGATCAGGTCGAGGACGGCGGCGATGTCGGCCGGCCGGGTCTCGGGGTTGAGCAGGGTGAACTTCAGGTAGTGGCGGCCGCCGACCTTGGTGCCCGCGACCACGGCGTCGCCGGAGGCGAACAGGGCCTTGCGGGCGTGGAGGTTGGCGCGGTCGATCTCGGCCGGGTCGGTGACGGCGGCCGGGAGGTAGCGGAAGACGAGGGTGGACAGGGCGGGCTCGACGACGACGTCGTAGCGAGGGTCGGCGGCGAGCAGCCTCCAGCCCTCCCGCGCGAGGTCGCACACCTCGTCGAAGAGCTGACCGATGCCGTCGGCGCCCATGGTGCGCAGGGTGACCCACAGCTTGAGGGCGTCGAAGCGGCGGGTGGTCTGCAGGGACTTGTCCACCTGGTTGGGGATGCGTTCCTGCACCATGCGCCGCGGGTTGAGGTACTCCGCGTGGTAGGTGGCGTGGCGCAGGGTGGCCGCGTCCCGGACCAGCACGGCGGAGGAACTCACCGGCTGGAAGAAGGACTTGTGGTAGTCGACGGTGACCGAGTCGGCGCGCTCGATGCCGTCGATGCGGTCCCGGTACTTCCGGGAGGCGAGCAGTCCGCAGCCGTAGGCCGCGTCGACGTGCATCCAGGTGTCGAACTGCTCGCACAGCTCGGCGATCTCGGGCAGCGGGTCGATGGAGCCGAAGTCGGTGGTGCCGGCGGTGGCGACGACGGCCATCGGCACCAGGCCGTCCTCGGCGCAGCGCTCCAGCTCGTGGGCGAGGGTGACGGTCTGCATGCGCTTGTCGTGGTCGACCGGGACGGCGACGACCGCGTCCGGCCCCAGGCCGAGCAGTTTCGCGGCCTTCTTCACGCTGAAGTGGCTGACCTCGGAGGCGAAGACGCGAAGTCGGCCCGGCGAGTCGCTCTTGGCCTCCTCCCGGGCGAGGAGGAGCGCCTGGAGGTTGGACTGGGTGCCGCCGGAGGTGAACACGCCGTCGGCCGCCGGGCCCAGGCCGATGCGGGCGGCCGTCCAGTCGATGAGCTTGCGCTCGATCAGGGTGCCGCCGGCCGACTGGTCCCAGGTGTCGAGGGAGGAGTTGACCGCGGAGAGTACGGCCTCGCCGAGCACCGCCGGGATGACGACCGGGCAGTTGAGGTGGGCGAGGTAGCGGGGGTGGTGGAAGTAGACGGCGTCCCGGAGGTAGACGTCCTCCAGTTCGTCCAGCACGGCCGCGGTGTCGCCCAGCGGCCGGTCGAGGTCGATCGCGTCGATGTGGGGGGCGAGGGCGTCCACGGTGACGCCGGTGAACGGACGGTCGGTGGTGGCGAGTTTGGCCGCCACCCGCTCGACTCCTTCGGTCACGGAGCGGCGGTAGTGCTCCGCGGTGAGGCCATTGAGCAGGTGCGAGCGCATGTGGGGGTCCTCCGAGGGGACAGTCCGTGCGGGGAACTCGAGACGGGGCGTCGAAGATCGACGGCTTCAACTTAGGTTAGCCTAACCTAAGTTCTTCGAGGGCGTACATGCCTCTCCCATGACCGCGGTCACTTCGGCCGCGGCTATCCGGCGGCGCGCAGCTGCTCTTCCGTCATTCCCTGCCGCCAGTACCCGACGAACGTCACCCGGCGCCGGTCGATCCCGCGCTCGCCGACGAAGTGCCGGCGCAGCGCCTTCACCCGGCCGGACTCGCCCGCGATCCACACGTACGGCCGCTCGGCCGCGGGGAGTCGGGAGTCCCGTACGGCGTCGACGGCCATGGGGGCGCCGTCGTGCCGTACGAGCCACGTGATCTCCGCGTCCGCCTCGGTCGCCACGTCCTGGATGTCACCGGCGTGCGGCACCTCCAGCCAGGCCCGGGCGCGGGTGCCGGCGGGCAGGGACTCCAGGACGGCGGTGGCGGCGGGTACGGCGGTCTCGTCGCCCCAGAGGACGACGAGGTCGGTGTCCTCGGGCGGCCGGAAGCGGATCGCGCGGTTGTCGGCGACCGCCGGCCCGAGCAGCAGGACGCGGTCGCCCGGGACGGCACGGGAGGCCCAGCGGGAGGCGGGCCCGGCCGGGGTGGGGGCGCCGGGTTCGACACCGTGCAGCGCGAAGTCGATGTCTATCTCGTCGGGATTCCGGCGCAGGGCGCGGAGCGTGTACGAGCGCATCACCGCCCGTACGTCGTCCGGGAGGTCCCGCCAGCCCTGCCACCAGCCGTCGCCCAGCTCCAGCGGGACGACCGGCTCGGTCTGCCCCGGATGCGGCAGGAACAGGGACAGGGACTGGTCGCGCCCGTCGGAGTGGAAGGCGTGCAGATCCACGCCGGCGAAGGTGACCCGGACCAGAGACGGGCCGAGCCGCCTCGTCCGTACGACCTGAAGGGAGAAGAAACGGAACGGGGCGGCTACGGCCGTCGTCATGTGTGGCTCCTGAGGGTGGGATTCAGGGCTTTGTCAGGGGCTTCTCTTCGGGTCAGGCGACCTTCTCGGCCTTCTCCAGCGCCTCGGCCAGGTTGGTCAGCAGCGGCACGCACTTGTCGTACGACAGGATCGGCTCGGGGGAGCGGGGGATGACCTGCCCGGCCTTCACCGCGGGCAGCTTCTTCCAGGTCGCCTTGGTGATGTCGGCCGGCTGGATGGTCGAGGAACGGTCGTCCATCATGATGATGTCGGCCTTGTACTTGTCGACGTTCTCCCAGCTCAGCGACTCGTACCAGCCGCCGCCCTTGGCCTTGGCGCTCTCCGGGGGCTCGACGAAGTTCACGCCGAGGGCCTTGAAGTACTCCAGGTCGACGGAGAGGTTGGTGCCGGAGACGTAGAAGAGCTGGTCGCTCGCCGAGCCGGCCATCACCTTGATGCCGGGCTTGGCCTTGGCCGCGGCGCGCAGCCGTGCCGCCGCGTCCTCGAACCGCTTCTTGGCGTCCGCCACCTTCGCGGCCTTCATGTCGGCGCCGAGCGACCCGGCCAGCTGCGCCATGCGCTCGAGCGAGACGGTCAGTTGGCGGTCGTAGACGGAGATGCCGACGCTGGGGGCCAGCTGGGCGATCTTCTTCTTCGACTCCTCGGGGACGTACCAGAGGGTGCCGGCGTTGTCGAACATGGTGGAGATCAGCACGTCCGGCGCGAGGGAGGCGTACTTCTCGATGCTGAACTGGCCCCAGGTGTTGCCGAGGACGGTCACCTTGCTGACGTCCATGTCGCCGGCCTGGACGTCGGGCTTGCCGTCCTGGGTCTTCGTCGGACCGAAGACACCCTTGACCTGGATGCCGTAGTCGTACAGCGCGGCGCCGACACCCGTGAAGGCGACGATGTTCGCCGGGACCTTGTCCAGCTTCACGGTGGTGCCGCGGTCGTCCTTGAAGGACCAGGGGCCCGACTTGACCGCCGCCGTGTCCTTGTCGGAGCCCGCGCCTTTCCCCTTGTCGTCCCCGCAGGCGGCGAGCGCTGCGCCGAGTCCGAGGGCGCCGCCCGCGGCGAGCAGTCCGCGGCGAGTGAGGTGGGTGGCACGGGCATGGGACATGGGTACGACTGCTTTCGAACGGGGCGAAGCGCCCGCCGGACAAGGTCGAAGGTAGGTTAGCCTAACCTTGCTAGATGTCCAGTGGGTAGGGTCGGAACGAGTCCGGCGGGCGCCCCGCGCCGCTCAGCTCACCAGCCCCAACTCCCGTGCGATCAGCATGCGCTGGACCTCGCTCGTGCCCTCGCCGATCTCCAGGATCTTGGAGTCGCGCCACATGCGGGCCACCGGGTACTCGTTCATGAAGCCGTAGCCGCCGTGCACCTGGGTGGCGTCACGGGCGTTGTCCACGGCGACCGTGGAGGAGTAGAGCTTGGCCAGGGCCGCCTCCTTCTTGAAGGGCTCGCCGGCCACCAGGCGGGAGGCCGCGTCCCGCCAGGCGAGGCGGGCCGTGTGGGCCTTCATCTCCATGTCGGCGATCTTGAACTGGACGGCCTGGTTGGCACCGATCGGACGGCCGAAGGCGTGGCGTTCCTTCGCGTACTTCACCGACTCGTCCACGCAGCCCTGCGCCAGGCCCGTCGCGAGCGCCGCGATGGCGATGCGGCCCTCGTCCAGGATGCGCAGGAACTGGGCGTAGCCGCGGCCCTCCTCGCCCAGCAGGTTGGCGGCGGGGACACGGACGTCGGAGAAGGACAGCTCGCGGGTGTCGGAGGCGTTCCAGCCGACCTTCGAGTAGGGGGCCGCCACCGTGAAGCCGGGGGTGCCCGACGGGACGATGATCGCCGAGATCCGCGGCTTGCCGTCCGGCGTGCGGCCGGTGACCGCCGTGACCGTCACCAACCCCGTGATGTCCGTACCGGAGTTGGTGATGAAGCACTTCGTGCCGTTGATCACCCACTCGTCGGTGTCGGGGTCCAGGCGGGCCGTCGTACGGGTCGCGCCGGCGTCACTGCCGCCGTCGGGTTCCGTCAGGCCGAACGCGCCCAGGATCTCGCCCGCGCAGAGGCGGGGGAGCCACTCGCGCTTCTGCTCCTGCGTGCCGAACAGATGCAGGGGCATGGCACCCAACGACACCCCCGCCTCCAGGGTGATCGCCACCGACGAGTCCACCCGGGCCAGTTCCTCCAGGGCGATGCCGAGGGCCAGGTAGTCGCCGCCCATGCCGCCGTACTCCTCCGGGAACGGCAGCCCGAACAGGCCCATGCGGCCCATCTCACGGACGATCTCGTACGGGAACTCGTGCCGCTCGTAGAAGTCGCCGATCTTCGGCGCCACCACGTCGTGCGCGAACTCCTCCACCGTACGGCGGAGTTCTTCCAGTTCGGGGCTGAGACGGTGGTCCATGCTGATCACTGGTCCTTGTGGGAGAGAGCGCGGACGGTACGGGACGGGCTGGGGCGGCCCAGCTGTTCGGCCATCCACACGCTGGTGGCGGTCAGACGGCCGAGGTCGACGCCCGTCTCGATGCCGAGGCCGTGCAGCATCCAGACGAGGTCCTCGGTGGCGAGGTTGCCGGTGGCGGACTTGGCGTAGGGACAGCCGCCGAGGCCGCCCGCGGAGGCGTCGACGGTGGTCACGCCGTGTTCCAGGGCCGCGTAGGTGTTGGCGAGCGCCTGCCCGTAGGTGTCGTGGAAGTGCACGCCGATCACATCCGTCGGCACACCCTTGTCGCCCAGGAGACCGAGGAGTTCGCGGACCTGGCCCGGGGTGGCGACGCCGATCGTGTCGCCGAGGCTCAGCTCGTCGCAGCCCATGTCCCGCAGCGCCGTGCAGACGCGGGTCACCTGGCGGAGCGGGACGGCGCCCTCCCACGGGTCGCCGAAGCACATCGACACATACCCCCGCACCTGCACGCCCGCGTCCTTCGCGCGCCGCACCACCGGCTCGAACACGGCCAGCGACTCGTCCAGCGTGCGGTTGAGGTTGGCCTTCGCGAAGGACTCGGTGGCGCTGGCGAAGACGGCGACGCGCCGCGCGCCCAGCGCCAGCGCCCGCTCCAGACCGCGCTCGTTGGGCACCAGCACCGGAAGGGCCACGTCCAGGTCCCGCACCAGCGAGAACAGCTGCTCGGCGTCGGCCAGGGCAGGCACCCACTCGGGGCGCACGAAGCTGGTCGCCTCGATGGTCGTCAGGCCCGCGTCGGCCAGGCGGCGCACGAACTCCGCCTTCACCTCGGTCGGCACGACCGTCTTCTCGTTCTGCAGCCCGTCCCGCGCGCCGACCTCGTAGATCCGCACCCGCGCGGGCAGACCCCGGGCCGGTACGACCATGGGCAGTCCGTCGGCACTCACTGCGCCGCCTCCTTGGGCGTGATGACGGCCAGCACCTGGTCCATCGCCACCGTCGTGCCCGGCGTGACGTCCAGCTCGGCGACCGTCCCGGCGTGCGGGGCGGAGACGACGTGCTCCATCTTCATCGCCTCCACCACCAGCAGGCTCTGCCCGGCGGCCACTTCGTCACCGACGGCCACCTTCACCACGGTCACCGTGCCGGGCATGGGCGCGGTCAGCGAGTCGGCGCCCGCGTGGGCCGCGCGGCTCAGCGAGGCGGCCACCGGATCGTGGTCGCGCATCTGCCAGGCGTCACCGTCCCGGCCCAGCCAGGTGCCGTCCGGCAGGGCGGCGAAGGTGTGGGTGACGCCGTCGAGCAGGAACGTGAACCGGTGCCCGAAGCCGCCCCGCGCGGGCACGGCTCGGGACGCCCGAAGCGGCGTGTCCGCACCGGGCGGGAGCAGCTCGGTTCCGCCGTCCGGCGTGCTGCGCACCCGCAAGGTCACCGGCTCCTGGCCCGGCACCCGCAGGTGGTGCGGGGTCCATGCCCGCTCGCCGCCCAGCCGCCAGCCGTCGGCGGCGGCGAACGGGTTCGTCCACCCGGAGCCGTCGGAGGGCGCGAGCGCGGTGTGCCGCAGCAGCGCCGCCGCCGCGTAGACCTCCTGCGGCACCTCCTGCGGCACCAGGTCGTCCACTTCCCGCTCGACCAGCCCGGTGTCCAGCTCGCCCGCCACCACCGCCGGGTGGGCCAGCAGCCGGCGCAGGAAGCCCGCGTTGGTCTGCACGCCCAGCGTGACCGTGTCCGCGAGGGCCGCCCGGAGCGTGCGCAGCGCACTCGCGCGGTCGGGGCCGTAGGCGATCACCTTGGACAGCATCGGGTCGTACAGGCTGCCCACCTCGGTGCCCTCGCTGAGCCCGGAGTCGGTGCGCACGGCGCCGCCCTGCGGCTCGTTCAGCAGCAGGACCGTGCCGCCGGAGGGCAGGAACCCGCGCGCCGGGTCCTCGGCGCAGATCCGGGCCTCCACCGCGTGGCCGGTCAGCCGCACGTCCTCCTGCGCGAAGCCCAGCCGCTCCCCGGCCGCCACCCGCAGTTGCCACTCCACCAGGTCGAGCCCGGTGACGAGTTCGGTGACCGGGTGCTCCACCTGGAGACGGGTGTTCATCTCCATGAAGTAGTACTGCGACGGGTCGCCGCCCGGCACGATGAACTCCACCGTGCCCGCGCCCCGGTAGCCGCAACTGCGGGCCGCCTGGACGGCCGCCTCTCCCATCGCCGCGCGCGTGGCCTCGTCGAGGAGCACGCTCGGCGCCTCCTCGATGATCTTCTGGTGCCGCCGCTGGAGGGAGCACTCGCGCTCACCGAGGTGGACGACGTTCCCGTGGCCGTCGGCCAGCACCTGGATCTCGATGTGCCGGGGCCGGTCGATCCACCGCTCCACCAGCAGGGTGTCGTCGCCGAAGGAGGCGCGGGCCTCGCGGCGGGCGGCGGCGATCTCGTCGGCGAGCCGGTCGGTGTCCCGCACGAGCCGCATGCCCTTGCCGCCACCGCCCGCGGAGGGCTTGAGCAGCACCGGCGTCCCGATCCCCCGGGCGGCGTCCGCGAGTTGGGCGTCCGTCAGCCCGCTGCCGCTCGAACCCGGCACGACCGGCACCCCGGCCGCCTGCACCGTCTCCTTGGCGCGGATCTTGTCGCCCATCAACGCGATGGCGTCCGCCGGAGGGCCGATGAACACCAGCCCCGCCTCCTCGCACGCGCGGGCGAACGCCGCGTTCTCGGCGAGGAAGCCGTACCCGGGGTGGACGGCCTGCGCGCCGGTGCGGGCGGCGGCCTCGAGCAGCCGCTCCACCGACAGATAGCTCTCGGCGGCCGGCGCCGGACCGATCCGTACCGCCGTGTCGGCCTCCCGGACGTGCCGCGCGTCGACGTCGGCGTCGGAGAAGACCGCCACCGAGCGAACGCCCAGCGAGCGGAGCGTACGGATGACGCGTACGGCGATCTCGCCCCGGTTGGCCACCAGCACTGTGTCGAACACGGTTCCCCTCCTCACATCCGGAAGACGCCGAACTGGGGGTCTCCCAGGGGCGCGTTGGCGCAGGCCGTCAGGGCGAGTCCCAGCACCTGACGGGTCTCGAGCGGGTCGATGACGCCGTCGTCCCACAGGCGGGCGGTGGCGTAGTAGGCGTTGCCCTGGCGCTCGTACTGCGCGCGGATCGGTGCCTTGAAGGCCTCTTCCTCCTCGGCCGCCCAGTCCTCGCCGCGCGCCTGGAGCTGGTCGCGCTTGACCGTGGCGAGCACGCTGGCGGCCTGCTCGCCGCCCATGACGGAGATCTTGGCGTTGGGCCACATCCACAGGAAGCGGGGCGAGTAGGCCCGCCCGCACATGGAGTAGTTGCCCGCGCCGTACGACCCGCCGACGACGACGGTCAGCTTCGGCACACGGGTGCAGGCGACGGCCGTCACCATCTTGGCGCCGTGCTTGGCGATGCCGCCGGCCTCGTAGTCCTTGCCGACCATGAAGCCCGAGATGTTCTGCAGGAACAGCAACGGGATCCCGCGCTGGTCGCACAGCTCGATGAAGTGGGCGCCCTTCTGGGCGGACTCCGAGAACAGGATGCCGTTGTTGGCGACGATCCCGACCGGGTGTCCGTGGATCCGGGCGAAGCCGGTGACCAGGGTCTGCCCGAACTCGCTCTTGAACTCGGCGAAGCGCGAGCCGTCCACCACGCGCGCGATGATCTCGCGCACGTCGTAGGGGGTGCGCGAGTCGACGGGGACGGCGCCGTAGAGCCCGTAGGGGTCGACCTTGGGCTCGACGGACGGCTGGACGTCCCAGGGCAGGGACCGCCGGGCCGGCAGCGTGGCGACGATGTTCCGGACGATCCGCAGCGCGTGCGCGTCGTCCTCGGCGAGGTGGTCGGTGACACCGGAGACCCGGGAGTGGACCTCGCCGCCGCCCAGCTCCTCGGCGGTGACGACCTCACCCGTGGCCGCCTTCACCAGCGGGGGCCCGCCGAGGAAGATCGTGCCCTGGCCGCGGACGATCACGGCCTCGTCGCTCATGGCCGGGACGTACGCGCCACCGGCCGTGCACGAGCCGAGCACGGCGGCGATCTGCGGGATCCCGGCGCCGGACATCCGGGCCTGGTTGTAGAAGATCCGCCCGAAGTGCTCGCGGTCCGGGAAGACCTCGTCCTGCATCGGCAGGAAGGCCCCTCCGGAGTCGACCAGGTAGAGGCACGGCAGCCGGTTGTCCAGGGCCACCTCCTGCGCGCGCAGGTGCTTCTTCACCGTCATCGGGTAGTACGTGCCGCCCTTGACGGTGGCGTCGTTCGCGACGATCACGCACTCGCGCCCGCTGACCCGCCCGATCCCGGCGATCACCCCGGCCGCCGGGGCCTGCCCGTCGTACATGCCGTCCGCCGCGAGCGGGGCCAGCTCGAGGAACGGCGAGCCCGCATCGAGCAGTGTGTCCACCCGGTCCCGCGGCAGCAGCTTGCCGCGCGCGGTGTGCCGGCTCCGTGCCTTCTCGCCGCCGCCGAGGGCCGCCGCGGCCAGCTTGGCGCGCAGTTCCCCGACGAGTGCGAGGTGGCCTTCCTCGTTGGCTTGCCAGGCCTCCGACGCGGGATCTGCCGCGCTCGTCAGCTCCGGTGCCTCGTGCATCCTGCGGTCCCCTCACCCGGTGATCGAACCTGTTAATGAGCGTTAACCATTTCCATCAGGTTAACGACCGCTAACCTCGCTGTCTAGAATTGCCTGCATGGTCACCAGAACCGACGCCCCCACCCGCCGCGAGCAGATCCTCAAGGAGGCCGCCCGGCTCTTCGCCGAACGCGGCTTCCACGGCGTCGGTGTCGACGAGATAGGTGCCGCCGTCGGCATCAGCGGCCCCGGCCTCTACCGGCACTTCCCGGGCAAGGACGCGATGCTCGCCGAGTTGCTGGTCGGCATCAGCGGCCAGCTGCTGACGGGAGCGAAGCGCCGTCTGGCGGAGGCCGACGGGGACAGCGGTGCCGCGGCGGTCCTCGACTCCCTCATCGAGGGCCACATCGACTTCGCCCTCGACGACCGTCCCCTGATCACCCTGCACGACCGCGAGCTGGACCGCCTGCGCGACAGCGACCGCAAGCTGGTCCGCCAGCTCCAGCGGCAGTACGTGGAGCTGTGGGTCGAGGTGGTCCGGGAGGTCTACCCAGGCCTCACCGAGCCCAGCGCCCGCTCGGCCGTCCACTCGGTGTTCGGGCTGCTCAACTCCACGCCCCACCTCGGCCGGGCCGGCACCCTGCCCGGACGCGGGGCCATGGCGGCCCTGCTGCACCGGATGGCTCGGGGGGCGTTCGCGGCGGCGGGTGCCGCATAACCGGGTCCGGCGTGCGGCCGGGATCCCGGGGCGTGACGAGCGTTACGGCCGACCCCCCCTGGACGGGGTTCCGTACTCGCCGGTACGGTGAGTGAGCAAGCGCTTAGACATGCCGAGGTACGTGGAGGTGGGCGGCGTGCGCCGTACGGTGTTCAACGAGGATCACGAGGCGTTCCGGGAGACTCTTCGCGCCTTCATCGAGGCCGAGGTCGTGCCCGTGTACGACGAGTGGTTCGCCGCCGGCCAGGCGCCGCGCGACTTCTACTACAAGCTCGGTGAGCTGGGCGTCTTCGGCATCAGCGTGCCCGAGGAGTTCGGCGGCGCGGGCCTGGACACCCACAAGTTCGAGGCCGTCCTGTACGAGGAGACCTCGCGCGCGGGCGTGCAGTTCGGCGGCTCCGGCGTGCACGTGCTGCTGGCTCTGCCGTACATCAAGATGCTCGCCACCGAGGAGCAGAAGAAGCGCTACCTGCCGAAGTTCGTCACCGGCGAGGAGATGTGGGCCATCGCGATGACCGAGCCGGGCACCGGCTCCGACCTCGCGGGCATGAAGACCACCGCCAAGCTCTCCGAGGACGGCACGCACTACGTCCTCAACGGCGCCAAGACCTTCATCACCGGCGGTGTGCACGCCGACAAGGTGATCGTCTGCGCCCGCACGGCCGCGCCGACCGCCGAGGACCGCCGCCACGGCATCTCCCTGTTCGCCGTGGACACCAAGTCCGAGGGCTACTCCATCGGCCGCAAGCTCGACAAGCTGGGCCTGCGCACCTCCGACACCGCCGAGCTGGCCTTCGTCGACGTCAAGGTGCCGGTCGAGGACCTGCTCGGCGAGGAGAACAAGGGCTTCTCCTACCTCGGCCACAACCTGGCCTCCGAGCGCTGGGGCATCGCCTTCGGCGCCTACGCGCAGGCCAAGGCCGCCGTCCGGTTCGCCAAGCAGTACGTGCAGGAGCGCACCGTCTTCGGCAAGCCGGTCGCCCACTTCCAGAACACCAAGTTCGAGCTGGCCGCCTGCCAGGCCGAGGTGGACGCGGCGGAGGCCGTCGCGGACCGTGCGCTGGAGGCGCTGGACGCCGGTGAGCTGACCCCCGCCGAGGCCGCCTCCGCGAAGCTGTTCTGCACCGAGGTCGCCCACCGTGTGATCGACCGCTGCCTGCAGCTGCACGGCGGCTACGGCTACATGAACGAGTACCCGATCGCCCGTCTGTACGCGGACAACCGGGTCAACCGCATCTACGGCGGTACCAGCGAGATCATGAAGACGATCATCGCCAAGGACATGGGTCTGTAAGGTCCCCGCAATCGCTGGCCGGTACAACTGAACGCCATGAGCCAGGCACTTCAGGATCTCCTCGATCTGCTCGACCTGGAGCAGATCGAGGAGAACATCTTCCGCGGCCGGTCCCGCTCCGCCGTCGTCCCCCGGGTCTTCGGCGGGCAGGTCGCGGCGCAGGCGCTGGTCGCCGCCGGCCGGACGGTCCCCGCGGACCGGCCGGCCCACTCCCTGCACGCGTACTTCCTGCGCCCCGGCGACCCGGGCGCACCGATCGTCTACACCGTGGACCGCATCCGCGACGGCCGGTCCTTCACCACCCGGCGCGTGGTCGCCGTCCAGCACGGCAAGCCGATCTTCCATCTGTCGGCGTCCTTCCAGACGTACGAGGAAGGGCTCGACCACCAGACGCCCGTTCCGGCCGCGCCGGACCCGGCGACCCTGCCGACCTCCCAGGAGCGGCTGCGCGGCTACGGCCACCTGGCGCCGGACGTGGTGCAGCGGTTCCTTCAGGCACGCGAGGCGATCGACCTGCGGTACGTGGACGAGCCGCCGTACGGGAGGTTCGGCGAGCCGCGTGAGCCGCACTCCCAGGTGTGGTTCCGCACCAACGGCAAGCTGGACGACGATCCCCTGTCGCACGTCGTCCTCGCCACCTATGTCTCCGACATGACCCTGCTCGACTCCGTGCTGCTCGCGCACGGACGCGGCGGCTGGGCCGTCGGCGATGTCGTGGGGGCCTCACTGGACCACGCGATGTGGTTCCACCGGCCCTTCCGCGCCGACGAATGGCTGCTGTACGACCAGGAGTCGCCGTCCGCGCACGGTGGCCGGGGCCTCGGCCAGGCCCGCATATACACGCAGGACGGGCGGCTCGCCATCTCGGTCATCCAGGAGGGTGTTGTCCGCGTACCGAGATGAAGGTGATGAGGGTGCCGCCCGAGATGACGCGTGACGCAAGTGGGATTAGGCTCGTGGAGTGAAGGCCGCAGTGAACGGCATTCCCGGTCGACGAGGTTCCGGCCCTTGGGATCTCAGCCGCCGCACCCGGACATGCGGGTGCGCTGTCGGCGTCGGCGTCGGTGGTAAACGCCATCTCTCTACATTCTCGCTGCGGTGACACCTGAAGACCGCGTCGCGTCTTTCTCCTTATTCGTGGCGACGGCCATCACCTCGCGCCTTTCAGTCGAGAGCGCGAGAGACGATGGAAATGAAAGGTATTCCCATGCGATCACAGCGCACGAGGCGTGTCATCGCTCTGTCCGCGTCCGGTCTGCTGCTGGCCGGCGGAGCCGCGATTGGCGCGGCGGGACCGGCCTCGGCCAACTCGTCGCACGACCACAGCTCTTACAGCAGTAGCTGGGGCGACAACGACAACGGCCGTCACCACGGCAACAACAGCTGGTGGGACGACGACGATGACGACGACTACGGCGGCTATGGCGGTGACCACGGCGGCTACGGCGGCGGTCACGGCAACGGCGGCTATGGCGGTGACCACGGCGGCTACGGCGGCGGTCACGGCAACGGCGGCCACGGTGGCGGCGGTCACGGTGGCGGCGGTCACGGTGGCGGCGGCGGTCACGGTGGTGGCGGCGGCGGTCACGGTGGCGGCGGAGGAGGCCACTGACGTCGATGACGCGACCATGAGGTGAGCGCGCGGTGTGCGGGTCCGGTTGACCGGGCTCCGCACCGCGCCTGTCGTCTGGCTAGGCCAGGCCGGCCTCCGCCAGCAGATACGCCGTCATCGGGTCGTAGTGGCGGGGGCTGACCACGTGGTCGTCCAGCGGTACCACCACCTGCACGGTGCCCTCGGACTCGGCGAGGAACAGCGCGGGATCGTTGCAGTCGGCGTACCCGACGGAGTCGATGCCGTGCCGGCCCGCGTATCCGGCCCAGCCGTGGTCGGCGACGACCAGGTCGGGCAGCGGACGCCCCTCGCGCTCAAGTCCCGTGAGAACGGCCCGCATCGGCTCTCCCGAATGGGTGTGCCACAGCGTCGCCCCGTGCTCCAGCACGGCCACGTCGGCGAACTGCATGACATACCCCTCGTCCGTCTGCAGCCCGTCCGGGATGACGACGATCTCGCAGCCGGCGGCGCGCAGCGCGGCGGCCGTGGCCCGGTGCACGTCCAGCAGACCGCCCGGGTGACCGGTCGCGAACAGCACCCGCTGCCGTCCGTCGGCCGCCTTGCGCAACCGCGCCGCCATCCGGTCCAGCGCGTCCACCGTCAGCTCGGGGTCGATGGTGTCCTGCCCGTACCGGTACTCGGGATCGTCGTTGACGCCGACCCGCTCGGCCATGACCGCGAGCACGTCCTGCTCGTCCGCCCAGCGGTCGCCCAGCTCCAGGCCGAGCCAGAAGTTGCGGACCCCGTTGGCGAGCTGGCGGTAGTGGGAGAGGTTGTTCTCGCGGGGCGTGGCGACGTCCCCCGCGATACGGGTTCTCACCAGGTGGTCGACGAGCTGGGCGCGGCTGGGTGTCCCGGATATCGGCATGCCTTCCATTGTGGGGCAGCGGGCAGTCGGAGTCTTCGGCATATCGGCCCCTGGGACGGGGGTCACGCGGCGTGCCGTCAGCTCTGCCGCAGCGCGAACCACAACTCCATGCGCACGTCCGGGTCGTCCAGGTCGGCGTCCAACAGCGTGGCGCAGCGGGCGATCCGCTGCCGCACGGTGTTGCGGTGCACGTCCAGCGCCACCGCGGTGCGGTCCCAACTGCCGTGCAGGGACAGCCAGGTGCGCAGGGTCTCGGCGAGTGCGGCCTGTCCCGTGAGGGGAGCGAGCCGCGCGCGGGCGTGCGTCTCGGCGTCCTCCCGCGGCACCAGGTCCGCCAGGGCCGGCCGGGCCGCGTGCCGGACCAGCGGCGTGCGGGTGGCGCGGGCGCGGGCGAGGGCACGGGCCGCCTGGGTGTCGGCGGCCGGCCAGTCGTGCGGCGCGACGGCGGCGCTCACCCCGAGCGTCCAGCCGGGCTGCGGCTCCGGTTCCCGCCCGGCCGGCACCAGCACCCGTACGACGTCACGGGCGACGTCGACCAGCGGTGAACCCAGGGCGGCGCCGAGGGCGGAGGCGGCGACCGCGTCAGGGGAGTCCCCCTCGCCCGGGTGGGGCCGGGGGCCGGCGGGAGCCCGGGTCTCCGGTCGCGCGTGCACGACGAGCCACTGTCCGGTGCCGAGCAGCGGGGCCACCTCCGCGGGCGGGGCGCCCAGCAGCAGCCGTACCAGGGCGGTCGACCGGGCGGCGCCGGTGCCGCTCCGGTGTTCACCGGTCAGCAGGGAGAGCAGGACGGCGGCGACGGAGGCGATGGTGTGGTCGCTGGGGTCGCGGCGGGGTGTGGCCACACCGAGCACGAAGCCCGCTCCGGCGCCCAGGGCGTAGACGGCGAGGTGGGTGGAGCCGAGGGTGTCGGTGGCGGAGGTGGGCAGCGGCCGGGCGGCGGGCGCCGGCGCGCCGGGGCCGCCGCCCGGTGCGGGGCCCGCCGTCGCCGCCGTCGCCGTCGTCGCCCCGGCCGTCGGCCTGACCACCCCGGTCAGCTCCGCGAGCGCCGCGCGTACCCCCTGTGCCGGGGCGCGGCCCGCCGTCGCGATCTCGGTGCCGTCGGGGCCGTGCAGGACCGCGTGCCCGCCCAGGCGCTGGGCCAGCTGGCGGAGGACCGAGGGCACCGGGTCCGGGCGTGAGGCGGCTGCCGCCAGGCTCTGCTGCGCCTCCGTGACCCGGCGCAGCTCCGCGAGGCGGGCCTGGGCCATCTGCTGCCACACCGCGCGCGCCACCCCGGAGAACGTGGTCTGCGGCGGGACCTCCAGCAGGGGCAGCCCGTAGGCGTCGCAGGCGGCGACCAGGGCGCGCGGGACCGTGTCGTGCACCGGTGCCAGGCCGAAGCCGAGGGCCGCTCCGCCCGCCGCCACGATCCGGGAGACGTAGTCGTCGAAGTAGGTGCCCGAGCCGGCCGCCTCCGGGATGTGCACGCCGGCCGTCAGCAGCAGCTCGCCGCCCAGCAGGTACGGGTAGGGGTCGGCCATCTCCGAGGTGTGTGCCCAGTGGATCACGATGCCCTGGTCCGTGGGGCCCGCGATCTGTCGCAGCCCCAGGTCCTCCCGGGCCAGCAGGGCAGCGAGCGGGACGGGTGGGGTCGGTGGGACCGCTGGGGTGATCGTCTCCGGCATGGTGTGTGCGTTTCCTCCATCCCGCCCCGTTCATATGGATGAAACGTACTCTTCGCAGTCGCTTTCCGGCCACCTAGGGTCAACACGGAACGGCAGCCGCGGGTACGGGCGGATGTCCCCGCGATCCGCTGCCGTCACACCCTCTCCGGAGGGACCCCCACGTCTCTGCACGACACGCCACCGGAAGTGCGAAGGAGGGCCGCCCATGGCCGTCGACTACACAGTGATCGTCGTCTATCTCGCCGGCATGCTGGCCATGGGCTGGTGGGGCATGCGCCGCGCCAAGTCCAAGAGCGAGTTCCTGGTCGCCGGCCGCCGCCTCGGCCCCGCCATGTACTCCGGCACCATGGCCGCGATCGTCCTCGGCGGCGCCTCCACCATCGGCGGCGTGGGCCTCGGCTACCAGTACGGCCTCTCCGGCGCCTGGATGGTCTTCACCATCGGCCTCGGCCTGCTGGTCCTCTCCGTCTTCTTCTCCGCCCGCATCGCCCGCCTGAAGGTCTACACCGTCTCCGAGATGCTCGACCTGCGCTACGGCGGCCGGGCGGGCGTGATCTCGGGCGTGGTCATGTGGGCCTACACCCTCATGCTCGCGGTGACGTCCACCATCGCCTACGCCACGATCTTCGACGTCCTGTTCGACATGAACCGCACGGTCGCGATCGTCCTCGGCGGCTCGATCGTCGTCGCGTACTCGACCCTTGGCGGCATGTGGTCCATCACGCTGACCGACATGGTCCAGTTCGTGGTCAAGACGATCGGCGTGCTGCTCCTGCTGCTGCCCATCGCGGTGGTCAAGGCGGGCGGCTTCTCCGAGATGAAGGCCAAGCTGCCGACCGGCTACTTCGACCCGCTGGGCATCGGCGGCGAGACGATCTTCACCTACGTCCTGATCTACACGTTCGGCATGCTGATCGGCCAGGACATCTGGCAGCGCGTGTTCACCGCCCGCAGCGACACGACCGCCAAGTGGGGCGGCACGGTGGCCGGAACCTACTGCCTGGCCTACGCCCTCGCCGGCGCGGTGATCGGCACGGCCGCCAAGGTGCTCTACCCGAAGCTCGGCAGCCCCGACGAGGCCTTCGCCACCATCGTCAAGGACGAACTCCCCGTCGGTGTGCGCGGACTGGTGCTGGCCGCCGCCCTGGCCGCCGTGATGTCCACCTCCTCCGGCGCCCTGATCGCCTGCGCCACGGTCGCCAACAACGACATCTGGTCCCGGCTGCGCGGGATCGTACGACGGGACGGCGAGGAGCACGACGAGGTCGCGGGCAACCGCGCGTTCATCCTGCTCATGGGTCTGGCGGTGATCGGCACGGCGATCGCGCTCAACAACGTGGTCGAGGCGCTGACCGTGGCCTACAACCTCCTCGTCGGCGGCCTGCTCGTCCCCATCCTCGGCGGGCTGCTGTGGAAGCGCGGCACCGTGCAGGGCGCCCTCGCCTCCGTGATCGTCGGCGGCCTCGCCGTGATCGGCCTGATGGCCGGGTACGGCATCCTCGCCAACGAACCCGTCTACTACGGCCTGCTCGCCTCCCTCGCCGCCTACGTCGCCGTCTCCCTGGCGACGAAGCCCACCGACGAGACCGTCCTCGCCGCCTGGCGCGAGCGCCTCGCCGGACGGTCCCCCGAACTCGCGTCCGAACCGGTCCCGGCTCACCAGTAGAGTCGTACGGAAAGCAGTACATGCGCGACGAAGCGCAGGAAAGAAGGCATTTCATCATGAGCAGCAACGAGACGCCCCGCGGCCCCGTCGACTCCTCCCGCATCCCGCGGTACGCCGGACCCGCGACCTTCGCCCGGCTGCCCCGCCTCGACGAGGTCGGCACCGCCGACGTCGCCGTCGTGGGCGTGCCGTTCGACTCCGGCGTCTCGTACCGGCCGGGCGCCCGCTTCGGCGGCAACGCCATTCGCGAGGCGTCCCGGCTGCTGCGCCCCTACAACCCCGCGCAGGACGCCTCCCCCTTCGCCCTCGCCCAGGTCGCGGACGGTGGCGACATCGCCGTGAACCCGTTCAACATCAACGAGGCCGTGGAGACCGTCGAGGCGGCGGCGGACGAGCTGCTCGGCACGGGCGCCCGCCTGATGACGCTGGGTGGCGACCACACGATCGCGCTCCCCCTCCTGCGCTCGGTGGCGAAGAAGCACGGCCCGGTCGCCCTGCTCCACTTCGACGCCCACCTCGACACCTGGGACACCTACTTCGGCGCCGAGTACACCCACGGCACCCCGTTCCGCCGCGCGGTGGAGGAGGGCATCCTCGACACCTCGGCCCTCTCCCACGTCGGCACGCGCGGCCCGCTGTACGGCAAGCAGGACCTCACCGACGACGAGAAGATGGGCTTCGGCATCGTCACCTCCGCCGACGTCTACCGGCGCGGCGCCGACGAGGTCGCCGACCAGCTCCGCCAGCGCATCGGCGACCGCCCGCTGTACATCTCCATCGACATCGACTGCCTGGACCCGGCCCACGCGCCCGGCACGGGCACGCCGGAGGCGGGCGGCATGACGTCCCGTGAACTCCTGGAGATCCTGCGCGGGCTGGCTTCCTGCAACCTGGTGTCGGCGGACGTCGTCGAGGTCGCTCCCGCGTACGACCACGCGGAGATCACCTCGGTCGCGGCCTCCCACACCGCGTACGAACTGACCACCATCATGAGCCGCCAGATCGCGGCGGCCCGCAACGCCTGACGCTCCTTAGGGGACCGAGAGCAGTGACTCACGACCACGACCTGGTACTCCGCCCGACACCCGCGCAGACGGAGGCCGCGTTGAACCCTCCCCCCGGCCGCAACGGCGGAGACCTGGTCGTGGAGACCCTGGCCGGGCTGGGCGCGACGACCGTCTTCGGCCTGCCCGGCCAGCACGCCCTCGGCATGTTCGACGCCCTGCGCCGCTCCTCCCTCCGCTACATCGGCCTGCGGGTGGAGAACAACGCGGGCTTCGCGGCGGACGCGTACGGCCGGATCACCGGCGAGGCCGCCCCGCTGCTGCTGTCCACGGGCCCGGGCGCCCTGACCTCACTGGCCGCCCTCCAGGAGGCGGCAGCGGCCTCCGCCCCCGTCCTGGCGATCAGCAGCCAGATCCCCACGGCCGGCCTCGGCGGCGGCCGGCACGGCTACCTCCACGAACTCCCCGACCAGGCGGCCTCGTTCCGGGGTGTGGTGAAGTCGGTCCACACCGTCCGCACCCCGTCCCAGATCCCCTCCGCCGTCGCGGCGGCCTGGCGGTCGGCGCTGACCGCGCCGCACGGACCGGTGTGGGTGGAGATCCCGCAGGACGTGCTGCTGGCTCAGACCTCGCTGCCGGTGGTGACGGCGATGGACGCCACCCCGGACGATCTGGCCCCGCGTCCCGAACTGACCGCGCTGGCCGCCCACTTGCTGTCCCACGCGGCCCGCCCGGCGATCGTCGCGGGCGGCGGGGTCGTCCGCGCGGACGCCTCGGGAAAGCTGCGGCAGCTGGCCGAGAGGCTTCAGGCGCCCGTCGTGACGACCTTCGGCGGCAAGGGCGCCTTCCCCTGGACGCACCCGCTGTCCTTGCAGTCCTGGCTGGAGGACCGGCACACGACCGACTTCCTGGAGGACGCCGACGTACTCCTGGTGGTCGGCTCGGGCCTGGGCGAACTGTCCTCCAACTACCACACGTTCCAGCCCCGCGGCCGAGTGATCCAGATCGAGGCCGACCTCGGCAAACTGGAGTCCAACCACCCGGCGCTCGGCATCCACGCCGACGCCCGCCTGGCCCTCCAGGCCCTGCTGGAGACGGTCGAGGAGCGCACGGACGAGTCGGCGCCGGAGCGGGTGCGGGAGCTGCTGTCCCGCGTCGGCGAGCGCATCGCCGCCCAGGAACTGACCCTGGAACAGGACGTCCTCGCCTCGGTGCGCCGCGCCCTGCCCGCCGACTCCCCGTCCTTCTGGGACATGACGATCCTGGCGTACTGGGCCTGGTCGGCGTTCGACGCGCAGGACCCCAACACCATGCACTCCGCCCAGGGCGCCGGCGGCCTCGGCTACGGCTTCCCGGCGGCACTGGGCGCGGCGGCGGCGGACCCCACCCGCCCGGTCCTGGCGGTGTCCGGCGACGGCGGCGCCCTGTACTCGATCGCCGAACTGGCCACGGCCCGTCAGTACGACCTCAACGTCACCTGGCTCATCGTCGACGACGGCGGCTACGGCATCCTCCGCGAGTACATGACGGACGCCTTCGGCCAGGCGACGGCGACCGAGCTGACCCGCCCGGACTACGTGGCCCTGGCGGAGTCCTTCGGTGTGCCGGGCGTGCGCACGACTGCGGACACCCTGGAGCAGGACCTGGCGAAGGCACTCGCGTCACCGGGCCCCTCGGTCGTCGTGCTCCCGGCGCTGCTGCGGATGTTCGCGCCGACGCATCTGGGCTGACCGAAGGGGCGGGGGTGGGTGCGGGTCACGGTCGCGATCCCGGCGCCGGTGGCCGCATCAGGCGCATGCCCCTGGCGGTACCGCCTGCCGTCAGCAGCCGCTTGGGCCCACCCCGTCCGTCCGGCCGCCGAAGCCCTCGCCGCTCCAGAGACAGACGGAGCCGCCGGGGCAGGAGGGCGCGGCGGCGCGGGCCGACGCGGCATGCGCGGGCACGGCCTCACGTCCGACGGGTCCAGGCGGTAGATCGCCGACCGGGCTTCCGCACCCGGGCGGTCACCTCGGAGCCGACGGCACTGCCGCCGCCCGTCCTGCCCCCGCCCAGCTGGACGTAGTGCGACTCGCGCTTCTTCACCACCTTCTCCAGCCTGGCCGGGGGCATCGCCTTGTCCGTCGAGAGTCGGGCAGAACTCCGGTTCATCGAAAGCGAGTACAACCTCCGAGCACCCTGGCGAGTCCAGACAGACAGCGCACGGGTGCGCTCTACGGCGTTCAGGGGGACGCCCGTACGACTCAAGGGGGAGCTTTCATGACTTACCGGATATCCGGACGTGCCGGTGTGCTCGCGGCCGCCGTCAGCGCCGCGCTGCTCATACCCGCCGTGACCGCCGCCACCCCGGCCGCCGCCGCCACGCCCACCGTGAGCTGTACGTCCGCCAAGGCGGGCCTCGCCGCCAAGCTGAAGAAGGACATCACGGCCGCCCTCGCGAACCGCAAGGGCACCGTCGCCATCGGCCTGTACGACCGCAGCACGAAGACCACCTGCACCCTGCGGGCCACCAGCGCCTACGACTCGGCCAGCACCGTCAAGGTCACCGTGCTCGCCACGCTGCTGTGGGACGCCAAGAAGCACAACCGGTACCTGACGGACACCGAGGCCTCGCTCGCCAAGGCCATGATCACCAAGTCCGACAACAACGCGACCAGCAAGCTGTGGAAGCAGCTGGGCATGACGAAGATCAAGGGGTTCCTGGCCGCCGCCGGGATGACGAAGACGAAGCCGGGCGCGAACGGTTACTGGGGTCTCACCCAGGAGAACGTCACCGACGAGCAGAAGCTGCTCAAGCTCGTCACCGCCAAGAACACCGTGCTGAGCGACAACTCCCGGGCCTACATCCTGAAGCTGATGGGCCAGGTCGTCTCCTCACAGCGCTGGGGCACGCCCGCCGGCGCGCCGTCCTCCGTCGCCGTGCACGTCAAGAACGGCTGGCTGCAGCGCTCCACGCACGGCTGGCGCGTGCACAGCCTGGGCACCTTCAACGGCCGCGGCCACGACTACATGATCACCGTGCTGACGCAGGACAACAGCACCATGAACTACGGCGTCACCACCATCCAGAACGTCGCCAAGGCCATCCACAAGGACCTGGTCCCGACCACCGCCGGTGTCACGCGCTACACCCCGACCAACCGGCCGAGCGAGGCGCTCGTCGCCGCACCCCCGCAGGGCTGACGCACGGCCGACGCTTCATGGGGCGGTCCGCCGCCGGACACCGGACCGCCCTACGGTGACGGACCTGCGCCTGAGAGCCGTGCCCGCCACCCTCACCGCCGGCCCGGCGGCGGCCACCTGCCTGCCCGCCGCCGGGCCCGCGAGCGCCCGCAGGGCCGGCCGAGCAGCCCCAGCCGAACCCCTGCTGGACACCGTCGAGGGCATGACGGTCACCGTCCGTGACCGCACCGGACGGCTGAAGGTCGTTCCGGTGAGCGACGACGACGAGACGCGACCCAGACCACACGGTTCCTCTTCCTGCGGGTCAGTGCCGCCGGCCCAGGGGCGCGGGGAACGGCGCGACCAGCCACGACGGCCCCGCACCAGGAATAGGGCCGAACCCGCGGAGCGTTGTCCGTTGCGGCAGACCAGGTCGACAGAAGGGCACCCGCGTGGCAACGCAACGGGGATGGGCACGGCGGCTGGCGGCCTACGCCTGGCGGTATCCCAAGGACGTCGTCCTGGCCCTCGGCTCCTCCCTGGCCGGCATGGCCGTCCTCGCCGTCGTCCCGCTGATCACCAAGGTGATCATCGACGATGTGATCGGCGACCACAGCCGCGGCATGGCCCCGTGGGCCGGGGCCCTGCTCGGCGCGGCCCTCCTGGTCTACGCCCTCACCTACGTCCGCCGCTTCTACGGCGGCCGGCTCGCCCTCGACGTCCAGCACGACCTGCGCACCGAGATGTTCGGCACCATCACCCGGCTCGACGGCCGCCGCCAGGACGAGCTGTCCACCGGGCAGGTGATCGGCCGTGCCACCAGCGACCTCCAGCTGATCCAGGGCCTGCTCTTCATGCTCCCGATGACCATCGGGAACCTCCTGCTCTTCCTGATGTCCCTGGTGATCATGGCGTGGCTGTCGCTGCCGTTGACCCTGGTCGCGCTGGCCGTCGCCCCGGCGCTCGGCTACATCGCCACGCGCAGCCGCAGCAAGCTGCACCCCGCCACCTGGTACGCCCAGGCCCAGGCCGCCGCGGTCGCGGGCGTGGTCGACGGCGCGGTGAGCGGCGTCCGCGTGGTGAAGGGCTTCGGGCAGGAGGAGCAGGAGACCGGCAAACTCCGCGAGGTCGGCCGCCGCCTGTTCGCCGGACGCCTGCGCACCATCCGCCTGAACAGCAGGTACACCCCCGCCCTGCAGGCCGTACCCGCACTCGGCCAGGTCGCCATGCTGGCCCTCG
Organism: Streptomyces sp. NPDC048521; assembly: GCF_043199855.1. NCBI lineage: Bacteria > Bacillati > Actinomycetota > Actinomycetes > Kitasatosporales > Streptomycetaceae > Streptomyces > Streptomyces sp. NPDC048521. The sequence continues at coordinate 134,868 of NZ_JBICWR010000008.1, forward strand.
GCGGCTGGCTCGCCGTGCGCGGGCACATCACGCTCGGCACCTTCGTCGCCTTCTCCACCTACCTCGCCCAGCTCGTCGGCCCGGTCCGCATGCTCGCGGTGGTCCTCACGGTCGCCCAGCAGGCCCGCGCCGGCACCGAGCGCGTCCTGGAGCTGATCGACACCGAGCCCACGCTGAAGGACGGCACCAAGGAACTGCCCGCCGACGCGCCCGCGACCGTCGAGTTCGACGACGTGTCCTTCTCGTACGACAGCGGTACGCAGGTCCTGGACGGGCTCAGCTTCGAGATCCGGCCCGGTGAGACCCTCGCCGTCGTCGGCTCCTCCGGCTCCGGAAAGTCCACCCTGTCCCTGCTCCTGCCGCGCTTCTACGACGTCGGCCACGGCGCCGTCCTGGTCGGCGGCCACGATGTGCGCGAGCTGACCCTGGACTCGCTGCGGGCCGCGATCGGCCTGGTCCCGGAGGACTCCTTCCTCTTCTCGGACACGGTCCGCGCCAACATCGCCTACGGCCGCCCGGACGCCGGCCAGGAGGAGATCGAGGCCGCCGCCCGCGCCGCCCAGGCGCACCGTTTCATCGCCGAGCTGCCCGAGGGCTACGACACCAAGGTCGGCGAGCACGGCCTGACCCTCTCCGGCGGCCAGCGCCAGCGCATCGCGCTCGCCCGCGCCCTGCTCACGGACCCGCGCCTGCTCGTCCTGGACGACGCCACCTCGGCCGTGGACGCCCGCGTCGAGCACGAGATCCACGAGGCGCTCACGCACGTCATGCGGGGCCGCACGACCCTCCTCATCGCGCACCGCCGCTCCACCCTGAACCTCGCCGACCGCATCGCCGTCCTGGACGGCGGCCGGCTCGCCGACCTCGGTACCCACGAAGAACTCCAGGAGCGCTCGGCCCTCTACCGCCGCCTGCTGACCGACCCGGACGAGCTGGGCGGGGTCTCCCCGGGCCACGGACGCCCGGCCGAGCCGCAGGAGGACACCTCCCTGCGCGAGGAGCTGGACGCCGAGTTCGACGCCGAGCGGGGCGTGACCCCGCGGCTGTGGACCGGCGACCGGGAGCCCAAGGACCAGGCGCTCAGCGGCACCCCGGCCGGCCCCGAACTCCTCGCCCAGGTGGAGGCGCTGCCCCCGGCCACCGACACCCCCGACATCGACGAGGGCCGGGCGGTGCTCCCGGAGGAGTCCTACGGCCTGCGCCGTCTGCTGCGCGGCTTCCGCGCGCCCCTGCTCGTCAGTCTGCTGCTGGTCGCCGTGGACGCGGGCGCAGGCCTGCTGCTGCCGGTGCTGATCCGGCACGGCATCGACCAGGGCGTCACCCGGATGGCCCTCGGGGCGGTGTGGGTGGCCGCCCTGCTCGGCCTGCTGACCGTCGTCGTCCAGTGGGCCGCGCAGACCGGTGAGACCCGGATGACCGGCCGCACCGGCGAACGCGTTCTGTACACGCTGCGGCTGAAGATCTTCGCCCAGCTCCAGCGGCTCGGCCTCGACTACTACGAGCGCGAGCTGACCGGCCGGATCATGACCCGGATGACGACGGACGTCGACGCCCTGTCGACGTTCCTGCAGACCGGTCTGGTCACGGCGTTCGTCTCCGTCGTCACCTTCTTCGGCATCATGGTCGTCCTGCTGGTGATCGACGTGCAGCTGGCCCTCGTGGTCTTCGCCACCCTGCCCCCGCTGATCGTCGCCACCTACTTCTTCCGCCGGGCGAGCGTGAAGGCGTACCAGCTGGCCCGCGAGCGCATCTCGGTGGTGAACGCCGATCTCCAGGAGTCGGTGTCGGGGCTGCGGATCGTGCAGGCCTTCCGGCGGGAGCGGGACGGCGCGCGGCGGTTCGCCGAGCGCAGCGACAGCTACCGCAGCGCCCGCATCCGCGGCCAGTGGCTGATATCGATCTACTTCCCCTTCGTCCAGCTGCTGTCCTCGGTCGCCGCGGCGGCCGTGCTGATCGCGGGCGCGGGACGGGTCGAGGCGGCCACGCTGACCACCGGCGCGCTGGTGGCGTACCTGCTCTACATCGACCTGTTCTTCGCGCCCGTGCAGCAGCTCTCCCAGGTCTTCGACGGCTACCAGCAGGCCACGGTGTCGCTGGGCCGCATCCAGGAGCTGCTGCGCGAGCCGACGTCCACGAAGTCCGCCGACGAACCCCTCGAGGTGCTGTCCCTGCGCGGTGACATCGCCTTCGAGGACGTGCGCTTCGCGTACGGCGACGACGAAGAGGCGCTCGCCGGTGTCGACCTGACGATCCCGGCCGGGCAGACGGTCGCGTTCGTCGGCGAGACGGGCGCCGGAAAGTCCACCCTGGTGAAGCTGGTGGCCCGGTTCTACGACCCCACCGCCGGCCGGGTCACGGTCGACGGCACGGATCTGCGGGCCCTGGACCTCACCTCGTACCGGCACCGGCTGGGAGTCGTCCCGCAGGAGGCGTACCTCTTCCCCGGCACGATCCGCGACGCCATCGCCTACGGCCGCCCCGACGCCACCGACGCCGAGGTGGAGGCGGCGGCCCGGGCGGTCGGCGCCCACGAGATGATCGCCACGCTGGAGGGCGGCTACCTGCACGAGGTCGCCGAGCGCGGCCGCAACCTCTCGGCCGGGCAGCGCCAGCTGATCGCCCTCGCCCGCGCCGAGCTGGTCGACCCCGATGTCCTGCTCCTCGACGAGGCCACGGCCGCCCTGGACCTCGCCACGGAGGCCCAGGTCAACCAGGCCACCGACCGGCTGGCGGGCCGCCGTACCACCCTGGTGGTGGCCCACCGGCTGACCACCGCGGCCCGCGCGGACCGGGTGGTGGTGATGGACCACGGCCGGGTCGTGGAGGACGGCACGCACGAGGAACTGCTGGCCCGCGGCGGCCGGTACGCCGAGCTGTGGCGGACCTTCGTGGGCCAGTCCGAGCCGGAGGAGCCGGTCGGCGCGTCCCGCTGAGACCGGTCCACGCCGCCCCCCGGCCAGGCCCGGCCGCCCCCCGGTCGACGCGTGCCGCTGACGGCCGTGCAACCATCCGACACATGGCGTGCGTCCGTACATCAGTACGGTCACCGGGGGACGGACGATCGCGGTACGGGGAGGATGACAGTGGACACAGGTGCGATACGCCGGCTGCTGGCGCTCGGCGCGGCCGTACTGGCCGCGTCCGGGGTGCTCGCCTTCACCGCGACCGGCACCGCACAGGCCGGCACGGCGAGCACCTGCGCGGGGCGCGAGGTGCGCACCCTGCCGTTCCGCACCGGGGTCACCCACGTCTACAAGCGCAACGGTTACGTCTGCGCCGTCACCGTCGCCAGGCACCCCGGCCCCACCCGGACCATGTCGGTCAGCGTGCAGGCCCGCGGCAACCGGCCGGTCGTCGACAAGGGCCGCTACAAGCACCACGCCGGCCCGGTCACCGTGCACGCCGGGCACCGCTGCGTGTGGATCAAGGGCTCGGTGGGCCGGTACGCGGTCAGCTCCGGCTGGATCCTGTGCTGAGCACCCTGAGCACCCGAACCCAGTGCTGAGTCCCGTTCAATTCCCTCTGGTGTGACGGCTGTTGCTGGGATAACTTCCGGCGCACATCTGTCTCACAGGGGAGAGTGCGCATGCGCAAGGCGCTCAGATGGCTGCTGGCGCTCACGGTGTTCATAGGCACGCTGAGCACGGCGGGCGCGGCCACCGCCGCACAGTCCGAGCCCACCGACATCAAGGACCGGCTGCTGTCCATACCGGGCATGAGCCTGATCCAGGAGAAGCCGTACACCGGCTACCGCTACTTCGTCCTGAACTACACCCAGCCGATCGACCACCGCCACCCCGACCGGGGCACCTTCCAGCAGCGCATCACCGTGCTGCACAAGGACACGAGCCGCCCGACGGTCTTCTACACCAGTGGCTACAACGTCTCCACGACCCCCTCGCGCCGCGAGCCCACCCAGATCGTGGACGGCAACCAGGTCTCCCTGGAGTACCGCTTCTTCACCCCGTCCCGCCCCGCCCCGGCCGACTGGTCCAAGCTCGACATCTGGCAGGCGGCAAGCGACCAGCACCGCGTGTACGAGGCCCTGAAGCCGGTCTACTCCGCCAACTGGCTGGCCACCGGCGGCTCCAAGGGCGGCATGACGGCCACGTACTACGAGCGGTTCTACCCGCGCGACATGGACGGCGTCGTCGCCTACGTCGCCCCGAACGACGTCGTCAACAACGAGGACTCGGCCTACGACCGCTTCTTCGCCCGCGTCGGCACCAAGGAGTGCCGGGACCGGCTGAACGCCGTGCAGCGGGAGGCGCTGGTGCGCCGCGAGCCGCTGGAACGCAAGTACGCGCAGTACGCCGCCGACAACGGCTACACCTTCGACACCGTCGGCGGCCTGGACAAGGCGTACGAGGCGGTCGTCCTCGACTACGTGTGGGGTTTTTGGCAGTACAGCCTGCTGAAGGACTGCGACACCGTCCCGGCGAACGCGGCCACCGCGAGCGACGACGAGATCTGGAACTCGGTCGACACCATCTCCGGCTTCTCGGCGTACACCGACCAGGGGCTGGAGACGTACACCCCGTACTACTACCAGGCGGGCACCCAGCTCGGCGCCCCGACGATCCACTTCCCGTACATCGAACGGAAGTTGATCCGCTACGGCTACCAGCCGCCGCGCAACTTCGTGCCCCGCTCCGTCCCGATGCGCTTCCAGCCGCGGACGATGCGGGACGTGGACAGCTGGGTCCGCCACCACGCCACGCACATGCTCTTCGTCTACGGCCAGAACGACCCCTGGGGCTCCGAGCGTTTCCGGCTCGGCGCGGGTGCCCGTGACTCCTACGTCTTCACCGCGCCCGGCCTGAACCACGGCGCGAACGTGGCGGGCCTGGTCCCCGACCAGAAGGCCCTCGCCACGGCCCGCATCCTGGAGTGGGCGGGCGTGGCCTCGCAGGCGGTCCGGGCGAACCCGTCAGCGGCCGCGCCGCTGGCCCGCTACGACGCGAAGCTGGACGCCCGGGACGTGTGGCGCGAGCCGGCGCTGCGGCCGTGATACGGGCGATCGGCCACGACGGCCGGTTCGGCACCGCCGCCCACCGCCGCCGTGGCCGACGCGTCGTGACGGACCGAGGGTGACCGGCGAGTCCAGGTGCCGCCTCCTGGTTGCGCCGCGACGGCGAGCAACCGTCGCGGCGCGGTCCGCCGGCCTCCCCGGTGCGCGATCCCCTGGGCCGGCCGCGCCCTCCGTGGTCACAGGCGCCGGGCGCAGCCCACCGGGTCGAGGCCGCCGAGGTGCACGTACAGCGCGGTGGACGCGGGGCAGTTCGCGCGGGCCGGGGTCGCCCTGGTGATCCGGTACCGGGGTGCGTGCCGGCCCGAGCCGTCGCACGGCGTCTCGCGGACCTGGCCGCTGCCGGAGCCGTACACGCAGTCGCCCGGGATCGTGCGCGGGCCGCCCCCGCCGCCGGGATCGCCGGGGTGCGGCGGTGCCAGGCCGCGCATGCAGGCGTACCCCCGCGGGATCGCGCCGTCGCCGTCCTCGTCGCCGGCCGCGGTCTGCGCGCTGATGTGCAGCACGAAGTCGGTGGTCGCCGGGCACGGCGGACCGTCGCTGACCGCACCGTCGTGGCGGGCGACGGCCTTGGCCGCCGCCCGCTCACCCGCACGGCACCTCGGTGAAGCTGGTCGTACCGAAGGAGCTGCACTCGCCGACCGCGAGGAACTCGGCACCGTGGCCGCCGCTCGTGGCCGCCGCGGACCGGGCGCTGCCCACCGGGGCGTCCGCCGGGCCCCGGCAGCCGGACAGGCCTGGCAGGCCGGCGACGACGAGCACGGCGAGCAGCAGCCGGCGACGCACTCCCGCGGCACGGTTCATGGCGATCCCCCCAGACACCCCGTCCAGCGTGGCCCGGACGCCGGGGCCACGCCGGCCGAACGGGCGGGTTTCCGCCCGTCGAGGGGGTCAGGCCCGGTGCGCTGCGTACGACTCGTACGACAGGCCGTGCCCGATCGGGTACAGCACCTGCGCCGGATCGTCCGCCCGCTGCACCGGCACCGGCAGCTTCCCGCGCGGCGACACCCGCCCGGCGATCACCCGTGCGGCGGCCCGCAGTTCGACGTCGGTCCAGCAGTAGGTCGCCAAGTAACCCTTCACCTGAGGCAGGTGGGCGACGTCGTACGGGTTGCGGACGGCCACCGCCACCACCGGCCTGCCCGTCGCCAGCAGCCGCTCCACCAGCGTCCGCTGGGAACTGCCCGCCGTCACGTTGTACGTGGCCACGACCACCGCGTCCGCGTCCTGCGCGGCCGTGACCGCCTTGGTGACGGTCGCGGCCGAGGGCGTGGTGCCGGTCGACAGGGCCGTGGCGGTGAAGCCCAGCTCGGTGAGGGCGGCGGCCAGCACGCCGGTGGGCGGGCCGGTGGTGCCGGACGGGGATGCCGGGTCGGCGCCGACGACCAGGATCCTGCGTGCGGCGTCGCGGTCGAGCGGGAGCAGGCCGTCGTCGTTGACCAGCAGCGTCGTGGTCCGCTCGGCGATCCGGTCGGCGGCGGCCAGATGGGCCTCGGTGCCCACCGTGCGGTCCACGCCCGACCGGCTGACGTAGGCGTGGCCGAAGAGCCCGAGCCGGGCCTTGAGGCGCAGGATGCGCAGGATCGATTCGTCCAGGCGCGCCTCGGTCAGCTCGCCCTCCTGGACGGCCTTCAGGACCGCGTGCCAGGCCACGTCGATGGACGGCGGGTTGAGCAGCTGGTCGACACCGGCCTTGAGCGCGAGCACCGGCACCCGGTCGTCGCCGTACTTGGTGCGGACGCCCTCCATGCCGAGCGAGTCGGTGATCACGACCCCGTCGTAGCCGAGTTCGCCGCGCAGGATGCCGGTGAGGATCGGGTGGGACAGGGTGGCCGGGTCACCGGAGTCGTCGAGGGCCGGGAACTGGATGTGCGCGGTCATGATCGAGTCGATGCCCGCCCGGATCGCGGCCCGGAAGGGCACCGCGTCCAGCGTCTCCCACAGTTCCCGGCTGTGCGTGATGACCGGGAAGCCGTAGTGGCTGTCGACGGCGGTGTCCCCGTGGCCCGGGAAGTGCTTGGCGGTCGCCGCGACCCGGGACGCCTGATAGCCCTTCACCTCGGCGGCCACCAGCGTGGCCACCGCCTCCGGGTCGGCGCCGAAGGACCGCACGCCGATGACCGGGTTGGCCGGGTTGACGTTCACATCGGCGTCGGGGGAGTAGTCCTGGTTGATGCCCATCGCGCGCAGTTCGGCGCCGGAGATCCGGCCGAGGGTGCGGGCGTCGGAGCGGGAGCCGCCCGCGCCGATCGCCATGGCGCCGGGGAAGAGCGTCGCGGGCTTGCCGACCCGGCAGACGGCGCCGTGCTCCTGGTCGGTGGCGATGAGCACCGGCAGTCCGCGCGGCTGGTCCAGGGAGGCCCGCTGGATGCCGTTGGACAGGTCCGCGATCTGGTGCGGGTCACGGGTGTTGTGGGCCCAGGCGAAGTAGATGATGCCGCCGACCCGGTACTCGGCGATCAGCTCGGCGGCGGTGCGGACCCCGAGCTCCTTGAGGTTGGCGTCGACGTCGGCCTGGTCGGGGGCGGTGGCGGAGTGGCCGTAGACCCGCATCACGAAGAGCTGGCCGACCTTCTCCTCCAGCGACATCCGGGAGATCAGGGCACGTAGGTGGTGGTCGTCGGGGGTGGCGGCGCGGGCGGTCGTCGGTACGGTCAGCGCGGCGGTGAGTCCCGCGGTCGCGGCGAGTACCGCGCGTCTGGACGGCCGTGCGGTGTTTCCCGTGCTTCCCGTGCTGGTGTCGTGCACGTGCGCTCCTTCCGAAGGAGTACCGCTGAAGGAAACTTCCAAGGAGTCACCAATATCCGGGAAGTTTCTTTCCGTCAAGGGAACGCACAGTACCGGCGGATGGGGCCGCCACCGGCGCATGGGAGGGGGGCGCGCCGGTGACGGCGGGCTGTCGGCCGTGCCGCGGCCAAGAGGGTGGGTCGGCGATCGCGGCCAGTCGCGAGGGGCCGACACCACGGCACGGAGACTCGTCCGGCAACCCGACCGTTGGACGGCCGGAGGCGTCAACGGGTTCCCGGCCCCCGGAACCCGCCCGGCACCGTGCAAGGGTCCGCCACGGGAGGAGTCGGGCGGCGGAACACCCGGGACCGAAGGGGCATCCGGCGGAAGGTACGTCCGGCACGGGAATGGACGTCATGCCCTTCGCGGTGACCGCCCTGCGCACCCCCGGTCTGCCGTACGACGATCCCGCCTGCGTACGCAAGACGTTCCCGGGCTTCCACGAGGCGTTCGCGGCGTCGCGCGCGGTCAGCCGACCACCGTCGACTCCTCGGCCGCGCAGCGCAGTTGGTCCCGTAGCGCGCTCAGTACCGGATCCCCCTCCGCCCCGGCCCGCACCGCCGCGAACACGTTCCGGGACGGGGGCTGCCCCGCCACCGGCAGCACCGTGAGGCGGCGGTGGGCGTACAGCGGCCGTACCAGGCGCGGCACCAGCGCCACCCCGGCGCCCGCCTCCACCAGGGCGGTCAGCGCGGCCCAGTCGTTCACCGCGTGACGGACGTCCGGGGTGAAGCCGGCGGCCGCGCACACCGCGCGGGCCACCGCACCGCAGCAGCTCTCGGCGGCGCCGACGATCCAGGGCTCGCCGGCCAGGTCCCGCAGGGGGACACGGTCGCGGCCGGCCAAGGGGTGGCCCTCGGGCACGACCAGGTCGAGGACGTCCGTCAGCAGGTCGGTACGGGTGTAACGGCGGTCGGTGTGCGGCGGCGTGGCCGCGAAGTCGACGGCCACCACGACGTCCAGCCGGCCCGCGTCGAGCGCGGTGAACACGTCCGGCGGCTCGGCCTCGACCACGTCCACCCGGACGTGCGGAAGCCGGCCGGCCAGCGCGCGCAGGACCGGCGGCAGCAGTCCCAGGATGCCGCTGCCGAAGCAGCCGATCGTGACCTGCCCGCGCCCGCCCTCCCGGTACGCCGCCAAGTCGGCTCGTGCTCGCTCCAGTTGGGCGGCGATGGTCTCGGCGTGGGCGAGCAGGACACGGGCCTGGCCGGTCAGCCGTACGCCCCGCCCGTCGCGTTCCGTCAGCGGCGCGCCGACCTCCCGGGCCAGCGTCGCGATCTGCTGGGACACCGCCGACGGGGTCAGGTGCAGGGCCTCGGCGGTGCGGGCCAGGCTGCCGCGGCGCTGGAGTTCCCGCAGCACGGTCAGCCGCCGCACGTCGATCGTGAAGGCAGTGCTTATCCGTTCCACCCGGAAACATTAACTGGACCGTGGGGGAGGGGGCGGAAATCATCGCAGGCATGACCACACGCTCGTACCTCATCCTGCACGGCTGGCAGAACCACCGTCCGAAGGGCCACTGGCAGCACTGGCTCGCCGACCGGCTCACCGCGCTGGGCCATCGGGTCGGCTACCCCCAGCTGCCCGACCCCGACGCTCCCGACCTGGACGTCTGGCTCGGCGAACTGGCCCTCCACCTGGAGCAGATGGACGGCTCCGGGGAGCGGGTCGTCGTGGCGCACAGCGCGTCGGCCCTGCTGTGGCTGCACGCCGCCGCCCGTGGAATGAAGCAGTTGCGGCATGCGGACCGGGTGCTGCTGGTCGCTCCGCCGTCCGCGTCCTTCCTCGCCGGGCAGCCCGTGGTGACCGCGTTCGCCCCGCCCGCCCTCGACTTCACCCTGCCCGGGCCGGCTCGGCTGGTCGCGGGCGACGACGACCCGTACTGCCCGCAGGACGCGGCCACGCTCTTCGCCGAGCCCCTCGGCATCCCCGCCGACATCCTCCCCGGCGCCGCCCACCTCGACCTGGACGCGGGGTACGGCCCCTGGCCGGCGGTCCTGGACTGGTGCCTCACCGGCACCACACCGCTCACGGCGCGTCCGGCGCGGTAGCCGTTCCGCCGGGGAGGATGCCGTCCGGGAGCGCGGGGGCGCCGTCCGGCACTCCGGTGGCGTCGTCGCCCTCCCCGCCGCCTGCCCGCTCCCGCAGCTCGGGTGTGGTCGCCGCCACCCCCGCCACCGCCAGCACGCACAGCAGGCCGCCGGTGATCAGGGCGGTCGAGCCGGAGGTCCAGCCGGCGAGCAGGCCGCCGCGTACGTTGCCCAGGCTGGGGCCCGCCTGGCCGACGATCTGCTCGGCCGCCGTCACCCGGCCGAGCAGCGCGTCCGGGGTGCGGGTCTGCACGATCGTGGAGCGGGCGACCACCGAGGTGGCGTCCGCCGCCCCGGCGATCATGAGCAGCGCGAGCCCGATCCAGGGCCGGGTGGACAGGCCGAACAGCACCAGGGCCGCGCCCCAGGTGCAGGCGGCGCACAGCATCACCGGTCCCGGCCGGTCGAGCCGGGTCAGCGGCCCGGACAGCGCGGTCGCCGCGACGCCGCCGACCGCGAGCGCCGACAGGAACAGGCCGAGGGTGCGCGGATCGCCGCCGAACCGCTCGGAGTTCACCAGCGGGAACAGGCTCACCGGGAAGGACAGCACGGTGGCGGCGAGGTCGGTGATCAGCGCGCCCCGTACCACCCGGTGCCCGGCCAGGAACCGCAGCCCGTCCAGCACCCCCTGCACACCCGCCCGCGACGGCTCGCCCTCCGGCGGCAGCGCGGGCAGCCCGAAGGCGCCGTAGAAGGCGAAACCGAAACTGAGGGCGTCCAGCAGATAGCAGACGCCGATGCCGAACCAGCCCAGCAGCACCCCGGCCAGGGCGGGCCCCAGCAGCATCATCGACTGGCCGGTGATCTGGTTCAGCGCGAGACCGGCGGCCACCTGGTCCTTGGGCAGCAGACGGGGTACGAAGACACCGGCGGCCGGGGCGCCCAGCGCGCCGAACGCCGACTGCGCGGCCACGAGCAGCAGCACCACCGCCACCGGCACGTGCCCGGTGAATCCCTGGACGGCGAGCAGCAGGGAGCAGGCCGCCTGGCCGACGGTGGCCGCGAGGTAGATCCGGCGCCGGTCGGCCCGGTCCACCCACGCCCCGGCGAACAGGCCGAACACCACCAGCGGCAGCGCCTGCGCGAGCCCCACCGCGCCGGTCCAGGCGCTGCTGCGGGTCAGGTCCCACACCTGGTACATGACCGTCACCATGGTCATGAACGCGCCGAGCACGGACACGGTCCGGCCGATCAGCAGCCGCCGGAAGACGGGTGAGGTGCGCAGTGGGCGAATGTCGACGAGCGAGCGGGTCACGCTCATGAGCGAAGAAGGGCGCGGCGCCCCGGCGACTGCATCACCGGGGGAGGCTAACCGGACGGCGACGACCCGGCCAGTCAATTTACCCCGCCCCTGCTGCCCGGGTCCGGGTCCCCGAGCGGCGCCCTCCCAGCCTTGGGTGGCGTTCCCAGGGGCGCGGGGAACTGCGCGACCAGCCGCCGGCACCGCACACCAAGGCTTCCCGGCGGAGCCTAGGCCGCCTCGCCCAGCAGCCGTACAAGGTGGTCCCGGCCCGCGTCCAGCAGCCCGGGAAGCGGGGCGGCGCTCTCGTACCACCGCTTCTCGTACTCCCAGCACAGCCAGCCGTCCCAGCCGTGCCGGGAGAGGACGTCCACGCACTCGGTGAGCGGCAGCACACCCGCACCGAGCGGCAGCGGGGTGCTGTCCTCGGCCGAGGAGATGTCCTTGACCTGCACGTACCCCAGGTGCGGGGCGAGAGCCGCGTACGTCTGCGAGGGCTGTTCGCCGCCCAGCCAGGTGTGCATCACGTCCCACAGCGCGCCCACCTGCCGGTGGCCGACCGGGCCGAGGATCCGGATCGCGTCGGCGCCGGTGCGGTGCGAGTCGTGGGTCTCCAGCAGGATGCGGACGCCGAGCGAGGCGGCGTCCTCGGCGGCGGTGCCGAGCCGCCGGGCGGCGACGGCGTCGGCCTCCTCACGAGGCCGGCCGGGATCGGCGCCGGGGAACACACGGACGAAGGGCGCGCCCAGGTCATGGGCCAGCTGGAGGAGATCGTGGATCTCCTCCAGCACGGGACCGTCGTCACCTGGGGCGGCCACGCGCGCGTACCCGGCGATGCCCAGCACCTCGACCCCGGCGCCCTTGAACAGGGCCGCGGTCTCGGCGCGGTCGTCGGGGGAGAGGCCGGGGTGCACCGGCTCCTCCGGGTGGGCGCGCAGTTCGACGCCGTGGTAGCCGTGTGCGGTCGCGAGCGCCAGGACCTCCGGGACGGGCAGGCCGGGGACACCGAGAGTGGAGAACGCCAGCTTCATGGGCACGGAAAGTACCCCTCAGTCGCCGGGTCCATGCAATTCCAGCCGCCAGTCCTGGCCGACGAGGTCCTTGCCGAAGGAGCGGTGGGGTTTCTCGGCGACGAGGACGAAGCCGTGCCGCTGGTAGAGGTGGCGGGCGCTGCTGAGCACGTCGTTGGTCCAGAGCACCAGGTCGCGGTAGCCGGCCCCGCGTGCGAAGTCGACGACGGCCCGCACCAGCCGGTCGCCGATGCCGTGCCCGCGCGCCTCGGGCTCCACGAGCAGCAGCCGCAGCCGCGCGGTGCCGGGCACGTCGTCCCGTACGCACATCACGCAGCCCACCGGGCGCCGGTCCGACTCCGCGATCCACACCCGCTCCAGACGCGGGTCGTGGTCCTCCGCGAAGTCGGCGACGATCCGGGCGACGAGGCCCTCGTAGTCGGCGTTCCAGCCGTACTCGGCCGCGTACAGGGCGGCGTTGCGCTGCACGATCCAGCCGAGGTCCCCGGGGCGCGGCTCGCGCAGCACGGCCTCCCCGGGCTGCCGATCCGGCCGGTCCCCGAGGATGCCCCGAAGGGTCCCCATGGCCTCGGCCAGCCGCGGCCGGTCCTTCGGGTCCACGGTGTCGAGCAGCGCTCCGACCGTCTGCCGGGCCCGCTCGTCCAGCAGCCCGGCGGCCTCCTGCCCGCGCGCGGTGAGCCGCACCCGGCGCCGGCGCGGATCGCTCTCGGACGGCCCGCGCTCGACCAGCCCGCCCTCCTCGAACTTGTTCAGGATCCGGCTCAGGTACCCCGCGTCCAGGTCGAGCAGGGTCCGCAGATCGGCCGCGTCCATATGCGGGACCCGGGCCAGTTCGTAGAGCACGCGGGACTCGGTGAGGGTGTACGGGGCGTAGAGGTGGCGGCCGTAGTCGAGGGCGCCGATGAGACCCGTGTAGAAGCGGTTGAAGGCGCGGACGTCCTGGACGCTCATGATCGCTCTCCGGATGTTTGACGCAGTCAGAGATACCGGCACTCCGAGACTAGCCAGGTGTGCTGTCCGGGGACGTCGGTGAGTCACTCGCGACGGCGGCTGACGGTCTCGGTCCGTGGGCAGCGCCTTCTGTGCGAAGACGGTCCGCGTAGGATCACCGCACCCGAGTGCGCCCGGCACGCGGGTCATGCTCCGCCTCGCGACGCAGCGCACCATACGCCCGGCCCCATCCGAGGTGATCCGAACGGCGCCCCAGCCGATGCGGTGCCCCGGCCGATGCCCGTCCGTGTTCTGGACGCCCGCGGCGCCCCAGCCGATGCGCGCCCGCGCCCCAGTCGATGCGGCGCCCCGGCCGATGCCCGTCCGTGTTCTGGACGCCCGCGGTGCCCCGGCCGATGCGCGCCCGCGCCCCAGTCGATGCGGCGCCCCGGCCGATGCCCGTCCGTGTTGTGGACGCCCGCGGTGCCCCGGCCGATGCCTGCCGGTGTTCTGGACGCCCGCGGCGCCCCGGCCGAGGCCCGCCGCGTTCAGGACGCCCGCGGCGCCCCCGTGGACCCCCGCACCATCAACTCCCCCCGCACCGAGGCGATCCCCCCGGGCGGCGGTTCCTCGCGGCCCATCGCGATGCGGCCGGCCCGTGCCCCCGCCTCCGACAACGGCAGGCGCACCGTCGTGAGCGACGGCACCGCGTCGATGCTGAACGGCAGGTCGTCGAAGCCGGCCACCGAGACGTCCCCGGGGATGCGCAGGCCGGACTCGCGCAGGGCGGCGCAGGCGCCGAGGGCGACGGAGTCGTTCGCGGCGACGATCGCCGTCAGCGAGGGGTCCCGGCGCAGAAGTTCCAGCGTGGCCTCGTAGCCGGACCGGCGGTCGTAGCGGCCGTACACCGTCCAGCGCGGGTCCTCCTCGATGCCGGCTCCCGCCAGCGCCTCCCGGTGGCCCTCCAGGCGATGGCGGGTCGTCGTACGTTCCTCGGGGCCGGCGATGTAGCCGAGGCGGCGGTGGCCGAGGCCGATGAGATGGTCCGTCAGCGCGCGGGCGCCACCGCGGTTGTCGAAGGTGAGGGCGATGGCCTCGGTGTCCGGTGCCGGCGGGCGCCCGCACAGCACCACCCGGGTCCCGGCCTCCGCCAGCTTCCGCAGCTTCGCCGCGACCGCCGCCGCGTGCGGCACGTCCTCCACGGCCCCGCCGGTCAGCACCACGGCCGCGGCCCGCTGCCGCTGGAGCAGGGTCAGATACGTCAGCTCGCGCTCCGGGGATCCACCGGTGTTGCAGACGACCGCCAGACGTTCCCCGCCCGCACGCCCGCCCGGCCCCCCGATCTCGGCCTGGATGGCGCTCGCCATGATCCCGAAGAACGGGTCGGCGATGTCGTTGACGAGGATGCCGACCAGGTCGGAGGTGGCGGCGGCGAGCGCGCTGGCGGGGCCGTTGAGGACGTAGTCCAGTTCGTCCACCGCCCGCAGCACCCGCTCGCGGGTGGACGCGGCCACCGGATAGTTGCCGTTCAGCACGCGCGACACCGTCGCGGGGGAGACCTGGGCGCGGGCCGCCACGTCCGCCAGGGTCACCGTCATCTCGTCGTCCTCCGGTCGCGCTTCGTGTCGTACGCCCTCGTAGACAGCCAGGCCCCGCTCCTGGTTCCGAGGGACTGTGGAGCAGACCCTAAAGCCCCGGACCCCCGTTGTTCGCCCCCTCGAACAACTCGAAGAGGACACGGTCTTGTACAGACCACTGCTCAGAGGCTAGCTTCTCATCGGTTAGAAAGCGCTTGCTGTACTACCGACGCCGCTGCTGAACGGGGCGCGTGGCGCCCATGAAGGGGACTGAGACGTGACACGCAAGACGGTGCGTATCGCCATGAACGGCGTGACCGGGCGCATGGGCTACCGCCAGCACCTCGTCCGGTCGATCCTCGCCCTGCGCGAACAGGGCGGACTCGACCTCGGCGACGGCACCGTGCTCTGGCCCGAGCCGATCCTGCTCGGCCGCCGCGAGCACGCCCTGCGGGAGATCGCCGAACGGCACGCCCTGGAGCACGTCTGCACCGACGTCGACGCCGTCCTCGCCGACCCCACCGTCGACCTCTACTTCGACTCCCAGGTCACCTCCGCCCGCGAGGAGTCGCTCAAGAAGGCGATCGCGGCCGGCAAACACGTCTACACCGAGAAGCCCACCGCGACCGGCCTCGACGGCGCCCTCGAACTCGCCCGCCTCGCCCACGCCAAGGGCATCAAGCACGGCGTCGTCCAGGACAAGATCTTCCTGCCGGGCCTGCTGAAGCTGAAGCGGCTCATCGACGGCGGCTTCTTCGGCCGCATCCTCTCCGTCCGCGGCGAGTTCGGCTACTGGGTCTTCGAGGGCGACTGGCAGCCCGCCCAGCGCCCCTCCTGGAACTACCGCGCCGAGGACGGCGGTGGCATCGTCGTCGACATGTTCCCGCACTGGGAATACGTCCTGCACGAGCTGTTCGGCCGCGTGAAGTCGGTCCAGGCCCTGGCCACCACCCACGTCCCGCAGCGCTGGGACGAACAGGGCAAGCCCTACGACGCCACCGCCGACGACGCCGCCTACGGCATCTTCGAACTCGAGGGCGGCGCCATCGCCCAGATCAACTCCTCCTGGGCGGTCCGCGTCAACCGGGACGAACTCGTCGAGTTCCAGGTCGACGGCACCGAGGGCTCGGCGGTGGCCGGTCTCCGCAAGTGCCGCGCACAGCACCGCAGCGCCACTCCCAAGCCCGTCTGGAACCCGGACGTCCCCGCCACCGAGGCCTTCCGCGACCAGTGGCAGGAGGTGCCCGACAACGCCGAGTTCGACAACGGCTTCAAGGCCCAGTGGGAGCTGTTCCTCAAGCACGTGTACGCCGACGCCCCCTACCACTGGGACCTGCTCGCCGGCGCCCGTGGCGTGCAACTCGCCGAGCTGGGGCTGAGGTCCTCCGCCGAGGGCCGCCGCGTCGACGTACCGGAGATCTCGCTGTGACCATCCGACTGCCCTCCGCGGACGGCACCTTGCGGACGTACGAGCCCCGCACCGAGCCGCTGGTGGTGTCGCCGGGCACCCCCTTCACCTCCCGTACGGTCTTCTCCGCGGCCCACGTCGTCGCCGACCCGTACGCGGACGTCTCGCCCGACTCGCCCGCCGCCGTCGACTGGGACGCCACCCTCGCCTTCCGCCGCCACCTGTGGTCCCACGGCCTCGGTGTCGCCGAGGCGATGGACACCGCCCAGCGCGGCATGGGCCTGGACTGGGCGGGCGCGGCCGAACTGATCCGCCGGTCGGCGGCGGAGGCGAAGGCGGTCGGCGGCCGCATCGCCTGCGGGGTCGGCACCGACCAGATCACCGGGGGATCCCTGGTGGACATCAAGGCCGCCTACGAGGAACAGCTCGCGGTGGTCGAGGAGTCGGGCGCCCAGGCGATCCTGATGGCGTCCCGGGCCCTGGCCGCCGCCGCCTCCGGCCCCGAGGACTACCTGGAGATCTACGGCCACCTGCTGCGCCAGTCCGCCGAACCGGTGATCCTGCACTGGCTGGGCCCGATGTTCGATCCGGCGCTGGCGGGCTACTGGGGTTCGGACGACCTCGACGCGGCCACGGACACCTTCCTGGAGGTCATCGCCGCCCACCCCGACAAGGTGGACGGCATCAAGGTGTCGTTGCTGGACGCGCGGCGGGAGGTCGACCTGCGTCGTCGCCTGCCCGGCGGGGTCCGCTGCTACACGGGCGACGACTTCCACTACCCCGAGCTGATCGCGGGCGACGACCGCGGCTTCAGCCACGCCCTGCTCGGCATCTTCGACCCGCTGGGCCCGCTGGCGGCGGAGGCGGTACGGGTGCTCGACACGGGGGACGTCCAGGGCTTCCGGACCCTCCTGGACCCGACGGTCGGCCTCTCCCGCCACCTCTTCCAGGCCCCCACCCGCTTCTACAAGACGGGCGTGGTCCTCCTCGCCTGGCTCGCGGGCCACCAGTCGCACTTCACGATGGTCGGCGGCCTGCAGTCGGCCCGCTCCCTCCCGCACCTCGCCCGCGCCTACGAACTCGCCGACGCACTCGGCCTGTTCCCGGACCCCAAGCTCGCCGAGGAACGGATGAAGACCCTGCTGTCGCTGTACGGGGTGAACCAGTGAACGACCTCGCGCGCTTCTCCATCAACCAGATGACGGTCAAACAGCTGTCGATGCCCGAACTCGTCGATGCCTGTCGCGGGTTGGGCGTCACGAACGTCGGCCTGTGGCGGGAGCCCGTCCAGGCGTACGGCGCGCAGGCGACCGCCGAGCTGGTCCGCGACGCGGGCCTGACCGTCACCACGCTGTGCCGCGGCGGCTTCCTCACGGCGATCGACCCGGCGGAGCGCGCCGAGGCCCTGGACGACAACCGCCGAGCGGTCGACGAGGCGGCGACGCTGGGCACGGACACGCTGGTTCTGGTCTCAGGCGGCCTCCCGGCCGGTTCGAAAGACCTGCACGGCGCGCGCGAGCGGATCGCGGACGCGCTGGCGGTGCTCGGGCCGTACGCGGAGGACCACGGGGTGAGGCTGGCGATCGAACCGCTGCACCCGATGTTCGCCTCGGACCGCTGTGTGGTCTCCACCCTCGCCCAGGCCCTCGACCTCGCCGAGCGCTTCCCCGCCCGGCAGGTCGGCGTCACGGTCGACACGTACCACGTCTGGTGGGACGACACCGCGCCCGCGCAGATCGCCCGGGCGGGCGCGGGTGGCCGCATCCACGCCTTCCAACTCGCGGACTGGATCACTCCGTTGCCCGAGGGCGTGCTGAACGGCCGCGGGCAGATCGGCGACGGCTCGATCGACATGCGGGAGTGGCAGGGCTACGTGGAGGCGGCCGGATACACCGGCGCCATCGAGGTGGAGCTGTTCAACGAGGCGCTGTGGTCGCGCGACGGCCGGGAGACGCTGGCGCGGACGGCGGCGCGGTTCGTGGAGCACACGGCTTAGCGCAGCGGGACGCCGACGGTTTCCGGTCCGCCGGCGCGCGGGGAATGCCGAGGGGGCGTGCCTGGTCCGACGGACCGGCACGCCCCCCCCCGAACGACAGGGCCTAGAAGAACACCCCGCAGCGCAGCAGCACGTTGGCGTACGGGTGGGCCTCGCCGGTGCGGACGATCAGCCGGGCCCCCGCCGACAGCTCCTTGAGGCGTTCGTGGGGGACCAGGGCCAGGCCCGGGAAGCGGGACTCCAGCAGCGCGGTCGCCGCCGGATTGGCAGCCCGTACCTCCTCCGCGGCCGTGGCGCCCTCCACCACCAGCTCGGCCAGCAACCCGTCCAGCACCTCCGCGAAGGACGGGACGCCGGCCCGGAAAGCGAGGTCCACCACCCGGGGCCCGTCCGGGATCGGCATGCCCGCGTCGCACACCAGCACACCGTCCCCGTGCCCCAACTCGGCCAGCGCGCCGGACAGGTGGCGGTTGAGAATGCCCGCCTTCTTCACAGGGCATCCACCTCCGCCGCCGTCGGGTACGACTCCTGCGCGCCCCGCCTGGTCACGGCCGCCGCGCCCACGCGCGCCGCGTAGGCCGCCGCCTCGGCCGGTGCGGCACCGGCCCCGAGCCGCCAGGCGAGCGCGGCCGTGAACGCGTCGCCCGCCCCGGTGGTGTCCACCGCGTCGACCTTCACCGACGGCACCCGGGTCACGCCCGAGCCGTCGCACACCAGCGCCCCCTCCGCGCCCAGCGTCACCACCACCGAGCGCGGGCCCCGGGCCAGCAGCAGCCGCGCCCAGTCCGCGGGATCGTCGCCCACACCGGTGTCGCCGAGGGTCACCCGCGCCTCGTGCTCATTGACGATCAGCGGGTCACAGGCCGCGAGTACCTCCGGCGGCAACGGGCGCGGCGGGGACGGGTTCAGCACGAACCGGCTGCCGGGAGCCAGGTTCCGTACGACCTCCACGACCGTCTCCAGCGGGATCTCCAGCTGCGCCGAGACCACCCGCGAGGCGAGGACCAGGCTCCTGGCCGCCCGGACGTCCGCGGGCGACAGACGGGAGTTGGCACCCGGGGACACCACGATGCTGTTGTCCCCGGACGGGTCGACCGTGATCAGCGCCACGCCCGTCGGCGCCCCGCCCGCCGGCACGCCCGCCGTGTCGACCCCGGCCGCGCGCAGGGAGTCGAGCAGCAGCCGGCCGTGGCCGTCGTCGCCCACCCGCGCCAGCAGGGCCGTACGCGCCCCGAGCCGGGCGGCGGCGACGGCCTGGTTGGCCCCCTTGCCGCCCGGGTGCACGGCCAGGTCGCCGCCGAGCACCGTCTCGCCGGCGGCCGGCCGCCGTTCGACGTTTATCACCAGGTCGGCGTTGGCCGAACCCACGACCAGGAGGTCGTAGTCGTACATCAGTTGACTCCCCTGAGAGATGACTTCGGGCGGACGGCCGCCCCGGACTTCGTGCCCGGTACGACCGCCCGCCCGTCCGTCGTTGTCAGCCGGTGAATCCGGTCACGTTGTCCTTCGTGACCACCTTCACCGGCACCTTCACGGTCGGCTGAACCTTCTTGCCCTGGACCGCCCGGAGCGCGTTGTCCACGGCGATCTTCCCGAGCTGGGTCGGCTGCTGGGCGACCGACGCGTACAGCGTGCCGTCCTCGACCGCCTTCAGACCGTCCGGGGTGCCGTCGAAGCCGACGACCTGGACCGACCTGCCGGCCTTGGAGCCGAGCGCCTTGATCGCGCCGAGAGCCATCTCGTCGTTCGCGGCGATGACGCCCTGCACGTCGGGGTGGGCCTGGAGCAGGTTCGACATCACGTCGAGGCCCTTGGTGCGGTCGAAGTCGGCGGGCTGCTGGGCCAGCACCTGTATGCCCGGGTAGGCCTTCAGGCCCTGCGCGAAGCCGGCCGCCCGCTCCCGGGCCGCGGAGGTGCCCGCCTGGCCCTGCAGGATCACGATCTTGCCCTGGCCGCCCAGCTTCTCGGCGATCGTCTTGGCGGCCAGCTCACCACCGGCCACGTTGTCGGAGGCCACCAGTGTGTCCACGGAGGCGTTGTTGACACCCCGGTCGACCGCGACGACCGGGATCCTCGCCTTGTCGGCGGCCTTGACCGAGTTGCTCGCCGCGTCCGAGTCCACCGGGTTGACGATGATCGCGCCCTCGTTGGACGTGGTGAAGTTCTGCAGCTGGTTGGCCTGCTGGGAGGCGTCGTTCTGGGCGTCGGTGACGGTCAGGTCCACGCCGAGCTTCTTCGCCTCGGCCTGGGCGCCCGCCCGGATCTGCACGAAGAACGGGTTGTTGAGCGTCGAGAGCGACAGGCCCATCTTCGGGGTCGTCGACGAGGATCCGCCGTGCAGGAAGGAGGTCGCGCCGACGACCGCCACCGTCACCACGGCCGCGAGCGCGTACGTCGCCGCCTGTTTGCCCTTGTTCCCGCCGCCCGTACCGGCCGCCACCGGCGTGGCCCCGGCCTTGCGGCGCACCGTGTCCAGCAGCACCGCCAGCGCGATGACGACACCGATCACGACCTGCTGCCAGAACGCGGACACGTTCAGCAGGTTGAGGCCGTTGCGCAGCACCGCGAGGATCAGCGCGCCGATCAGCGTGCCCGACGCCTTGCCGGTGCCGCCCGCGAGCGAGGCGCCGCCGATGACGACCGCGGCGATCGCGTCCAGCTCGTAGCCGTCGGCGGCCTGCGGCTGCGCCGAGGACAGCCGGGAGGCCAGCACGATGCCCGCCACCGCGGCGAACACCCCGGACAGGGCGTAGATCGCGAGCTTCTGCTTCTTCACCCGCAGACCCGACAGCCGCGCGGCCTCCTCGTTGCCGCCGATCGCGTACATGGAGCGGCCGATGTACGTCCGCCCGAGCACGAACGCCGCGATCAGGCCCATCAGCACCATGACCAGCACCGGCACCGGCAGCCAGTCGCCGAGGGTGTCCCCGAGGTGCGAGACCGAGTCCGGGAACGGGATGGGGACGCCTCCGGAGATCACCAGGGACAGGCCGCGCGCCACCGACAGCATCGCCAGTGTCGCGATGAACGGCGGCAGCTTGCCGTAGGCGATGAGGAAGCCGTTCACCAGGCCCGCCACAATGCCCGTGGCGACGGCCAGCACCACCGCCAGGAACACCGGCACGCCATGATTCGTGGCGCTCCAGGCCAGCACGGTCGCCGACAGCGCCGCCACCGAACCGACCGACAGGTCGATGCCCGCCGAGACGATCACGAAGGTGACGCCGAAGGCGAGGATCGCCGTCACGGCGGCCTGGACACCGATGTTGAGCAGGTTGTCCGCGGTCAGGAAGTCACCGGACAGCGCCGACAGGGCGATGACCAGGACGATCAGCGCGGTCAGCGCGCCGTTGTCGAGGAGCAGCCGGCGCAGGCCGCCCCGGGCGCCACTCGCGCCCGTCGTGCTCTTGAGCGTGTCAGTGGCCACGGGTGGCCTCCTTCTCGGTGGTCGGGGTGGAGACGGCGAGCGCCATGACGGCGTCCTGGGTGGCCTCGTCGGAGCTGAGTTCACCGGCGATCCGGCCCTGGGCCATCACCAGGACCCGGTCGCTCATGCCGAGCACCTCCGGCAGATCGCTGGAGATCATCAGCACGGCGGCTCCGGCGGCCGTGAGTTCGTTGATGAGCTGGTAGATCTCGACCTTCGCGCCGACGTCGATACCGCGCGTCGGCTCGTCGAGGATCAGCACCTTGGTGTCGGCCAGCAGCCACTTGCCGATGACGACCTTCTGCTGGTTGCCGCCGGACAGGGTCCGCACATGCTGCCCGAGGCCCGCCATGCGCACACCCAGCTGCCCCGCGATCCGCTCGGCCGCCGTGTGCTGCGCCTTGCGGTCGACCAGCCCGGCCCGGGTCGCCGACCGCATGGTCACCAGCCCCAGGTTCTCCTCGACGGAGGCGTCCAGCACGAGCCCCTGCCCCTTGCGGTCCTCGGGCACGAGCCCGATCCCGGCCGCCATCGCGGCGTTCACGTCATGCCGCCGCAACGCGCTCCCGGAGACCTTCACGACCCCGTCGTCGTACGGGTCCGCGCCGAACACGGCCCGCACGACCTCGGTCCGCCCGGCCCCGACGAGTCCCGCGATGCCGACGACCTCACCGGCGTGCACCTCGAAGCTCACGTCGTGGAAGACGCCGTCCCGGGACAGCCCCTCGACGCTGAGCAGCGCGGCGCCCTTCTCGGGCCGCTGCCGCGGATACTGCTGCTCGATGGACCGGCCCACCATCAGCCGTACGAGTTCGTCCTCGGGCGTGGAAGCGGGCACCTGCCCGACGCTCCTCCCGTCCCTGATGACGGTCACCCGGTCCCCCAGGGCGGCGATCTCCTCCAGGTGATGGGTGATGAACACGACCCCGACGCCGTCCGCGCGCAGCGAGCGCACGATGGCGAACAGCTTCTCCACCTCCTCCGAGGTGAGCACGGCGGTCGGCTCGTCCATGATGAGCACGCGCGCGTCCAGGCTGAGCGCCTTGGCGATCTCGACCATCTGCAGCCGCGCGATACCGAGTTCCCGCACCCGCGCGCGGGGCGAGACGTTCACTCCCACGCGGGCGAGGAGCACCTCGGCGTCGGCCTCCATCCGCTTCCGGTCGATCATCCCGAAGCGACGCGGCTGCCGCCCCAGAAAGATGTTCTCGGCGACGGTCAGGTCCGGAACGAGATTGAACTCCTGGTAGATGGTGGCGATCCCGAGCCGTTCGGCGTCCTGCGCGCCATGCACGCGCACCTCTTTGCCGCCGGCCAGGATCCGCCCGGAATCGGGCGTGTAGGCACCGGAGAGCATCTTGATCAGCGTGCTCTTGCCGGCACCGTTCTCACCGAGCAGCACATGCACCTCGCCCCGGCGCAGGTCGAAGTCGACGCCGTCGAGCGCGACCACGCCGGGGAAGGTCTTGCGTATGCCCTCGATGCGCAGCAACTCGTCCGGGTTGCTCACGTCGTGCTCCTTTGCACTGGGGAGGGGGACTGCGTGGGGGGAAGGGCCCGCACGGCGGTGGCCGGTACGGACGCGGACGGCTCACCGCACGAGCGGCGTACGACGAGCCGGGCGGCGAGGGTGACGGACGCGGGCGACCGCCCCTCGATCCGGTCGACCAGGGCCCGTACGGCGGCCCGGCCCAGCTCGCCCGTGGGCTGGGCGATCGCGGTGACCGGAGGATCGGTGTGCACGAACCACGGGATGTCGTCGAAGGCGGCCAGCGCGATGTCGTCCGGAACCCGCAGCCCGCGCGCCCGGACGGCGTCCAGGGCACCGAGGGCCATGAGGTTGTCGGCCGCGAAGACGACCTCCGGCGGCTGAGGAAGATCCAGGAACCCCTCGGTGACCCGCCGCCCGCTCTCGGCCTGGAAGTCGCCCTGGCCTGTGTAGACGTCCGGGAGGGGCATCCCGTACTCCGCCATGGCCTCCCGGAAAGCCTCGACACGCTCGCTGCCCGTGGTGGTGGCCGCGGGGCCCGCGATGATGGCGAGCCGCCGGTGCCCCAGCCGGTACAGATGTGCCACGAGATCCCGTACGGCGGCCTGCCCGTCGGCCCGCACGACGGGCACGTCCACGCCCGGGATCCACCGGTCGACGAACACCATCGGCGTGCCCGCGCGGGCGGCGTCGAGCATCAGCGGCGACCCGCCGTCGGTCGGCGACACGAGCAGCCCGTCGATGCGCCGGTCCAGCAGATTCCGCACATGATGATCCTGCAGATCCGGCCGCTCGTCGGCGTTGCCGATGATCACGCTGTAGCCGAGGGCGCGGGCCTCCTCCTCGACGGACCGGGCCAGCTCGGTGAAGTAAGGATTCAGCACGTCGCTGATGACCAGCCCCAGGGTGTGGGTCTGATCGGTGCGCAGCGAACGGGCGACGGCGTTGGGCCGGTACCCCAGGTCCTGCACAGCGGCCAGCACCCGCGCCCGCGCGTCGGCACTGACCGACGGATGCTCGTTCAGCACCCGCGACACCGTGGCCACGGACACCCCCGCCGCAGCGGCGACGTCCTTGATACTCGCCATCGGCGACCCACCTCCTCGTGGAACGCGTGGAATCGATTACATCAACGCGTAGGAAGGATTGGAATCGATTACACGCCCG
Organism: Streptomyces sp. NPDC048521; assembly: GCF_043199855.1. NCBI lineage: Bacteria > Bacillati > Actinomycetota > Actinomycetes > Kitasatosporales > Streptomycetaceae > Streptomyces > Streptomyces sp. NPDC048521. The sequence goes on from NZ_JBICWR010000008.1 coordinate 159,039, forward strand.
AAGGCAAGAGGGTGAAGGTTGGCCGAAACCGAATCGTGACCGTGGCCGAAACCGGCCGCTGGGCCGGGGGTGCGGCTGGGCCGGCAAGGGGACGGCCACCCTCCGGCGCCGCGGCGGTTGATCGGCAGAGGTGTTCCGCGTCCCCGGAGGTGCGCGCCCGACACGCAGGGCCTGGCCCATCCCGACCGTGGGACACACCTGCCGATCAGCGTGCGCGACTCGTCGGCCAGTGGCGGCGCGGGCACGGCCGGGAAACGGCGTTGCCCCAGCTCATGGCGGTCACTAAGGTCGGTTGGGTGACTGCCGGGTCGGCCTTGGGCCACGCACGAGTGAGATTCCCGGCCTCGGCGTGAGCACGAGGCGGGCAAGAGGCCCGCCCCCCTTCTCCGCTCTTCGACCCCGGCGCCCGCGTGCGGCGCCCCGTCCCAGAACCCCGAGACCGGAGAGAGACCACCGATGTCCCATGACCAGCGACACCCGCACGAATCCGAGCCGCCGACGGCCGCCGTCCAGCTGAACCACACCGCCGTCTACGCCAGTGACCGGCACCTGTCCGCCGAGTTCATCGCCGCGATCCTGGGCCTGCGGGTCGGCGCCCCGTTCGGGCCGTTCCTGCCCGTCGACCTCGGCAACGGCGTGACGCTCGACTACTACGAGAAGCGGGACGAGCCGATCCAACCGCAGCACTACGCCTTCCTCGTGCCCGACGAGCGGTTCGACGCCATGATCGCCCGCCTGGAGGCGGTCGGGGTCACCTACTACGCCGACCCCGGCCACACCGACCCCGGCCGGATCAACCGATTGTTCGGCGGCCGAGGCGCCTACTTCGACGACCCGGACGGCCACAACATGGAGATCATGACCCGTCCCTACGTTCGCCCCTAGGGCGCGTATCGCGTCGTGATCAAGGGGTGGTCTGGGCGCGGCCCTTGATCCAGATCGTCGAGGCGCGCAGGTGGAGGCCGGCGAGGTGGCTTTCGGGGCTCTTGTCGTACCGGGTGGCGATGCCTCGCCAGGCCTTGATCTTGCTGATCAGGCGCTCGACGGTATTCCGCTCCTTGTAGAGGTCGGTGTCGTGGCTGACGGGCCGACCGCCCCCGGGGCCCTTCTTCTTCCGCGGCATCGGGTACGGGTCGCCGTACCTGCTGATGAGCAGGTACGAGCCGATGAACTGCCACTCACCGTCGGTCAGTTGCATGCCTTGGTGGTCGGCTCCGGAAGTCCTTCGGGGGTTGATCAGGTAGCCAGGGCGACGGAGGGTCTTCTTGTCGGTCGGCGGGGGCGCCTCCGGAGCGGCTTCGCTGTGATGGGGTGGCGGCGCGTGTGGTGGGCGCGGTCTCAGGTGGTGGGTGGGGCTGTCGTGTGGCGAGTCTGCTGGATCAGGACGGTGGTGGCGCGTTCCAGGAGTTCGCAGAGTGAGGCGTGTTCGGAGGGTGTGAACGCGTCGGTGAGTGCGCGCTCAAGGATGATCACCTCCTGGTAGGCGCGGTCCAGCAGCGTCCGGCCCTCGTCGGTGAGGGTGGCGATCTGCACCTTGGCGTGTACGGGGGACGTCTCGCGGCGGATGAGCTTCTTGGTCTCCATGTTGGTCAGCACGCTGCTCATGCTCTGCTGCGTCACCCCGCAGGAGCGAGCCAGCTGGGCGCCGGACATGCCGCCTTCACGCGAGAGGATCAACAGCACGGTGTACTGCGTCATGGTCAGCCCGTAGGTACGCAGCACTGCCTCGTGGTGCGCCATCAGCGCCTGTTCCGAGCGCCTGATCCGGGTGCAGATGTCGTTCTCGATCGGGGCTTCCACGGTGCACTCCCACTCCATTAACAGGTTCATGGATTGACTCAGGAACCTTATATACCTACAGTGCTCGGCTATAAGGATACTGAGTCAACACAGGGGGCTGTAATTATGAAGGCCGTCGTTCTCGACACCGATGACCGCTACCGGGTCGCCGAACTTGATGAGCCCACTCCCGGCCCCGGCCAGGTGGCGATCCGGGTCGCCTACGCCGGGATCCAGTGGGGCGACACCATGGTCCGGGACGGCCACTTCCCCGTGCCGCGCCCCTTCGTACCCGGCTTCGAGGCGTCCGGACACATTGCCGCGGTCGGCGAGGGCGTCGACGCAAGCCGTGTCGGTGAGCTCGTCACCGCACTGACCATGGCAGGCGCCTACGCCGAGGTGGTCCTGGCGCCCGCCGTGCTCACGTTGAGCATCGGCGACGTGCCGCTGCGGACGGCCGCAGGTCTCGGGTGGGGCGCACCGACCGCCTACGACCTGATCCACACCGCCGCACGTGTGCGACCCGGCGAGCGCGTGCTGATCCACGCCGCCGCCGGCTCAGTCGGCACGCTCGCCATCCAGTTCGCCCGGCTGGCCGGGGCCGACCGGATCGTCGGCGTAGTCGGCACTGCCGACAGGGCCGACTACGCCGCGCAGTTCGGGTACGACCAGCTCCTGCTGCGCGAGGAATTCCCGACCGCGCTCGGCGACGACAAGTTCGACGTGATCCTCGACCCCGTCGGCGGCTCGACCCGCCACGCCGGCCTCGAGCAGCTCGCACCGCACGGCCGACTGGTGGCATACGGCAACCTCTCCACGTACGAACCTGTCCTGGCCAACGCCAACGACCTGCTCACACACGGCAAATCGCTCCTGACCTACAACAGCAACCTGCTCAGCCAGACCCACCCCGAGCGACTCGCCGACAGTGCCCGTCGTGCACTCGGCCTCGTCGCCGAAGGCCAGATCCGCACGGACATCACCGCCGAGTACGACCTCGGGGACCTGGCCATGGCCGTACAGCACCTCGCTGAGGGCGCAACCCATGGCAAGAGCATCCTCCGCGTCGCCTGACGACATCAGTGCTGGCAGCGGCCTTGGCCGCTGCCCACCCTGACGTGCCCCACGCAGCCACACCCCCCGGAAGATGGGCCGCCCTCCGTCCATGCCCGCATGTTCCGCCGTGCCCGTGGAACTGACCGCTGCCGAGCGCCACCGGCTCAAGCAACCGAATCGAGATCTTCTTCTCCATCGTGCAGCGCAAGGTCGTCTCACCCAACGACTTCACAGACCTCGACGAGGTCCGAAATCGGCTCCGAGCATTCGAAGACCGCTACAACGCCACGGCACAGCCGTTCCAGTGGAGGTTCACCACCGCCGACCTGGACACCACTTAGCTGGCCGGTCGGCCGAGACTGGACAGGCCCCATAGCTCGGCGATCAGGCCGTACTGAACTCGGAAGATCTCCATCATGGTGGGTGCGGGCTCCGCGCCGCCCGACGCGGAGTTCGAAAGCCCGTGCAGCACCGAGCGGACGGCGACCCGGTCGTGGTCCACGAGCATGTCCTCGACGAAGACCTGAATGTCGGGATGGGCTGCGAACATCTTGGACCAGGCATCCGCGACGGCCCCGATCCCGGCCGTTCTCAGCGGGTGGCTCACGAAGTCCGGTGCGAGGATCGTCTCCAGGGCTGCCAGGTCCCGGGCGTTGAAGGCCTCGTACATGCGCAGGCCGACAGCCCTTGCTTCGTGCACTTCGTCTGTCATCGGTCCAATCCCACCTCGTAGTCGCACCAGATCCGATGCGTTCCATCAGCCTCGACGGCCATTCCTCCAGCACCGGAGATCCCGGCCGGCTCTCCCGTACCGCTCGTTGGCACGATGGTGAAGAACTCCGCTGCGCGATCACTGCCGAGTGCTTCTCCATCGTGGCGAGACCCACCGGAAGCCCACTGGACACAGCCGAGCCCGGTTTCAGCTCAGTCGGGACGAACGCTTTGACAGTGAACGTTCCTGTAGCTCTCATGGAGCGACCGTATCGGTGCGGTCTGACACCGCTCTCCTCTGGGCGGCCGAAGCTGAAGCGACTGGCCGCGACCCGCAAGGTGATCACGACTCGATGCGCGCCCTAGCAGGCCCACTGCCGGCGGCCCGTCGTGTCGTCCCAGCCGAGCGGCTCCCGACGCCCTGGCGCCCAGCACGACGGCGAGCCGCTCGGATCACCAAGGGAAAACGTGCGCTTCTCGGAAGGAGACGAAGAACCAGACGACCACAGGCAGGACGGCGAAGAGGACGAACCCTGCCAGGACTTTCGCCCACACGGCGGTCTTCCCTCTGCTCTCGGTCGGCATGGTGGCTCACAACCTGTCTATGAGGCGGCTCAACGCTCACCCACTCAGTCGTCGGCGAACAGCTCGGCCGCGTCCGTGGCGTGCACGGCTCGCTGGGCCCAGGTCTCCAGCTGGTCGAGGTCCGTGCAGGCGCTCACCCGCTCACGTACGGTGTCCGGCACGGAAATGCCGCGCCATTCCAGAACCTGGAGGACCATCTCGGCCTTGGCCTCGGCGCGGCCCTGCTCCCGGCCCTCTTCGCGTCCTTCTTCGCGCACCTGCTCGGCCAGTGGGTGTCGCCAGAAGTACTGGATCGCCGTCATCAGGTCCCTCCACGCCAGGGAGTCCAGTATGGCCGGAGCCTGCGGGCCACGCCCGTGTGTCATCGCCGAGAGCACCGCGAGGGGCACGTCCCGCTCGGTCTGCCGCTCGTCCGCGATCACCGGCACGTTGTCCGGACCCAGCACCAGCGGACGCACCGTCAGCGAGTGCCAGGTGGGTCACCCCGCCTCCAGCTCGCACCACACGTACTTCCCCCGGTCCCCGAACCGTGCCGACGGCTGCCAGCCCCAGTACTGCGCGCAGGCCGTCACCAGTCCCAGTCCCCGCCCGTCCTCCAGTTCGGTGACCTGGTCCAGCGGCCGGGGCGGAGGGGGCGGCTCCGGGTCGGTGTCCCACGCCCCGATCCACACCACCCCCTCCCGGGTGCGGCGCACCCTCAGTGCGGCCGGCCCCTTCGTGTGCCGTACGGCGTTGGAGACCAGCTCCGTCGCCAGCAGCTCCGCCGTGTCCACCAGGCCGATCCAGCCCGTGCAGCGTGAGGATCAACCGCAGGGTGCGGCGGCAGACCGTGACGGCTCTGAGGTCGTTGGGGACGTAGAGGGTGTAGTCCCAGGACTCGGTTTCGGGCATGCGTCATCAACTCCGGTGGGAGACAAGGAATTTCGCGCGCGGTGGCATTGCCGCAGCCGTCATGGCGGGACAGAGCGGTGCGCTTCCGCTGCGTGTGCGCTACGTCACCGACGGTAGATCTAAATCTAGGGACGCAGCAAGCCGATCGCGTAATCTGACGCCGAACGAGTCGCGCCCACAGGCGCGTGAGGAGGACCAGTCGATGGTGAAGAGGCGCGAGCCAACGGCACGCCAGATGCGCCTGGCCACTGAGCTGCGCAGGATGCGTGAAGCGGCGGGCCTCAACTCCCGCCAGGCGGCGGCTCTCCTCGGCGTGAGTCCCGCCCAGATCACCCACATCGAGTCCGCACTCGCGGGCGTGAGCGAGCAGCGACTCCGCCGTCTCGCCTCCCACTACGCCTGTACCGACGAGGAGTTCATCGAGGCCCTGGTGGCGATGGCCACCGATCGGACACGCGGCTGGTGGGAGGAGTACCGGGGCTTGCTGCCCACGTCGTTCCTGGACTTGTCCGAACTGGAGCATCACGCCCGGTCCCTGCGCCACGTGGCGATCCTGTACGTGCCGGGCCTGCTGCAGACGGAGGACTACTCGCGTGCCGTCTTCTCATCGCGGCTGCCGGAACTGACCGGCGAGGAACTGGAGTTGCGCATCCGGCACCGCAAGGCGCGCCAAGCGTTCACCGTCCCGTACGAAGCGGTGATCCATGAGGCGGCACTTCGGATCAGAGTCAGCGACCGTGCCACCTCAAGGGCCCAACTCATCCGACTACTCGAGCTGTCCGAAGCGGACCACATCACCGTGCGCGTCATCCCGTTCGACCTGGACGGCTTCGCCAGAGCGTCGAGCACGATGACCTACGTGGGCGGTCCCCTGCCCAAACTGGACACCGTGGTCCGCGACGCGCTGCACGGCTCAGCCTTCATTGACTCCGAAGCACAGCTCAACACCTACCGAACGAGTTTCCGTAAGGTGGAGGCCGCGTCCCTGGAACCCGGACAGTCGCGTGACTTCATCCACAGGCTGGCGAAGGAGCTGTGAGGAAACCCATGGACAACTGGCGGAAGTCGTCCTACTCGGGCCCGGGCGACGGCAACGAGTGCGTGGAGATCGCGAACACACCCACCCACGTTGCCGTCCGCGACTCCAAAACCCCCACCCGAGCCCCCCTCGCCTTCCCCGCCCCCGCCTTCGCCGCTTTCCTCGAAGCTCTGAAGAAGGACTCGTACCCAGGGTCCTGACCCGCTGGTCCGGCGGAGGCGGCGGACGAGCCTGTCAGAGCAAGAACACGACGCCGAGGGCGATCAGCGTGCCGAGGGCGACGACGGCGCCGAAGATGCCGAAGGCTATGGCGATCTTCGCGTCGGCGGGCCGCAGCCCGTCCGGTACGGCGTGTCCGCGACGGCGGCCTCGATGTGGGCGTGGAACTCCTCGGTGGCGCTTGTGCCGTGGCACCCCTCACGGCCACGCAGAGTAACAGTGCCCGTTGTCAGACCCCACCGGTACCGTCGGATCATGGCTCAACAGGCGGGGAACCCCACGGCCGAGCGGCGGCTCGCCGTGCTCGAAGGCGTGCTGGAGCGGATCACGTACGCCAATGAGGAGAACGGCTACACGGTCGCCCGGGTCGACACCGGAAGAGGCGCCGGAGACCTCCTCACGGTGGTCGGCGCGCTGCTCGGCGCCCAGGTCGGCGAATCCCTCCGCATGGAGGGCCGCTGGGGGTCGCATCCGCAGTACGGCAAGCAGTTCCATGTCGAGAACTACACGACCGTGCTGCCCGCCACCGTCCAGGGCATCCGCCGCTATCTCGGCTCCGGCCTGGTCAAGGGCATCGGACCGGTCTTCGCCGACCGCATCACGCAGCACTTCGGGCTGGACACGCTCAGGATCATCGAGGAGGAGCCCGAGCGGCTCGTCGAGGTGCCCGGCCTGGGCCCGAAGCGGACCAAGAAGATCGCCGACGCCTGGGAGGAGCAGAAGGCGATCAAGGAGGTCATGCTCTTCCTCCAGACCGTCGAGGTGTCGACCTCCATCGCGGTGCGGATCTACAAGAAGTACGGGGACGCGTCGATCTCGGTCGTGAAGGAGCAGCCGTACCGGCTGGCCGCCGACGTCTGGGGCATCGGCTTCCTCACCGCCGACAAGATCGCCCAGTCCGTCGGCATCCCGCACGACAGCCCGGAACGGGTGAAGGCGGGCCTGCAGTACGCACTGTCCCAGTCCGCCGACCAGGGGCACTGCTACCTGCCCGAGGAGCGGCTGATCGCGGATGCCGTCAAGCTCCTCCAGGTCGACACCGGGCTCGTCATCGAGTGCCTGTCCGAGCTGGCCCAGCCCCCGCAGGACGGCGCGGATCCCGGGGTCGTACGGGAGAAGGTGCCCGGGGCGGACGGTGACGAGGAGCCCGTGACCGCCGTCTATCTCGTGCCCTTCCACCGGGCGGAGCTGTCCCTCTCCGCCCAGTTGCTGCGCCTGCTGCGGACCGGTGACGACCGGATGCCGGCCTTCCAGGACGTGGACTGGGACAAGGCCCTCGGCTGGCTGAAGTCCCGTACCGGCGCCGATCTCGCCCCCGAACAGGAGGCGGCGGTCAGACTCGCGCTGACCGAGAAGGTCGCCGTGCTGACCGGTGGGCCGGGTTGCGGCAAGTCCTTCACGGTCCGCTCGATCGTCGAACTGGCCCGCGCCAAGCGGGCCAAGGTGCTGCTCGCCGCCCCGACCGGCCGCGCGGCCAAGCGGCTGTCGGAGCTGACCGGCGCCGAGGCCTCCACCGTCCACCGGCTGCTGGAGCTGAAGCCGGGCGGTGACGCGGCCTACGACAAGGACCGCCCGCTGGACGCCGACCTGGTGGTCGTGGACGAGGCGTCGATGCTGGACCTGTTGCTCGCCAACAAGCTGGTGAAGGCCGTGCCGCCGGGGGCGCATCTGCTGTTCGTCGGCGATGTCGACCAGCTGCCCAGCGTCGGCGCCGGCGAAGTCCTCCGCGACCTGCTCGCCGAGGGCAGCCCCATCCCCGCCGTCCGGCTCACCCGGGTGTTCCGGCAGGCCCAGCAGTCCGGCGTCGTCACCAACGCGCACCGGATCAACGCCGGGCAGCATCCGCTCACCGACGGCCTCAAGGACTTCTTCCTCTTCGTCGAGGACGACACCGAGGAGGCCGGTCGGCTCACCGTGGACGTGGCCGCCCGGCGGATTCCGGCCAGGTTCGGGCTCGACCCCCGGCGGGACGTGCAGGTGCTCGCGCCGATGCACCGGGGCCCGGCCGGTGCGGGCAACCTCAACGGCCTGCTCCAGCAGGCCATCACGCCCGGCCGGCCGGACCTGCCGGAGAAGCGGTTCGGCGGCAGGGTTTTCCGCGTCGGCGACAAGGTCACCCAAATTCGCAACAATTACGAAAAAGGGAAGAACGGTGTCTTCAACGGCACCGTGGGCGTGGTCACCTCGCTCGATCCGGTCGACCAGCGTCTGACGGTGCTGACGGACGAGGACGAGGAGGTCCCGTACGAATTCGACGAATTGGACGAACTGGCACACGCGTACGCGGTGACCATCCATCGCTCGCAGGGAAGCGAATATCCCGCCGTGGTGATTCCCGTCACCACCGGAGCATGGATGATGCTCCAGCGGAACCTGCTGTACACGGCGGTGACACGGGCGAAACGACTCGTCGTCCTCGTCGGTTCACGCAAAGCGATCGGGCAGGCGGTGCGCACGGTGTCCGCCGGACGGCGGTGCACGGCACTGGACTTCAGACTCCGCGGATCCTGACGGGCTCCCGACCGCCCCTGACCAGGGACGGCGACCGGCATCGCAAAAAATGATCGATCAAACGAGTCGGAAAGGTCACAGAGCACTTCCAGATGCCGTGCGGAGGGGGCAGGATGAGCAGGTTGGCGGCACTGAGTGCCGTCGATAGGCCCAATGGTCGACCCCGAGTGCACTCTCCTGAGCCAAATGGGGGATGGTAGAGACAGTCAGGGCACCTCGAAGATGAGGCACTACGTCGGTGAGGGAAGACGTGAGCGACAACTCTGTAGTACTGCGGTACGGCGACGGCGAGTACACCTACCCGGTGGTCGACAGCACCGTCGGCGACAAGGGCTTCGACATCGGGAAGCTCCGCGCCCAGACCGGTCTGGTGACCTTGGACAGCGGTTACGGCAACACTGCCGCCTATAAATCCGCGATCACCTACCTCGACGGCGAGGCGGGCATCCTCCGCTACCGCGGCTACCCCATCGAGCAGCTGGCCGAGCGCTCCACCTTCCTGGAGGTGGCGTACCTGCTGATCAACGGTGAGCTGCCCACCGTCGACGAGTTGACGACGTTCAAGAACGACATCACGCGGCACACCCTGCTGCACGAGGACGTCAAGAACTTCTACCGGGGCTTCCCGCGCGACGCCCACCCGATGGCCATGCTGTCCTCGGTCGTCTCGGCGCTGTCCACCTTCTACCAGGACAGCCACAACCCGTTCGACGAGAACCAGCGCAACCTCTCCACGATCCGCCTGCTCGCCAAGCTCCCGACGATCGCGGCGTACGCGTACAAGAAGTCGATCGGCCACCCGTTCGTCTATCCGCGCAACGACCTCGGTTACGTCGAGAACTTCCTGCGCATGACCTTCTCGGTCCCGGCGGACGAGTACGAGCTGGACCCGGTCGTGGTGGCCGCGCTGGACAAGCTGCTGATCCTGCACGCCGACCACGAGCAGAACTGTTCGACCTCCACGGTCCGTCTGGTCGGTTCCTCGCAGGCCAACATGTTCGCGTCGATCTCGGCCGGCATCAGCGCCCTGTGGGGCCCGCTGCACGGCGGCGCCAACCAGTCCGTGCTGGAGATGCTCGAGGGCATCCGCGACTCCGGCTCCGACGTCGACACCTTCATCCGAAAGGTGAAGAACAAGGAGGACGGCGTCCGTCTGATGGGCTTCGGCCACCGGGTCTACAAGAACTTCGACCCGCGCGCCAAGATCATCAAGGCCGCCGCGCACGACGTGCTCTCCGCGCTGGGCAAGAGCGACGAGCTGCTGGACATCGCGCTCAAGCTCGAGGAGCACGCGCTGTCCGACGACTACTTCGTCGAGCGCAAGCTGTACCCGAACGTCGACTTCTACACCGGTCTGATCTACCGGGCCATGGGCTTCCCGACCGAGATGTTCACGGTCCTGTTCGCCCTCGGCCGCCTGCCGGGCTGGATCGCCCAGTGGACCGAGATGATCAAGGAGCCGGGCTCCCGCATCGGCCGCCCGCGCCAGATCTACACGGGTGTCGTCGAGCGCGACTTCGTGCCGGTCGAGAAGCGCTGAACACACCGAGCAGCAGGGCCTGCCCGTCCGGCAGGCCCTGAACCGCCGGTGACAAGCGAAAAAAACGGAAGGCGCCCTGACGCCGGTCCCCCCACGGGCCGACGACCAGGGCGCCTTCCCATGTCCCGGTGCGGATTCCCCCCACGGGATCCGGCCGGGCGCTCGGAGAGAACAGCGCCTGAATCGCTGTTTTCGAGCACAACGAGCAGAACTCGCCGTACTCCAGTGATGCGGTGCGATCTGCCGGGACAACGCACGCAGGGAGGGCCGCTCAAAGCTTCCCGGTGTACGTGCCCCGGCAACGCATCTCTGAGGAAGTCCCCCAAGACATCCCCAGATGCCAGTCAGCGCCCCCCAAGACGCTGGTCTGACATCGCCAACTTAGACCTTCGAACCCCTTCGATGGTTACGTTCGCATCACTGTGATCTGCGTCTCTTGCATATGTCCTATAGATGCGCAAGAGCCCCGATACGGTGATCGAGACTCAAGCGTAAGGATGATGCGCGAGCCTTGTGAAGAGCTTATGTGAGGCGCGCGCCGGACTCCAGGGGGACTCCCACTTCGGTACCGGCGAATCCCGGGTGGTGCCCGGTGCCCTCACCGGAAGGTCCGCAGCCGCAGGCTGTTGGTCACCACGAACACCGAGGAGAAGGCCATCGCGGCGCCCGCGATCATCGGGTTCAGCAGGCCCGCGGCGGCCAGGGGGAGCGCGGCGACGTTGTAGCCGAAGGCCCACACGAGGTTGCCCTTGATGGTGGCGAGGGTGCGCCGGGAGAGCCGGATCGCGTCCGCCGCCACGCGCAGGTCACCGCGCACCAGCGTCAGGTCGCCGGCCTCGATCGCCGCGTCCGTGCCGGTGCCCATGGCGAGGCCCAGGTCGGCGGTGGCGAGCGCGGCCGCGTCGTTGACGCCGTCGCCGACCATCGCCACGGACCGTCCCTCGCGCTGCAGCCGTCGTACGACGTCCACCTTGTCCTCGGGGAGCACCTCGGCGATCACCTCGTCGATGCCGACCGTCCTGGCGACCGCCTCGGCGACGGTCCGGTTGTCCCCGGTGAGCAGTACCGGCCTGAGCCCGAGGGCGCGCAGCTCACGCACCGCCTCGGCGCTGGTCTCCTTGACCGCGTCGGCGACGGCGAGGACCCCGCGGGCCCGCCCGTCCCAGCCGGCCAGGACGGCCGTGCGGCCCTGCTGCTCGGCCTCTCGGGCCGCGCGCTCCAGCTCCTGCGGAAGGTCGTCGTACAGGCGCCCCACGACCACCTCGTGGCCGTCCACGCGCCCGCGTACGCCCCGCCCGGGGACGTTCTCGAAGTGCTCGACCGCGGGCAGGGCTCCGGCGCGCTCCTCGGCGCCGGCGGCGATCGCGCGGGCGACGGGGTGCTCGGAGGCGTGCTCCAGGGCGCCCGCGAGCCGCAGCAGTTCCTTCTCGTCCTCGTCCTCGGCGACGTACACCGCCTGCAGGGTCATCCGGCCGGTGGTGACGGTGCCGGTCTTGTCGAGGACGACCGTGTCGACGCGGCGCGTGGACTCCAGCACCTCGGGACCCTTGATCAGGATGCCGAGCTGGGCGCCGCGGCCGGTGCCGACCATCAGCGCCGTCGGCGTGGCCAGTCCCAGGGCGCAGGGGCAGGCGATGATCAGGACGGCGACGGCGGCCGTGAACGCGGCGACCGTGTCCCCGGTGACGCCCAGCCAGACGCCGAAGGTGCCGGCCGCGATGAGGATGACCACGGGCACGAACACCGCGGAGACGCGGTCGGCGAGCCGCTGCACCTCGGCCTTGCCGTTCTGCGCGTCCTCCACGAGCCGGGCCATCCGGGCGAGCTGGGTGTCGGCGCCGACCCGGGTGGCCTCGATCACCAGCCGGCCGCCCGCGTTGACCGTGGCGCCGGTGACCCGGTCGCCGGGGCCGACGTCCACCGGCACCGACTCGCCGGTGAGCATGGAGGCGTCCACCGCGGAGACGCCCTCCACGACGGCGCCGTCGGTGGCGATCTTCTCGCCGGGCCGTACGACGAACCGGTCGCCGACCCCGAGCGAGCCGACCGGGACCCGGACCTCGCGGCCGTCCCGCAGCACCGCCACGTCCTTGGCGCCCAGCTCCAGCAGGGCCTTCAGGGCGGCCCCGGCGCGCCGCTTGGAGCGGGCCTCCAGATAGCGGCCGAGCAGGATCAGCGCGACGACTCCGGCGGCCACCTCCAGGTAGATGGTGGCGGCGCCGTCCATCCGCGAGACGGTGAGGCGGAACTCGTCGTGCATGCCGGGCATGCCCGCGTCGCCGAAGAACAGCGCCCACAGCGACCAGATGAACGCGGCCAGCGTGCCGACCGAGACGAGGGTGTCCATGGTGGCGGCGCCGTGCCGGGCGTTGGTCCAGGCGGCCCGGTGGAAGGGGGCGCCGCCCCAGACGACGACGGGCGCGGTGAGCATGAGCGAGAGCCACTGCCAGTTCTCGAACTGCAGCGCGGGGATCATCGCGAGCAGGACCACGGGCGCGGCGAGCAGGACGGAGACGAGCAGGCGGTGGCGCAGGGCGCCGAGTTCGAGGTCCCGCTCGGGGGTTTCCGGGGCCGCCTCGGGCGCGGGCTCCGGCGGCGGGGGCTCCTCGGCGGTGTAGCCCGTCTTCACCACGGTGGTGATCAGGTCGGCGACCTGGACGCCCTCGGCGTAGGTGACCTTCGCCTTCTCGGTGGCGAAGTTGACGGTGGCGCTCACGCCCTCCATCCGGTTGAGCTTCTTCTCCACCCGGGCGGCGCAGGAGGCGCAGGTCATTCCGCCGATGAGCAACTCGACCTCGGAGGCCGTGCCCGTGGCTATGGCTGTCTCTGCGGTGGTGCTGGTCATGTCCGGACTCCAGACATCGGACCGGACCGTACGGATCCAGTATCAGCTGGTCGGCGCGGCCCGGTCGGGGAAGGGGAGCGCGCTTCTCAGGCCTTGCCGGCCAGCTCGAAGCCGGCCTCGTCGACGGCGGCGCGCACCGCCTCGTCGTCCAGCGGGGCCGCGGAGACGACGGTCACCTCGCCGGTCGACGCGACGGCCTTCACCGAGCTGACGCCGGGGATCTGGGAGATCTCACCGGAGACGGAGCCCTCGCAGTGGCCGCAGCTCATGCCGGTCACCCGGTAGACGGTGGTGACGGAGCCCGGGGTGTCGGTCTGGACGCTCATGTCGTTCTCCTCGTCGGGGCATGTGGGGTCCCTGGGGCCCACGAGGGGCCCCATGTTTCTCACACTATACCCCTAGGGGGTATTTCTCCAAGGGGTGTCCCGGCGCGCCACCACCCGCACCCAGCCGACCCCGGCCAGCGCGACCAGGGCCAGGCCGCCGACCGAGAACAGCGCGAACAGGTGCTCCTGCCCGGCGCTCGGCCGGCTCAGGTACCCCTGCCCGAACAGCCGCGGTGAGAGGCCGGTGCCGGACAGGTGTGCCACCAGCCAGATCGCGATGCCGTGCGTGGAGTCCCACAGGGCGTGCAGCAGGGAGACGCCCATGAGGGCGGCGACCACCGGCGGGGCGTACCGGAAGCGCCCGTTCACCCGGCGCAGCGACAGCAGCACGCCGCCCGCGACCGCCGTCCACAGGCCGTGTCCGAGGGGGGCGAGAACCCCGCGCAGGATCTCCGTCTCCAGCAGCGCCCGCGGATCGAGGCCCTGGGTGGAGACGGCCGCGTCGAAGGCGTACCCGGCGCTCTCCAGGGCCGCGAAGCCGAAGCCGACGGCCGCGCCGAGCACCAGCCCGGCCCGCGCCCCGCGGACGCCCGGCTGGCGGCGCAGCACGAACACCAGCGCCGCCGCCTTGGCGGCCTCCTCGATCAGGCCGACACCGAGGAACGTCCCGAGCGAGGGGCGCAGCAGGTACGACTGCATGAGCGCGGCGCCGAACGCGCCGAGCGTGCCACCGGCCAGGAAACAGCCGAGGACGGCACTGACGCCCAGGTCGCGGCCGTGCCGCTCGTAGGCCCACAGCACGAAGGCGACCGGCACGAGGAAGCTGCCGAGCAGGATCAGCGTCGGCAGCGGCGCGGTGTCCCGCGTGGTGTACGTGACCCCCGCGGTCAGCGCCCACAGGACGAGCCCGCCGCCCAGGACGCGCCGCCACAGGCCCGCCCCGATGCGCGGGTACGGCGGTGGGGGCTGCTGCGGGCCGGGGATGCGGGCCTTGGGCGTGCCGGGCGGCGGGGAGTGGGTCACGAGGGTCCCTCGGGCAGCTGGGCGACTTATCCGCACCTTAGGCAGATGTCCCGTGGGTCGCAGTCCCGGGGGGTCCGCTGGGGTCACGTACGGCCGGGCCGTCCGCCGCGCGCCCGGCGCCCTCGTGGGTCGTCGACATCGCCGGCATCGTGCGCGGCGCCTCCGAGGGCGAGGGCCTGGGCGACACGTTCGGAGCGCTAGCGTTCCGCAGGAAGCGGTGGCCCCGGACGCGGACGGAAGGTGAGGCACGGATGCGTGCTGTGGTGTTCGAGCGGTACGGCGAACCGGCCGAGGTACGAGAAGTGCCCGACCCCCGGCCCGCCGACCACGGAGTGATCGTGCGGGTCGAGGCGACCGGGCTGTGCCGCAGCGACTGGCACGGCTGGATGGGGCACGACCCCGACATCACCCTGCCGCATGTGCCGGGGCATGAACTCGCCGGTGTCGTGGAGGCGGTGGGCGCGCGGGTGACCGGGTGGCGGCCCGGCGACCGCGTCACCGTGCCCTTCGTGTGCGCCTGCGGCACCTGCCCGTCCTGTGCGGCGGGTGACCAGCAGGTGTGCGAGCGGCAGACCCAGCCCGGCTTCCACCACTGGGGCTCCTTCGCCGAGTACGTGGCGCTCGACCACGCCGACGTCAACCTCGTCGCGGTCCCGGACGACATGGCCTACGCCACCGCCGCCGGCCTCGGCTGCCGCTTCGCCACCGCCTTCCGTGCCGTGGTGCAGCAGGGCCGGGTGGCCGCGGGACAGTGGGTCGCGGTGCACGGTTGCGGCGGGGTGGGCCTGTCGGCGGTGATGATCGCGGCGGCCTGCGGAGCGCGGGTGGTCGCCGTCGACGTATCGCCTCAGGCTCTCGACCTGGCACGGAAGTTCGGCGCCGCGGAGTGCGTGGACGCGACCGCCGTGCCCGACACGGCCGCCGCCGTCCGCGAGCTGACCGGTGGCGGTGCCCACCTCTCCCTCGACGCCCTCGGCTCGCCCGCCACCTGCGCGGCCTCCGTGAACGGCCTGCGCCGCCGCGGCCGGCACGTCCAGGTCGGCCTGCTGCCCTCACCCGACGGCACCACACCCGTCCCGCTGGCCCGCGCCATCGCCCTCGAACTGGAACTCCTCGGCAGCCACGGCATGGCCGCCCACACCTACCCCGCCATGCTCCACCTGGTCCGCTCCGGCGTCCTGCGCCCCGACCTCCTGGTGACCTCCACCCTCCCCCTCGACGCGGCACCGGCGGCGCTCGCGGCGATGGGCACGGCAGCGGGGGCGGGGGCGGGGGTCACGGTCATCGAACCGTGGGGCCGGGGCTGAGGCTTCCCGGGACCGTTCGCCGGGGCCTGGGTGTTTCAGTCCTGTCTGCGCCCGCGGTTGCCGGGGCGGGAGGCGACCCAGGCGCGAACGGTGTCGGCGTACCAGTAGGGCTTGCCGCCCTCCACATGGTCGGGCTGGGGCAGCAGCCCGTGCTTGCGATAGGACCGCACGGTGTCCGGCTGCACCTTGATGTGCGCCGCGATCTCCTTGTAGGACCAGAGCCTTCGGTCGGTCATGAGCTGCACCTCCCTGCGTGCGCCGCGGCGGCGACCGAGGTCGGCCGTCGGGGGAGCCGGGCGCTTGAGTGGCGAATCACCAAGCCTGTGCCCGGTGAACGACGCAGAGTGAGCAAGGGGCAGTGCCTGTCGATCGGGTGTGACCGAGAGCCCGCGTACACGCGACATGTGTGACACGAAGGCGGTGTTTGTGACACAGCCGCTGCAAAGGCGTACGCCGGTACGCCGGCGGGGCGCGTTGACTCGTGGACGCTTCTACGCTCCGCACGACCGGAGGAACGCCCGAGTCCGCTGAGCGATCGGCAGCGGGGCATCCGGCTCGCACGGGTACATGTCCTGCTCGACGATCGCGAACAGATCGACGTCCAGCCGCTGCGCGGCGGCGAGCACCGGCCCGAGTTCCGGCACCCCGGCCGGCGGTTCGCACATCACGCCCTGGGCGACCGCCGGACCGAACGGGGTGCCTTTGGCCCGCACGTCGGCCAGGATCTCCGGGTCCACCTGCTTCAGATGCAGGTAGCCGATCCGCTCGCCGTAGGTCTCGATCAGCTCGACGCTGTCCCCGCCGCAGTAGGCGTAGTGCCCGGTGTCCAGGCACAGTGACACCAGGTCGGAGTCCGTGCCGTCGAGGAAGCGGGTGACGTTCTCCTCGCTGTCGATGTGGGTGTCGGCGTGCGGGTGGACGACGATCGTGAGTCCGTAGCGCTCCCGCACCTCCCGCCCGAGCCGCTCGGTCAGCGAGGTGAGGTTCCGCCACTGCCGCGGCGTCAGCTCCGAGGGCTCCAGCACCTGCCCCGTCTTGTCGTCCCGCCAGAAGGACGGGATGACGACCAGGTGGCGGGCGCCCATGGCCTGGGTGAGGGCGGCGATGTCGCTGACGTGCGCCCAGGTCTTCTCCCAGACCGCCTCGCCGTGGTGCAGACCGGTGAAGACGGTGCCGGCCGACACGGTCAGGCCCCGCCGGGCGGTCTCCTCGGCGAGCACCGCCGGGTCGGTGGGCAGATACCCGTAGGGACCCAGCTCGATCCACTCGTAGCCGGAGGCGGCCACCTCGTCCAGGAAGCGCTGCCAGGGCACCTGGCGGGGGTCGTCCGGGAACCACACGCCCCAGGAGTCGGGCGCCGATCCGATGCGGATGCGGGAGAGTGAGGAGGGTGACAACGACGTCATGGCCGTCAGCGTGAGGGCGGGGGGAAAGCGGTGTCAAGGGCTCGTCCGAATGTCTGGACAAAACATTGACAGGGCTCGGCGTACGGGGCTAGAAAGCCGGGGAGAGCCGTGACGAAGGGAAGCCGATGGCCTACGACCTGATCACCATGGGGCGGATCGGAGTGGACCTCTATCCGCTGCAAACCGGTGTCCCGCTCGCCCAGGTGTCGTCCTTCGGCAAGTTCCTCGGCGGGTCGGCGACGAACGTCGCGGTCGCCGCGGCCCGGCTCGGCCGGCGCACCGCCGTCATCACCCGTACCGGCGACGACCCGTTCGGCGCCTATCTGCACGAGGCGCTGCGCGGCTTCGGCGTGGACGACCGCTGGGTCACGCCCGTTTCCGGTCTGCCGACCCCGGTCACCTTCTGCGAGGTCTTCCCGCCGGACGACTTCCCGCTCTACTTCTACCGGCGGCCCAAGGCACCCGACCTGGAGATCGACGCGCACGACCTGGACCTGGACGCCATCCGCGCGGCGCGGATCTTCTGGGTCACCGGCACCGGCCTGAGCGAGGAGCCCAGCCGTACGGCGACCCTCGCCGCCCTCGCCCACCGGGCGAAGGCGGGCACGACGGTCTTCGACCTCGACTGGCGGCCGATGTTCTGGACCGACCCCGAGTCCGCCCGGCCCTTCTACGCCGAGGCCCTGCGCCACACCACGGTCGCCGTCGGGAACCTGGACGAGGTGGCGGTCGCCACCGGGGTGCGCGAGCCGCATGCCGCCGCCCGCGCCCTGCTGGACGCCGGGGTCGAGCTGGCCGTCGTCAAGCAGGGGCCCAAGGGCGTCCTCGCCGTCAACCGGCAGGGCGAGTCCGCCGAGGTGCCGCCGCTGCCCGTCACCGTCCTCAACGGACTGGGCGCCGGTGACGCCTTCGGCGGCTCCCTCTGTCACGGCCTGCTGGCCGGCTGGGACCTGGAGACGATCATGCGGCACGCCAACGCGGCCGGCGCGATCGTCGCCTCCCGCCTGGAGTGCTCCTCCGCGATGCCCACCCCGGACGAGGTGGCCGCCGCGCTCGAGGCCGGAGCGGTGCTGTGAGGGCGGGCCGTGTCGCCGGCACGCACACCGAGGGCGGGGACACCGGACGGCGCCCCCGGGTGGACGTGGCCGAACTCGTCCGCATCCGCACCCACCACCCCGAGGCGATCGCCGAGGCCGCCGCCCGCCGGCCCCGCAGGCCCCTGCTGAACGGGAACGGCCGGCTGATGATCGTGGCCGCCGACCACCCGGCGCGCGGCGCCCTCGGTGTCGGCGACCGCAGGCTCGCCATGGCCAACCGGGCCGACCTGCTCGAACGCCTCTGCCTCGCCCTGTCCCGGCCCGGCGTCGACGGCGTCCTGGCCACCGCCGACATCCTCGACGACCTGCTGCTGCTCGGCGCCCTCGACCACAAGGTCGTCATGGGCTCCATGAACCGCGGTGGCCTGCAGGGGGCCAGCTTCGAACTGGACGACCGGTTCACCGGCCACCGCCCCGAGGACATCCAGCGCCTCGGCTTCGACGCGGGCAAGCTGCTGCTCCGTATCGACTACGACGACCCGGGCTCCCTGACCACCCTGGAGTCCACCGCCCGCGCCATCGACGCCATGGCCGCGCGCCGGCTGCCCGTCTTCGTGGAGCCGTTCATCAGCGGCCGCGGCCCCGGGGGGAGGCTGAGGAACGACCTGTCCGCCGAGGCGGTCACCAAGTCCATCGCCATCGCCTCCGGCCTCGGCGGCTCCTCCGCCTACACCTGGCTGAAGGTTCCGGTCACCGAGAACCCCGACGACATGGCTCGGGTCATGGAGACCTCCACCCTGCCCGCCGTGCTGCTCGGCGGCGACATCGGCGACTCGCTCGAGGACCAGGTCGCCGCCTACGAGAAGTGGCGCGGCGCGCTGCAACTCCCCACCGTGCGCGGCCTGGTGGTCGGCCGCTCGCTGCTGTACCCGGCGGACGGCGATGTGGCCGCCGCCGTGGACACCGCCGTAGGACTGCTGTGAGGGCCGCATGACCAGCACCGACCTGCACCTGCCCAAGGGTGCCACCGCGAACGCCCAGTACGCCGTCGACATCGACCCCAAGCGTGCCGGATGGACTTACAGCAGCCTGCGCGTCGTCGCGTTGACACCGGGCGGTACGCATACGTTCACCACCGGGGACAGTGAATGGATCGTGCTTCCGCTGGAAGGCGGATGTACCGTACAAATTGAGGAAAACGAGTTCCAACTCCTGGGCCGGGAAAGCGTGTTCGCGGACGTCTCGGACTTCGTGTACGCACCCCGGGACACCCGGGTCCAGATCGCCTCCGGCGCGGGAGGCCGCTTCGCCCTGGCAGGAGCGAAGTGCGAGCGACGACTCCCCGCCCGCTACGGCCCCGCGCCGGAGGTCCCCGTCGAACAGCGCGGCAGCGGCACCTGCGCCCGACAGGTGCGCAACTTCGCCTCCGCCGACTCCTTCGACTGCGACCGGCTGATCGCCGTCGAGGTGATCACCCCGGGCGGCAACTGGTCCTCGTACCCGCCGCACAAGCACGACGAGCACCGGCCGGGCGAGGAGTCCGAACTGGAGGAGATCTACTACTTCGAGATCGACGGGTCGAACGGTCTCGGGTACCAACGCGTGTTCCCCTCGCGCGAGGGCGGTTCCGACGTCCTCGCCGAGGTCCGCTCCGGCGACGCCGTCCTCGTCCCCGACGGCTGGCACGGCCCGTCGATCGCCCAGCCCGGGCATGACATGTACTACCTGAACGTCATGGCCGGCCCGGGCCGGACCCGGGAGTGGCGGATCTGCTTCCACCCCGACCACACCGAGACCACAGGGGGGTACCGATGACGATCCGGCTGACCGTCGCCCAGGCACTCGTGCGCTTCCTCGCCGCCCAGTACACCGAGCGGGACGGTGAGCGGCGGCGGCTGATCGGCGCCACCTGGGGCATCTTCGGCCACGGCAACGTCGCCGGCCTCGGCCAGGCACTGGTCGAGTACGCCGACGTGATGCCGTACCACCAGGGCCGCAACGAGCAGTCCATGGTGCACGCGGCCGTCGGGTACGCCCGCCAGTCGAACCGCCTGTCCACGCACGCGGTGACGACGTCGATCGGTCCTGGCGCGACGAACCTGGTCACCGGCGCCGCCCTCGCGACCATCAACCACCTCCCGGTCCTGCTGCTGCCCGGTGACGTCTTCGCCACCCGCCCCGCCGACCCGGTCCTGCAACAGCTGGAGCTGCCCTTCGCGGGCGATGTCTCGGTCAACGACACCCTGCGCCCGGTGTCGAGGTACTTCGACCGGATCAGCCGCCCCGAGCAGCTGATCCCGAGCGCGCTGCAGGCCATGCGGGTCCTCACCGACCCCGTGGAGACCGGCGCGGTCACCCTCGCCCTGCCGCAGGACGTGCAGGCGGAGGGCTTCGACTGGCCGGAGGAGTTCTTCGCCGAGCGCGTGTGGGCCGTGCGCCGGCCGGGCGCGGACCCCGCCGAGCTGGCCGAGGCGGTCCGGGCGGTCCGCGAGGCGCGCAGGCCGCTGGTCGTCGCGGGCGGCGGAGTGCACCACAGCCGCGCCGAGGCGGCCCTCGCCGAGTTCGCCGAGGCCACCGGCATACCGGTCGCCTCCACCCAGGCCGGCAAGGGCTCCCTGCGCCACGACCATCCCCAGGACGTGGGCGGCGTCGGCCACACCGGCACCGCGACCGCCGACGAGCTGGCCCGCACCGCGGACCTGGTGATCGGCGTCGGCACCCGGTACACCGACTTCACCACGGCCTCCGGCACCCTCTTCGAGAACCCGGCCGTCCGCTTCCTGAACCTCAATGTCGCGCCCTTCGACGGCCACAAGCTGGCGGGGCTGCCGCTGGTCGCGGACGCCCGCAACGGCCTGGAGGAGCTGACCGAGCGGCTGCAGATGCACGGCCACCGGGTCGCCGACTCCTACGTCACCGAGTACACCGAGGACAAGGAGCGCTGGGAGCAGCGCGTCGACGCCTGCTTCGAGGCGGACGAACCGGACGTACGGCCGTCCCAGCCGCAGGTGATCGGCGCCCTGGACGCCCTGGTGGACGAGTCCGACATCATCATCAACGCGGCCGGCTCGCTCCCCGGCGACCTGCACAAGCTCTGGCGGGCACGCAGCCACGACCAGTACCACCTGGAGTACGGCTACTCCTGCATGGGCTACGAGATCCCGGCCGCGATCGGTGTGAAGCTCGCCGCGCCCGAGCGGAACGTGTGGGCGCTGGTCGGCGACGGGACGTACCTGATGATGCCGACGGAGATCGTGACCGCCGTGCAGGAAGGCATCGCGATCAAGGTCCTCTTGGTGCAGAACCACGGGTACGCCTCGATCGGCGGCCTGTCGGAGTCGGTGGGCGGGGAGCGGTTCGGCACCGCTTACCGGTACACCGCCGACGACGGCACCTTCACGGGCGCCCCGCTCCCCGTCGACCTCGCCGCCAACGCGGCCAGCCTCGGCATGCGGGTGCTGCGCGCGAAGACCGTACGGGACCTGCGCGCGGCGCTCGCCGAGGCGCGGGCCGCCGACACCGCCACATGTGTCTACGTGGAGACCGAAACGTCCGACACTGTGTCGGGCGCGCCTCCGGCGCAGGCCTGGTGGGATGTTCCTGTGGCCGAGACCGCGACCCGACCGTCGGCGGTCAAGGCACGTGAGCTGTACGAACGGCACGTCTCGACCCGACGCCGCCATCTGTAAGAAGGAGTTACCGGGCATGACGAAGATCGTCAACCACTGGATCGGCGGCAAGACCGTCGAAGGCGCGTCGGGTACGTACGGGCCGGTCACGGACCCGGCGACCGGCGCGGTCACCACCAAGGTCGCGTTCGCGTCGGTGGAGGAGGTGGACGCGGCCGTCGCGGCGGCCAAGGACGCCTACCTGACCTGGGGCCAGTCCTCGCTGGCCCAGCGGACCTCCATCCTCTTCACGTTCCGGGCGCTGCTGGACGCCAACCGGGACGCCATCGCGGAGCTGATCACCGCCGAGCACGGCAAGGTGCACTCGGACGCGCTCGGTGAGGTGGCGCGCGGCCTGGAGATCGTCGACCTGGCCTGCGGGATCAACGTCCAGCTGAAGGGCGAGCTGTCCACGCAGGTCGCCAACCGGGTCGACGTGGCCGCGATCCGCCAGCCGCTCGGTGTGGTGGCGGGCATCACGCCGTTCAACTTCCCGGCGATGGTCCCGATGTGGATGTTCCCGATCGCCATCGCGACGGGCAACACCTTCGTGCTCAAGCCGTCGGAGAAGGACCCGTCGGCCTCGATCAAGATCGCCGAGCTGCTGGCGGAAGCCGGTCTCCCGGACGGTGTCTTCAACGTCGTCCACGGCGACAAGGTGGCTGTCGACCGCCTGCTGGAGCACCCGGACGTCAAGGCCGTCTCCTTCGTCGGCTCGACCCCGATCGCCCGCTACATCCACACCACCGCCTCCGCCCACGGCAAGCGGGTGCAGGCCCTCGGCGGCGCCAAGAACCACATGCTGGTCCTGCCGGACGCCGACCTGGACGCGGCCGCCGACGCGGCGGTCTCGGCGGCCTACGGCTCGGCGGGCGAGCGCTGCATGGCCATCTCGGCGGTCGTGGCGGTCGGCTCGATCGGTGACGAGCTGGTGGAGAAGATCCGCGAGCGCGCCGAGAAGATCAAGATCGGCCCGGGCAACGACCCGACGTCCGAGATGGGCCCGCTGATCACCAAGGCGCACCGCGACAAGGTGGCCTCGTACGTGGAGGGCGCCGCCGCCGAGGGCGCCGAGGTGGTCCTGGACGGCACGGGTTACACCGTCGAGGGCTTCGAGGACGGCCACTGGATCGGCATCTCGCTGCTGGACAAGGTGCCGACCACCGCGAAGGCGTACCAGGACGAGATCTTCGGCCCGGTCCTGTCCGTCCTGCGCGTCGACACCTACGAGGAGGGTGTGGCCCTCATCAACGCCTCGCCGTTCGGCAACGGCACCGCGATCTTCACCCGGGACGGCGGCGCCGCCCGCCGCTTCCAGCTGGAGATCGAGGCGGGCATGGTCGGCGTGAACGTGCCGATCCCGGTGCCGGTGGGCTACCACTCCTTCGGCGGCTGGAAGGACTCGCTCTTCGGCGACCACCACATCTACGGCAACGACGGCACGCACTTCTACACCCGCGGCAAGGTCGTCACCACGCGCTGGCCCGACCCGGCCGACGCCCCGGCCGGCGTGGACCTGGGCTTCCCGCGCAACCACTGAGCCGAGACGCACGGTGCCCCGTCCTGTCGCGTGCGAGAGGACGGGGCACCGGTGTGTTCAGTGCGCCGCACGCGCCCTCCAGGGCGATCCCGCCCAACACTGACATGAACGCGACCAGTTTCCGCGTCCGAATACCGGACGGCTGACATTTTTTTGAAACCTTGGCTACGGTTATCGTTCAGGGCGGACGAAACGGGCGGCGAAGGAGTTGCCTCGAGATGACCTTTGAAACCAAGGTCACATTCGCCTGAGGCTTGATGGATGCCCCTAGAGCTCATCGCGACCTGTGAAAGTGATGCGGCATAAGCCGCTCCACAACTGCGGATTCCGAAGGTAAACGGCCATTGACGTGGCGGTTTTCGTCGGGGTTCGCTATGCAGCGCCGGGAGCGGACGAGACGAACGTACGACGATCCGCCGGAGGCGATAGCGCTCCCGACCCCACCCTCAGTCGCACGAGTCGATCGGAACCGCCGCATGACCGACACGCTCCAGAAGTCCGTGGTAGACACCGCGCCGGCCCCCGCACCGGGGCTGAAGCGCTCCATCGGTGTCGTCGGCGGCACCCTGCTGACGCTGTCGTGCGTCACGCCCGCCTCCACGCTCTTCGTGGTCGTCCCCGACCTGTTCGGCTCCCTGGGCACCGCCACCGCCCTGACCATCGCCATCGGCTCGCTCCTCTGTATCGCCGTGGCGTTCTGCTACTCCGAGCTGGGCACCCTGATCCCCAGCGCGGGCGGCGAGTACGCCATGGTGTCGACCATGGCCGGACGGCTCGCGGGCTGGCTGGTCTTCGTGCTGTCCCTGCTGGTGGTGATGATCGTCCCGCCGGTGATCGCCATGGGCACGGCCGACTACCTGGCGCCGATCGTGCACCTCGACCCGTCGATGACCGGCGCAGGCGTGATGCTGCTCGCCACCCTCGCGGGCCTGCTCGACCTGCGTGCCAACGCCTGGATCACCGGCATCTTCCTGGTCCTGGAGGTCGTCGCCGCCGGCGTCGTCGCCCTGCTGGGCTTCTCCCACAGCCACCGCGGGGTGGACAGCCTGGTCTCCATGCAGGTGGCCGGCGCGCACGGCCACACCGACACCGTGACCGCCATGCTGGTCGTCTCCGGACTCGCCATCGCCCTCTTCGTCACCCAGGGCTTCTCGACCGCCGTCTACCTCTCCGAGGAGCTGGAGAACCCCCGCCGCAACGTCGCCCGCACGGTGCTGGCCACGCTCGCCATCTCCACCGTGGTCATCCTGGTGCCGGTCGCGGCGATCACCATGGGTGCCGGCGACCTCGAGGAGCTGACCGGCGGCGACATCAGCTCCATGGTCACCGCCTGGTCCAACTCCGCGGTCGGCACCTTCGTCAGCCTCTGCGTGGCCCTCGCCATCATCAACGCGGGCATCGTCATGGTCATCCAGAACTCCCGCGTCCTGTTCGCCTCCGCCCGCGACAAGGCCTGGCCCGGCCCGGTCAACAACGTCTTCTCCAAGCTCGGCCGCTTCGGCTCCCCGTGGGTCGCCACGCTCGCCGTCGGCGTCCCCGGCGCGCTGCTCTGCTTCGTCAACCTGGACACCCTGTACGGCGTCACCGGGGTCTCGGTGACCGGCATGTACCTGCTGGTCGCGGTCGCCGCCTTGCTGGCCCGCCGCGGCTCCCACCGGCACACCCCCGCCTGGCGGATGCCGCTGTGGCCCGCGGTGCCGGTCCTGCTGATCGCGGTCCTCGCGTACATCCTCACCCAGCAGGAGGCGAGCTACCTGCTGTGGACCGGCGGCATCACGGCCGTCGCCACCCTCTACTGGGCCCTCTACCTCCGCCCGCGCCGCGAGACCCGCTGGCTGGTGACGATCCCGGAGGACGCGCAGGCCTGACCGCCCCGCGAGGGCGGCGCCCGAGGGGGCGCGGGGGACTGCGCGACCGGCCACGACGCCCGGCAGCCGGCCGGCGACCGAAGCGACCGAACCGCTGTGGCGTACCACGACCGCGGTACGCCACAGCACCCCCGTACCTCCACGGGAGGGGTGCCCCCTCACCCCGAGGTCTGCAGCGGTTGTCGGTCCCGCCTCGTACCGTTGACGCATGGATCTTCGACTGTCCGCGTTGCGCACGCCGCGGCGGCCCCGTCGGCTCCTCGCCGCCGCGGCCGCCGCCGCTGTGCTCGCCGGCGCCGGTACGTGGACGGCGGCCGTCGCCTCCGACGACACGCGCACGGTGCGCCGCAGCGACCGGGTCATGGCGGTCGACGGCGTGCGCCTGGACACCTCGTTCTTCGCCCCGGCCACCGCCGGCCGCCACCCCGCCGTCCTGCTGGCGCACGGCTTCGGCGGCAGCAAGGACGACGTGCGGCAGCAGGCCGAGGACCTCGCCCGGGACGGGTACGCGGTCCTGACCTGGTCGGCGCGCGGCTTCGGCCGCTCCACCGGGAAGATCGGCCTCAACGACCCGAAGGGCGAGGTCACCGACGTCTCCCGGCTCATCGACTGGCTGGCGAAGCAGCCCCAGGTCCGGCTCGACCGACCCGGCGACCCGCGCGTGGGGGTGACCGGCGGTTCCTACGGCGGCGCGATCTCCCTGCTCGCCGCCGGACACGACCACCGTGTCGACGCCATCGCCCCGGCCCTCACGTACTGGAACCTCGCCGACGCCCTGTTCCCGAACGGCGTCTTCAAGAAGCTGTGGGCCGGCGTCTTCGTCAACACCGGCGGCGGCTGCGCCCGCTTCGAGCCCGCGCTGTGCCGGATGTACGACCGGGTCGCCGAGACCGGCACGCCGGACGAAGCCGCCCGGCGGCTTTTGGAGGAACGCTCGCCGTCCGCCGTCGGCGACCGCATCAAGGTGCCCACCCTGCTGACGCAGGGCCAGACGGACTCCCTGTTCACCCTCGGCCAGTTAGACGCCGCCGCGCAGGCGATCCGGGCCAACGGCGCCCCGGTGGCCGTCGACTGGATCGCGGGCGGACACGACGGCGGGGACATGGAGACCGGCCGGATCGAGGCACGCGTGCGTGCGTGGTTCGACCGGTACCTGAAGGGCGACAAGAGCGCCGACACCGGCCCCGCCTTCCGGATCACCCGCACCGGAGGCGTCGACTCCACCGACGGCGCCGCCCAGCTGCGCGGCGCGAGCGCCGCCGCCTACCCCGGCCTGCACGGCCACCGGCGCGCCATCGCCCTCACCGGCGGCGAGCAGCACGTCACCAACCCGGCCGGCGCCAGCCCGCCCGGCGTCTCCGCGCTGCCCGGTCTCGGCGGTTCCGGCGGCCTCGCCCAGCTGTCCGCGCTCGGCGTCGGCGTCTCCCTCGACTTCCCCGGCCAGTACGCGCGGTTCGACTCGGCACCGCTCACCCGCGACCTGCGGATCACCGGCGCACCGACCGCCACCGTCCACATCACCTCCAGCCGCGACGACGCCGTCCTCTTCGGCAAGGTGTACGACGTCGGCCCGGACGGCACCCGGCAGGTCCTGCCCTCCCAACTGGTCGCGCCCGTCCGGGTGACCGGCGCCAGGGCGGGCAAGGACGTCACAGTCACCCTCCCGGCGATCGACCACGAGGTGCAGAAGGGCCACCGGCTCCGCCTGGTCCTCGCCTCCACCGACCTCGGCTACGCCTCACCCGCCGCCCCGGCGACCTACACCGTCTCCCTGCAGGGCGACCTCGGCGTGCCGACGGCCCCCGCCGTCACCACCGCCGCGGCACCCCTGCCCGCCTGGGTCTGGTGGCTGCCCGTGGCCGGGGCGGTCGCCGCGCTCGCCCTGCTGCTCACCGGCCGCCGCCGTACGGCGGCCCCCGCGCCCGACCCGGAGCTGGCGGACGTCCCGCTCGTGATCAAGGACCTGAGCAAGCGGTACGCGAAGTCCACCGACCGGTACGCGGTGCGCGAGCTGTCCTTCCGGGTGGACAAGGGCCAGGTGCTCGGCCTGCTCGGCCCCAACGGCGCCGGCAAGACCACCACCCTGCGCATGCTGATGGGCCTGATCAAGCCGGACGACGGCGAGATCCGCGTCTTCGGACACGCCGTCCGCCCCGGCGCGCCGGTGCTGTCCCGGGTCGGCGCGTTCGTGGAGGGCGCCGGCTTCCTGCCGCACCTGTCCGGCCGGGAGAACCTGGAGCTGTACTGGCGGGCCACCGGCCGCCCGCCCGAGGACGCCCACCTGGACGAGGCCCTGCGGATCGCCGGGCTCGGGGACGCGCTCGCCCGCGCGGTGCGCACCTACTCACAGGGCATGCGCCAGCGCCTGGCCATCGCCCAGGCCATGCTCGGCCTGCCCGACCTGCTCATCCTCGACGAGCCCACCAACGGTCTCGACCCGCCCCAGATCCGCGAGATGCGCGAGGTGATGATCCGCTACGCGGCCGGCGGGCGCACGGTGATCGTCTCCAGCCATCTCCTCGCCGAGGTCGAGCAGTCCTGCACCCACCTGGTGGTGATGGACCGCGGCCGCCTCGTCCAGGCCGGCCCGGTCCGGGAGATCGTCGGCTCCGGCGACACCCTGCTGGTCGGCACCGCCACCGCCGTGGAGGAGCCGGTGGTGGAGAAGGTGGCCGCACTCCCCGGCGTCGCCTCCGCCGTGCGCACCGACGACGGGCTGCTCATCCGGCTCGAACCCGGCGGCACCGCCGAGCGGCTGGTCATGGAACTGGTGCGCCTCGAGGTGCCGGTCGCCTCGGTCGGCCCGCACCGCCGCCTGGAAGACGCCTTCCTCACCCTGATCGGAGGTTCCGCATGAGCACGCTCGCCGAGCGCACCGAGACGGCGTCCGGCTACCGCGCGGGCCGCACCCTGCCCCTGCGCGTGGAGCTGGCCCGGCAGCTCAAGCGGCGCCGCACCCTGGTCATGGGCGCGATCCTCGCCGCGCTGCCGTTCGTGCTGCTGATCGCCTTCGCCGTCGGCGGCGACCCGGGCGGCCGGAACAACCAGGTCACGCTGATGGACACGGCCACCGCGTCCGGCGCCAACTTCGCCGCCGTGAACCTGTTCGTGTCGGCGGGCTTCCTGCTGGTGATCCCGGTCGCCCTGTTCTGCGGGGACACCGTCGCCTCCGAGGCGAGCTGGTCCTCCCTGCGCTATCTGCTGGCCGCGCCCGTGCCCCGTGCCCGGCTGCTGTGGTCCAAGCTCGTCGTGGCGCTCGGGCTGAGCCTCGCCGCGATGGTGCTGCTGCCGGTGGTGGCCCTCGCCGTCGGCACGGCCGCCTACGGCTGGGGACCGCTGCAGATACCCACCGGCGGCGCGCTGGACACCGGTACGGCGGCCCAGCGGATCGTGGTGGTCGTGGCGTACATCTTCGTGTCCCAGCTCGTCACCGCCGCGCTGGCGTTCTGGCTGTCGACCAGGACGGACGCCCCGCTCGGCGCGGTCGGCGGCGCGGTCGGCCTGACCATCGTCGGCAATGTCCTGGACGCCGTCACCGCCCTCGGCCACTGGCGCGACTTCCTGCCCGCGCACTGGCAGTTCGCCTGGGCCGACGCCGTCCAGCCGCACGCCGAGTGGTCGGGGATGATCCAGGGCGCGGCGATCTCCCTCACCTACGCCCTGGTCCTCTTCGCCCTGGCCTTCCGGGGGTTCGCCCACAAGGACGTCGTCTCCTGAGACCGGGGAGGATCCGGGGGCGCGTGCCGCGTCGACCTTTCCCTGCACGCGCCCCATTGACCTTTTCTTACTTGCGAGTAAGTTGACGCACCGGTAAGGACCTTCGGCAGGGCACGAGCCGCGACCGGGAGCCGTCATGGGCGTACGCAGGGATCTGAAACGGGCACGGCAGCGCACCGATCTGGCGGCCCGCGGCTCGGTGGAGCTGGTCAGGGACGCGACGGGCACCGTGCGCGAGGTCCGCGCCGCACCTCTGGCACCCCCGCTCACCACCGGCTCCATGGCCGACCTGCCGTTCACGCACGCGACCGAGACCCCGGACGCGGTGCTCCTGCGCCGCCGCGAGCAGGGCGCCTGGCGCCCGGTCACCGCGGCCGCCTTCGCCGCCGATGTCACCGCCGTCGCCAAGGGACTGGTGGCCGCCGGCCTGGAACCGGGCGGCCGGGTCGCCGTCATGTCCCGCACCCGCTACGAGTGGACGGTCCTGGACTTCGCGATCTGGGCGGCCGGCGGCCAGACCGTGCCGGTCTACCCCACCTCCTCCGCCGAGCAGGTGGAGTGGATCGTCCGCGACTCCGGCGCCCGGTTCGCCGTCACCGAGACCACCGAGAACGCGGCCACGGTCACCACCGGCACGGCCGGCCACGCCCACCCCCCACGCCTGTGGCGACTGGACGCGAACGCCCTCGCCGAACTCGCCACCCTCGGCCGTGACGTGCCCGACGAGGAACTCGGCAAGCGGCGCGCGGCGCTGACCCCCGACACCGTCGCCACGGTCTGCTACACCTCCGGCACCACGGGCCGCCCCAAGGGCTGCGTCCTCACCCACGCCAACCTGCACGCCGAGGCCGCCAACACCGTCGAGCTGCTGCACCCGGTCCTCCAGGCCGTCACCGGTCGGCAGGCCTCGACCCTGCTCTTCCTGCCGCTCGCCCACATCCTCGGCCGCACCCTGCAGCTCGCCTGCCTGCTGGCCCGCATCGAGACGGGCCACTTCCCGAGCGTCAGGCCCGACGAACTGCGGCCCGCCCTCAAGGAGTTCCGGCCCACTTTCCTGGTCGGGGTGCCGTACCTCTTCGAGAAGATCCACGACACCGGGCGCGCCACCGCCGAGAAGATGGGCCGTGCCGCCTCGTTCGACCGCGCCGAGCGGGTCGCCGTCCGCTTCGCCGAGGCCTACCTGCGCGGGTTCCTCGGCACCGGCAAGGGCCCGGGTCCCGGCCTGTACGCCGCCTGGGCCCTGTACGACCTGCTGGTCTACCGGCGCATCCGGGGCGAGCTGGGCGGCCGCATGCGGTACGCCATCAGCGGCGGCTCCCCGCTGGACCGCAACCTCAACCTCTTCTTCCACGCGGCCGGGATCGTCGTCTACGAGGGCTACGGCCTGACCGAGACCACCGCCGCCGCCACCATCGTGCCCCCGCTCGGCCCCCGCCCCGGCACCGTCGGCCTGCCCGTCCCCGGGGTGGCCGTACGCATCGCCGACGACGGCGAGGTGCTGATCAAGGGCGGGGTGGTCTTCGGCGCGTACTGGAACAACCCGGCCGCCACCGACGCCGTACTCGCCGACGACTGGTTCGCCACCGGCGACCTCGGCCGCCTGGACCAGGACGGCTACCTCACCATCACGGGCCGCAAGAAGGACATCCTCGTCACCTCCGGCGGCAAGAACGTCTCTCCGGCTGTCCTGGAGGACCGGCTGCGCAGCCGGTCGCCCGTCGGCCAGTGCGTGGTCGTCGGCGACAACCGGCCCTTCGTCGCCGCCCTGATCACCCTCGACCCGGAGGCGCTCGCGCACTGGCTGGCGGTCCGCAAGCTGCCGCCGGACACCCCGGTCTCCGAACTGGTCGGCGACGAACGGTTGCGGGCCGAGGTGCAGAAGGCGGTGGACTACGCCAACGAGGCCGTCTCCCGCGCCGAATCCATCCGGGCCTTCGCGCTCGTCGAGGGGGAGTTCACCGAGGAGAACGGGCTGCTGACCCCGTCCCTCAAGGTCAAGCGGCACGCGGTGACGGCCGCGTACGCGGAGCATATCGAGGCGCTGTACCGCCGCTGACACGCCGAAGCGGGCCGCCGAACCGCACGGCGACCCGCTTCGGCCGCTGGATCAGCGGTCGCTGTCCGCGGACAGGACCGACACGTCCTCCAGCACATGCGCCAGCGCGCCGTCGCGCTTGACGTTCGAGGAGTTCTCGGTGCACTGCTGCTGCATGTGGTCCGAGAGAACCGGGATGTCCTGGACATTGACGCCGGCGAGGGCGCCGACGCCGACGGGAATGTCGGTCAGCGCGATGCACGGCTTGTTGAAAGAGCCCTGGATCAGGGCGATCTGCGGGCTCATTTTCCCGTACGTGGCGGAGTTGCCGTAGCTCTGCCACGCACCGTTGCCGTTCGCGGCGGTCGGCCCGCTGTCGTTTCCGCTCGCCAGCGCCGCAGGCGCCGCAGCGGTGGCAGCGCCCATTGCGGAAGCGGCCACGGCCGCGGTGGCGACAATCTTCTTGATCACTGGCCAGTCCTTTCTGAGAAAACCCCGTTCGCCGGAGCGTTCTGGTCAACTCCGAGGCCTCCGCGGAGTTTCTCCCGTTCACTCCGTCGGTCGATGGTGCGGACTGGTGGTGTGTTTTTACGATGGGCGGCTGCTCGTCATCGCCCGGGCGCGCACACTCCAACCGAGTGAATCAGCGGAACCAACGCCGATACGCCGAGTTGATGAGGCCGTAGGGCATGCGTCGTTACGAGGAAAGGAACGCGAAGTGCTCAAGAAGGCAATGGTCGCCGCGGCCGCCGCCGCTTCTGTCGTGGGAATGGCGGTGGCCGCCGCGCCGCAGGCGCTTGCCGTCGGCAACGACGACGGACCGACCGTCGCGAACGGTAACGGCGCCGCGCAGTCGTTCGGCAACTCGGCGACGAAGGGCAGCATGAGCCCGCAGCTCTCCCTGGTGCAGGGTTCGCTCAACAAGCCGTGCCTCGGTGTTCAGGACACCGATGTCGCCGTCGACGCGGCCATCGGCGGCACGATCCAGGACATCCCGATCCTCTCGGACCACCTGCAGCAGCAGTGCTCCGACAACTCCGCGAACGCCAAGCGGGACGGTGCGCTCTCGCACGTCCTGGAGGACCTGTCGGTTCTCTCGGCCGACACCGAAGGCTGAACCGTTCGGTCCGGCCCGGGCCATCCGCTGAATTGACGGCGGATTGCCCGGGCTTTTTCATGCATATTCCGGCGAGGGTGAAACGCGTGAGAGCGATGCGATCGAGTGATTGTTACTCGGATCGCGTTCGAGTGACTCCCATTATGTCTATTCCTCCTTCCGTGCCACGACCGTCCACGTCGTGTTCGCACGGTTCTGGCCGTCATCGGGGCATGACCCCAGAGAAGGGAAGATTCATGAAGAAGAGCGTCGCAGTCGCCGCGGGGGCCATCCTGGCCCTGGGTCTGGCCGGGCCCGCCTTCGCCGACTCCGGGGCCGGGGTCGGCGCCGCCAACTCGGCGGGCGTCCTGTCGGGCAACGTCATCCAGGTGCCGGTCCACGCGTCGATCCACGCCTGCGGCAACACGGTCGACATCATCGGCCTGCTGAACCCGGCCCTCGCCAACTACTGCGCCAACCGCTGAGGCGGAGTACAGCGCACCAGCCCACGGCTGTCCTGGCCGGCCTCGGATCGGGGAACCTGATTCTTCGTTCCGGGGCCGGCCTTCCCACTTCTTCGAGCAGGAAGACAACGAGAGTGCGACAGACCCTCAGCAAGGGCATGGTCGTGGCCGCCGCCGCGACCAGCATGCTGTCCTTGTACGGAAGCTCCGCGCTTGCCGACACGGACGCGCACGGCGTCACCCACGGCTCACCCGGCGCGCTGTCCGGCAACAACGTCCAGGCGCCGGTCCACGTGCCGATCAACACGTGCGGCAACTCCGGGGACGCCGCCGCCGCTTCGAACGCGGCGGTCGGCAACTCCTGTTCCGGCCACAGCGGTTCGAAGGGAGACGGAGCCGGCAGCAGGCACCCTGCCGCGCACGACGACTCCGACGACGACTCCGGCCAGGGTGGTCCCGGCAGCCACCCCGGCTCCAGCAGCCCCGGCGACGACCACACATCGCCTCCGTCCGGTGGCGAGGACCACCACACGCCGTCGCCGTACGGCGGGAGCGAGACGAGTTCGCCGCCGTACGGTGGCGAGGAGACGACCCCGCCGCCTCACGGTGGGAGCGAGGCGACTCCGTCGTCCTACGGTGGGGAAAAGACCACTCCGCCGCCCTACGGCGGGAGCGAGTCGACTCAGCCGCCTTACGGTACGGACGAGTCGACCCCGCCGCCCTACGGTGAGGACGAGTCGACCCCGCCGCCCTACGGTGAGGACGAGACGACCCCGCCGCCCTACGGTGGGGAGGAGTCGACCCCGCCGCCCTACGGTGGGGAGGAGTCGACCCCGCCGCCCTACGGTGGTGGTGAACACCACCCGGGGCAGCCGCCCACCCTTCCGCACACCGGTGGTGAGGCACGGGCCATGCTCGCGACCTCGGCCGCCAGTGCCGCGCTGATCGCGGCCGGGACGATCCTGTACCGCCGCGGCCGGGCCGCCACCCGTCGGTAGCGTGCCGGGTGCCGGACCCGAGCGCCCGGCACCCAACGGCCCCAGCGCGTACCACCACCCCGGATCCGCCGGCCGGCCGGGAACAGGCCGGGGCACGAGGACTCGAACCCCCTCCCCACCTCCGGCGCCCCGTCGGCGCCCGTCGCCGGCAGCGCGCGCAGCTCGGGACAGGCGGGACCGTACGGGCCCGCGCCCACCACCAGCAGGTCGTACCATCGGCAACCGCTCGCCTTCTCTCCTTCTCGTCCGTTCGCCCGTGCGGGGGTTCGGGCCCCCTGAACGCCGTAACCCTGCGCACGGAACTCATATGGATATGACTGTGTGTCAATAACCGGAAGAGCGCAGCGAGCGTGCCGGCGAGTGAGGAGAGGAGCAGACATGGCTCCACAGCAGCGACGGGCTCGTTTCCGCCGGCTGGCCATGGTCGCGGCGGCGGTCGCGGTGTCGGCCGCCCTGGCGGCCGGTCCCGGACGCGCGGCAGGGGTGGTGCGGATCGCCGAGCCCCCCGCTCCCGCACCGACGACCGGGACGTCCACCGGGACCGCCCCGCCCTTCGGTGCCTTCCTCGACTCCGGACCGCTCGGCGTGGCCCGCATGGCCGAACTGAGCAGATGGCTGGGCGGGACCGAGCTGAGGGTCGCCCACACCTATCTGCCCGGAGGCCGCTGGGAGGACATCGAGGGACCGCCCGGCTTCCTGGACGCATGGGCCCACTGGCGACTCCAGAAGGCCGACCGGATGCTCGTCCTCAACGTGCCGATGCAGGAGCGCAACGAGGAGAACGTCTCCGACGCCGAGGTGCGGTCGCTGCTGGGGCAGGCCGCGGCCGGCGCGTTCGACCACCACTTCAAGGTGCTCGCCGAGCGGCTGGTGCGGCTGAAGGTGCCGGACACCGTGATCGTGCTCGGCTGGGAGATGAACGGCGTCACCTACACCCATCGCTGCGGACCGGACCCGCAGGCCTGGAAGACGTACTGGAACCGGATCGTCACCACCATGCGGTCGGTGCCGGGGCAGAGGTTCCGGTTCGATTTCACGCCGAGCCGCGGCCGGGACGCCGTGCCCTGGACCGAGTGCTACCCCGGGGACGACACGGTCGACATCATCGGCATGGATGCCTACGACCAGCCGACGGGACTGTCGTTCGACGAACAGGTGAGAGAGCCGTACGGACTCCAGCAGCAGGTGGACTTCGCCGAATCCCACGGCAAGCCCATCTCGTATCCGGAGTGGGGTCTCTTCCGCAACGGTGACAACGCGGCGTACATGCAGCGCATGCTCGCCTGGTTCGACGAGCACGAACCGCTGTACAACACGCTCACCGACTACTGCCCGCACGGTGTGTGGCAGTGCACCGAGAACCCCCGGTCGTCCCAGCTCTACCGGACGGCCCTGTACGGCCGCACCGAAGACCCGGCCCCGGTGCCCACCACACCCACACCCACCCCGACACCGACCCCCACCCCGGAACAGCCCCCGGCCGGCTGCTCACCGCTGGACGTGGGCGACTGGACCGAGTACTGGCTCGACGGAAAGCTCTGCCTCCGGCTCGACTGGTGGTCGCGCAGCCACTAGTCCTGGCCACGTTCCCGCCACCGGCGCAGCACCTCCTTGCCCCGCTGCCGGGCGGCCGCGTCGCACAGCACGGCCGTCAGCAGCGGGGCCGTGCGCCGCCGGGCCAGCAGCAGCCGCTGGTTGACGACCCGGTCGGGACGCCAGTGGAGTTTGTACGGCTCGTCGCCGCGCAGCAGGCTCAGCGTGCCGCGCTCGCCCAGGTGCATGACGTTGTCGGTACAGGCGTCCAGCAGCATCACCGCCACGTCGGCCCTGCGTTCCCGCAGGCCCGGATGGGCGCCGTAGAGGTAGCCGCCGGCCAGGCCGTGCGACAGCAGGGTCAGGTCGACGGCCACCACCTCGCCGTCGATCCGGAACTCGGTGACCACCGCGTTCCCGGAGCGCACCATCGGACCGACCGCGCGCGCCAGGTGGGCGTGGAACCGGGGCCGGAGATGCTCGGACGTCACCTTCCGCCCCTGCCACTGCAGCCGGTGCAGCTCCAGCAGCCGGACGAGCGCCCCGTCCACCTCCTCGGGTCCCACTGTCCTGCGCCGCACGCCGAGCGCGGCCAGCTTGCGCAGCTTGGCCCGGACCCGCTGGGCCTTGCCCGAGGGCAGCCGGGCCACCAGCTCCCGCATGGGCACGGCCGGCAGCTCCAGGCACGGGGAGTCACGGATCGCGCGGCGCGGGCCGCGCCAGCGGTCGTAGACCCGCTCCAGCGCACCGCCCGGCCGCACCTCGCGGAAGTCGATCAGCGCCGTGCGGGCCGCGTCCGCCAGCGCCTCGGTGAGCGCGCCGGCCGCGCGCCCGTCGTCGCCGTCGTCCAGCAGCACGTCCGCGTAGTCGGAGACCGCCCCGCCGAGCGGGACCAGTCTGGGCAGCAGCCGGTGAACCAGCATCAGCGGCGCGGCGGCCACCAGTTCGCCGCCGGAGCGCACCAGCAGCACCCTGAGCCGGCCACGCCTGCCGTACGACAGCCACCACGAGTGCAGCCAGGCGTGGCTCTGGAACGGGGTCGCGGCGGCGCACCGCTCGTACAGCCGTCCCCAGGCCGGGGCCAGCTCGGCGAAGGCGGCCTCGTCGGTGACGCATTCGGTGGTGAGGGCGGACAGTGCGGTGCGCGCCGGGTACGTCGCCGTCACAGTCGGCCGTGCGTGTCGGCGGAGCGGGCCGGGCCGGGCACCGAGGCCGGGCGCGCGGTCTCCTCCTCCGGCCGGCGCTTCGGCCGCACCAGCAGCGCGAGACCGCCGAGCAGCCCGCCCGCGCTCGCCCCGACCGGACCGGTCACCTCGGCGGAGGCGGAGGCCGGCTCGGTCGGCTGCACCGCCCGGGAGAACTGCAGGAGTTCGACGTGCGTGGCGGCCTTGGCGCCGTTGGCGTGCTGGGTGAGCGCGCGGGCGACCGCGTTGGCCATCTCCGCGGCCCGCGCCGGGCGGGCGGAGGTGGCGGAGACGGCGACCATCGGGGCGTCCGGCGAGGTCGCGGCGCGCACGCTGTCGCGCAGGGTGTCCACCGGCACCCCGGCCCACACCTGGGCGTCGCCGAGCACCGCGAGCTGGGTGGCGATGCGCCCGTAGGCCTGTGCGAAGCCCAGCGCGGTGGCGGTGTCGGACTTCTCGGTGGGTACGGCGATGACATAGCTGGTCGCCGTGTACGTCGGCGTCCTCAGCGCACCGTACGCGCCGCCGAGCAGCCCGCCCGCGAGGACACCGGCCGCCACCAGCGACCAGGGCGGCAGCGCGCGGAGACGGGAGAGGCGTGAGGTGCGGGATCGCCGGGTGCGGTGGTCGGTCATGACGGGGTTGCTCCCTGCTGGATCGGAACGTGGGGGGACGTCGGGGCGAGCGCCGCCGCGTAGACGTCCATGAGCCGGGCGGCGCTGCGGGTGATGCAGTAGTGGCGGGCCGCCTCGGCGGCGGTGCGCGGGCCGGGTCCGGCGGCCCGGACCTCGGCGAGCGCGCGGGCGTAGGCATCGGCCCGGCACGGGACGCGCACCGCGTCCGGCGCGGCCTTCGGCGGCAGGTCCTGCAGGGCCGGGCAGGACGTGTAACGCACCGGCAGGCCGGCCGCGAGCGCCTCCACGACCGCGAGACCGAACGCCTCCTCGGGGGAGGGCGCGGCGAGCACGTCCATCGCCGAGGTGAGCGCGGGCAGGTCCGGGCCGGGCGAGCCGTCGGGGACGTACGGCCGCTCACCGGTGAACAACACCCGGTCGGCGACCCCCGCCTCTCGCGCCGCCCGCCGCAGGGCGCTCTCCTGCGCGCCCCCGCCGACCAGCAGCAGCCGGCAGTCGGCCGGCAGCCGGGCGAGGGCGTGGATCAGGACGTCGAAGCGTTTGCCGGGGGCGAGACGCCCGATGCCGCCGACGA
Source organism: Streptomyces sp. NPDC048521 (assembly GCF_043199855.1). Classification (NCBI taxonomy): domain Bacteria; kingdom Bacillati; phylum Actinomycetota; class Actinomycetes; order Kitasatosporales; family Streptomycetaceae; genus Streptomyces; species Streptomyces sp. NPDC048521. Next base: position 196,626 of record NZ_JBICWR010000008.1, read on the forward strand.
CGAACGCGTCGGCGGGCAGCCCGAGCCGGTCGCGGGTGCGGCGCCTGGCCACGGGGTCGAAGGCGAACCGTGCCAGGTCGATGCCGTTGGGCACGACCGTGATGCGCGGCCCGGGGACACCCCAGCGGGAGAGCCGCTCGGCGACCGTGGGGGAGACGGCGACGGTGGACCGGCCCAGCCGTTCCCCCAGGAGGTACAGGCCGCGCACCCCCGCCGTGAGCGGCCGGCCCTCCATCTGCGAGTCGCCGAGGGAGTGTTCGGTGGCGACGACCGCGCGCACCCCGGCCAGCCTGGCGGCGATCCGGCCGTACAGGCAGGCCCGGTACAGGTGCGTGTGCACGAGGTCGTAGCGGCCGCGGCGGACGAGCCGGGTCAGCCGGGGCAGCGCGGTCAGGTCGCGGTTGCCGGTCATGCCCAGGTGCACCACCCGCACCCCGTCCGCCGCCAGTCCGTCGGCCACCGGCCCGGGGTCGGTCAGCGTCACCACGTCACACGGCACCGGCAGATGGCGCAGCAGCAGCCGCAGTTGCTGCTCGGCACCCCCGACCCCGAGCCCGGTGATGATGTGCAGGGCTTTCACCGCAGCCCCTCGACCGGCCGCCGGCGCAACCGGTGCAGCCGGTACTTGAGGAACAGCCGTACGGCGGTGTCGTTCTGCCCGATGTGCAGACGCGGCAGGACGTGCGGGCCGTTCAGCTCGCCGGGGTCGATGGCGCAGGCGTAGCCGTACCCGGCCTTCCGTACGGCGTCCACGGCGCGCCGGTCGACCGTGCCGTACGGATAGCAGAAGCCGGTGACCGGGGCGCCGGTCACCTCCTCCAGCAGGGCGCGGCTCCCGGCGGTCTCGGCCGTGAGGAGGGCGTCGTCGGCCCGCGTGAGGTCGACGTGGGTGAGGCCGTGGGAACCGATCTCCATGCCGGCGTCGGCGGCGCGCCGGATGCCCTCGGCGGTCAGCAACGGCTTGCGCGGGCCCAGCGGGTCCCAGGCGTTGTCGCCGCCGAGCCGGCCGGGCAGCACGAACAGGGTGGCCGTGCACTCCAGGCGGGCGAGCACCGGCAGGGCGTGCTCCAGGAAGTCGGCGTAGCCGTCGTCGAAGGTGAGGGCGACCAGGTCCCGGCCCCCGCCCCTGGCGCGGGCGGCGAGCAGTTCGGCCACCGACACCCCGCGCAGCCCTCGCCGGCGCAACCAGCGCAGCTGCCGGTCCAGCCGCTCGGCGGTGACCGTGACGCGGTACGGGTCGTCGGAGCGGTCACCGACCGAGTGGTACATGGCGATCCACGGGACCGGTCCGGTTCTGGCCGGCCGGGAAGGCGCGGTGGTCTCAACGGAGGAGGGCATGAGCGAGCTTTCGGGTGCGGGTGCGTACGGAACGGAGTGCGGATGCGAAGCCCTGGGCGCCCGGGGCCCGGCCGGCCAGGACGAACACGACGGTGACGGTGACGCCCCCGGCCGTCAGCCCGGCGAGCGGTGTGGCCGGCAGGCCCCCGACGAAGCCGCCGGCCAGGGCGGCGGCCACCGCCGCCCCGAACGGCCGGCTCAGCTCGTGCAGCACGTGCCGGGTGCGGACGGGCACACTGCGGTGCCCCATGCCGGCGAGCAGCAGGACGGCGGTGACGGTGATGCCGGCGGCGTTGGCGGCGGCGATCCCCGTGACGCCCCAGGGGCCGACGGTCCAGGCGCCGGCGCAGCAGGTCGCCACGATCCCCGCGGCCATCGCGGCGACGGGGTACCAGGTGGCGCGGCCCGCCGAGAAGTAGGAGCGGACCAGGACACCGGTCAGCGTCTGGCCGAGCAGCCCGAGCGCGTAGACACGCATCACGTCGGCGGTGGCCGCGGTGTCCTCGGGCGTGAACGCCCCCCGCTCGAACAACAGGCCGATCAGCTGCGGGGCGCAGGACACGACCGCGGCCGTGCCGAACAGCACCAACCCGGCGGCCACCGCCAGATCCCGCTCCACCCGGGCCCGGGCCCGCTCGGTATCGCCCTCGGCCAGCGCCCGCGCCACCACCGGGAAGGTGACCGTGCACAGCATCATCGACATGGTCATCGGGATCTGCGCGACCTTCTGGGCGTAGTTCAGGTGCGAGATGGCCCCGGCGGGCAGGCCGGCGGCGAGAAACCGCTCGATGAGCACCTGCGACTGCCGGCACAGCGCGAACAGCAGCACGGTGGCCAGCAGCGGTACGTCCATCGGCCGCGCCTCGCCCACGGCTCCCGGCGCCACGGGCGACCCGCTGGGGCGATGGCGCAACTCCCTTACCAGCGAGGGAAGCTGGATCAGCGTCATCAGGCAGCCGCCCGCCGCGACCCCGAACGCGGCCGCCCGCACCCCCCAGTGGCCGCCGAGGGCGTACATCGCCGTGATGATGCCGAGGTTGTAGGCGAGGTAGATCGCGGCCGGCGCGAGAAAGCGCCGGTGGGCCCTGAGGGCCGCGCTGCAGTACCCGGCGAGGCCGAAGCTGAGCACACAGCTCGCGGTGAGCCGGGTGCAGTCCGCGGCGAGGCCCGGATCGGGCAGGCCCGGCGCCAGCGCGGCGACGAACTGCGGTGCCGCCAGCGTCAGCAGCGCGCCCACCGCCGCGAACGCCAGCGCCAGCCGGGGCAGGGTGCCGGCGACCAGCGAGCGGACCGGGTCCCCGGGGGCGCCCTGGGCGCGGCGGGCCAGGGCCGCGCTGAACGCCGGGATCAACGCGAAGGCCAGCCCTTCCTCGATCAGCAGGGTGGCCGCGAACTCCGGCACGGTCCAGGCGACCAGGAAGGCGTCGGTGTCCCGCCCCGCCCCGAACAACCGCGCCAGCGACTGGTCCCGCACCAGCCCCAGCACCGCCGACGCGACCGAGAGAGAGGCGGTGAGCAGCGCGGCCCTGGCAAGAAACCGACGCGTCGGCGGAACGTGACCGAAACCGACAGCCCGCCCGGCGGCGCCCTCCCCGCCGGGTTCCGCGTGGGGGATGGGGGCGTGGTGTGGGGGTGGGGTGGCTTCGTCGGGGATGGTGGGGCGGGCCGTGGGCAGGGCGGTGTCGGTGGGGCGGGCCGTGGGCAGGGCGGTGTCGGTGGGGTGGGTCGTGGGCACGGCGATTCCCGTGGTGTCGGGGGGCCGGTGCCCTGACGAGGTGGTTCTGCCGGCGTCGGTGAAGCGGGTGGCGGGCAGGGCGGCTTGGCTGGTGCTGGTGCTGGTGTCGTTCGCGATGCCGGTGCCGGTGCCGGTGCCGGAGGCGATGGTGGTGGTCGGTGGTTCACGCACCGCGCCCGGTGCCGGGGCGGGGGGCGGGTCGGTGTTCGGGTCCGGTGCCTCGCCGGTCGTGGGGCTGGTGATCTCGACCGCCTCCGGTGTCGTACCGGCCGGACCGTGGGAGGTGCGGGGTGCCGTCATCGGAGGGCCGCCTCCCCCGCCACCGCTCCCGGCTCGCTCGGTACGGCGGTGCTCCCGCCGGAGGCGACCTGGTCGGCACCCACCAGAGCCCACCAGGCGACCAGCCCGAAGCACACCGCCGTCAGCACGGTGGAGGGACCCCCGATGTCGGCGTACACGAAGTCCACGAGCTGCCAGACCAGCAGCCCGCAGCCGACCAGCGCGCACTCCAGGCCCCGGCCGCCGGCCGCCCGGGCCCGGCACAGGCCGCGCAGGGCGCACACCAGCAGCGCCAGCCAGCCGCCCGCGAGGCACAGCAGCCCGGTCAGGCCCTGTTCACCGAGGACCAGCAGATACATGTTGTGCGGGGAGAGCAGCGGCTGCCTGCGGAACGCGGAGCCCGCCCCCTCGGTGTCGCTGCCGGAGGACAGCGCGAGCGAGGCGTGTCCGTCGCGATACTCGGGAAAGCCCTTCAGCCCCACTCCGGTCAGCAGGTGCCCGCGCCACATGTCGGCGGCCGCCGCCCACATCGTGTACCGGTCGGTGACCGACTGGTCGGGCGCGTCGGTGACCCGGGTGATGCTGTCGATCCGCTCCTGCAGCATCGCCGTACCCACCCCCAGCCCACCCACCAGGACCACGCACGCGGCCACCACGACCGCGCCGACCGTCAGCGCCCGGCGCGCCCCGGCCAGCACCAGCTGGACGGTGACGGTGACGGCGGTGGCGATCCAGGCGCCCCGGCTGAAGGACAGGGCGAGGGGCAGGAGCAGCGCGAGGGCGCAGCCGGCGGCGATCACACGGTCCCGCACCGCCGAGCGGCCCAGCGCCAGGCCCACCGAGCACACCAGCCCGAAGGACACCACCGTCGCCATGCCCATCACGTCCGTCGCCCCGAACGTGCCGACCGCGCGGACGTCCTCGCCCTGGTACGACGCACCGGTCCCGGTGAGGTACTGGTGCACGCCGATCCCGCCCTGCCACCCCGCCAGGGCCACGATCGACCAGGCCAGCAGCCGGAAGTCGGACCGGCCGCGGACGAGGAGCACGACGGCGGCGGGGACCAGCACGAAGACCTGGAGATAGCGGCCGAGTCCGGTGATCCCGGCGCCGGGTGAGACCGCGTTCATCGCGGCGAGCGACAATCCGGCCACCGGCAGGCCGAGCACCAGGGCGGCGGTCCGGCTGAGCGGTCTCCGGCGCTCGCGCAGCAGGCGTACGGCGCAGTAGCCGACGACCAGCGCGGACAGCGCGTCGGCGGGGCCGGCACCGCCCTCGCCGCCGGGCGGGACCGGCAGTGCGAGCAGCGCGACCACGGCCGGCACGGGCAGCACCGGGGACAGGCGCGGCGGACGGCGCAGCGGCAGGGCCAGGGCCATCGGTCAGCTCCCCGTCGAGCGTACGAGCGCGGCCGCGGTGCGCAGCAGGATGCAGATGTCCTGCCACAGCGACCAGTTGTCGATGTAGGCGTTGTCGAACCGCGCCCGGTCCTCGATGGAGGTGTCTCCGCGCAGCCCGTTGATCTGGGCGAGCCCGGTGATGCCGGTCTGCATGCGGTGGCGGGCCGCGTAACCGGGGTGGGCCTGGCTGAACCGGGCGACGAAGTACGGGCGTTCGGGGCGCGGGCCGACCAGGCTCATGTCACCCCGGAAGACGTTCCACAGCTGCAGCAACTCGTCCAGCGAGGTCTGCCGGAGGAAGCGGCAGAAGGGGCGCATCCTCCGCTCGCCGGCCACGCTCCACCGGGTGGCCGCCTCCTGCTCGTCGACCGGGCGGTGGGTGCGGAACTTCAGCAGCGTGAAGGGCCGGCCCTCCTTTCCGATGCGTTCCTGCCGGAAGACCACGCCGGGTCCGTCGGTGAGCCGCAGGACGACCGCGCACACCAGCAGCACCGGGCTGAGCAGCACCAGCAGCGTCCCGGACACCACCACGTCCAGCAGCCGCTTGCCGGTGCCCACCCGCCGCCGTGCGCCCAGGTTCAGCCGGCGCACGGCGAACCCGGCGAGCTGGTCGCGCATCTCGTACGCCGGGGAGTCCGCGTCGACCTCCCACACCGTGCAGCCCCCCTCGACGAGGGCCCGCAGCAGCGGCCCCTGCTCACCGCGCACGGCCGGATCGACGGTGAGCACGACCCGCACCCCGTTCTGGATGAGCGCCCGCTCCACCTCCTCGCCGCCGGCGAGCACCGGCAACCCACCGCTGGCATCCGGGAGTTCCGTCACGACGCCGACGGGCCGCACCCCGCAGCGCGGGTGCCGCAGCAGCGCGGCGGCCACCCGCTGCGCGGTCGCGGCGGGCCCGATCACCAGCGCGGTGTGCGGCCGACGCAGCAGGGCCGCCCGGCGCCGCCAGTGCACCGCGCCCCGGCCCGCGCAGGCCGCCGCCGCGTGCAGAGCCCAGCCGAGCAGCAGGATCCGGGCGGACAGGGCGCGCTCGGGGTCGTGGGCGGCGAGCAGGGCGGCGACGCCCAGCCAGGCCACCGCGATCCGGCCGGTCACCACGGGCAGTTCGTCGAGCACCCCGGGTACCGGCCGGACGGAGCGCGGGCGCAGCAGCAGCGCGCCGGACACCAAGGAGGCGACCAGCAGCGGGCGGCGGGTCGCCTCGTCCGCTGCGACCGCGCCCACCAGTGCGGCGAGCAGGTCGACGGCGAGCAGCGGCAGCGGCGAGGCGGACCGCGCGGGCCGGCGCCGCTGCGGGAACCGGAAGCTGCCGGCGGTCCGGGGCGGCAGGACCGAGACGGGTGCGCATCCGTGGTCCCATGGCTGCGCGCCGGGGGAGGGGACGGTACTTTCCGCAGTCACGAGTGGAGGGACTCCCTGTGCTCGGAGGGCACGAGCGGCCGGGCGCCGAGGAGTTCGCGGTAGAGCGCCGCGACCCGTTCGGCGGTGTGCCGCACGTCGTGCGTGGACAGGACGTGCCGCCGCCCCTGGGCACCGAGCGCCGCGCGCAGCGGGGGGTCGGACAGCAGCCCGGCGACCGTCCGGGCCAGTGCCGCGGGGTCGTCGGGCGGGACCAGGCAGCGTGCGGCGAGGCCGGGCGGCAGGCTCTCGCGGGCGCCGTCGACGTCGGTGAGTACGACGGCCCGCCCGCAGGCCAGCGCCTCCAGCGGGGCGAGCGCCATGCCCTCCCACCGCGAGGGCAGCACCACCAGGTCGGCGGCCCGGTACCAGGGCACCGCGTCGGCGACCGCACCGGTGAACCGCACGGAGGGGTGGGCCCGTCGGCGCAGGGCCGCGCCGTCGGGTCCGTCGCCGACCAGCACCAGCCGGGCCTCCGGCACCGCACCCAGCACGTCCTCCCAGGCCGCCAGCAACACATCCTGCCCCTTCTGCCGGCACAGCCGTCCGACGCAGACCACAAGGGGGGCCGCGGGATCGAGCCCCGGCAGGACAGCGGCACGGGCGGGGGCGGACGAGATGCCGGAGAGCGGGTCGGAGGGTGGGGTGGGCGAGGTGACGGGTGGAGGGGCGTGCAGCGGGGCGGACGCGGTGGTGGGGGCCGTCGGCTCCGGGCAGAAGCGGTCGAGGTCGACGCCGTTGGGGATGACGGTGCAGGGAGCGCGTACTCCGGCACGCATGCCGGTCGCACGCTCTGCCTCGCTGACGCACACCACGCGGTCGGCCCAGCGCGCCCCCCACCGCTCCCAACGCAGCGCGAGGGCCCCGGTGAGCCCGCCGACCGCTTCGAACGACCAGGCGTGCGGCTGGAACACGGTCGGCACGCGCCGGCGGACGGCGAGCCGGCCGACCAGGCCCGCCTTGGCGCTGTGCGCGTGCACCAGTTCGGGCCGCACCTCGTCGATCAGGCGTACGAGTCGCCGTAACTCGCCCGGCAGCCCCCGACCCGGGGACCGGCCGGCCTGCCAGTGCCGTACCTCGACGCCCAGGGCCCGTAGCCCCGCGGCCAGTTCACCGCCGGGGCAGGCCACCGTGACGTGCAGACCCGCCGCGAGCTGGGCCCGCGCCAGGTCCAGTACGACCCGGGCGACACCGCCGTCCACGGGTTGCGCGAGGTGCAGGACCCGCGGCCGAGGGTCGGGTGCTGACTGGTGCATGCGCGGGTTTCCTCGCTCACGGGGGCGCTCGGGACTGCGGTCGGGAACGCGTCTTACTGCCGGACGTCCACGACGACGAAGAGCGCACCGGCGCACGCCCCTTCCCGATGGGAAACGAGCCGGGAGCCCTGCTGGTCACCACCGCGCCGCAGAGCCGTGCCAGGATCGAACACGTAGCGGTCCTGGCCGAGGGCACATCACCCCATTGGCCGCACAACTCCACAGGGTGCCACGCGTTGACACAGCGCCGGGTGTCCGCCCGGATGTTGTGTCGATCCCAAGGAGCACCTCTCCATGTCGCGTATCGCGAAGGGCCTGGTCCTGACCTCCGCCGCCGTCGCGGCCGTCGCCGGCGGTGCCGGCGTGGCTTCCGCCGACTCCGGCTCGCACGGCCTTGCCGCCGACTCTCCGGGCGTGGTGTCGGGCAACGCCATCCAGGTCCCGGTTCACGTGCCGATCAACCTCTGCGGCAACACCGTGGACGCCATCGCCCTGCTGAACCCGGCGTTCGGCAACACCTGCGTCAGCGACTGACGTCGGGACGCACCCCTTCGGACCGGCCGTCCGCCCCGCGAATCCCTCGCGGGGCGGACGGCCGGTTTTCGCTCCCTCGGATGGATCACGCGTGGTATTCGAGCGGTTGCGGTGTGCGATCGATGAACCGACGGTGGGCTCAGGTCCCGATGTCCACCGAAAGGAACACCATGCGTGGTCTGCCGCCGCGGCGTCTCGCCTCCACCGTCCTCTGCGCCGCCGTCCTGGTCGGCATCACCGGCCCCGCCGTCGTCGCCGCCGACTCGGCGCGGGAACGCGCCCGTGCCGCCTCCCAGGTCGCCGTCCCCGGTGCCGAGAAACTGCTGGCCCAGGTCAGGGCCCTGGGCACCACCGGCTCCGTCCCCCCTGAGGTCATCGACCTGCTCGACCGGTCCCTGACGCAGGGCAAGCTCCCCGCCGATGAGGCCAGAAGGCTCGGCGAGGCGGCGAAGCAGGCCGTCGCCAGGGCCGCGGCGGACCCGGCCCCCCTGGCCACGCCGACGGCGCCGAACGCACCCACCGCCCCCGCGACACCCACGGCGCCCGCCGCCCCCACGGCACCGACGGCTCCCGCCAGTCCCGCGGCACCCACCGTCCCGGCGACCCCCACGACGCCCGCCGCCCCCACGACGCCCGCCGCCCCCACGACGCCCGCCGCCCCCACGACGCCCGCCGCCCCCACGACGCCCGCCGCCCCCACGGCGTCCGCCACCCCCACGGCGTCCGCCACCCCCACGGCATCGGCAGCACCCGCCACGCCGAGCGTGGTCGCGATGCCGGACGTGGCGGCCAGTCCGTCGCAGTCCGCGGCCGCCGCTGCGGCCCTCCTCGCCGCACCGAAGGACGCTGACGACGGCCAGCAGCCCGCGGCCCGCGACGCCGTCGACGACCTGCTCTCCGCGCTGGACGCCGCGATCGACAAGCTGGTCGACGCCATCACCTCCAGCATCGACCAGGTGCTCTCCTCGGCCACCGGCGTGGTGGACGACCTCCTGGGCCTCATCGACTCGGCCCTCGGCGGCGTCACTTCCGCCGCTCCCTCGCTGGCCCCCCTGCCGTCGCTGAGCCTGCCTTCGGAGCCGTCGCTGTCGGCCTCCTGACGCGGAACATATGAGATCCCGTACGGGATCTCATATGTCTTGTCGCCACGGGGTTTCCGGCCCGGCCGGAACTCGTTGGGCACGGCGCCGGAATTCCCTGGGGTGACGTGAGTCGCCGAAGAAAGGAACACGATGAAGTCCCTGAAGGCCGCCGTCGTCGTCGCCGGTTCCGTGGCACTGGTCGGCGCCGCCGCGCCCGCGTTCGCCCACAACGCCACCAACCTGCCGCCCATGAGCCTCAACGGCGCCCTCGACACGCTCGCCGAGAACCCCCCCACCGTGAAGGACCTGATGCCGCTGCAGCATCAGTCGGACGCGCTCGACACCGAGAACAAGGATTCCGTGCTGAGCACCTTCAAGGACGCCACCGATTCCCTCAACCAGCGGCAGCTGCTCGGCGGTCGGCCCCTGCACAGCTGACGCCCGTCCCCGCCCGGGCCGGTACCGCACCCGCGGCACCGGCCCTCGCCGTGTCCGGGACGACATCCCTCGAACGTGTGGAGCGTCCCGGGGCGCTGCTCCGGAAGGGTGAGAAGCCACCGGGGCGCGCCGGGGCCCGTCGATATGGTCGCGCGGTGACCTCAGCATCCAGCGCAATCCGTCCCTTCCGCGCCGCCGACCTCGGCACGCTCGTCCTGCTCGCCTGGCTCGCCAGGAACGAGCAGGGCGACGGCAGGACGCCCTGTCTGCTCGCCTGCTCCCTCGGCGACGGCCCGGACGGCCCGGAGGCCTCGTCCGCCGCCGTCGAGCGGTTGATCGACGACCTCGGCCTGCCCATCGGCGGCGAGCCCGTCGACGGCACCACCCGGCCAAGCCTGAAGGTCAGCATGCTCGTCGTGGCCGGGCAGATCGTCCTGCAGATGCCGCAGGTCACCAGTCAGGTCACCCCGCCGGCGGACTGGCTGAGGGCGGTCGAGAAGCTCGGCTACACCTACTTCATGTTCACCACGCGCATCTGTCCCTCGACCGGTCCGCGCCGGCCGGTCGACGGGAAGGAGCTGGCCGCGTTCGCGGGCGCCCCGGAGACCACGAACGCCGCCGCACACGTCTTCCTGCCCGCCCGCAGCCTGCGCGCCTGACGCGCCGGCACGCGGGCACCGGCCGCGCCTGCGCCGTGCCGCTCGTGCTCACGGGGCGGCCGGCCCGCCCGCCACCTGGGTCATCACCCTCGACGAGTTCAAGCTGCTCGAGGACCCCGCCTTCGTGCCCGGGTGCAGCCTGAACCCGGTGGTGTCCTGCGGCAGCGTGGTCGTCTGCGTGGGCGTGAGCCTGCTCGCCGGTGCCCGCTTCCCCGGCTGGTACTGGCTGCTCTACGCGGCCGGCCGCCTGTCCGGGGTCGGCTTCGTCTCCTGGCTGCAGTGCGAGTCGCTGTACCGGATCAACGCGCCGGGATGGTGGGACTTTCGGACGAGCCGACTATTACGGCACCCGGGGGAATTGCGAACTGATGCCGTTTTCCGGCTCGTTACGCGGTACGGACGTCGAACCTCCCGCATGTTGAAAAGGACCGCACCTGACATGAAGTCGACCACCCTGGGAACCCTTGCCGCCGTCGCCACGGGCATCGCGGCCACCGTGGGGGCCGCCGGCCCCGCCGCGGCGGCCGGCACGGTCCCCGTCTCCGTGCCCCTGGGCGGCGTCTCCCAGGCCCTCGACATGGAGATGCCCCACCTCGGCGCGCAGCTGCCGCTGCCGAAGTCGGGCGCCCCCGAGGGGCCGCGGTACGTCTCGGGCCGACTGCTCCCGGAGCGGACCCTCCCGCAGCTTCCGGTGACCGGTGGTCTGCCCGGCGTGGACGCCAGGACCCCGCTGCCCCACGTCGTCGACGAAGGCTTCGACCACGTCGGCGTCGACGCGCCCGCCTCCGACCTGCGCGCCCTCGCCCCCGGCCTGTCCGTGGACGCCCCGCTGACCGCGCCGAACCCGGGTGCCTTCGGCCTGCCGAGCACCAAGCTCCCCCAGGCCGGCGTCCTCGCGCCCACCTTCCAGACCGTCGCCGACGCGAACGTGGCCACGGGCCCGGGCCTGTAGGCCCGCGGACCTCCGACGCGTGCCGCCGCGCACTGAGGCGGCCTGCGCTTTCCGTAGCCCTGCGCCTCCGTCTGTGCCTGCCTCTTCCGTCGGCGGGCGTCTTCCGCCAGTGCCCGCGTCTTGCGTCGGCCGGCGTCTTCGTCGGGTTGCGTCGGCCGCCGTCGGCCGCCGTACCCACCGGATGGCCCCCTGGTGGTGACTCCGCCCGCCCTTCACGGGTTACCGATACGGAGATGATCTGGAACCCGGATGAGGAGTGCGCGATGGTCGTCGATGGCGGCAGAGTGGCAGTGGGCAAGGAACAACAGGTCACAGCGGCGGGGGGCAGACCGTCGCGCAGGGAGGTGGCGCGGGGGCTGCTGGCCTCCGCCGCGGCCCTGGCGCTGGCCCCGGTCGTCGCCGCGTCGCGGCCCGTGCCCCCGGCCGGGGGTACCGACGGCGGCTCCTTCGGGGAGACCTACCGGGGCCGCCGTATCCAGGGGGTCCTGCTGCCGGTCGGGGGACGCAGGACGGTCGGCGGCGACTGGCAGATCACCATCGACGGCCGCCCGCTGCACCTGATGCGCCGGGCCGACGGTACCTGGCTGAGCATGGCCGACCACTACACGTCGTACCCGACCCCGCTGGAGGCGGCGCGGGCGGCCGTGGACCAGATCGGCCCCGGCCAGCGGCTGCGCGACCTGGCGCCGGGCCCGGTCGGCGGCCAACACGCCGGCGGCCACACGCACACGGGGGGACAGCATGGTGTACGTGCGTAAGAACGTGCGCACGCTCACCGCGGGCGAGCGGCGGCGGTTCGTCAACGCGCTGCTGGAGCTGAAACGGCGCGGCGAGTACGACGAGTTCGTACGCATGCACATCGAGTTCTACACCGCCGACGGCGAGGACAGCCTGCGCACCGCCCACATGGCCCCCTCCTTCCTGCCCTGGCACCGCAGGTTCCTGCTGGAACTGGAGCGGGCACTGCGCCGCGTCGACTCCTCGGTGACAGTGCCGTACTGGGACTGGACCCGGGACCGTAGGACGACCTCCGTGCCCTGGACGAAGGATCTGCTCGGCGGCAACGGGCGGCGCTCCGACCGGCAGGTGATGACCGGTCCGTTCGCCTACGCCGCGGGCCGCTGGACCATCAAGGAGGGCATCACGGACGGCAGGTTCCTCACCCGGGACCTGGGCCGCTCCGCCGCCCCCCTCCAACTGCCCACCAGGAGCGAGCTGCAGTGGGCGCTGGACGACCCCGTCTATGACGCGTGGCCCTGGGACTCGACCGTCCGCAAGGGCTTCCGCAACAAGCTGGAGGGCTGGGGAAGCGGCAGTGGCAGCGCCTCGTTGCGCAACCACAACCGGGTGCACCGCTGGGTCGGCGGCGCGATGGTCGGCGGCGCCTCGGTCAACGACCCGGTGTTCTGGCTGCACCACGCCTTCCTCGACCTGCAGTGGTCCCGCTGGCAGCGCGCCCACCGCAACCACCGCTACCTGCCCGCCGAGCCGCCCGGTGCCGCCGACAAGCAGCACGAGCGGGTCGTGGCCCGGCACCAGAAGCTTCCACCGTGGGACGAGACACCGGACCGGCTGGACGATGTGAGCCGGATCTACCGGTACGCGTGAGCAGGCAACGGGAAGGGCCCCGGCGCTCGGAGTGCCGGGGCCCTTCCCTGTCCGTGCGGCCGGTTCAGCCGCCGTAGCCGCCGTCCTCACCCGGACCCGGGTTGCCGGGGGTGTCGTTGTGCTTGCTGGTGTCGAGGCAGGAGTTGCCGAAGGCGGGGTTCAGCAGGCCGACGATGTCGACCGTGTTCCCGCACACGTTGACCGGAACGTGCAGCGGAACCTGAGCCAGGTTGCCGGACACCACGCCGGGCGAGTCGACGGCTCCACCCGCGGCGCCCGAGCCGGCCGCGGCCAGTCCGGCTCCACTGATCACCACGGCACCGGTGCCGAGAGCGACGGCGGCTGCCTTCGCGATGCGAGACATCACGTTCTCCTTTTGTTGCTCGGAAAGACGCAGCGGCAGGCCAGCCGCCGCACTTCCCGTTCAACGGTGCCGTGCGGGCGTGGTCACGGTGATCAGCCGGGGATCACCCTTTTACGGCGGCCGAGCCGAGGACGGCTGAGCCGACGGTGGGAGACGCCCGGGTACGCAGGCTCGTGGGCGGGAGGGGACAGGGCTGCGCGGCTCAGGGCAGCCGTCGTACCGGCGCCCCCGCCAGATAGGCCTGGATGTTCTCCACGGCCTGCCCGTAGTACGTCGTGTAGTTGGCGCGCGACACGTAGCCGAGGTGGGGTGTGGCGAGGAGGCGGGGTGCGGTGCGCATCGGGTGGTCGGCGGGCAGCGGCTCGATGTCGAAGACGTCGACGCCGGCACCCGCGATCCGGCCGTCGTGCAGCGCGGCCAGCAGGGCGTCCTGGTCGACGATCGCCGCGCGGGAGGTGTTGATCAGGTAGGCGGTCGGCTTCATCAGGGCGAGTTCGGGGGCGCCGACGAGGCTGCGGGTGCGCTCGCCGAGGGCCAGGTGGACGGAGACGAAGTCGCTGCCGGCCAGCAACTCCTCCTTGGAGCCGGCCCGTTCGACACCCACCTCCTCGGCGCGCTCCTCGGTCAGGTTCTGGCTCCAGGCGCTGACCCGCATGCCGAAGGCGAGTCCGACCTGGGCCACGCGGCCGCCGATCCTGCCGAGTCCCAGCAGGCCGAGCCGGCTGCCGTGCAGGTCGGCGCCGACGGTGGACTGCCAGGGGCCGCCCGCGCGCAGGGCGTTGCTCTCCTCGACGATCCCGCGGGCCAGGCCCAGCAGCAGAGCCCAGGTCAGCTCGACCGGCGGGGTGCCAGAACTCGCCGTACCGCACACGGTGACGCCGTGCGCCTCGGCGGCGGCGTAGTCGATGACGCTGTTGCGCATGCCGGAGGCGATGAGCAGCCTCAGCCGGGGGAGGCGGGCGATCAGCGAACCGGGGAAGGGGACGCGTTCGCGCAGGGTGACGACGATGTCGTAGTCGGCGAGAGCCGTGGCGAGGGCGTCCTCCCCGCCGAGGTGCTCGCGCAGCGGGACGACCTCGACCTCGTCCGCGATCACCGACCAGTCGGCCATTCCGGTGGCCACACCCTGGAAGTCATCCAGCACCGCACACCGCAGTCGCACGTCGCCTCTCCCCTCCGACGGTTCCGGATCAAGGAAAGCACGAGCTGACCGAAGGACCCAGATGACCCACACGGACACCCGGGCAGGGCCGGCCACAGAATGGCGCCCCCGGCAGGACTCGAACCTGCGGCCAAGCGCTTAGAAGGCGCTCGGTGGATCTTGAGTTATACCCCTGCTGACCTGCTTGTCTTTGTCCGGCGCGTGTGTCATCGTCTGCACTTCGACACGCATTCGACCCATGGGTACGTACGGCCTCCGCCTGCGCCCAAGAGTCCTGGGTATCCGTCAGAGCATGCATGCTCTCGTGGCCTACCGTTCGTACGACGGCGCCGTCACGGTGTGGGCCTTCGTGGTCAGCATCCTCGCCGTGCTGGCGGCGGGTTGGTACATCCGGCGCCGTAGGTAGGCCGACACCTACTGACTCCCAAGCGGCGTCTCCGACCATTCCCTACTGACGGTTGATCGGAATCTCGTAGACGATCTCGCAGTGCGCGGCGGGCACCACGATGTCCGCCGTCTCCACGGGCCGTCCCTCGTCGCTGTAGTACGTCCGCCGGATGTGCGTGACGAGCGCTGCCTTCTGGATGCCCAGGAGTGACGCCTCCTCGGCGGTCGCCTGCCTCGGCTCAGGCTGCTCCACGGTGTGGCTGACGGTGACACCGATAGCGGCCATTCGGTTCACGACCCCCGCCCCGGCGTGCGGCCCTCCCTCCGGGAGGACAACGAGAGTGCCGGCGGTGAGGTCGTACGGCTCCCAACTCGTCGACAGCTGCACGGGCCTGCCGTCGGCCAGGAACTCGTACGTGGTCCGGACGCACAGGTCGCCCTCGGCGATGCCGAGCCGCGCCGCGATGTCCGCCGGAGCCGGCACCTTGGCCTCAGTCCGGCTCTCCCAATCTCCTTGCCTGCCCACGGCCTTCATGTCCGCCCGGAACGGAGACCCGTCGGGCCGCTCACGCGCGGACGAACGGACCACCCGTACTCGCTGCCGGGGCTCGGCGACGTACGTGCCCGAACCGGCGCGGCCCTCCAGCACACCCTGGGAAATCAGCAGCTCCTGCGCCCGACGGACCACGTTCTCGCCGACCCCGTACTCCTGGCCGATCTGGGTGCGGGACGGCAGACGGTCCCCGGGCTCCCATACGTGCTCCGCGATCCGGCGCCGGAGTTCGTCGGCGATGCGGAGATAGGGCGGCTGCTCAGGCATATGGAAAATCTAGTCCACTAGCTCTAATCTAGTTAACTAGCTTCACTGAAAGTGATCGCCGGTTGACGGAGGCTGCCCTGTGCCCGCTTCGGGATCTCGCGTGGCGGCCATCGTCGCCCGGCTGTCCGCCGTCGGGCTCCCCACGCGCGTGGAGGAGTGCGACCGCTACACGTCGGTCGAAGCGGAGATACCGGAAGCGCTCTGCGCCGACTTATGGCGGGAGGTTCTGGAAGTGGTGGCCGAGGCCGATCGGTTCGGACTCCTCGCCACCAGCCTGAACGGCCGCACCCTCTGGGCGGTCGTACACAAAGCGGTCCCGGCGACGGACGATGTCGGGGGACCGAGCCATCAGCGATAGGAGCTGAGCAGCGTGCTCAACCGTATCCGCCGTGCCGTCTCACTCACCAGAGCGCGGTACGCCCCCAAGGGCAGGTACCGCCGCCCCTTAACGACGTCCCGCTCGACGGTGGTCCCAGCCTGCCCGCCGTCCGCCGATGCGTCGAGGCGGCCACTGGGCCGGGTGTCTGACATCGCCAACCATCGACTCCCGCTCGCAGGGGAGGACAACGCACTCGTCCGCCCCTACGTGCTGGCCTGGGAGCAACGAGTACGGCCACGAGCGGTGGTCGTCGCTTCCCATCTACCGGCTGAAGCCTGGTCGACCCTGGCGGGGGCCTGTTGATGTCTCCACGCCAACGGCGCCGCGTCACCGAAGCATCTGCCGTCCCCTACCGGTCGACCACCTGCCGTATCGGCACACACCCGCTCTGCACGGAGTCTTCTCCCGTCTCCGCGCCGATCGACCTGCCGGTTGTCTACGAGACGTGCGCGTGCCCGTGTCACTCGATCCCGGGCCACTCAAAGCCCAGGGAGGTGCAGCGGTGAGCGGCTGGGCACCGGGCGGCGCGCTGGTTTCCACGGTCGAGGTCACGGCGACCACCGTGCAGCGTGGCGACGTCATTCAACTGGGCGGCAGAGCGTGCCGGGTTATGGACCTCATCCAACTCCCTCAAGGCGCCAAACGACTCCTCTTCGAGTCGGGCGAGCTGCTGACCATGCACACGCGAACCCGACTCGCCGCCGTTCGCGTGCAGAGAAGGCGGTGACCCGGTCCGTGCCTTCACGCCATCACGACATCGCCGACGATCTCCGGCGCCAGATCACAACTGGCGCAGTGAAACCGGGTGAACGCCTGCCGTCCGAGGCAGACCTCGCCGACCGATACGAGGTCAGTACGGCCACACTGCGAAGTGCCCTCGCGCTCCTCCAGGGCGAAGGTCTTGTCGAGAAGATCCACGGAAAGGGCAACTTTGTCCGCCGCTCCCTCCGCAAGATCGTGTACGTCGGGGGATGGGGAACGCTGGATCCCTGGACCGCCGCTGAAGCGGCCATGCGCGTCACTGTTCGCACCGCCACCGTGCAGGCAGACGGCCACCTGACGACCTTGCTGAGGGTGCCGACGGGCAGCCCTCTCGCTGAGTTCTTCTGCATCAGCCACGAGGGGGGCTCACCGCACGGTCTGGCCCGCATCTACATCCCGCGCGACCTGGCACCGGCCAGCGTGCTGGGCGACGACTCCTCGTTGCGGGACACGACCACGAGATTCGCAGTCCTCGGCTCGGCACCGGCAACTGTCCGGGAGACGGTATGCGCTCGTCCACCGACACCGGACGAGGCATCCGCCCTCCGGATCGGCCCAACGGCGGCAGCCCTCGCGATCACACGGGTCGCGACCGACTCCACCGGTCGAGTTGTCGAGGCCGCGCTACTCGTGTTCCCCGGAGATCGCGTCAACGCGGTCTTCACCACCCACGACGTGACCGATGAGAAGGGAACCCAACGATGACGGCACCGAACGAACTGCGACTCCTCCCGTGGTCGGGGCCGGAGGGGAAGCCCTGCTACTTGGCCACCGACGACAAGGCCGGCTACATGTCCCGCCTGGCGGACAACATCGAAGCGGTGCAACTGGGGACGGCGGCCGAGTTGCTGGAGCATGCCTCCGCCACTCTGGACGACCAGGGCGCCAGCCTGGAAGACATACAACGGCTGGCGAGGGAACTGACCAGGGCGTTGCGGGACGTTCTCCGCGTTGCAGTTAGCCGTGGTCACCTCCTGGCGGTGAGCGACCCTCATCGACCCTGAAGGGGGTCGCTGCGTCGTCCCAGAGGCTGAGGCAGCTTCCTCTGCTGCGGCCTGCTGGGTGCGACGTGAGATGCCGGTCTCCTGACCGTCGGTCCCGCCGAACAAGAAGCCCGACGAAGCCCACGGTTTTGAACACCATGCCGTGGGCTTCTGCCATGCGGGGTTGGCCTCGGACGGCCCGGAGATGGCTCGGCCGCCGCAGCGCGCCTCGCTTTGCCATCGCCCTGGTCGGGGCTTGCCTCGTGAGCCAGAGCCACAACTGGTTGCCGCCGTCCAGGGTCGCTGATGTAAGCGTTGGACGTCAGCGGAACAGCCCTCGGATGGGCAGACTTCCAAAGGCTCGTCTGGCCGGTCGGCCCAGCGCCACCCCACATGTCGACGGAGTTCGATCCGGGCGCTGCCTGGCGCCGCCACCGCTCGGTCGGTGCGAGGGGGCAGGGCCGTCCCCAGACGCCCGTGTCCGGTGCTGTTGATGTCACCCGCGGATGTCAGTCGGAGCTAGCGCTTCCTGCGGATCTTGCGCTTCTTCTCCTTGGCTTCCTTCTCCTTGCGTTGGGCTACACCGTACGGGGACCACGGGCCCTGATGGATCGGGCACCGAGACGTGCCTGTCAGTACCTGACGCTGGCACCGGCCGCCAGCTTTGGTCGGGGCACCACACTTCGCCATGCTGCTTCCCCCTCCGGACTTGTGAAGCTTTAGGCACGGTGTCTCGGCTTCTGCCGGTAGGGAAGGCGCATGCCATCCCTGTCTGGTGCACGCGGGCGCATGTCGACGGCATCAGCTTGGGAAGCTTGGGGCTACGGGTTCCATTGGCTTGGTGGCCTGCTGCGTAGTGGCGACATGACATGTGGTCTGCTGGATGGGTGAGCGTTTGACCTCGGGCGCGGTGTGCCTCTGAACTGCGGTAACGGCCCACCCGTGTCCGCGGCTGTCCGCCGGCATTGTCACGCAGATGGACACTCACCATTCGGGCGTGCACGGCCTGCAAGCCGCACCAGCAGCGGTTCTGAGGGGAAGAGAATGGCACGGTGGCACTGTTAGCTGCGTGCCCTAGTGGGGTCGATGTTGCGATCCGCTGGCCTCACGCCTAGTCCCTCACCCCAGGCGGGCGCTCTGTCATGTCACTGCCGACCTGCACGTGCCTGGGAGTGCCGCGCGCTGAAAAGTCCGGTCGGCCTGGACGCACCGGCAGGTATCGATGACACTAATACGCGAGCTGAGGAGGAAGCGAACAAGAGCAACTGACCAGCGAACGCAAATGGTGACGAGGCATCGACCGAGACTCGGAAGGATGCGCAGCGCACACGCAAGTTCCGCTTTAACCATCAGAGTGAGCGCTGCAACGTACGGATCGCGCCGATACGGAGAACTAGTATGGCTATCAGAGCCATTGAAACACGCTATGCAGGTTGTAGGTTCCGTTCCCGTCTTGAGGCTCGATGGGCTGTGTTCTTCGATGCCCTCGGCATCGACTGGAACTACGAACCGCAAGGATTTGAGACCCAACACGGTAGGTATCTACCGGACTTCTGGCTTCCAGGAACGAAAGCATGGATCGAGGTCAAGGGTGGGAAGCCGACCAAGCGTGATCAGCTCAGATGCGCGGAGGTAGCACTAGCGGAGTGGAAAAGCGGACATCGATTCAGAATTTTGGTGGGCGATATCCCGCGCGCCCCATTTCTAGTGTCAGAGACGGGACCCTACGGTATCTTGTGCCAGTCCTGGACGGTCATCCCTGAAACGTCAGATCCTTTGCCCAAGCTGGGAGAGCCGCTCGAATTGGCACCCACGGTGAGGCCCGGCGACAGCGGGACACGGCAAGGATTCGCGAGAACGAGCTGGGTTCCGGTACATGAAAATGCCACAGACCTACCTGAGGCCTTGACCAAAGCACGCTCCGCCCGCTTTGAACACGGAGAGTGCGGATGACGCGGATGAGGGCTTGCAGTTAGGACTTTCGGCCCGGGCCCGTCTGCCCCTGCCTTCGACGCCTGATGACTTCCTGCAGTGTGGCTTCCAGGCTCATGGCACGGGTGTGCACCGCAGGACAGTCTCTGTCCCGGGGCAAGCAACGTGGCCTCCGGGCCGCGCTGTTGAAGGCTGTGAGGCGGTCCGCCTGCTGGCCCGCTGCGGCTGCCCCCACGGGTGGCAGAGCCCCTACAGTGACCGGCGATCTACACCTTCGCCCACCGATGGAGGCCGCTGGCCAGCGCTCCCACACCGAAGTCTGCGACACAGCGTTCACCAGCGGCACCTGTGCAGCTATCCTGAGTTGGCATCGTGTCAATTGGTCCTCGCGCTGGCGGCGAGACCGCTGGGGAGGGCGAACTCACTGTGATGACTTGGCCGACACGGTCGCTTCTCGACACCGGACAGGTCCCAGTAGGTGCTCTCGCGGGGTTCGCGCGCCGTGAGGCTCGTCGCCCGCGGCCGATCTACGGAGCGCACAAGTGGTTTGCCCGCCGATTCGGCACAGCGTTCCGTGCGCTACTGGTTGCTGCTACAACCCCACATGATGGGGACTTCTGGGCTGGCTACTACGAAAACGTTGACTTGCGCGGTCATACGGTCCTGGACACATTTGTCGGTGGCGGCACGGCCCTAGTAGAGGCTCAAAGGCTCGGAGCGAGCGTAATTGGGGTGGACGTCGACCCAGTTGCAGCCGCTGTCACCAAATTCGAGCTGAACGCTTCTGGCCAGCCTGACATAGACGTGATTGCCTCCAAGCTTCACGAGCGCGCCGCTAAAAAGCTGGCACCATTTCATGCAACCCATGGAGTGGACGGCGAGGAGCGTACAGTCCTGCATCATTTTTGGGTACAAGCAGTCGACTGCGCCGGCTGTGGGCGCACTGTAGAAGCTCATCCGAGTTATCGGCTCGCTGCTAACCCAGATGGAAGCCGACAGTGGATTATTTGCCGAAAGTGCGGCGACATACTTGAGCGTCCAGGGGGTAAGGCAGCCGCGCGTTGCGGAACGTGCCGTGCTCTTACCCGTGTCGACGAAGGTGTAGTGACGGCCGGCACGATGTGCTGCCCAGATTGCGGGCACCGAGAGCGCCTCATCGACGTAGCAGAAAGAACCGGGAAGCCTCCGGTGTGGCGATTGTTCGCTCTTGAGGTTCTAGATATTGAGCCAACCCGCCGCAGCACACCGCTATCGCAGCGTTCCTTCCAGGTTGCAACCGACCGAGACCGTGCCCTTGTTGAAGAAGCTGAAATCGAGCTCCAAGAGCGACAAAAGGAAGGACGTGGTGTAATCCCAGAGGATTATATCCCTTTGGTGCGCACTGATGATCGACTACTTCGATATGGGTATGTCCAATACCGGGATCTTTTCAACCCTCGACAACTCCTGCACCTCTCTGTTCTGCTTGAAGAGATCTCTGGGCTTTCAGCCGCGGAGAAGGAAGTCGCTGCTCTAGCCTTTTCAAATCACTTGACGACCACTTGTATGCTTACTAGTTATGCCTCCGGGTGGCGCCGACTTGTCCCGCTATTTTCCCTACGGGCGTTTCGCCATGTACCACGTCCCGTGGAAGTCAATCCTTGGTTGTTGGGAACGGGGCGTGGCACATATCCCAACGCACTGAGGCAAGTGCGCGCAGCTGTGGACTTCAGCAGGAATCCCAAAGAGTTCACAAAGGAAGGTTTCACCCCAGTACCTTCCATCGCACCTCTAGCGCCTCCCAAAGTTGTCTGCGGCAGTGCCGAGGACCTGTCACATGTAGAGTCTGAGTCCGTATCTCTTGTGCTTTCGGATCCGCCGTATCTGGACAATATTGCGTATAGCGAGCTATCCGACTTCTTTGCGCCATGGCTCCGGGCTACTGGAGTTATCAGTTCAGAGGATCCCGAAGCCGCACGACGCACGAGCCTAGCGGCATCAAACCGCAAGGCGCGCGCTGCAAGCGACTTCGCCACTCGGCTCGGTAAGTGTTTTCAAGAGGCCGCGAGAGTGCTGAATAGTACTGGGCGTGTGGTTTTCACTTACCAGCATGCCACCGCGATCGGGTGGCTGGGTCTCGCGCAAGCTCTTTCAACGGCAGCACTAAAGCCTGTGCAAGTATTTCCTCTGCAAGGTGATGGGGGGCTCGGGCTCCACGCCCACGAAGGAAACAGCATTTTCGATGCCATTCTTGTCTTGCGCCGTGCGCCGCTGTTGGCGGTCAACAGCGACGAGGACGCGGGTAATGTAGAATTTGACCTCACCATCAGCTTGGACGGAGAAGCGACTGCTCTAGGGCGCGCTAATCAGTGGGAAAGGAAGCTGAACGGCGAGATTCCTGGAGTTTACCGGGTACCGGACGATATCAACTTGAAGCGTGCTTTTCTCATTTGCGCTGCGCTTGAGGAAAGGTTTGAACGGCCAGCAGGAGAGCGCAAACTTCTTCTGCAATCGCTCATTGACGTGGCTGAACCAAGTTTCGCTAAAGCTTGCTAGATAGCTGGGAGAGCACTGTGCCGCACCTCCGGAAGCAAACACTAGGGCAGTTTCTCGCGACTCAGTGTGTGAGGCAGCTTGCCTTGAATATAGCTGCGGATGAGGCGGCGCGGAAAGACGGCATCAACGAAGTCTCTCAATTCGGGATGCCAGCGAAACAAAAGACGCGTCCAGGAATCCAGCTCATTACTAAAGCCGGCCGCGATTGGGAAGCGAAGAAGTTCGCTGACATTGAGCAAACGTTTCCTGCCGGCACGTTGGTCGGCAATGCGCGAACCACCGTAGATCCAACTACCGGAAGCACAGTAGCGGTGGGCTACTCGGTGCAGGACCTTGCTGCAGCGCTACCCAAAGTCTCCCCTGGTCACTTCCTGGTAGAGGCGCAGTACGAGGTATCGGGTAGCTTTGTACAGGCATTCGCAGGAGGACTGCCAAACCTGTCTTTTGCCATGCTGCGGCCGGACCTTATCCAAGTCCGGGACGCATCGTCCTGCCCTAGTAACCTAGAGGTTCTTCCCGACGGACATATCAGGGAACTGGACGCAGAAGACGCCCGGCTTCGACTGCGGGTTATCGACATCAAGCTTACGTCGGAACCTACCCCTGGCTATTATGCAGAAGTGACTTACTATGCCATCGCCCTGGCAGGATGGCTTGTTGACAATGCTCTGACAGACCGGTTCGTAGTCACAGCCGATGCGGCGGTGTGGCCTGGTTCGCATGAGGCTGCCGCGGTACGTCGCGCTCAGGAGCAGGCTACCGCCGGCGGCGGTAGTGGGCTTACTCCGGCTGACTTGGCCCGTGCGTTGGAGGACGACCTCGAAACCGTTCCCTTTGAGGTCTTCTCCCTCTGGCTACGTCAGTTCTTCAGCGGCCCTTTGGCTGAGGCAGTGGCGGCCGGCGCTAAGTGGCGGGATCTGCCCTGGCATGTAGACAACCGCTGCCGGAACTGCGATTGGCTCGGGCAGAAGTGGTATGAGGATGGCGAGCCTTCATGGGCCGCAGATCATTGCATCCCCACCGCTGAAGCCGACGGACATCTGTCTCGTGTCGCATTCCTTGGAAGAGGGGCAGCAGAGGCGCTCCGCCAAGGAGATGTTGAGAACGTTCCAGATTTGGCGACGCTCACAGATGACGACGAGGTATATGAGCAGCATCAGAGTCTAAGGGCTGGGCGTACCGTTATCGGCTCTCGCGCCAGGGTCCTTACCGGCGAGGCAAACGCTGCGGTTATCCCGAATGCTGGTACATCTGCTGTAATGCCAGCGTTCGCGAATCTACGTCTTCGCGTCGCTACCTACTTCGACGTCGGCTCTGGTATTACGCTGGCGTTTGCGTTGAACGGGTACTGGGTTAAACCTGACCGGTCAACTAAGGCGTTCCCGACTGAGGTTTATATCGTGGAGCGTAAGGATCTATCTGATGAGCTAGAGAGGCTTCAAGCTTTCCTGGCCAGGATTAATCAGATTCTGGAAGAAGTGCATACCGCGCAGGGTGACGCGACCTATCAGGTCTACATTTGGGACCAGGCTCAGTACGAGCACCTGACACGAGTGATTGGGCGTCACCTCAACGCCATCGTTGACCCGCAAAGTGGGATTGCTGACCTCGCCTGGCTTTTCCCACCAGAGAACCTGGCTCCTAACCCGCGCATGGCGACCCGGCGGAGTCCCATCACTGTGGTGAGGGACGCGGTTAGGGCTCTAGTAGGAGCTCCGGTCGCGCACTACTACTCCCTGCTGGAGTTGGCCAAGGTTTATCAGCCTACCCGCCTTGAGCGTGCATTCGACGTTAATCCCCACCCGATGTTTCAGGATCCACTCTCGGATCAGATCCCGTCTGAACGGGCACATGAGATCTGGACCAAGGTCAAGCCTCGACCTGCTACCGCTAAAAGGCCGGCTCAGCGTAGGGACTATCAACAGGTAATCTCTGACTTGCGTCGGAATGTTGATCTCAGGATTCGGGCTTTGCAGCTCGTGACTGATCGTCTCGGCGAGGATCTGAAGGGTGTACTCAAGGCTGCGGCACCGGAAATCAGAGTTGGCCCGCTAGACAACGTTTCCAAGTTGGCTTCTGATAGCCATTTGTGGTTGGGGCATTGCCAACTCAACGCCGCCATCCAAGAGGTGGAGGTATACACGAGCCGCGCCATGCCTGTGCATGAGCGCGAGGCGCGCTTTCGAGCTGCGAGGCTGCCCAGCAGGATCATCGGGGATGAGGCTGCCGCAATTCTCCGTTCGCGGCGGGTAGACGAGAGGCCGGGAGTTCGCGTCTACGAGATCGGTGCAGGCTCGCGAGAAATGAAGATCAAGGACGGGGACATAGGTTTTTGTATCTCGTCCGCTGAAGATCCGACGTTCCTAGATCGACCGATATTTCCGTTGAAAGATATTCCCGGTATGCCGGAGTTGCGGCCATGGGAGTTCCGTTGGCGCCTCGACTCGGTCACCGAGTGTAACATCGTCGCCTTTGATCGTTCCGATGGTTATGTCATTCTGGAACTCAGAAATCCACAGATGGTGGAAGCCCTTGAGAGGGTGGGTTTGGCGTCGTTCGAGCGTGACGTAGTCCTTGATCAAAAACCTGTGGAGTTCCTCACGAGGCGAGTACAGGCCGCCCTTGCGTATATCGGCAATCCCCTGATAGCTCAGCAATCGGCGAACAGGGATGCGGCTCGCGCCACTGGGCAAGAGCGGCGCCGTAGAGGGGCTCGAACCTCGCCGCTTACTTGTGCTGGTGAAGTGCTCTGGGGAGCTCAGAGCATGCTAGAGCAAAGTAGTGCGCGAAACATGGTCGCTGCTGAAAAGGCTGCTAGTCAGCTCGGCGAGCTGAACCCTTCTCAGCGCGCTGCCTGGATCCAGGCGTTGACACGGCGTATGTCATTGATCTGGGGCCCTCCGGGGACGGGGAAGAGCCATACGCTGAGGGCTATCATCGTGTCTGCTCTCGCGGCTGCCGCCGAAGGTGATCAACCAATTCGAATCTTGGTAACTGGGCCTACCTACACCGCAGTCGACAACGTGGTGGGGGCCAGCTTGATCGAGGCGCTGCAAAAGGTTGTGGCAGGGCAGGTACATGTGGCCCGCGTACGTTCTCCCCAGCGTTCAGAGGACGAGGTTTCGAGCGGTATCAACGACGTTCCTGTCGACAGTCGGAATCCGGCGCCCGAGCTCATCGAGCTCCTGAACGACCTCACGACCTCGTCAGGTCTGACCCTAGTCGCGGCGACACCTCAGCAGGCGTCCAATCTCACGGTCGCGGCGAACGGTGTCAACGGTGCGGGCGATACTCCCGGCGCCCACCTCTTCGACATGCTGATCATCGATGAGGCCTCGCAGGTCGACGTAGCTACCTCGACGCTCCCCCTAATCGCACTGGCCGATGGTGCGTCAGTGATCGTGTGTGGCGACGATCTCCAGATGCCGCCCATCCACTCGGTGGCCCCTCCGCGGGGGCTGGAAGCGATGGTCGAGTCGATTTACACGTTCTTGCGTGTGTGTCGGGACGTCGTGCCTACTATGCTGTCAATCAACTACCGGTCCTGCGAGGACATTGTGGGGTTTGTGCGGCGAGCGGGATACGCAGAACTCGAATCGCACTCACCGGATATGCGGATGGCACTGGTATCCCCCCTACCCGAGCAGAAGCCGACGGACTGGCCGGCGTCACTGCCCTTCAGTCCGTCGTTGTCTGTGCTGCTTGATCCCAGTCGCCCTGCCTCGTCGTTCGTGTATAGCGAGGGTCTCGCTAGTCAGTGGAATGCCTTTGAGGCGCAGGCGACTGCGGCGATGATCCGTCTGCTTTACGGGCGTCTTGCCAGTCAGGTTTCCGGTGAGAAGACGCTTGGCGTGCAATCAGGCATGAAAGCGGTGGACCGGAAGGCGGCTACTGCCCAGGAGTTCTTTACGAGTGGTGTGGGTGTTGTAACCCCGCACAGGGCTCAGCAGAGTCTCGTCGTGTCAGAGTTGGTGAAGGCATTCGAAGGTGTCCCCGAGGTGACTGAAAAGCTCCTGAGGGAAGCTGTGGACACTGTCGAGCGGTACCAAGGGCAGCAGCGTGACGTCATCATTGCAACGATGGCGTTGGGAGATCCGGACGCCATCGCGAATGAGGACGAGTTCCTCTTCAATCTCCGTCGCTTCAATGTGATGATCTCGCGTGCAAGGGCG
The DNA here is from genome assembly GCF_043199855.1 of Streptomyces sp. NPDC048521. Classification (NCBI taxonomy): domain Bacteria; kingdom Bacillati; phylum Actinomycetota; class Actinomycetes; order Kitasatosporales; family Streptomycetaceae; genus Streptomyces; species Streptomyces sp. NPDC048521. The sequence goes on from NZ_JBICWR010000008.1 coordinate 222,804, forward strand.
AAAGTCGTAGTTCTCTCCTCTCGTGAGGTTGAAACGCATATGCCAGGTGATCCAAAGGTGTTGGAGGATTGTCGCCTGCTGAAGGCTTACCTGGGGCTCTATTGCGACCGCGAGTTGGACGTTGAGCTCAGTTGGTTCCGCAGAGGCAGCGATGAGCGGGCGCAAGTTGGCTCTATCCGCTGGCATGGGTAGAGCAATTTTCCGCCAGCCCCATCGCTCGCGTTACTGAGGTCAAGTAGGGCGGCGGAGCGGGTTTGGCCGGTGGCCTGCCCGGTTCGGGGTCGAGCATGAGCAGGGGGCCGTACGCTGATTGGCAACTCGGGCAGGCTTTGGGCCTGACCGCAATGTGCACGAGTGGCCCCCTGGTCTTGCTCGACGCGGGACCCGGACCGGGGAGGTGGCTAAAGCCGTGGAGCCGGCCGCCCCAGCCACGACGTACCCCTTTTCTGGCATCAAGTGGCTGATTGCTCTGAGCGCGGCACGGACGCCGGCCGGGCTGGAGCGGGGCGGAGACAGGAGCGCAGGCCCGGCCGGGGGCCGGGCGGCGCGCGGTGAGCGGAGCGAGCCGCCTTGATGAAGGAGAGAAGGTTTTATCCCGCTGGGATGAGCCGCTTGCCGTCATGGCTACGCACGTGGGGGCCGTTGTCGTCCAGGGCGTCCAGGAGTCTGACCGCGAAGACCTCGGACATGCGCTCGCTGACCTCGTCGGGCGTGAGCCAGGAAACCGCCGTTGACTCGCTCGACGTGCGCTCGGTGCCGCCGGACGGCTTGCAGCGGAAGACCAGGGCCACGATGCCGCGGGTGAGGTTCTTGTAGACGCCGGTCAGCTCGTCCACCTCGACGTGGATGCCCGTCTCCTCCAGGACCTCGCGGGCTACGCCGGCCTCGGGGGTCTCGGTGAGTTCGAGGATGCCGCCGGGGAGCTCCCAGGTGCCGTTGTCGGCTCGGCGGATCGCCAGGAGGCGGCCGTCCTCGCGCACCACCACTCCGGCCACGGATACGGAGTGCAGGGGAGACGGCGTCGCTTCCTGTGCTTGACTCATGTAGAGGAGCATAGGAGGCAGAGAAGGACTATGGGAACTGCGGCTGGAGGGGTCGGGTCCGGACCTCGGTACGTGCAGATCGCGGACGAGATCGTGCAACAGATCCGGGCGGGGGTCCTCAAGCCTGGCGACATGGTGCCGAGTGAGTCTGAGCTGGTCGAGCGCTATGGCGTGTCCGGCGGGACGATCCGTAAGGCCATGGTCGAGGTGCGGGCAAGCGGGCTCGTAGAAACCCGGCATGGCAAGGGCTCGATCGTGAAGAACCGGCCTCCGGTGCGGCACCGCTCCTCCGATCGCTTCCGGCGTTCGCTCCGGCGGGGTGGACAGGCGGCCTATCTTGCGGAGTCCGCGCAGTCCGGCGCCACCGCCAAGGTCAGCGTTCTCTACATCGGGCCCACGGAGGCGCCCGAGGATGCGGCCCAGCGGTTGGGCGTTCCGGCCGGTACGCAGGTACTGGCTCGCCGGCGTCTCTACTTCCGTAACGGCACCCCGGTCGAGACCGCGACGTCGTACCTGCCCTGGGACGTCGTGAAGGACATCCCGGAGCTGTTCGCCGAGAACCCCGGCGGTGGTGGCATCTACGCCCGACTCGAAGACCACGGACACGAGTTCGCGGAGTTCGTCGAGACACTGCAAGCGCGGCCGGCCTCCAAGGCGGAAGCCTCAGAGTTGGCGCTGAGCCCGGGGGCACCCGTGGTTCACCTGATCCGGGAAGCCCGTACGACCGCAGGTCTCGTGGTCGAGGTGTGCGACACCCTCATGGCCGCTGACCAGTTCGTTTTCGAGTACCGGATCCCTGCCGCCGACTGACGCGCACTCAACACCCGTTAGCCCGTCACGAGTTCTTCTTCATGGCGGGTTGACTCATGTACATGAGTCGGGCACTCTTCTTCCTGTCACTCATGTACATGAGTGACGGAGTCCAGCATCTATAGAGGAGTGATCCTGTGCGTCAGATCCCCGTTGACACCTCCGGCGCCGTTGTGATGGTCGCCAAGTCTCCGCAGGTCAAGGTCCGTGACCGCCGTACCGGTGAGATCGCCACCGACGCCGAGACCGGGGCCAAGTTGATGACGGTCGACGTGATGTTCGCGGCGAACGAGGAGGTGGAGATCCTCTCCATCACCGTCCCGGAGCCCGGCATCACCGGAGAGCTGGCCATGGGCACGCCGGTCGCGCTCACCGGTCTGATCGCTCGGCCCTGGGAGAACGACTTCAACGGCCAGAAGCGGCACGGCATCGCGTTCCGCGCGGTCGCGGTCACTTCACTCGCCGATGCCGCCGCAAGGCCCAAGGCGGCCTGATCATGACCGCCTTAACGGTCGCCCTGGTGCTGGTCGCCGCCGCCGTAGGTTTTCTGCGGTGGCGGCGCCCCGCCTGGTACTGGTTGACCTTCGGGGTCACGCTGGCCGTGGTGCGGGTCCTGGTTCGGTACGGCTCGGTCATGGACGCGTGCGGGCTGACCGTTCCGCCCGCGCGGTGGCGGCTCGCCCTCGCCCGTGCCACCAACCGGCCGATACCGGGGCCACGCGCCCCGCGCATTCTGCGGCTGCGGCCGACTCGTACCGGCCTGGTCCTGCGGCTCAAGCTCCGGCCTGGGCAGGACGCCTTCGACGTCGCCGCCGCCTCGGACCGGCTCCGGCATTCCTTCTCGATGTACGGCGTGACCTCGCGGGAACTGCGCTCCAGCGTCGTAGAGGTGCGGATGACCGGCTATGACGTACTCAAGCGGGTGCAGATGCCGGCCGAGACCGAGAGCCGGCCGATGCGGGTGCCGGTCGCCCTGCGGCAGGACGGCTCGGTGCACTACCGCGACTACCGGGCGATACCCCATGCCCTCACCCTCGGGGCCACGGAGTCCGGGAAGTCCGTCTACCAACGCAACCTGGTCGCCGGACTCGCTCCGATGGACGTCGCCCTCGTCGGCATCGACTGCAAGCAGGGGGTTGAGCTGTTCCCATTGGCCCGCCGGTTCTCCGCGCTGGCCGACAACCCCGACACCGCCGCCGACGTGCTTGATGCGCTCGTGATCCGGATGGAGCGCATCTATCAGGTCATCCGGGCTCAGCAGCGCATCGCCGCGGGCGTGCCGGACGCGGAGATCGCCGCCGACATCTGGGACCTGCCGGCCGATCTGCGCCCGACCCCGGTCGTGGTCCTGGTCGACGAGGTTGCCGAACTCGCCCTGTTCGCCAACAAGGAGGAGGAGAAGCGGCGGGACCGCATCATCACCGCCCTGGTCCGTCTCGCCCAGCTTGGCCGCGCGGCCGGCATCTACCTCGAAATCTGCGGGCAGCGCTTCGGCTCCGAACTCGGCAAGGGCATCACCATGCTCCGCGCCCAGCTCACCGGCCGTACCGCACACCGCGTCAACGACGAGACCTCCGCCAACATGGCCTTCGGCGACATCGCCCCGGACGCCGTCCTCGCCGCCATCCAGATCCCGGCGGAGATGCGGGGGCTCGCCATCGCGGGCGACTCGTCCGGAGGGTGGCACCGCATCCGCGCCCCACACACGTCGCTCCGGCAGGCCGTGAACATCTGCAACCGGCATGCCGACCGGACCCCGGACCTGCCTGAGCTGGCTCCGTTCCGGCCCGTCTTCTCCGCCGCCGCTGCCGCTCCCATGTCGCTGGCCAAGGCTGCTCCCTCGGCCACCGTCTGATCCCTCTCTCATCCCCACTGGTCGGCGCGACCGCCTTCGCGCCAAGTCCCTACCCCGCGATGCCCAAAGAAGGGAGATCCCGCTGTGTGCCCGAACTGCGAGGACTTCGCCCGGACCGTGCTCCTGCTCGGTCAACTCGCCCTCTACGCCGACACGAACGGCGCCGACCTCGACTTCGTCGAAGCCGTCAGTCCGTCCCTCGCCGTCTCCCTGCCCGAGCCGCCGCCCGGCGCGTTCCCGGACGGCTACGACTCCGACGGCGGCCCCGCCTACCCGGGTGACTCCTGATGGGTGCCCGTCACGGCCTCCGCGTCGACGCGGTCCTGGTCCAAGCCGTCATTGCCGGCGCCCTGTCCTTCGCGCACCTGCACGACCTGGCCTCCGCCGCAGGACAGAACGGGTGGAAGGCATGGGCCTACCCGGTCAGCGTCGACCTGCTCCTGGTGGCCGCCTGGCGGCGTCTGCGCAGTGATGGCCCGTCCCGGCTGGCCTGGTGCTGGTTCCTGGTCGCACTCTGCGCCTCGCTCGGTGCCAACGTCGCCACCGCCGGGTTCCTCGACCTGACCGACCCGCCCGCCTTGCTCCGCCTCGGCATTGCCGGATGGCCTGCTCTTGCCTTCCTCGGCGGCACGCTCCTCGCCCACTCGTCGGCTGTGGAGTCGAAGCCATTGCCGTCGGCACCCGTTGCGGAGGCGGAGGGAGCCGAGCCCCCAGCCCAGCAGCAGACACCAGACGCCGAAGCCGCTTCGGCCACAGAAGCCGTGGCCGAACCTGACGCGGTCCCCGCCCCTTCGGACCAAGCTCCCGCCCAGGCTCCTGCTCCTCCGGTCCCCGCCGTCCTCGTCGACCACGCCCGCAAAGTCGCCGACGAGTACCGCGCCCGTACCGGGGCCCCTATCGACCCCGACACCCTGCGCTCCCGTCTCGGCGTCCCGCCCCACCTCGCCGACGCCATCGCTGCCCATTCGCCTGATCGGCGAGAGAGGAAAGACCTGTGATCCGTGACCCGGCCGACCTGACCGCCTCCGACTACCTCGACGGTGCCCGTGAGATGGCCGCCGCCAACCGGCCCTTCCTCGCCCACCTGCTCGCCGAGGAAGCCGCCCGCCTCACCGCCGACCCGACCACCGCCGCCGGCATCCGCGCCAGCTTCCCCGCCCCGACCATGACCTCGACCCGAGAGGAAACCGACTGACATGCCCGCCCGCGACCACTTCCACTCCGTGATGCGCATCGGCCCGGTGCAGATCGGCACGCACCGCGAGCGCAACGGCCACACAAAGCACGCCGCCGTGTGCAGCTCCGACGGCTGCGGCTGGTCCGCCGACTACTCCAGCCAGTCCGCGGCCCAGCTCGCCGCCCGCACCCACCGCTGCCGCATCCGCTAGGAGACATCCGCCATGCAGGTCCCGCTCTGGCTCGCGCTGCTCGTCGTCGGCTACCTCGGCGTCAAGCTCATCCGCCCGCCCGCCTGGCTCATCGCCGTGCTCCTGCTCGGCGGCTTCCTCCTCGCCGACAGCGTCCTCGCCCCCGCCATCAACGCCCTCGTCAAGTAACCAGCCCGCGAGAGGAGACCACCGATGTTCCGCCCGAAGATCCCGACCATGCCCACGCCGACCGGGCTCGGCACACCGCCCGCCGTCGTCGAGCCGACCGCCATCACCCCGAACGCGGGCACCCCGCCGGTCGCCCCGACGGCTCCGACGCCGTCCCGGCCCACGGTCCAGCTCACCCCCGGCACCGCCCTCGCCCTCGTCGGCGGCGGCACGGCCGTCGTCCTGGTGCTCGGAGCCGTCCTGGTCTCCCTGCTCCTGGCGGTCGCCATCACCGGAGCCTCGGTCGCCGTCTGCGCGGTCGTCCTGCGCTCCCTGCTCGCCTCCGACGCCAAGCGTCGCTGACCGGCACCCGGGCGGCCTCGATACCGCCAAGCATCCGCCGCCCGGGCGCCGTCCCTGTCCGATCTCGCAACCGGAAGGAACCCCAAGCATGGCCCACCGCGCCTCACCCGCGACACCGAGTGCGCCCATGCCCGACACATTGCTTGACCCGATCACCCTCGGGGACGTGCTCCGGGTGGCCTCGGCCTCGGACTACGCCCGCTGGGAGGACCAGATCCGCCGCACCGGCGGCTGCTCCGACCCGATCCACCTCACCGGCTGGGTCCTCCACAAGGACAAGACCACCGGCGAGACCCTGCACCACTACTCCACCGAAAAGGAGCCGGGCGGACGCCTCCGCCTCGCCTGCGGCAACCGCCGCGCGTCCCGCTGCCCGTCCTGCGCCTGGACCTACGCGGGCGACACGTACCACCTGATCCGCGCCGGCCTGGCCGGAGATGACCGCCGCGACATTCCCGCCACCGTCCGCGATCACCCGCGCGTCTTCGCCACCCTCACGGCTCCCTCGTTCGGCCCGGTCCACAACCGCCCCGATCACGGCACCTGCCGCTGCGGCACCCCGCACGCGCCCGACGCTCCGGAACTGGGCACCGCCCTCGATCCGGACAGCTACGACTACGCGGGCGCCGTGCTGTTCAACAACCACGCCGGTCAGCTTTGGCAGCGCTTTACCACGCGACTCCGCCGTGAACTCGCCGCCCGCGCCGGCCTACCCCGCCGGGAACTCGCCGAACACCTCCGCGTCTCGTACGGCAAGGTCGCCGAGTTCCAGAAGCGCGGCGCCCTGCACTTCCACGCCGTCGTACGCCTCGACGGCCCGGAGGGGCCCGGGACACCCCCGCCCGCCTGGGCCACGGTCGACCTCCTCACGGACGCCGTACGTGCTGCCGCAGCGCACTCGTACACGTCCGTATCGGTCCCGGCCGCCGGTGACGAGCCCGCCCGTACCTTCCGCTGGGGCCGACAGCTCGACGTCCGCCCGGTCAAGGCGTTCGGTGACGGCTCCGACATCACCGAACAGGCCGTCGCCTCGTACGTGGCCAAGTACGCCACCAAAGCCGCGGAGAACACCGGCACCCTGGACCGCCGTATCGGCGAACTCGCCGAACTCGACCGCCACCAGGTCCCCGACCACACCCGGCGGCTCATCACCGCGTGCCGCGACTTGGACAGCCTCTACCCGGACCGGCGCCTCTGGGCCTGGGCCCACATGCTCGGCTTCCGCGGGCACTTCTCGTCCAAGTCGCGCACCTACTCCACCACCCTCGGCGCCCTCCGTCAGGAACGAGCCGACTACCGCGCAGCCCAAGAGGCATCCGTCCTGGGCCTCGACGACCGCGAGCCGGACACCGTCCTCGTCCTGGCGGACTGGCAGTACGCCGGCCACGGCCACACCCCGGGCGAAGCCGCCCTCGCCGCGACCATCGCTCGTGACCTCCAGACCAGCCGCGAGACCGCCCGCGAAGCCCTCCTGAACGAAGGGAGCACGGAATGACCACGGCCATCCGGCCACGACGCACCATGCTCACCCTCGCGGAGGTCTGCGAGGAACTGGCCATCTCCCGCTCGACCTTCTACGACTGGCGGGCCAAGCGCCGTGCGCCGCGCTGCATCAAGCTCCCGAACGGCGACCTCCGGATCCGGCGGAGCGACCTCGATCACTGGCTCGACGACCGCGAGGACGCCGCCTGATGGAGACGACGTACGACGTGAAGATCTACAAGATCCTCACCTACAAGGGCGCCCGGAAGACCACGTACACCGTGCGTTGGGTGGTCGCGGGCAAGCGCTGGCGTGAGCCCTTCAACACCGTCGCGCTCGCCGAGGGTTTTCGCTCGGAACTCATCCGGGCCACGAGCAAGGGCGAGGCTTTCGTCGTCGCCACGGGGCTCCCGGTGTCCCATCGCTCCAAGTCGGCTGCCATGAGCTGGTACAAGTTCGCCGTCGAGTACGTGGACGCCCGTTGGCCTCAACTCGGCGGCAACAGCCGCAAGAACATCGCGAAGACCATGACGGCGACCACCATCGCGCTGTTGCGGGCCAAGCCCACCCAGTTCGCCCCTGCGGCCGTGCGCACCGCGCTGCGTGAGTGGGCGTTCAACACGAACCGACGCCCGGACGCGCCCCGAGACGTGGTGGCCATCCTCAAGTGGGTCGAGCGGAATTCCCTGCCCGTCTCCGCCTGGGAGGACCCGGAGAAGGTCGATCAGGTCCTGCAAGCCATCGACACCCGCCTCGATGGCAAGCAAGCGGCGGCCTGGTCCCGGAAGCGCAACCGCCGGATTCTCAACGTCGCCATGAAGTACGCGATCCGGCGGCGCATCCTTCGGGCCAATCCTCTTCCCAAGGGCAAGGAGTCGACTGCGGTCACGAAGACCACCAACGCCGTGGACAAGCGGTCCTTGCTGAATCCCGAGCAGGCGGCGGCCATCCTCGTCTGGATACGGCGCCGGCCGCGCGGCGGCAAGCGGCTCCATGCCTTCTTTGCCACGCTGTACTACTGCGGCCCCCGGCCCGAGGAAGCCGTAGCCATGCGGGTGGAGGACGTGACCCTGCCGGAACCCGACGCTGACGACCAGTGGTGCGAGTTGCTGATCCACACGGCGACGCCGGAGATCGGGAAGCAGTGGACCGACACGGGGGAGATTCACGAGCAACGTGACCTGAAGGGCCGAGCGGAAGGCGAGACGCGCACGGTGCCGGGGCATCCGGCCCTCACGCGCATCCTGCGGCAGCACATCGAAGACGAACAGCTCCAGCCGGGTGATCTGCTCTTCCAGGGTGAGTCCGGCGGCATCCTCGCCGGGTCCGTCATCCGCCGGGCGTGGCGCAACGCACGTAAGGCCGTACTGCCTCCGCACGTCTACGAGTCGCCCACCGGGCGCCGCGTGTACGACAACCGCAACACGCGGCTGACGAAGTGGCTCAACGACGGGATCCCGCCAGCCCAGGTGGCTGAGTGGGCCGGGAACAGCGTGGCTGTGCTCCTCGCCACGTACGCCCGATGCGTCGACGGGCAGCTGCCGGACCTCAAGCGGCGGCTCGAAGCCGCGGGTGACCTGCCGGAGCTCCCTGACGCCGGCTGATCCCCAGCCGAAAACTTCGACACGTATTCGACACGGCCACCCGCGAAAACCCGGTGACAGCCGGACAGCCCCGGACCCGACCCTTGATCAACAAGAGGGTGTCCGGGGCTTCGTCGTACCCGCTGACAGCCGCTCTGACCAGCGAAAAGCCCTCCCGAGCGGGAGGGCGGAAACTGGCGCCCCCGGCAGGACTCGAACCTGCGGCCAAGCGCTTAGAAGGCGCCTGCTCTATCCACTGAGCTACGGGGGCCTGGTGGGTGGCCTCGTACCTGGTGCCCTGGACGGGCAGACCCGTGACGTTGCCGGGGACAAGGATAGGGCTCCTCGTTCCTTGACCCTGTCGCTTCGCCTCCGTGGCTCGATGTGGAGGTTCGGTGAAGCGGTCCTGATAATCGCAGGCAGGTACGAATCGTGCACCGGATTTGGCCTCCGACGCACCGGGTGTTGTGCACTCGTTATGCCTGGACTGTGCCCGTGTCCCAGTCGCCCCTTAGGTCCGATCTGTCCCGTCGGCACGCAGACATGTCTATATGCTTCAGAATTCCCCTAAAATTGGGCATTCTTCGCATGTGGTGACCTTGGACGTACGGCCTCAGCTGCTCGACACACTCTCCGCTCTGCGCGACCGTGTCGCCGCCGCACGCTTTCCGCTGCCCTTGGCCGGGGCCCCACGCGCGCGTGCCAACCGTGACGAACTCCTCGCACAGCTCGACGACTACCTCGTGCCCCGGCTTCGAGAACCCGAGGCGCCGCTGCTGGCCGTCATCGGCGGCTCCACCGGCGCGGGCAAGTCGACGCTCGTCAACTCCCTCGTCGGGCGGCGCGTGAGCGAGGCGGGCGTGCTGCGGCCGACGACCCGGACGCCGGTGCTTGTCTGCCATCCGGAGGATCATCACTGGTTCAGTGCCGCGCGCGTGCTCCCCACGCTCACACGCGTGTGGACGCCCCACCAGGACCCCGTCGACGATCTCCTCGGCCCCGGCGAGAATCCCGGGCGCGTGCTGCGCATCGAAACCGTCGACAACCTCCCGCGCGGGATCGCCCTCCTCGACGCCCCCGACATCGACTCCCTGGTCGCCGACAACCGTGTCCTCGCCGCCGAACTGATCTGCGCCGCCGACATCTGGATCATGGTGACCACGGCCGCCCGTTACGCCGACGCCGTCCCCTGGCACCTGCTGCGTACCGCCAAGGAGTACGACGTCACCCTCGTCACCGTCCTGGACCGGGTCCCCCACCAGGTCGTCTCCGAGGTCTCCCGGCAGTACGGCGCCCTGCTCACCAAGGCCGGGCTCGGCGACGTACCGCGCTTCACCGTGCCCGAGCTGCCCGAGTCCGCCTGGGGTGCCGGCCTGCTGCCCTCCACCGCCGTCGCGGCCCTGCGCAGCTGGCTCGTCCACCACGCGCAGGACCCCGCCGCCCGGCAGCAGATCATGGCCCGTACGGCCCACGGCGTCCTCAATTCGCTCAAGGCCCGCATGCCCGAGCTGGCCAGCGCCGCGGCCGCCCAGTACGCGGCCGCCCTCCGGCTCACCGCCGCCGTGGACTCCGCCTACGACATCGAGCACGCGCGCGTGCGCGGCCGCCTCCAGTCCGGCGCCGTCCTCGCCGGGGACGCTCTCAAGCGCTGGCGGGCCTTCCCCCTGGACTGCACCCCCGGCGAGCTGCTCGACGCCCTCGTGGAGAGCCTGGCCGCGCTGCTGCTGTGCTCCGTCACCGCCGCCGACGAGCGCATCGACGAGGTCTGGCGGCGTGAGCCCGCCGCGGGTGCCCCGGAGCTCACCGACCGCGACACATCCCTGGAGCGCGCCGAGCACCGCATCGGTATCGCCGTACGGCGCTGGCGGCGCGAGCTGGAGGAGTACGCCGAGGACGAGGCGCGCGAACTGGAGCGAACGGTCGCACCCGATTCCGAGGTCGTCGCCGCCCTGGTCGCCACCGCGCTGCTGGGTGGGCGCCGGGCGCGCAGCGCGGGTGAGGGGCTCGCCGAGCGGCTCGGCGCGCACGGTGCGCTGCGTCTGCGTGACCGCGGCGGACGCCTGCTCAACGAGCACGTGGACCGGGTCATGCTCGCCGAACGCGAGCGGCGCCTCGCCCCGCTGGACGCCCTGGACGTCCATCCCGAGCCTCAGGCCGAACTCATCGCCGCCCTGTCGGTACTGCAGAAGGAGAGGTGACCGGTGACCGCCGTCACTGACCAGGACCACACGGATCACACCGACCACATGGGGCGCGCCGACCACAGGGGGAGCGTCGACCAGATGGGACGCGCCGACCACAGAGGGAACGTGGATCACAGGGGGAGCGTCGACCACATGGGGCGTATGGAGCACGGCAGCGTCGGCAGCGACACGGGGTCGGGGTCCTCGGTGGGCCCCAGCGGCCCGGGGGTTGTCAGGCCCGGCGAGCGTGGCGACGGCTCGACGGGGCTGGCCGGCCCCTCCTCTGCGGGGCTGGGCAGCCCGGGTTCCGCGGGAGACGGCAAGGGGGGTGCCGAAAAGGCCCGTCCGGTGGAGGGCGTTTCCGGTGCCGGGCCGTTCGGCGACGTCGCTGCCCCGGCCACCAGCACCGGTGCCGTCGCGGACGAGGGCGGTGCGCGGCACGCGCGCGTGGAGGGCCCGGGTGCGACGGAGCCGGAGCGGTCCGCCAGGTTGCCGGGTGAGGGCTGGGGCGATGTCGACGGCGTAGGTGAACAGGGGAAGCGGGTGCTCACGGCCGACCGGGGCACGGACCGGCTCCGGCCGGCGCTCGGGAAGGGCGCGGTCGCGGGCACGGGACCGCGTCCCCACACGCCCAAGCCCCGCAACACCGCCGACGCGCCGAAACCGCGCCCCGCCGAGGAGGCACGTACGCCCCGCACCGACGAGAGGGCGCCGCAGTCCCGTCTCCCCGAGGACGCGCTGAAGCCCGGCACCCACGAGGCGCTGGGGTTCCGTCCTACTGAGGAGGCACCGAAACTCCGCGACTCGGAGGAGGCGTCGCAGTCCCGCCCCTCCGAGCACGCACGGAAGCACGGCAACACCGACGAGGCGCCCATGCCCGGCAACAGCGACGAGGCGTCGAAGCCCGGCAACAGCGACGAGGCGCCGATGTCCGGCAACAGCGACGTGCCGAAGCCCGGTACCGACGAAGAGGCTCTGAAGCACCGGTCCTCCGGGGACGCGGCGCAACCCCGGTCCTCCGGGGACGCGACGCAACCCCGGTCCTCCGGGGACACGGCACAACCCCGCTCCGGCGAGGCCACGTCGAAGCCCCGCTCCGCCGAGGGTGAACCGAAAGCGCCTCCTACTGAGGAACCGCCGACCTCTCGCTCCGCCGACGAGCCGCCGACCTCCCGGTCCACCGACGAGCCGCCGACCCCCCGCTCCACCGAGGAACCGGCCGGATCCCGGTCGGCCGAGGAGGAACCGAAGGCGCGCCTCACCAAGGAGCTGCCGAAGTCCCGGCCCACCGAGGAGGCGGCGAAACGGCGCGTCACCGAGGAGGCGTCGAAACGGCGCGCCACCGAGGAGACGTCGAAGAAGCGTCCCTCCAAGGAGGCGTCCAAACCGCGCCCCACCGAAGAGGCGTCGAAACCCCGTTCTGCCGACGGCGTGGCGGCCGACGCCGACCCCGACTCCGCGGAGGCCTGGGACGACGGACTGATCGCCCGGCGTGTCACGGGGGCCAACGCCGCCGCCCTGGAGATTCCCAGCCGCGGCCCGAGCAGCCACAACCCCGCCCCGCTGGCGTACGACGGCCCGCTGCGCTCCCGCCTGGACGCCCTGCGCGAACTCGTCGGGCTCTCCCGCACCCGCCTGGACAGCCGCACCCTCGCCGAGGCGGGCCGCGTCCTGGACGAGGCGGCCGCCCGCCGCAAACTCTCCGGTCGGCACACCGTCGTGGCCATCGCGGGCGCGACCGGCAGCGGAAAGTCGCAGCTGTTCAACTCCCTCGCGGGCGTGGCCATTTCGGAGACCGGCGTCCGGCGTCCGACCACGGCCGCCCCCATCGCGTGCAGCTGGAGCGACGGCGCGGCGAGCCTCATCGACCGGCTGGGCATCCCGGGCCGGCTGCGCCGCCGCCCGCTGCAGAGCCCCGAGGCCGAGGCGCAGCTGCGCGGGCTGGTCCTGGTCGACCTCCCGGACCACGACTCCGCCGCCGTACAGCACCGCGAACAGGTCGACCGGATCCTCAAGCTGGTCGACGCGGTGATCTGGGTGGTCGACCCCGAGAAGTACGCTGACGCCGTGCTGCACGAGCGCTATCTGCGGCCCATGGCCGGGCACGCGGAGGTCATGTTCGTCGTGCTCAACCAGGTCGACCGGCTGCCCGGGGACGCCGCCGACCAGGTCCTGGACGATCTGCGGCGGCTGCTGGACGAGGACGGGGTCGCGCTCGGCGAGTACGGCGAACCGGGCGCCACCGTGCTCGCGCTGTCCGCGCTCACCGGCGAGGGCGTGGGGGATCTGCGTGAGGCGCTCGGCGAGTTCGTGGCGGAGCGCGGCGCCGCGGCCCGCCGGGTCTCGGCCGACGTCGACGCCGCCGCGACCGAGCTGCGGCCCGTCTACGCCACCGGGCGGCGGGTCGGCCTCAGCGAGGAGGCACGTGAGGAGTTCGCCGCGCGGCTCGCGGACGCGGTGGGCGCCACGGCGGCGGGCGAGGCGGCCGAGCGTGCCTGGCTGCGCAACGCCAACCGCGCCTGCGGCACTCCGTGGCTACGGCTGTGGCGCTGGTGCCAGGACCGCGGCGAACGCACCACCGGCCGCATCCCGGTCAGCACTCAGGCCGACGAGGAGGCCACAGCCCGCCAGCGCGTGGAACAGGCGGTCCGTACGGTGTCCGACCGGGCCTCGGCCGGGCTGCCCGCGCCGTGGGCGCAGGCGGTGCGCGAGGCGGCCGTACGCGGCTCCCACGGGTTGTCGGAGGCGTTGGACGAACTGGCGTCGCGGGCCGGGCTGCCGCCGGGCCGTCCGCCCCGGCCGGGCTGGTGGCCGGTGGCGGTGCTGGTCCAGGCGTCGATGACGCTGCTGCAGATCGTGGGCGGGCTGTGGCTGGCGGGCCAGATCGCCGGTGTCATGGCCCCCAACCTGGGGGTTCCGGTGCTGCTGATGATCTGCGGGATCGTCGGCGGGCCGCTGGTGGAGTGGGGTTGCCGGATGGCGGCCCGGGGACCCGCCCGGCGCTACGGCCAGGAGGCGGAACGGCGACTACGGGAGGCGGCCGCGAGCTGCGGCCGGGGCCGGGTCCTCGATCCCGTCGCCTCGGAGCTGCTGCGGTACCGGGAGGTGCGGGAGCAGTACGGACGCGTCGTGCGGACCGGAGCCCGGGTGGGGTGAGTACGGGGAATCCGGGGGCGCTCCGGCCCCTCCTGGGCGGGGGCACGTGTCTTCCGTGGCAGCAGGCCCTCAGGGGGTGAGGCAGTAGGCGGACGGGCGTCACTCGCGCGGGTGGCGGGGTTTTCCACAGGTGAGGTGGTCGTCCACAGCGCTCAGCGGGCCCGGCCCGGCGGAGGCAGTCTGAGTCCACGCGATCGCACGGCGGTTCCGGCCGGAGGTACGGCGGGCCGGGCCGCGGGCGGTCGGCGGGACGTGCGGGCGCGTACGGCAGTCGTACGCGCCGGCACGGCAGACGCAGCCGTACGGGAAGGGCCCGTACGCGTGTCCGCCCGGCCGGAAGGGACCGGCCGGGGGAGGGGAGCGAGGACATGAACGAGACCATCGTCTGCGTGGTGGGCAACGTGGCGACCCCGCCGGTGTACCGCGAACTGCCGGCGGGTCCGTCGGCCCGGTTCCGGCTGGCGGTGACCGCCCGCTACTGGGACCGGGAAAAGAGCGCCTGGACGGACGGGCACACCAACTTCTTCACGGTGTGGGCCAACCGCCAGCTCGCGGTCAACGTGGCCGCGTCGGTGGAGGTGGGCCAGCCCGTGGTGGTCCAGGGCCGGCTGAAGGTGCGCACGGACGTGCGCGACGGCCAGCAGCAGTGGGCGTCCGCCGACATCGACGCCGTGGCGATCGGCCACGACCTGTCCCGCGGTACCGCGGTCTTCCACCGCGCGGCCAAACCGGAGGCACCGCCGACGGCCGCCCGGCCCGAGCCGAACTGGGAGACGCCGCGGGCCGTGGACGCCACGGACGGTGCGCCGGAGCAACTGGACGCCCAGCCGGTCGCAGTGACGTGACGTCAGGTGCCTAATCGGGCCGCCGACGCTCCGCTCGGAACCACGGCTGGTCGGTGACTCGACCGCCAACACGCCGTACGAACCGGTGGATTTGTCGATAAGCCCAGCTCATGAACGGTCCCCGCGATAACGATTGCGGATCGGATCGGCCATCGGATGATCCGACCGGCAGGTGAGGCGTCGCCTGATCCATAGGATGCCGGGCGTGCCCCTTGGGGCTGCCGATTCTGCTGGTGGGACCGTCCCCCACGTCCAACGGGTCCTGCTCGAAGGGGAATTCTGTGCTTGCTGCGCTCTCTCGTTTGTGCCGGTCCACCGGAGCGGCCCGCCTGGCCGCCGCCACCGCGGTGTCCGGTCTCGTGACGGCCGGTGTGCTGTCCGGCGCCGGTACGGCCGTGGCCGACGACAATCCGCAGACCCAGGGCGGGGCGACGGCCACGATCAGTGGTCTCAAGACCTACGGCGAGGCCGTGATCCATGCGGACGGCGGCGATCAGCGCGTGTCCGCGGGACTGTTCGAGATGTCCGTGGACGGCGGCGGCACCCTGCAGACGTACTGCGTCGACCTTCACAACCCCACCCAGCGCGACGCCCGGTACCAGGAGACACCCTGGAGCGGCACCTCGCTGGGCGCCAACAAGGACGCCGGCAAGATCCGCTGGATCCTGCAGAACTCCTACCCCCAGGTCAACGATCTCGCCGCGCTCGCCCGGCAGGCGGGTGCGGGCACCCTCACCGAGCAGGACGCGGCGGCCGGTACCCAGGTGGCCATCTGGCGGTACTCGGACGGCGCGAAGGTCGACGCCGTCGACCCGCAGGCCGAGAAGCTCGCCGACTACCTGACCAAGAGCGCCCGGAACGTCGGCGAGCCGCAGGCCTCGCTCACCCTGGACCCGCCCGCCGTCTCCGGCCGGCCGGGCGACCTGCTGGGACCGGTGACCGTGCACACCAACGCGGGCGCGGTCACGGTGACCCCGCCGGCGGACGCGGCCACCAGCGGCGTGCGGATCATCGACAGCACCGGCAAGGTGCTCACCTCCGCGCAGGACGGCAGCCGCCTCTACTTCGACATCCCCGAGGCCGCGGCGGACGGTACGGCCCAGCTGACCCTGCAGGCGTCGACCACCGTGCCCGTGGGCCGCGCCTTCGCCTCCGACAGCCGCAGCCAGACCCAGATTCTTGCCGGTTCCAGCGAGTCCACGGTCTCCGCGACCGCGACGGCCACCTGGGCGGCCAAGGGCGCCATACCGGCGGTGTCGGCGCGGAAGAACTGCGCCAAGGGCGGGGTGGACGTCATCGCGGCCAACAAGGGCGACAAGCCGTTCACCTTCGAACTGATGGGCGCCGAGCACACGATCCCCGCGGGCGCCTCCCGCACGGTCACCGTCCCGGTCCAGGAGGACCAGGCCTACGACTTCACGATCACCGGCCCGAACGGCCTCAGTCACCGCTTCACCGGCGTCCTCGACTGCAAGACGCAGGGCACGATCACGACCGAGACCACCCAGGTCCACAACCAGCCCAGCCCGGCCACGGTGGGCGGCGCCGCCGTCACGGACACCACCGACCTGGCCGCCACCGGTGGCTCCGCGATCACCCCGCTGATCGCGGGCCTGGCCATCGGCCTGGTGGTCATCGGCGGCACGGTCCTGGTACTGCTGCGCAAGCGGGAACAGCCGGACGCCTGACCGGGCCGCCGAGGGCCACGACGACGGCCCACGGGGGCACCGACCCGGGTGCCCCCGAAGAAGCCCCAGGTCGGTGCCCTCGACACGGACGGGTTTCCCCCCAGGGGTGGCCGTACGTGCGGCTGCTCAGTGGCCGGCGTCACCCTATGATCCGTAACTCACACCACCGGGATCCAAGGCGAGGGCATGCAAGCGCTGACGCTGAGCTACGTGCCGGAGAGCGACGACATCGCGGAAATGGCTGCCCGGTCCCCCACGCGGCGCCACTCACGTAAGAGAGCGCTGGTGAACTCAGGCGTAAGCCTCGCGCTGACGGTCATCTTCGGCGCGCCCGGGACAATCCCCGGCGATCTGCCGGACACCTCGGTCATCACGTTGACCTGCGCGGCGATGTTCGTTGGCTACAGCTACCGGGTAATCATCCTCTCCTCCCGCTGGGGCCTCCGTCGCAGCGCACGCAGGGTCTGGAGCCGTTCTCCTGGCCTTCAGCGGCATTACGAGGAGGTGATAACTGAAGAAGCTCTGACCGTGAGGACAGAAGGCGTTACGCACACTTACGCCTGGTCGATGTTCAGTGAGCTGGTGGAGTACGACCGCCAGTTCGTCCTGATGGACCGCTCAGGGAAACCCTCTGTCGCTATACCCAAGCGTGGGCTGTCGGACCCGACACTCGTTCCGGAGTGCCGCCGTGTCCTCATCAACTGCCTTGCCACTGCGCTGAATCAGCGAAACGCAGCACCCATGGAGACCCCAGTCGACCGGCAGCAGTCCCCGTCGACCGACTGACCAGCAGGACAGACATCAGGGACCGCCCGCCCGTAGTTCTACCGAGGGGCTCAAGGCGCGGTCCCCGGACTGTGCCACTCTCGTGCCAGAACGGACGGGAACTCACGGGGACCCGGGGCCTCAACGGTGAGTTCGATCCGCACTACCCACGGTAGGGAATCCGCTGGTCCCGCACGTGACCGCCCAACCTCGCTCCAAAAGCGATGCTCACCCATGAGCGCCCTCCCGGGCCGTCCTGGGCCGTTGAAGGGCGCTCGATGATGACCAACGCCGACAACCGCCGACAGCTCAGCAGCAGGCCTGGGCATTGATCAATAAGACGGCCGCAGGTCACGGCCGCCCATGATCAGTTGTGGCTGTGCTGAGGAGCTGCCCTCGGGTTCACCAGAAGTGAGATCGTGTTCGATCACGGCCGAGAAGTCTCCGGATTAGCAAGAACGTGCCTACGGCGATCAGGGTGACCCCCATGACGGTCAAGGCCACCCCGATAGCGATCAGAAACGTCCCTATAAGGACCAGAAGTGCCCCAATCAGGACCAAGAGTGTCCCGATGATGAGGAGAAAGATCGCGAGGACGGTCACGGTTGTCTCCTGTCCTCCCTCCCGCTCTGACTTCTTCCCTCGCTTCCGTGGAAACACTCTGCTTGAGGATCACCGAGGGCTTGCCACGGCCAAGAGGTCAGCCTGGTCACGTCCGCCGGTTTCAATCAGGACCCGCGCTGGGCCGTCCCTGGGCCGTCCGAGGCCCCCGAGGCCGGCCAACGGCGACCGACAGTGACAGACGAGGCACAGTCACCGGCGAAGCCCCAGGTCACAGCCCCCCGACCTAACGGGTTTCCGCCCAGGGGTGGCCGTACGGCAAGATGGGGTGTATCTGCCCACTGCCAGATTTCAAGTTGCCGGACGGTTTCTCTTGGCTGAGTTCATTTACACCATGCGCAAGGCGCGCAAAGCGCACGGCGACAAGGTGATCCTCGACGACGTCACCCTGAACTTCCTGCCGGGTGCCAAGATCGGCGTCGTCGGTCCGAACGGTGCCGGCAAGTCGACCGTGCTGAAGATCATGGCGGGCATCGAGCAGCCGTCGAACGGCGACGCGTTCCTGTCGCCGGGCTACAGCGTCGGCATCCTCCTCCAGGAGCCGCCGCTGAACGAGGAGAAGACCGTCCTGGAGAACGTCCAGGAGGGTGTCGCCGAGATCAAGGGCAAGCTCGACCGGTTCAACGAGATCGCCGAGCTGATGGCGACCGACTACTCGGACGCGCTGCTCGACGAGATGGGCAAGCTGCAGGAAGAGCTGGACCACGCCAACGCGTGGGATCTCGACGCCCAGCTCGAGCAGGCCATGGACGCGCTCGGGTGCCCGCCCGGCGACTGGCCCGTCACCAACCTCTCCGGTGGTGAGAAGCGCCGCGTCGCGCTCTGCAAGCTGCTGCTGGAGCAGCCTGACCTGCTGCTCCTCGACGAGCCCACCAACCACCTCGACGCCGAGTCGGTGAACTGGCTCGAGCAGCACCTCGCCAAGTACCCGGGGACCGTCGTGGCCATCACCCACGACCGGTACTTCCTGGACAACGTCGCCGAGTGGATCCTCGAGCTGGACCGCGGCCGTGCCTACCCGTACGAGGGCAACTACTCCACGTACCTGGAGACCAAGGCGACCCGCCTGAAGGTCGAGGGCCAGAAGGACGCCAAGCGGCAGAAGCGTCTGAAGGAAGAGCTCGAGTGGGTCCGCTCCAACGCGAAGGGGCGGCAGGCCAAGTCCAAGGCCCGTCTCGCGCGCTACGAGGAGATGGCCGCCGAGGCGGACAAGATGCGGAAGCTGGACTTCGAGGAGATCCAGATCCCGCCGGGCCCGCGTCTGGGCAACGTCGTGGTCGAGGTGAACGACCTGCACAAGGGCTTCGGGGAGAAGATCCTCGTGGACGGCCTGTCCTTCACCCTGCCGCGCAACGGCATCGTCGGTGTCATCGGTCCGAACGGCGCCGGCAAGACCACGCTGTTCAAGATGATCCAGGGCCTGGAGACCCCGGACTCCGGTGACATCAAGGTCGGCGAGACCGTCAAGATCTCGTACGTCGACCAGACCCGCGCCAACATCGACCCGAAGAAGACGCTGTGGGAGGTCGTGTCCGACGGGCTCGACTACATCAACGTCGGCCAGGTCGAGATGCCCTCGCGGGCCTACGTCTCCGCCTTCGGCTTCAAGGGCCCGGACCAGCAGAAGCCGGCCGGTGTCCTCTCCGGTGGTGAGCGCAACCGGCTCAACCTGGCGCTGACCCTGAAGCAGGGTGGCAACCTGCTGCTCCTCGACGAGCCCACCAACGACCTCGACGTGGAGACGCTGTCCAGCCTGGAGAACGCGCTGCTGGACTTCCCCGGCTGCGCCGTCGTCGTCTCCCACGACCGGTGGTTCCTCGACCGGGTCGCCACGCACATCCTCGCCTACGAGGGTGAGTCGAAGTGGTTCTGGTTCGAGGGCAACTTCGAGTCGTACGAGAAGAACAAGATCGAGCGGCTCGGCCCGGACGCCGCGCGTCCGCACCGCGCCACCTACAAGAAGCTGACCCGGGGCTGATCGATCTTGCGCCACATCTACCGCTGCCCGCTGCGCTGGGCGGACATGGACGCGTACGGCCACGTCAACAACGTGGTGTTCCTCCGCTACCTGGAGGAAGCCCGTATCGACTTCCTGTTCCGCCCGGACAAGGAGTTCAAGCAGGGGTCCGTGGTGGCGCGCCACGAGATCGACTACAAGCGGCAGCTCGTCCACCGGCACCACCCGGTGGACATCGAGCTGTGGGTCACCGAGATCAGGGCCGCGTCCTTCACCATCGCCTACGAGGTGAAGGACGCCGATCTCGTGTACGTGCGGGCCTCCACCGTCATCGTGCCGTTCGACTTCGAGGGCCAGCGGCCCCGCCGGATCACCGCCGAGGAGCGCGAGTTCCTCCAGGAGTACATGGACGGGGCCGACGGCGAGGAGGCCGTCGCCGCATGACGGTGCTGCACCTCGCCGACGAGACGGAGGCGGCGGACCTCGCCGCCTTCCTCTCCCGGCTGCTCCACTACGACCGTGGAGCAGCGGTGCGCCTGCAGGCGGCCGGCACGGCGCTCGCCGTCTTCGGACGGCCGCCGTCCTTCGAGGTGCTGGCGGTCCGCGCGGTGCGGCTGGCGAAGCCGTACGAGAACGGGCTGGACGTCACCCTCGACGTGACCGTCTCCGTCGGTGAGTTCCTGGAGGCGGTGGACGAGCGGGCGGCCGTCGCCGCCGTTCCGGGCGCGGTCACCGGCCCGCCGTGGGCGGGTGTGCTGCCGCCGCGCGGCGGCTGGCAGCCGGAGCCGGGGCTGCCGGCCCCGGACGCGCTGCGGGCGACCGTCGCCGCGGCGGTCACCGAGTTCCGCTCCCGTACGGAGGAGCTGGCGCCCGAGGGGCGTACCCGTGCCGAGCTGGACCGGATCGGGCGGGACATCTGGTCCCGGGAGATAGCGGCGACCCGGCTTCCGGTGCGGGCCGTGCACGCGGCGCAGTCTCTCGGCTTCCTGCGGCCGGGGACCGAGCCGGCCGACACCGGGCTGTTCTCCTCGGGGGCGTGGCTCAGGCTCCGTACGCCGTACGGGTCCATCGCGGTGCGGCGGGCCGGGCTGGGGTCCCTCGGGGTCAGCGTGCGCTGAGCGGGGGCGTGGGGCGCGTTCCGCGTCCGCGGCACCGGCGCGGGTCGGCACCGCGCGCGGGTTCGCGTTCGGGTTCGGGGTCACCAGTCGTTCCGGTCGTGTCGTTCGGTCGCCTCATTCCGTGTCGTCCGGCCAGACCCCGATGTGGTCGGACTCCAGTTCCAGGGCCACGCGTTCGCGCATGTCGAGGGCGCGGAGGTAGTCGGCGGGAAGTTGCAGGCGGCCCGCGCGGTCGAGCATGGCGTACTCGCGGGCGACGACCGTCTCGTCTCCGGTCGTGGCGTCGATCTGGCTGCGGCGCAGGACCTCGGTGGAGGTGCGGCCGTCGCGGATGGCGACCGTGCGGCGGACCTCGCCCGCGACCGCCTGGTCGTGGGTGACGATGACGATCGTGGTGCCGAGGGTCTCGTTGGCGGTGCGGAACGCGTCGAAGATCTGCGCGGCCGTCTGGGAGTCGAGTTCGCCGGTGGGTTCGTCGGCGAGCAGGACCGCGGGGTCGTTCGCGAGGGCCACGGCGATCGCCACGCGTTGCTGCTGACCGCCGGACATCTCCTGCGGGCGGCGGTCGCGGCAGTCGGCCACCCGCAGCAGATCCAGCAGTTCCAGAGCGCGTTCGGTGCGGGCGCGGCGGCCCTTGCGGGTGCCGGAGAGCTGGAGGGGCAGGGCGGTGTTCTGGGCCGCGGTGAGGTAGGGGAGCAGGTTGCGGGAGGTCTGCTGCCAGACGAAGCCGACGACTTCGCGGCGGTAGGCCAGGCGGTCGCGGGCGGTCATGGTGAGCAGGTCGCGGCCGGCGACGCGGGCTGCGCCGGCGGTGGGGGTGTCCAGGCCGGCGAGGATGTTCATCAGCGTGGACTTGCCGCTTCCGGATGCGCCGACGAGGGCCATCAACTCGCCCTCGCGGACCAGGAGGTCGAGACCCTGGAGGGCTTGGACCTCTACCCCGTCCGTGGTGAAGACGCGGACCAGGCGGTCGCAGGTGATCAGGGCGTCGTGCCCGTAGGCGGGGCGGTCCTTGGCCTGTGAGACACGGTTCGCCAGGTCGGTGAGGGTGGGGTCCGGTGACATGCGGTCTCCTGCGTGCCGTGAGGTGTGGCCGGCGGGTGGGATCGCCCGCACCGGCTGACGACGTGCCCGGTGCGGTGGCTGGGCGGAGGGTGGGCCGCTCGGCCGCGTGTGCGGGGTGGGCGCTCGGAAGGGGCGCGGGGAACTGCGCGACCGGCCCCGGCGGACCCGCGGCCGAGCGCGGCGGGTCGCCCAGCCGCCACCGCCGCCCCCGCCGTGTCGCCGCTTCCGCGGCTCCGCTGCTTTCGCCCCCGCCGTGTCGCCGCTTCCGCGGCTCCGCTGCTTTCGCCCCCGCCGTGTCGCCGCTTCCGCGGCTCCGCTGCTTTCGCCCCCGCCGTGTCGC
>NZ_JBICWR010000008.1:245308-371168 GCF_043199855.1 Streptomyces sp. NPDC048521
TCGCCGCTTCCGCGGCTCCGCCGCTTCCGCCCCCGCCGTGTCGCCGCTTCCGCCGCACCGCCGTATCGCCGCCCCGCCGGTTCCGCGGCTTCGCCGCACCGCCGCTTCCGCCCCCGTCCGCTCATCGCCCGTCCCCCGCCCGCAGGTCCGTCACCGAGCCCCGTCTGCCCGTCCACCACGCCTGGAGGGCTGCCACGCCCACCGAGGCGAGCACGACCAGCGTCGCCGGCACGGTCAGGGACCAGGTGTCGGGGCGCAGGTCGACGTCGCTCAGCGGGGTCGGGGACGGGGGCAGGGCGATGGCCGTCAGGTCGATGCCCGGGGCCAGGAGGAGGGTCGCGGACCAGCCGGTCAGGATGCCGCCGGCCGCGGCGAGCAGGGCCTGCGGGAGGGATTCCAGGACGAGGAGGCGGCGGCCCTGGGCGCGGGTGAGGCCCATCGTGCGCAGGCGGGCGAGGAGCGCGGCCCGTTCGGGGGCCGCGCGCAGCAGGGCCAGCAGCAGCGCGAGAACGGCGAAACCGGCACCCGCGGCCACGGCCGCCGTGTAGACGTGCACGGCGCCGGACTGCAGGGGCGAGTCGGTGTAGCGGGCGCGCTCGTCGGCGCGGACGCGGACCCAGGCCGAGCCGCCGACGGCGTGCCGCAGCGCGCCCGCGTCCAGGTGCTCGCCCGTCACCAGCAGGGCCGTCGGACGGTTCGCCGGGTCGGCGAGGCCCGCGCGGTCCACGACGAGGAAGTCGGTGCCGGAGACGGCCGGGGTGCGGTCGCGGACGAGCACGATGCGCACGGTGACCGCGCTGCCGTCCTCCAGCCGGACCAGGAAGGGACGCCGGGTGCCGTACGCGGACGCGACGGACGGGGAGGCCACGGCGGGCAGGGTGCCCGTGCGGCCCTCGAGCCGGTCGGCGGGGACGGCGCCGAGGCCGGTGCGGTGCGTCAACGGGGCGTAGGCGGCCGGGTCCACACCCACCAGCGGTGTCGAGTCCTGGCCGTCCTCCGGTTTGGCCTGGTAGTCGATGCTCACCGCCGCCACGTCGCGCACGCCGGGCACGGCCCGCACACGGCGGGGGAGGTCCGCCGGGAGGGGGGCGTCGGAGTCCGCGCGGGCGTCGGCGCCGACGGTGAGGAGGGCGGCGCGGTCGCGGGCGTCGGCCACGCCGGCCAGCACCGAGCCGCCGAAGGCCGCCGTGGTCAGCGCGGTGAGCAGGGCGAGGAGCGGCAGGACGGCGGAGACCGAGGTGCGGCCCGCGCGGGCCAGGGAGAGGTGGCCGACCACCCCGCGCAGCCGCCCGGCCGGCCCGGCGAGCCGGCGCAGCAGCGGCGGGTACAGCCGGAGCAGTACCAGGGCCGCGATGATCCCGACCAGGACCGGTGCCACGGCCACCAGCTGGTCGCCCGTCGTGCCGCGCCGGCGCAGCGTCGCGACCGCTCCGGCGGCCAGCACCAGCAGGGTCAGTTCCGCGACCGTGCGGCGCCGGGAGGGCCGCACGGCCGCCACGTCCTCGCGCGCGGCCGCGGTCCGGACCGTGCGGTGGGCGAGGGCGGCCCGCAGCGGCAGGGCGGCGCAGGCGGTGAGCGTGACGGCAGCGGCGGCGGCGACGGCGGGTCCGAGGCGCCCCTCGGGCACCGCCGGCAGGGCCGCCGCCAGGCCGAGGGCGCCCGCCGGTACGGCGATCACGGCGGTCTCGGCCAGCAGCCGTCCGGCGAGTCCGGGTAGGGAGGCGCCGCGGGCGCGCAGCAGTGCGAGTTCGGCGCGGCGCCGGTCGGCGGCCAGGCCGCCCGCCATGAGCAGGACGACGGCGACGACCGTGGCGGTCCCCGCGGCGGCCACGGACACCAGCGGGGAGATGCCGGAGCGCAGCCGGTCGAAGTCGGCGAGGGCGTCGTCCAGGTCGGTGGCGATGTCGGCGCCGTAATCGGTGAGCGCGCGGGCCCGTTGCAGCGCGGGCCCGGACTCCAGGGCGGCGACGGCCGGTTTCAGCCGGTCCAGATCATGGGCGTGCGGGCCGCGCAGGTCGGGCGCGAGGAGCCAGTAGCGGGCCGGATTCGTGCTGGTGCCGAGCAGTGCGGGGGCCGCCTCCGGGGGGAGCAGCAGCGCGCCGAGCCAGTACTTGTCCGGGTCCGGGCCCGGGGGCGGCAGGGTCACCAGGTCCGGGGTGCGCAGCAGCGGGTCGGTCGACCAGTAGGCGCCGTCGGGGTCGCGCGGGACGAGGATGCCGGTGACGCGGACCGCGAGCGGCTCCCGGCCGGGAGCCGGCACGTGGATGACCGAACCCACCCGGATGTGCAGGCTCTTGGCGGTGGCGGCGGTCACCGCGGCCTCCACCTCGGGGGTCGCCGCGTCGACCGGGTGCGTGGCGCGCGGCAGCCGGCCGGTGCGCACGTGCGCGTGGTCGGCCAGGCCGCTCCGCGCGACCAGCGAGACATGGGCGGGCAGCCCGGTCGGGCGCGGCAGCCACGGGTCGGGCACCGCCGGGCTGACGGTGCCGCCGACGCCGTACGCGGACTGGGTGCGGTCGACGGTCAGCGGGCTGCCGACCGTCCCGAGCAGCTTCTCGTACTGCCGCTCCAGCGCGGCCGGACGCATCGCCTCGGCCCGTTGCCCGGCCGGCAGGCCGAGGTCGGGCTGGGGCGCCGTCACCCGCACGGTGGTGTGCGCCGGGCGGGCCTGCCGCAGGGCCCGCCGCAGGCCCGCGTCCTCGTACCGGTCGACCGCGCGCGGGAAGGCGCCGGCCAGGCACGCCGTCAGCGCGACCAGCAGCGCGAGCGCGGCGGCCGCACCGGGCGCGGCCCGCAGCCGGGTCCGTACCCATGGTGCGACCACGCGCGGTACCGGACGGCCCACCTCACTCACCTCCCTGTTCGCGCAGCGCCCGCGCCGGGTCCACGCGGCGTACGGCCGGTACCGCAGCGACGGCGAGCGGGACCACGGCGACGGCGGCCAGCAGCAACGCCACCTGGCCGGCCGGCAGTCGCACCAGCAGCTCCGGCACGGGCCGGGTGGCCTCGCCGGTCAGCACGATCAACGGCAGCACGGCGCGCGCCAGTACGGTGCCGAGACCGAGGCCCACCGCGAGCGCCAGCCCCACCAGGACGGCCTGCTCGGCGGCGACCGTCCGGGCCAGCTGGCGGCGTGGCACGCCGAGCGCGCGCAGCACCGCGAACTCCGCGCTCCGGGCCCGCTGCGCCCCGGCGGCGCCGACGGCGAAGCCGACCGCGGCGAGCGCCGCCGCCACCACGGCCGCCGCCGTGAACGCGGCCTCCGGGCCCGCGCCGAAGGGGTCGTCGCGCAGCTCGGCGGCGATCTCGTCGCGCACCAGCACCTGGCCCGGGCCGACGTCCGGCAACGCCCGTACGTCGGCGGCCACGCGGGCGGCGTCGCCGGGCGCGGTGGCGAGCCACCACTCGGTGGGTGTGGCGCTCGCGCCGTACCGGGCCTGCAGCACCTGGTTCACGGCGCGCAGGTCGAGCAGGACGGCCCCGCCGTCGCGGGCGCCGGTGTTCGCCGGGTCGGTGGTGGCGGGCAGCGCGCGTACCGCCCGGACGATCCGCACCGGCAGCCTCCGGTCGCCGAGGGTCAGGTCGACCCGCTGGCCGGGGCGGGCGCTCGCCGAGGCCAGGTAGCGGTCGGTGACGACGGCCGGCACCTCGGCCGGCGCGGGCTGGGTCACCTGGAGCCGGACGGTGACGGAGGCGACCGTCCAGATGTCCGCGTCCGGGAGGTAGCCGGTGCTGTAGGCGAAGGTCAGCGGGCGGGTGCCGGTGACCTCGGGCCGGGTGGGGCTGGTGGCGGCGCTGGGGACGGCGGCGCCGCCGGCCTGCGCGCCGGTGGTCCACCGGGCGGGCAGCGTGAGCCGGTGCCGTTTCCCGTCGCTGCCGTACGCGGTCAACTCGCCGAGTGTGAGCCGGTGGTGCTCGGCGCGCTCGGCGGGCTGCGTCAGGTCCAGCCGGAGGCCGGTGAGGGTCAGCGCGCCGGACGGGGTGCCGAGGTCGAGGGTCAGGGTGTGGGCGCGGCCGTCGGCGGGGAGCTGACCGAACGGCACCTGGTACGGCACCCCGTACCGGTCCACCAGTGTCACCGTCACCTCCGTGCCGGTCCCCGGCCCGGTGGAGCTGTGCAGACGGGCCGTCAGGCGCAGCCGGGCGGTGCCCGCGGGCACCGGGGTGCCGGCCGGGGCGCCCGTGGACGTGAGCCCGGTCAGCAGCCGCCGTACCGGCACGTCCGCCAGGTCCGGGCGCATCAGCACCGCGTCCGCCGCGTGCCGGGTGTCCAGGGCGAGCACGGTCGCCGTACGGTCGCCGGACAGCGGCTGGGAGCCGCGTACGGCCGGGGCGGCCTCGCGGACGTGCGGCAGGTCCGCGTACAGGTCCGTGCGGCCGAGCCCGCCCTCCCCGGCGGAGGTCACCCGCACCGGCACCCCGGCGCGGAAGTCGGCCTGGTCGTCCTGCGAGCGGTCCCAGGAGGCGGCCTGTCCGATGGCGAGCATGCCGAGGGCGACGGCGAGGACGAGCAGCAGCACCGGGCCCGCGCCGCGCGCGGTGCGCCGGCTGAACTGCCAGCCGGCCAGCGCCACGGGCAGCCCGCGCCCGCCGGCCGCCCAGCGCTCGGCGACCCGCGCCACGGGAGGCAGCAGCCGCAGTGTGAGCACGGTTCCGGCGAGCAGCGCCAGCGCGGGCGCGGCGACCAGCAGCGGATCGATGCCGAGCGTGCCGGACCGGTCGGCGGCCACACCGCCGGAGCCCTGCCGGCCCAGCTGCCAGTAGGCCACCGCGGCGACCGCGAGCAGGCCGAGGTCGGCGCCGGTGCGCAGGGGGGCGGGGACGGTCCGGGCGGCGGCCGGGCGGGCTGTCCGTCGGCGGGACGTCAGCAGCGGCGACCACGCCCGCGGGGGACCGGGTCTCCGCTTCCGCGCACGGTCCCGCGCCTTGGCCCCGGTGACCGCCGGCACCGTCACGGCGAGCGCGCAGCCCAGGGCCGTCCCGGCCGCCACCAGCCAGACGAGGGGCCGGCCGGCCGGCGGGAGGTCCAGGTGCAGACCGAGGCGGGCCAGCGGGCCGTGGCCGGCCAGCAGGGCGGTGAGCGGCCCGGCGACCAGGGGCGCGCACACGGCCGCGGGGAGCGCGAGGAGCAGGGCCTCGGCCGCGGCGAGACCGGCGATCCGGGCGCGGGAGGCCCCGCGGGCGCGCATCAGCCGGGTCTCGTCCGTGCGTTCGGTGCTGAGCAGCCGGGCCACCAGCAGCAGGGCGTACCCGGCGAGCAGCACCAGCTGCAGCGCGACGATCAGCAGGGTGGAACGGGCGACCAGCAGGGAACGGTCCACCCGGTCCAGGACGTCCGGCAGCGCGGTCTGCGACACCGTCGTACCGCGCAGCGCCGCGGGACTGCGCAGGGCCGCGCTGCCGTCCCGGGCCGCCGTGCGCAGCTCGCCGATCCGCGCGGTGGTCGCCGTGGCGAAGTCCGCCGAGGCCAGCCAGGCCGTGGACCCGGCGCTCACCCGGCCGCCGGTGAGCACGGAAGGGTCGGCGAGCAGCGGGCCGTACGTCGTGAAGCCGGACTTCTTCGCCCCGCGGCCCAGCAGATCGTCCAACCGCCAGTACGGGGCCGTCACCGAGGCGGGCCGGTACACGCCGGTGACCCGCACCCGGACCGCGGGGCCGTCCAGCCGGTCGGCCAGGGTGAGCCGGTCGCCGGGCTCCAGCCGCAGCGCCCGGGCGGCGGCCCGCGGGAGCGCCACCTCGACCGTTCCGGTGGTGCGGCGGGGCAGCCGGCCGGCGGTCAGCCGCAGCTGGGTGCGGTCCAGCGCGGCGAAGTAGGTGAGGTCCGGATCGCCGGACCGGTGGGCGGGCGGCCGCGATGAGCGGGGCAGCGCGTAGGGTCCCGAGCGGCGCAGCGTCCGCACGGTCACCGGCAGACCGTCGAAGGTCCGCCGGGCGCCCTCGCGTACGGCGGTGTCGGCGGCGGCCCGCTCCCGCGGCGGCACGTCCGCCTTGACGATCAGGGCGGTGTCGGCCGCGTTGCGGGCGTCGCCCAGCACATGGCGCAGCGCCGCGTCGCCGATCGCCCCGGAGTACGCCGTGAGCGTCGCCAGCACCGCGGTGGTCAGCACCACCGTGAGCAGGGCGGCACTCAGCAGCAGGCGGTGCGCGCGTGCGCGTGAGAAGACGAACCCCGTCACCCGGCCCCCGTGTGTCCGGACTTCCAGACCTTCGGGCGATGCTGGCAGAGGAGACGGGTCGCGGGTAAGCGGTTGTCGGCCGGTCTATACCGGATCGTGATCGAAATCCGGCGACGGGTGACCGGAATTGATGACCCGTCAGTCCACAGTGATCAGTCAGGAGTGATCAGTCCCGGGCGTTCAGTCCGGGGCGTTCACCATCGACGCGGCGGCGTACGTCAGGTAGTTCCACAGCGTCCGCTCGTGCTCCTCGGACAGGCCGAGTTCGTCGACGGCCACCCGCATGTGCCGCAGCCAGGCGTCGTGCGCCGCCCGGTCCACGGTGAACGGGGCGTGCCGCATGCGCAGCCGGGGATGGCCGCGGTTCTCGCTGTAGGTGGTGGGGCCGCCCCAGTACTGGATCAGGAACAGGGTCAGCCGCTCCTCGGCCGGGCCCAGGTCCTCCTCCGGGTACATCGGCTTCAGGATCGGGTCCTCGGCGACTCCCTCGTAGAAACGGTGGACGAGCCGGCGGAAGGTGTCCTCCCCGCCGACCTGCTCGTAGAAGGTCTGCTCCTGAAGCGTGCCGCGCCGAATCTCTTTCACCCCCCCATGGTCTCAGACCGGGTGACCGAGGACTCGAGACGTAGGACCGCATCCCGGCGGCCGCCCCTACTGTGGAGCCATGGGCGCCCACGACACCGAGACCGACGGCCGGGCCGCCGCGGCGCGAGCGGCGCTGGTGCGGGAGATCGACGCCGACGGGGCCTGGGCGGCGGACCCGGTGTGGCGGGAGGCGTTCGCGACGGTGCCCCGGCACCTGTTCGTGCCGTACTACTTCGTCGCCGGGCGG
This sequence comes from Streptomyces sp. NPDC048521, assembly GCF_043199855.1. NCBI lineage: Bacteria > Bacillati > Actinomycetota > Actinomycetes > Kitasatosporales > Streptomycetaceae > Streptomyces > Streptomyces sp. NPDC048521. Next base: position 252,317 of record NZ_JBICWR010000008.1, read on the forward strand.
GGCGGCTACGAGCGCCGCTGGGGCGAGAGCCCCGACCCCGAGGCCCGGGAACGCTGGCTGCGCGGCGCCTACGCGGACGTTCCGCTGGCCACCCGGCTGCGCGACGGCGAGCTGATCTCCTCCAGCAGCCAGCCCTCCCTGATGGCGCGGATGCTGGTCGCCCTGCGGGTGGCGGACGGCGACCGCGTCCTGGAGGTGGGCGCGGGCACCGGCTACAACGCGGCCCTGCTCGCCCACCGGCTCGGCGACGACGACATCGTCACCACCATCGACCTGGAACCGGAGATCACCGAGTCGGCCCGGCAGCACCTGGCCGCGGCCGGGTACCACCCGGTCGTCGTCACCGGCGACGGGGCGCGCGGGGTACCCGAACGTGCCCCCTTCGACCGGATCATCGCCACCTGCGCGCTGCCCACGGTGCCGCGCGCCTGGCTCGCCCAGTGCCGTCCCGGCGCCCGCGTCCTGACCCCGCTGGCCACCGGCCTGCTGGCCCTCACCGTGCGGGACGCGGAGCACGCCGAGGGCCGCTTCCTGCCGGGGGCCGCCTACTTCGTACCGCTGCGTGGCGAGGGCCGGGGGCAGCCCGCGGAGCTGTCGTCGGCCGGGCTGCCGGGCCGGGCCCGTGAGCAGGACCTGTTCCACTTCCTGTTCGCCCTGGTCCGCGGCACCCTCGGGCCGCAGGAGGCCTACGCGCTGTGGGAGCGCGAGGGCGAGCCCGAGCGCGGACGGTACGGCGTCACGGTCGCCGGCGAGCACGCCTGGGCGTGGCTGGACGACCCGGAGGGGCCGTACCTCTGGCCCCTCCGCTGATCGCCTCCGGGCCGTGCCCCGGTCGTTCTCAGCCCCGGCGGACGGTGATCGTCGTCCAGGCGCCCACGTGCACCCGGTCGCCGTCCCGCAGCGGGACCGGGACGAACGGCTGGATCGGTTCTTCCGAGCCGTTGACCGTGGTGCCGTTCGTCGAGTTCTGGTCGACGACCGCCCAGCTGCCGTCCGGCTGCTGGACCAGCACCGCGTGCTGGTGCGAGACGCCCGGGTCCTCCGGCGGCACCGACAGATCGATGTCGGGGGTGTCGCCGGTGGAGTGCCGGCGGCGGCCGATGGTGACCTGGTTGCCGGAGAGCGTGCGCTGCTGCTCGGGCGAGTACGCGGGCAGGTTCAGGCCCGCGGCCTCGGGGCCGGAGCGCTGCATCATCGCCATGAAGTAGTCACGGTCCGGGCCGATGGTCGCCGTCCAGGTGGCCGGCGCCTGCGGGAAGCCGGGCTCGCGCGGGGCCTGGGTGCCGCCGGGCTGCGGGTAGCCGTACCCGCCGCCCTGACCGCCGGGCCCCTGCCCGGGCCGCGGTCCGGACGGGCCGGTGGACGACGGCGGGGAGATCACCCAGTCGTCGTCACCGCCGCCGAAGGACGGGCCACCGGAGGACGGGCCACCAGAAGGGGGACCGCCGGCCGGGGGACGGCCGGTCTCCTGCGGGAACGCGGGCGGAGCGGGCGGCCCGGACTGCTGGAACGCCTGTGCGGCACCGCCGGGACCGGCGGGCGGGGTCGGACCGGGCGGCGGCGGTACCGGACGCGAGGGGCCGCCGAAGCCGGAGGGACCGGGCGCGCCGGGACCCTGGGGCGGGCCGGGGGGAGTGGACCCACCGGGACCCGACGGCTCACGGCCGAAGGGCGGCGGACCGGACGGGCCACCGGGACCCTGCCCCGGACCCCCGCCGAAACCGGAACCCTGACTACGGTCGCCCCCGAAGCCGGAACCCTGACCACGGTCGCCCCCGAAGCCGGGGCCCTGACCGCGGTTGCCGCCGGAACCCGGACCCTGGCCCGGACCGCCCCCGAATCCCGAGGGAGCACCGGAACCGGGACCCTGCCCCTGGCCGCCACCGAAACCGGACGGACCTCCGGGACCCTGCCCCTGGCCGGGACCCTGCCCCTGGCCCCCGCCGAAGCCCGGCGGCGGTCCCGGCGGGCGCCGGTCGCCGCCGAAGCCGGACGGGCCCGAGGGACCCGCGGGGCCCGGTGAGGCCGGCGGGCCGGACGGGCCGCGGTCGCCGCCGAACGGCGTCGGGCCCGACGGCTCGCTGCCGAAGGACGGGATCGGCTCGGCGGGCCGGTTCACCTGCGAGGGGCGCGAGCCCTGGTAGGAGTCACCGCCGCCGTACGTCGCGCTGGGCGGCTCGAAGCGGGGCTGCGGCGGGCGCGGCGCGGCCGGGGTGTACGAGGTTGCCGTGTTGGTCAGGAAGTTCCACCGGCACTCCTCGCAGAACGGTGCGCCGCCCTCGCGGGGCGTACGGCACTGCGGGCACAACTCCGGCTCGGGCGCACCCGGCGCCTGCGGACGGCCGCCGGGCCGGTTGCCCTGCGGCGGCGGGAAGCCGTAGCCGCCGGCGGGCGGCGGTGGAGGGGGCGGAGGTACGGCACCGGCCATGCGGTGACCGCAGACCTCGCACCAGTCGTCGGAACCCGACTGGTGTCCGTTCGGGCAGGTCGGCATGTCGGTGCTTCCCCTTCTCCTGAGGGTCCGGCTGGATCGCTCGCATCGCTTCCAGGGTCACTTCTTCACACGAACGGTCTTTGTGGACCGGGTCTCCAGAGTCATCTCGTCGGCCTCCGCGACCTTCGTCTTCAACCGCACAGTACCTGTCGCGGCGTCGACCACGTCCACCACCTTCGCAAGCAGTTTCGCAGTATCGGCGTTCCCCGAGGCACTCGCGAGCTGAACTGCGCGCCCCAGTTTGGCGGTTGCTCCATTGAAATCGCCCGCTTTGCGAAGGTCGAGCCCTTGCTGGATGGCTTGTGCCAGTTCGGCTTGCCCGGTGTAGTGGGCGACTTGGGGGTTGATCGAGGTGGACGCCGTCATGTCGTCCGTCCACACGGCCCGTACGAGCCCCTGCGCGCCCGGGTTCTGTACCGTTCCGTCCGCTTGTGGCACGACCAGGGAGACCCGGGCGGCGAGCATCTCCTGGCCGAGCCCGGCCGGCGGGACCTCCAGGCTCAGGTGGTAGTCGCGGGACTCGTCGCCCCAGGACCCGGTGGGGTAGTCCCCGGCACGCGGTCCGGCCTCGGTGCGCCGGCCGGTCAAGTCCTCGACGGTGGGGGCGACTTGCTTGACGAACCGGAGGGTGGTGCCGACCGGCGTCCACACCCGCAGGGAGACGTCGGCGACCTCCTTGCCCATCGCCGACTCCATCATCCGCGTGAAGTCCGCGGCCAGGCCCGCCGGGTCGGCGACGATGTCGGCGGTGCCGAGCAGCGCCGAGGCGATCCCTGTGACTTCTTTCACTTCCCAGTCGGTGCCCACGCCCCGCGCGTCACAGGTGAACCGTCCCGCGCACGCGTCCAGCGTGGCCCTCAGGTCCTGCGGCGACTCGTGTTCGTTGCGGCCGTCGGTCAGCAGGATGCCGTGCCGGATGGTGACGTCCGCCGAGGACAGCAGCCGGTCGGCCAGCCGCAGCCAGGTGCCGATGGCCGTGCCGCCGCCCGCGCTGAGCCGGCGCAGCGCCTGTTTGGCCTGCTCGCGGGTGGTGGCGTCGGCGACCGCGAGCCGTCCCCCGCCCGGGTAGACCTCCGAGGCCACGTGGGTGCCGCCGATCACCGCGAAGTGGGTGCCGTCGCGCAGGGTGTCGATCGCGGCGGCCGTGGCGTCCCGGGCGTTGCGCATCTTGGTCGGCGGATAGTCCATCGAGCCCGAGCAGTCGACCATGATCGCCACCGCGGCGGACGGCCCTCGCCCCGGTGTGTACACCGGCGCGGCGACGGCACTGCCGACCGTGCCGCCGCCCGTCGCCGTCACCGTGACGATGGCGTCGACCTCCCGGCCGCCCTCGGGCAGGTACGCGTTCTGATAGACGTCCACCGAGAACTGCGGCACGTTCGACTTCGCGAAATTGGCCATGCTTGATCGACTCCCCCTTGGCGCACCCCGCTGACGCGAGGCGGTGAGTGTGGACGGACCGGTCCCCTCCGGCCCGCCGCGGCTTCCCCGTTCTGCAAGGCGCTGTGCGTGTACGGCGTGTACGGCGTTTTGTACGGCCTCAGGCCGATACTGCCCCCTGCGGCGGCGCCGGGAACGGCAGGACCGCCACTGTTACGTTGTCGTGGCCCCCGCCGTCCAGGGCGTGACCGACCAGCACGCGGGCGCCGTGCAGCGGGCGCGCCGCCGCGTCCGCGGGGACGACCTCGCACATCTCCTCGGCCGTCTCGGCGTAGTTCCACAGGCCGTCGGTGCACACCACCACGACACCGGGCCGGTCCGGCTTGAACGAAGCCGTGTGCGGCTCCAGTTCGTAGGCGTCCGCGCCGAGCCATCCGGTGATCGCGTGGGCGCGCTCGTCGGCGTACGCCTCGGCCTCGCTCATCAGTCCGGCGGCGACCATCTGCGCCGCCCAGGAGTCGTCCTCGGTCAGCCGGGCCGGGGGCGCGCCGCGGTCGGCGGGCACCCAGTAGACGCGGCTGTCGCCGACCCAGCCGACGACCAGCAGCCCCGAGGTGACGATCGCGCCGACGATCGTGCAGGCCGGGGCGTTCTGGTGCGGGGCGTGCTCGCGGGCCGTGGCGGGTTCCTCGGCGAGCGCGTTGACGGCCTGCGAGGCGGCGACGATCGCCTCGTGCATGGCCTGCTGCGGGTGGGTGCCCCGTGGCAGGGCGGCCAGCAGCGTGTCCCCGGCCGCCTGGGAGGCCGCCAGCGAGGCGTCGTCCGGTCGGGTCGCCGAGGAGACGCCGTCGCAGACGACGGCGAGGGCGGCGGGCGTGCCGTCGGGCAGCGTGGTGTGGCCGACGGCGAAGGCGTCCTCGTTGCGGTGGTGGCGCAGGCCGCGGTCGCTGACCGCGGCGACCGGCCCCGACTCCCGCTCCATGTGGTCGCGTTCGCGGGGCTGGGCGTGCCCGCAGTTCTCGCAGTAGCCGTCGCTGTCCACCCGGCCCGCCCGGCAGGCCACGCAGACCTGGGCCGGATCGGCGGCCGGGCCGGCCGTGGCGGTGGCGTCGGCGGCCGCACGCGGGTCCGGTGCCTGCAGCGGGTACTCGTCGGGCTCCGCGGGCCGGTCGAAGCGGACGCCGGGCGCGGCCGGCTCCTCGGGGTGCAGCGGCTTGCCCCCCGAGTCCGTGCCGGGCAGGTCGGCCGGCACATGCACCGCGGGCGGGGTGCCGGCGGAGCCGGGCGGCTCGGGGGCCGGCCAGTCCACGCCGTCCCCGGGCGCGGGGGAGCCGGTCATGGTGAGGGTCGGATGGTCCTGCGGCGCGGCGGGCACCACCGATAGGTCGTGACCGCACGCTCCGCAGAAGAGGTCACCCGACTCGACGGGCTCCGCGCAGCTCGGGCACTTCGACAGTGCGGCCTGCTGGGGCATCTGCGACATCAACTACACCCACGTCCGGGGGCGGTAACGGTTGGCCCGTTCCACCAGTTCGATCCTCTCCTGGCCGCCGGGCGCCAGCCGGGCCAGCGTGCGGTAGGCGCGCTCCAGGCCGAAGCGGAGGCCCCGCTCGTCCAGACCGCTGCCCAGCAGCACCCGTGCGCCGGCGGCCGCCGGCGCGGTGCCCTGGTCTGAGGAGAGTATCCAGTCCAGCGCGCTGCCGAGCACTTCCGCCGACAACCGCTCGCGGCGGGCCGGGTCGAGACCGTACGCCTGCAGCGCCTCGACCTGCCCGGCGGCGGCGGTCAGGTCGTCCAGGAACGGTACGTCACCGGCGCTCGCCGTGCGCTGTCTGAGCCGGGCCCGGACGGCGGCGACCCGGGCGGCCGTGTAGTGGATGGAGGACTCCGGTATCGACTCCAGCGTCGTCACGGCGCCGCGCCGGTCCCCGGCCGCGAGCTGGACCCGGGCCAGACCGAAGGCCGCGCTCACATAGCTCGGGTCGGTCGCCCACACCAGGCGGTAGTACTCGGCGGCGTTGTCCAGCTGGCCCAGCACCTCCGCGCACAGGGCGAGCGCCAGCTTGGGCGCGGCCTCGCCGGGGAAGGCGTCGTAGATCGCGTCGAAGGCGAGCGCGGCGCCCTCGAAGTCGCCGGTGACCAGGGCGGCCACGCCCCGGTACCAGACCACCCGCCAGTCGTCGGGCCGTTCCTCCTCCAGCGTGGCGAGGGACATCAGCGCGGCCTGGTGGTCGCCGCTCTCCAGCCGGGCGCGGATCTGCCGGATCCGGGTCTCCACGGTCTGCACGGGTGCCGCGGCCAGCGCGGTGATCAGCTCGGCCGGCGCGGAGGCCATGAGCCCCGCCAGGAAACCGGCGTTGGGGTCGCTGGGGTCGACCAGCGGGACCGGCAGGGCGAGTGCGGCGGCCGGGGTCTCCACGGGCCTGACGAGGGCCGGCGGGGGCAGCGCGGGGCCGGACCCGGGTTTCCCTGCCGGGCGGTCCCCCAGCCGGGACACCTCGCCGTCCAGGTGCGGGAACAACTCCGTGTCGGTGACCTTCACCTCGGGCCCGAACAGTGTCGACAACGCGGGCCGTGCCTGCCCGGTCTGCACCGAGACGACCTCGCGCAGCACTCCGGTCAGCTGCTCGGACATCTCCTGCGCGGAGGCGAACCGGCGGGCCGGGTCGGGGTCGGTTGCGCGCACCAGGAGCCGGTAGAAGGACTCGTAGCGGTGGAAGACCTCGATGGTGTCCGGGTCGGGCAGGGAGTCCACGAAGACGTTCGTGTAGCCCTGGAAGTCGAAGGTCAGTACGGCGAGGGTACGGCCCACCGTGTACAGGTCGCTCGCCACCGACGGGCCGGCCTCGGCGACCTCCGGCGCCTGGTAGCCGACCGTGCCGTAGATCGCGGACTCGTCGTCGTCCATGCGGCGCACCGCGCCCATGTCGATCAGCTTGAGCTGGTCCTCGGTCTGGATGGCGTTGTCGACCTTGAAGTCGCAGTACAGCAGGTTGCGGCTGTGCAGATGGCCGAGCGCCTCCAGGGCCTCGATGCCGTAGGCGCAGGCCTGCTCCACCGGCAGCGGGTCTCGCCTGCCGTCCGGTGCGCGGCGGGAGTTGGCGATCTCCTTCAGCGACTTGCCGCCGACGTACTCCATGACGATGTAACCGTCGAGGGAACCGGTGCGCTGGTCGAGGTGCTCGACGAAGTTGTAGATCCGCACGATGTTGGCGTGCTCGATCTCGGCGAGGAAGCGCCGCTCGGAGATCGCCGCGGCCATCGCGTCCTGGTCGCCGGTGTCCAGCAGGCCCTTGAGGACCACCCACCGGTCGGAGACGGCCCGGTCCACGGCGAGGTAGACCCAGCCGAGGCCGCCGTGCGCGAGGCAGCCCGCGACCTCGTACTGGCCGTGCACGATGTCCCCGCCCTTCAGCTTCGGCACGAAGGAGTACGGGTGCCCGCACTTGGTGCAGAAGCCCTCCGTGCGCCCGGGGCGGTCCCCCCGGGCCCGGCCGACCGGCGCCCCGCAGTCCGACCGCGAGCAGAACCGCTTCCGCTCGGGCACCTGCGGGTTCTCCAGCACCATCGCGCGAGGGTCCGGCCGGGGCACCTGCGGCACGCTCACCAGCCCGGCGCCCAGCCGCCCGCGCGTCGACGTCGCCGACGACGAACCGGAGCTGCGCACCGACACCGAACGGCCGGTGGGCTTCCCCGACAGGGACCGGGAGAGCCGCCCGGACACCGAGCGGCGCGACTTCGACGACTGGGACGACGTACCGGAACTGGGCGAGCTGCGGGAACTGCCGCTGTCCGCCGCGCCCCTGGTGATCCCGGTGGGCGGCGAGCCGACCATCCCGGTCGCGGAGACGACCGGCGCGAGACCGCAGGTGTCGCAGTACAGCTCGCCGCCGCCGACGTCCTCGTACGCCCCCGCGCAGCCCGGCCGCTGACAGGTCTGCCCCGGCTGGCTCATGACTGGTCCCCCTTACGGTCCTCCGGCGCGCTCGCGCTGCCGAGCAGCTCGGCCGCCAGCTGCTGGTAGCGCAGTACGGCCTGTTCCGCCACGCGCAGGTCGCAGGGCGCGCTCCACAGCATCCGCCGGGCCGCGTCGTACCGCTCGACGAGCAGCGGGTCCTCGGCGAGGCCGTGCCGGGCGACCTTCGCCTTGTAGGCGTCCAGCCGGCCGCGCAGCTCGGCCCGGACCGCGAGCGGCGCGGTGACCGCCGTCAACGACTCGCGGGCCCGCAGCAGTTCGTCCTCCGCCTTCTCCTCCAAGGACTCCAGGAGCGGGGAGAGGCGGTGCCACTGTGCCTGCCGCCGGTACTCGGCCGCGGCCGCCAGCTGTTCCTGCAGCGCGGTCGGCGGACCGCTGACGACCGGCACCTCGGTGGCGGCGATCTTCGCCAGCACCTCGCCGCGCGCGGTACGGGCCTCCGCGAGGGTCCGGTCGGCGCGCGAGAGCACGTCCCTGAGCCGGATCAGCCGTGCCTCCGCGTCCTGCCGGACCGTGAGCACGGCGTCGATCTCCCGGCGCACGTCCTCCAGGGCGCGCGCCTCCCGGTCGTAGACCGTGGTGTCCGGGCGGCCGCCGCCGGGCGCCGAACTGCCCTCGGCGGGAACCCAGAAGGCGAGTGGGTCGCAGACGACGTCCTCGCGGAGCCTGGTCAGCGTGCGGGTGATCCGCTCCAGGTCGTCACCGGCCGGGTGCTCGCCCGGCCGGACGCCGACGGAGTGGGCGAGTTTGCGGGTGCGCTGGAGTTCCGCGGCGAGTAAATCGATCCGCGCGGGCAGCGCCGACCACACCGCGTCGGCGGCGACGACCAGGTCCAGGCTCGTCGCGTACAGCTCGTTCATCCGGTCCACCAGGGCGGACAGCGAGAACGTCTCGCTCAGCGTGCCGTTCCCGGGGACGGTGACGGACTCGCCGCGCAGCAACTCGGTCAGCTCGGCCAGGTCCTCGCGGCTGGACCAGCGGCGCCGGGCGCGGATCTCGCGGGCGCCCCGCAGCGCGGCCGTGTAGGCGTCGAAGTACCCCCACAAAAGGGTGATCCGCGCCTCCGTGGCCTGCCAGCGTTCCTTGGTGACGCCGGTCAGTTCGGCGCCCTCGAGGAGTCTGCGGCCCGCGTGGTCCTGCAGGGCGAGCAGCGAGGTCTCGATCGCCTCGTGCTCCTGGCCGAGCCGCGCCAGCGCACGGTCCACCTCGTCCCGGTCCATCACCGGCCCGGCGGGGTCCGTGACGCCCATCGATCACCTCTCGCTGCTGTCTGGTCGGCCTGTTGTGGAATACGGGATTCAGCTGGTGCGCAGATACTGCGGCGCGGGCGGCTCGGAGGCCGCCGAGTCCTTCCCCAGTGTCGCCGACAGCCACCTGTCGTACGACGTCTGCCAGCCGTGCGCGCGGTAGTCCACCAGGATGCGATTGACCCGGCGTACCAGATCGGTGGCGTCCTTCTGCATCGCCACGCCGTAGTACTCGGTCGTGAACGCCTTGCCCTTGAGTTCGACGGTCGGGTCCTGTGCGGCCTGGCTCGCGGCGAGCGCGCCGTCGGTCACCACCGCGTCCACCTCGCCGAGTTGCAGCCGGACCAGGCAGTCGAGCTGGTTCGGGACGGTGGTGGAGATGTCGGTGGAGGCGGGCAGCTCACCGGTCTTCTTGTCGGCGTCCAGTTTGGTGTGCGCCGTCGAACCGGCGGCCGTGCAGACCTTCTTGCCCGCGAGCGAGCCGTCGTAGCCGGTGACGGCGGACGACTTGGGCGCGAGCACCTGCTGACCGGTCTTGAAGTAGGGCGCGGAGAAGGCGACGTGCGACAGACGGTCGCAAGTGATCGTCATCGTGCGCACGACCATGTCCACGCGGCCGTCCTGGATCGCCGGTATGCGCTGGCTGGTCGGGATCGCCTTGAACTGCACGGCGTCCGGATCACCGAGGATGTCCTGCGCGATCCTGTGCACCAGGTCGATGTCGAAGCCCTCCAGCTCCGCGCCCTCGGTGTTGGGGTTGCGGTAGCCCCAGTGGTAGCTGTTCTGGTCGACGCCGACGATCAGCTTGCGCTTGGCGCCCGTGCGCGCCTTGATGGCGTCGATCGTCCGGCCGTCCGCGCCGGACGGGGCGAGGGTCTGCTTCTGCGCCTCGGAGTCCTCGCAGCCGTCGGCGCGGGCCTGGCTGCCGGTGGCCACCTTCTGCCCGGCCGGCCCGCCCTCCCGGGGCGTCTGGGCGTGGGGCAGCAGCAGGACGAACGCCAGCGCCAGCACGCACAGCACCGCCATCGCGCCGACCCCGCCCCAGCCCCGCAGGGAGGCCCGTGCACGTGCCGCGTACATCGCCTTGCCCCCTGTCACCGGTACTCCGAAAGCCTGCGCCCGATGCCGGCCACGGCACCGGCCGCGCCCAGCACCGCGAGGACGGCCGCGCCCACCGGCAGCCCGGTCATGGCGTCCCGCCCGTCCCCGGCGGCCTGCTGGAACTCGGTCTGTTCGTGGTCGATGGCCCGGGCGAGGTTGGCGTCGACGCTGTCGAAGCACTCACCGGTCGCGCCCTTGGCACCGATCACCTTGTCCAGCGCCTGCTGGTAGTTGCCGTTCTCGTCCTCGGCGCGGGCCGAGGCGTGGCGCTGCTTCCACACCGCCATGTTGCCCTCGGCCGCCTTGACCGGCGTCGTACCCGCCTGGTCGTCGGCGAGCGTCGCCGCCCGGCTCAGCCCCTTGCCGAGCACGGTCATGTCCTTGTCGAAGTCGTAGTAGTAGGCGTCGTACGCCTTTCCGTCGACCGTGACGGTCTCGGCGCCGCGCGCCACCAGGCTCAGGTTCTCGTTCCCGCGCGCCTTCAGGGAGGCGATCCGGGCGTCGTGCAGGACGCTCAGCGAACGGATGCCGTGGTCGTAGGAACCGTCGAGTTCCGAGCGGGCGACCATGTGCCCGACGACCAGCCACAGCAGCACGACCGTGGTGGCGGCGGTGCCGGCGACCAGGCCGTGGTTGAGGACGCGGTTGGTGCGCCGGTACGTGCGGTGCTGGGCCCAGCCGAGCGCGGCGAGCGCGAGCACGCCGAGCGCGATGGCCACCCACGGGTAGGGCGTGGCGTCCGCGTAGTCGGCGTCGAGCCGCTGGTTCTCCTTGGTGTAGAGATCCTCCGCCGCCGGGAGCATCTCCTTCTGCATCTTCTCGTTGGCGTACCGCAGGTAGGCGCCGCCCACCGGATAGCCCTGCCGGTTGTAGGTCCGGGCCCGCTCGACGAGGCCCTTGTACTCGGGCAGCAGCCGGTTCAGCTCGGTGACGGCCGCCTCGGAGGCCGAGCCGGGCTCGGCGTTGGCCGCGGCGGTCACCAGCCCGGTGGCGGCGCCGCGGATGTCCTTCTCGTACCGGTCCCGGGAGGCGGCGGTCTCCTGGCCGCCCGCGAGGAACCCGCTCGACGCCGCCGTGTTGGCGTCCGCCAGGGAGCGGTAGATGCCGGCCGCGCCGGAACTGAGCGGCTGGCTGCGGTGCAGCACGTCGTCGGCGGCGGCCGCCCGCTCGCTGGTCTGCCAGGCGGTGACGGCGCCGAACGCGAGGACCAGCAGGGCGAGGAGGGCGCCGATGATGCGCAGCCGCCCGGGCTCGGTGGTCGCGGCGGCGCGCAGCCGCTCGACGCCTTCGGCGAAGGCGGTACGACGGGCCGGGGGCACGGGCGGGACCGGGGGCGCCGGCCGGCCGGGCTGCGGGGGGATGCCGGGGGCGGGGGCGGGTACGGCCGGTCCCGCCCCCGGTGGCGCCGCGCTGCTCTTCGGCGGGTGTGTCACTCGACCTCCCCCGTGGTCATCCGTTCGCCGCCCAGTATCACCGCCCGGACCGACATCCGCACCGGCCTTCACTGGATCTTGATCGGATCGCAGCGTGCCCCAGGGCGCACGGCGCCCGGCACACCACCCCCTGCTGATGAACACGCCGGGTGCACCGGATCGGTTCCGGTGGGGGAGGTCACCCTTTCGCCGACTCCCAGTACCCTCGCGCCCGTTCCTGCGCCTGCGGCTTTGCCCCCAGCCGGTCCAGACCCAGCAGCACCGCCCCCAGGACCGGGCTCGCCGTCACCACGCGGACGTCGGCCTTGGGGGCGCGGGCCGCCAGCAGTTCGCGGACGGTGTCGTTCAGCTGGGGGTGGCCGGCGGTCAGGACGCCGCCGCCCAGCAGCACCGGCGTCTGCTCGTCGAGGAGGTCCAGTCGGGTCAGGGCCACCGTGGCCAGCACCGTGACCTCTTCCGCGAGCCGGTCGACGAGGGTGCGGGCCACCGCGTCGCCGTCTGCGGCCGTCGCGAACAGCACCGGGGTCAGTTCGTGGCGGCGGTCGTGCGCGATGTGCTCCAGGTGCAGGGCCTCGATGAGGGCGTACATGCTCGGCAGGCCGAAGTGCGCGGGCAGGGTGTGGGACAGGGCCGTCGGCTCGCCCCGGCCGTCCTCCGCGCGGGCCGCGTACCAGAGGGCCTCCTCCGCCAGGCCCCAGCCCCCGCCCCAGTCGCCGGAGACACGGCCGATCGCCGGGAAGCGGGCGGTGCGGCCGTCGGGGCGCATGCCGACGCAGTTGATGCCCGCGCCGCAGACGACCGCGACGCCGCGCGGCTCGGCCACCCCCGCGCGCAGGATCGCGAACGTGTCGTTGCGGACCTCCACCGACGGCCCCCACGCGCGCGCCCGCAGAGCGTCCGCCAGCCGCTCCTCCTCCACCGGCAGATCGGCGTTGGCCAGACAGGCCGAGACATGGGCGACCGACGTCACGCCCGCGTCGGCGAACGCCCGTGCGACCGGTTCGGCCAGTGCGTCCATCGCCGCCGCCACGCCCACCGCGGGCGGGCGGAAGCCGCCGCCGCGGGCCGTGGCCAGGACCTGCCCGGCGGCGGTGACCACGGCCACGTCGGTCTTGCTGTTGCCCGCGTCGATGGCGAGGACAGGCGCGCTCTCAGGTGCGGTCAGGCCCACGCCAGGTGCTCCCGGTTGTGTGCGATCAACTGGTCGGTGAGGGTCTCGGCGTACGCGTACTGGCCGATCAGGGGGTGGGCGAGGAGGGCGCGGAAGACCCGGTCCCGGCCGCCGCGCAGCGCCGCCTGAAGGGCCAGGTCCTCGTACGCGGTCACGTTCGCGACGAGGCCCGCGAACAGCGGGTCCAGGCCGGGGACCGGCAGCGGCGCGGGGCCCGCCGGGCCGACCGCCGCCTGCACCTCGATCACCGCGTCGTCCGGGAGGAAGGGCAGCGTGCCCTTGTTGACCGTGTTCACCACCTGGTAGGGGCTGCCACCACCGCCCAGCAGGGCCGCCGCGAGGTCCACGGCAGCCTCCGAGTAGTAGGCGCCGCCCCGCTTGGCGAGCAGCGCAGGCTTCTCGTCCAGGGCCGGATCGCCGTACATCGTCAGCAACTCGCGTTCCATGGCGGCCACTTCGGCGGCCCGGGAGGGTTTGGTGCGCAGTTCGCGGACGACCTCGTCGTGGGCGTAGTAGTAGCGCAGGTAGTAGGAGGGGACCACGCCCAGGCGGTCCAGGAGGGGGCGGGGCAGGCGGACGTCGTCGGCGATCGCGCCGCCGTGCTCGGCGAGCAGCTTCGGCAGGACGTCCTCGCCTTCCGGGCCGCCCAGGCGTACGCCGGTCTCCCAGGTGAGGTGGTTGAGGCCGACGTGGCCGAGATGGACGTCCGCCGGGGCGACGCCCAGCAGGCCGGCGAACTTGCGCTGGAAGCCGATCGCCACGTTGCACAGGCCCACCGCCCGGTGCCCGGCCTGGAGCAGGGCGCGCGTGACGATGCCGACCGGGTTGGTGAAGTCGATGATCCAGGCGCGCGGGTTGGTACGGCGGACGCGCTCGGCGATGTCCAGGACCACCGGGACCGTGCGCAGCGCCTTGGCGAGGCCGCCCGCGCCGGTGGTCTCCTGGCCGATGCAGCCGCACTCCAGCGGCCAGGTCTCGTCCTGCTGACGGGCCGCCTGTCCGCCGACGCGCAACTGGAGCAGTACGGCGTCGGCGCCGTCGACCCCCGCGTCCAGGTCGGAGGTCGTGACGATCCGGCCGTCGTGGCCCTGCTTGGCGAAGATGCGGCGGGCCAGGCCGCCCACCAGGTCCAGGCGATCGGCGGCCGGGTCCACGAGGACCAGTTCCTCGATGGGCAGGGCGTCCCTGAGGCGGGCGAAGCCGTCGATGAGTTCGGGGGTGTAGGTCGAGCCTCCGCCGACCACGGTGAGTTTCATATGTGGTTCAACCCTTTACTCCGGTGAGGGTGACGCCTTCCACGAACGCCTTCTGGGCGAAGAAGAACACGAGGATCACGGGGGCCATGACCAGCACGGTCGCGGCCATGGTGAGGTTCCAGTCGGTGTGGTGGGCGCCCTTGAAGGACTCCAGGCCGTAACTGAGGGTCCAGGCGCCGGGGTTCTCGGACGCGTAGATCTGGGGGCCGAAGTAGTCGTTCCAGGCGTAGAAGAACTGGAAGAGGGCGACGGCGGCGATGCCGGGCCTGGCCATGGGCAGGACGACCCGCAGCAGCGTGCGCAGGTCTCCGCAGCCGTCGACGCGCGCCGCGTCCAGGTACTCGTTGGGGATCGTCATCAGGAACTGGCGCAGCAGGAAGATGGAGAACGCGTCCCCGAACGCCATCGGGATGATCAGCGGCCCCAGCGTGCCCGACAGCTCCAGCTGCTTCGCCCAGAACAGGTACATCGGGATGATGATCACCTGCGGGGGCAGCATCATCATCGAGATCACCAGCATGAGTGACAGATTGCGGCCCCGGAAGCGGAACTTGGCGAGCGCGTACGCCACCGGGACGGACGACACCACGGTCAGCACGGTGCCGAGCCCGGCGTAGATCAGCGTGTTCTTCCACCAGGTCAGGAAACCGGGCGTGTCGAAGACTTTCCGGTAGTTGCCCCACTCCCAGGTGTGCGGGATCAGGTCCCGGCTGAGGGCCTGGCTGTCGCTCATCAGCGAGGTCAGGAACACGAACACGAAGGGGAGGGTGAAGAACAGCGCGGCGGCCACGCCGAGGGAGTGCACCGCGATCCACTCCAGCAGGGCCCGGCGGCGGGCGGTGCGTTCGGCGCCGTACGACACCGGGGGCGCCGGCTTCACCGGCTGGTCCAGTACCTGGGTCATGGTCAGTCACCTGCCTGGATGAGACCGCCGCGGCGCCGCATCAACAGCGCGGTGAACGCCATCGACAGGGCGAAGAGCACGAGGGCGACGACACACGCCGAGCCGTAGTCGAAGCGCTGGAAGCCGAGGTTGTAGACGAGCTGGGGGAGGGTGAGCGTGGACTTGTCCGGGTAGCCGGGCTCGAACTGGGTGCCCGCGCCCTGGATCACGCCCGAGGCGACCTTCCCCGCGATCAGCGGCTGTGTGTAGTACTGCATGGTCTGGATCACGCCGGTGACGACGGCGAACATCACGATCGGGGAGATGTTCGGGAGCGTGACGTACCGGAAGCGCTGCCACGCCGAGGCGCCGTCCAGCTCCGCCGCCTCGTACTGCTCCGTCGGTACGTCGAGCAGCGCGGCCATGAAGATGACCATCAGGTCGCCGACGCCCCACAGCGCCAGCAGGGTCAGGGCCGGCTTGGACCAGGTGGGGTCGTTGAACCAGCCCGGCGCCGGGACGCCGACCTTCTCCAGGAGCGAGTCGACCGGGCCGGTACCGGGGTTGAGCAGGAACGCGAAGGCCATGGTCGCCGCGACGGGCGGGGCCAGGTACGGCAGGTAGAACAGGGTGCGGAAGACGCCCGTACCGGTCTTGATCTTGGTGATCAGCAGACCGATGCCGAGTCCGAAGACCACCCGGAGGCTCACCATGATCACGACCAGCCACAGGGTGTTGCGCAGGGCGGGCCAGAAGAGCGGGTAGTGCTCGAAGACGTAGGTCCAGTTCTTCCCGCCGCTCCACGTCGGCGGCCGGAAACCGTCGTAGTGCATGAAGGAGAAATAGACCGTCGAGATCAGCGGGTACGCGAAGAAGACCGCGAAGCCGATCAGCCAGGGCGACATGAAGGCGACCGTACGAAGCGCCGCACGGCGGCGCTTCGACGCCAGAGTGACCGTGGTCATGGGCTACTTCGCCTGCGCGATGTCCGTGTCGATCTGCGCGGCCGTCTTCTTCAGCCCGGCCTTCAGATCGGTCACCTTGCCGCTCTCGTAGTCGTAGCCGAACTGCTGGATCGTCACCAGGTACACACCGCCGTTGACGGAGGCGGGCGTCGTGGTGGAGTTCGGGTCGGCGGCGATGTCCAGGAACGTCTTGAAACGCGGGTCGTACTTCAGCTTCGGGGACTTCAGCGCCTGAAGAGTGGAGGGCACGTTGTGGATGTCGTTGGCGAAGCCGACCACCGCGTCCGTGTTCGTGGTCATGTATTTCACCAGTTCCCAGGCCGCGTTCCGCTTGTGGCTGGTGGCGGCGATGCCCGCGATGGTGCCGGTGATGTAGCCCTTGCCGTACTGGCCGGCCCGGTCGTCCGGTACGGGCAGCGGGGCGACGCCGATCTCGAAGTCCGGCTTGGCCTCCTCGGCCATGCCGAGCCGCCACTCGCCGTCGAGCTGCATGGCCACCTGGCCGGTGTGGAAGGGGTGCTTGGGACCCCACTCGTCACCGAGCGTCGACCGGAACTTCTCCAGCTTCTGGAATCCGCCGAGTTCGTCCACGAGCTTCTTCTGCAGGGTGAAGCCCTTTTCGAAGGCCGGGTCCGCGGCGACGTTCGACTTGCCGTTCTTGTCGAAGTAGGTCGGCGAGAACTGTCCGAGGTAGTGCTCGGTGGTGGATTCCCAGCCGTGGTAGTTCGGCATGAAGCCGAGCTGCTTGTAGCCCTCGCCCTGGGGGATGGTGAGCTTCTTGGCGTCGGCCGCGAATTCGGACCAGGTCTTGGGCGGGCCGGTGATGCCCGCCTTCTTGAACGCCGTCTTGTTGTAGTAGAGCCCGTACGCGTCACCGAGCAGCGGGACCGTGCAGCGGTTCCCGTCGAACTGGGTGTACTCGTTCATCGGCTTCGGGAACGTCGTCTCCGGGTCGATGCCCGACTTCTTGAAGAACGGGTTCAGATCCACCAGGGCGCCCGAGGAGCAGAATTTGCCCACGTTGTTGGTGGTGAAGGAGGAGATCACGTCGGGGGCATTGTCGCCACCCGCCCGCAGCGCCTGGTTGATCTTGTCGTCGGTCATGTTGCCGACGATGTTCACGTGGATGTTGGGGTGCGCCTTCTCGAAGCCGGTGACCAGCGACTTGACCGCCTTCACCTCGTTCGGCGCGCTCCAGGCGTGCCAGAAGTTGATCGTGGTGTCCTTCGACGCGTCGTCCGTCGCGCCCGCGTCGGACTGGCCGGTACAGGCGGTGGTGAGGAGTACGGCGGAGACGGTCAGGGCAAAAGCCGCTTTTCGGGCGACTTCGGGTATGGCTGTGGGCATGGCGAGGTCTCCCAGGGACGGGTCGGGGGAAAACGGGGGCGCTCAGCGCGAGGTGTCGAAGACCTCGTCGCGGGTGGTGGCGAGCGCGGATTCCAGCGCGCCGCGCAGGACGGGGTGTTCGCGGACGTCCCCGACGACCAGCCGGGGACGGGCCGCCGCCAGCTCCTCCAGCTCGGCCTGGACGAGGGCGCGCAGCACCTCCCCGCCGGCCGTCAGGGCCGAGCCGCTGAGGACGACGAGTTCGGGGTCGAGCACGGAGACGAGCGAGGCGAGACCGGTGGCCAGCCGGGTCGCGTAGGTCTGGAGCAACTCCCGGTGCGGGCCGCCGGCATGATCGGCGGCGCGGGCCACCAGCTCCGCGGCGGCCTCGGTGTACGGCCCCGACGGCACGTCCGGGATGCCGAGTTCGCGGGCCAGCTCGGGTACGGCCTGGGAGCCGGCCAGCTCCTGGTAGCCGCCGCTGTTGGCCTTGGTCACCTGGCGCACCAGGGGCGTGCCGGGCACCGGCAGGAAGCCGACCTCGCCGGCGCCGCCGGTCCAGCCGCGGTGCAGCCGGCCGCCGAGGACCAGGGCGGCGCCGAGGCCCTCCTGGTTCCACAGCAGCACGAAGTCCGCGTGGCCGCGGGCCGCGCCGAGCCGCTGTTCGGCGATGGCGACGAGATTGACGTCGTTCTCGTACTCGACCGGCATCGGCAGCGCCGCCGCGAGCGCGTCGAGCAGCGCGGGCGAGTGCCAGCCGGGCAGATGGGAGGCGTAGCGCAGGCGCCCGGTGTTGGGGTCGAAGGCGCCGGGGGTGCCGATGACCAGGCGGTGCACATCGGGCCGGGTGAGCCCGGCGGCCTTCACCGCCCCGTCGAGGGCGTCGGTGACCTGCTGGACGACCGGACGGGCCGGGCGCCGGCCGGGGGTGGGCAGTTCGTACTCGCCGACCGTGCGGCCGGTGATGTCGGCGACGGCGGCGCGGATGCGGTGCGGGGTGACGTCGAGCCCGGCGGCGTACGCGGCACCGGGGTTCACCGCGTAGAGCTGGGCGTTGGGACCCGGCCGGCCCTCGCTGGTGCCGGTGACCCGGACCAGTCCGGCCGCCTCCAGGCGGGCCAGCAGCTGGGAGGCGGTCGGCTTGGACAGGCCGGTGAGCTTGCCGATCCGGGTGCGCGACAGCGGTCCGTGCTCCAGCAGCAGGTCCAGGGCGGCACGGTCGTTCATGGCGCGCAGGACGCGCGGGGTGCCCGGCGTACCGGCGGTTCCTGCCATGGGGGTCGACACCTGCCTTTCCAGCCGCCCAGCTTCTCAGTGACCTGGGCATGACGTCCAGCCTGGATGTCCCCCGCGGGGAGATCACTGTTAGGAAACTTTCCTATTGGGGTGGGAGGAACGTAAGCCCAGGACGAACGGGGCGTCAATACACAACGCCCCCGCGGCAACAGAGTCGTTACCTCGGGGGCGTGGGCGTGGGCGTGGGCGTGGGCGGGCGGGTGCCCTCGGTGATTGCGCGAGGCGTTCCGCTACTTGGCCGGCGGCACGGACCTCTGCGGCGCGATCGGGGACGCAGCCGTCGCCTGCGGTGAGTCCGCGTTGGAGTACACCGAGGGTGCCGCGACCGTCGCCGTCGGGTCCGGGGTCGTCTCCTCGTCCTCGACGGCCGTCGCGCCGCCCACGATGCGGATGCTCGCCGCGTCGAAGGCACGCTTGATGCGCCAGCGGAGTTCGCGTTCGACCGTCACCGACTTGCCCGGCATGGTCTTGGCGGAGACGCGGACGACCATGGAGTCGATCAGCACGGAGTCCAGGCCGAGCACCTCGACCGGGCTCCACAGCAGCTCGTTCCAGGGCTCTTCCTTGCTCATCTTCTCGGCGACCTCGTCCAGGGTGCCCTTGACCCGGTCCAGATCCTCACTCGCCTTCACGGTCACGTCGACCCCGGCCGTCGCCCAGCCCTGGGAGAGGTTGCCGATCCGCTTGACCTCGCCGTTGCGGACATACCAGATCTCGCCGCTGTCGCCGCGCAGCTTGGTCACCCGCAGCCCGACCTCGATCACCTCGCCGGTGGCCACACCCGCGTCGATCACGTCACCGACGCCGTACTGGTCCTCCAGGATCATGAACACGCCGGACAGGAAGTCGGTGACCAGGTTCCGGGCGCCGAAACCGATCGCCACACCCGCGACACCGGCCGAGGCCAGCAGCGGCGCCAGATTGATCTTGAAGGTGGACAGCACCATCAGCGCGGCCGTACCGAGGATCACGAAGCTGGCCACCGACCGCAGCACCGAGCCGATCGCCGCCGCCCGCTGCCGGCGCCGCTCGGCGTTGACCAGCAGCCCGCCCAGCGCGGTGCCGTCCACGGCCTGCACCGTGCGGTTCATCCGGTCGATCAGCTTGGTGATCGCCCGCCGCACCACCGCTCTGAGCGCGATCGCCACGACCACGATCAGCAGGATCTGCAGACCCATCGCGAGCCACGTCGACCAGTTCTGCTCGACCCAGCTCGCCGCGTTCGTCGCGCTCTCCTGGGCGTCCTGGAGCGTCGGCACGGCCGGGGCCGTCGACCCCGACGGGGACGGCGACGGGGACGGCGATGCACCGGCGGCCGTCAGGGCGGCGGGCAAGGACGACACGGCAGGTACCTCCAAGGTGCTGCGCGGTCCGTACCGGCGGGCGGTCAAGGTCACGAAAAGGTCACCGGGACGGACAGAACCACCACACTAACGGGGCATTGTGTGTGCCCCGCGCGGATCCGCCAAGGACAGGTGCAGGAGAGACGCGACTCACCCCGGCTTGAACAGGCCGTGATCCGGGGGATGTATCGGATGTGGTCGAAAACACTCCCAGCCCGTTACCGGGACATGGTGGCGCGGTCACCAGGCATGAGGGGAGACTGACTGCAGATCGTCCCGGCGCGAGCCACGCGCCGCCGACGCCCAAGGAGGCACCCGTGCCGCATGTCCTGGTCCTCAACGCGTCGTACGAGCCGCTCGGCGTCGTACCGCTCCGCCGCGCGCTCGTCCTCGTCCTGGAGAACAAGGCCGTCTCCCTCGAGGAATCCGGCGCCTATATGCACAGCGCGACCGTCACACTCCCCGCCCCCAGCGTGGTCCGGCTCAAGCGTTTCGTACGGGTCCCGTACCGCGGACCCGTTCCCCTCACCCGACGGGCGCTCTTCGCGCGCGACGGGGGCCGGTGCATGTACTGCGGTGGCGTCGCAACCAGCGTCGACCACGTCATCCCGCGCAGCCGCGGGGGCAAGCACGTCTGGGACAACGTGGTGGCCTCGTGCCGCCGCTGCAACCACGTCAAGGCCGACCGCCATCTCGTCGAGCTGGGCTGGCGGCTGCGCCACAAACCCGCCCCGCCCAGCGGACTGGCCTGGCGCATCATCGGCACCGGCCACAGGGACCCGCGCTGGCTGCCCTACTTGCAGCCGTACGGCGCGGATGACGCCTTGGCCCGGATCGACGGCATCTCCGCCTAGATCCGGGCCCGTGTGTTCGCGCCTGCGAGAGGAGGCGGCGGGGGGTGTCCGGCGGCTGGTCGCGCCCACGCGGCGCAGCCGCACGCCGGTACCGCCCCGCGCCGCCGGGGGCGGTACCCGCCCCGGTACTCAGCCGCGGGGCCCCTCGGGGCGGGCGCCGCGTACCGCGTACAGCGCGGCGCCCAGCACGAACGCGACCAGCGCCGCCGCCCAGGCACCCACCTGCGCACCCGGCTGCATCGGCCACGCCCACACCGTGACCGCGCGCCCCCGCGCCCCCGCCGAGGCCAGATAGACCGCGGTGACGTAACCGAAGGCGGGCAGCCAGCTCAGCCGCGCGCCGATCAGCACGGCCGCCGCCGCCGTGACACCCGTGCAGCCGAGCGTGTTGCGGATCACCGCCGGGGGCCCGAAGACCTCCGGATGCCCGAGCACCGCCAGCGGCAGCAGCGCCGCGGCCAGCGCCGTCAGCGCCCCCAGCTGCACCAGCCGCCGCGGCCACCAGGGCCGTACCGCCGTCCGGTCCAGTTCGTCCGACGCCGTGTACAGGCTCGAACCGATCACGGCGGCCGCCAGCAGGGGAGCCAGGGCGACGACCGGCACCCTGCGGTCCGGGTCCAGGTAGGCGTCCAGACGGGTGGCCGCCCAGACCGCGAAGGCGGTCGTGCCGACGAGGGCGGCCAGCGTGGCGGGCAGCGCACGGGAGCGGGCGTACAACAGGAGACCGGTCACAGGGACGGCACCCCCTTCGCGTCACAGCCGCTCCGGGCCGCGAAGTACGCGGACAGCCACTCCCGGCGCTCCCGCGCGTCCATCCCGGCCAGCCGGGCCCGCGTCGTGCTGCGCTCGCGCAGCTCGGCTCGCCGGGCCGCGCCGCCCCGGGCGTCGGCCTCGTCCTTCGTCCGCACCGGGCTCGGCGCCAGGTAGGCCTCCACGGCGTCGTCCGCCGCGAGCACGCGGTCGGTCAGCTGCTCCGGGGGGCAGTCACCGCGCGCGCTCAGCATCACCACCGCCTCCCACGCGTACTGCTCGGGATCGGTCAGCCGCCCGCGTACGAGGTACCAGCCGAGCGGCGTCAGACCCGGCAGCCGGGCCTCGTCGGCGTGCGGGCCGCCGTCCCGGTCCGCCCAGCGCACCGGCAGGTTCCGTACCCCCTCCAGCTTGTCCGTGACCCCCGACAGGGCGTCCCTGACCTGCGGGAGCACGCCCGCGTACCGGGCGTTGACGCAGATCGCCGGGGTGGTGGTGGTGTCGCACACCTGCCGGCGGGCCAGCGGGTCGGGGTGCCACAGACCCTCCCCGGTCTGCACGAGCAGCGCGCCCGCGGACACGGCGGCCGCCAGCGGCAGCACGGCCGTCACCCGGCGCCGGGCGGCGTACGCCAGCGCGGCGGTGAGCGCCAGCCCGCCCGTCCACACGGCCGTCGCCCACGGCTGCCAACACACCGGCAGCTCGCTGCCCACGACCGGGAAGGCCGGGTCGAGGGGGATGCCGGAGCCCGAGCGGGCGCAGACCCCGAGCCCCACGTACCCGGCCATCGCCAGCAGTGGGGCGGCCAGCCGCGTGGGCACCACCCGCCCCACCACGTGCCCGGCCACCGCGGCCGCCGCCAGGGCCACCGTGTCCCCCGGCAGCAGGGCGAGGTGCGGCCGGCCCCCCCGGGAGCAGGGCCAGGTGGCGAGCAGGGCCAGGCCCACCGCGACCAGGTGACCGACGGCCACCCAGAGCGCGACCGGCAGGGCCGAGACCAGGAACCGGACGAGCGGCGCCCGTACCACCGTCCCCCACAGCTCCGCGGTACGCCGCCGCCGCTCCCGTCCGCCCTGCCAGCAACCCGCGGCGGCCGCCAGCGGCACGGTGATCAGCAGCGCGTTGTGCACCTCCGCGACGGTCTCCGCCCAGCCGCCCTGCCAGCGCGCGGAGGAGCCGGCCAGCAGCACCCCGAGCGTGAGCAGGACGGCGGCCCCGGCCAGGGGGGCGAAGCCGCGGACGGCCTCGGCGCGCAGGGGGTGCGGGGCCCGGGTGGCCGTCTTCGGTTCGGCTACGAGCGTCATCACACCGCCTCCCGGACCCCGGCCGCGCGGTGGGCGCGCAGCGCGGCCGTGTAACCGCGCTCGATCGGGTGGTCGCCCAGGCCGTCGGAGGCCTCGCCGAGCAGGGTGAGCGCCTCGGGCGTGCCCCGGTAGGCGATCCGGCCCCCGTCCAGCAGGGTGACCTCCGTGCAGGCGGCGGCCACGTCCTCCACCAGGTGGGTGGAGACCACGACGGTCGCCGTGGTGCCCAGCTCGCGCAGCAACTCCCGGAACTCCACGCGCTGCTCGGGGTCCAGCCCGGCCGTCGGCTCGTCCAGCAGCAGGACACCGGGGTCGTTGACGATGGCCTGCGCGATGCCGACGCGGCGGACCATACCGCCGGACAGCGTCCTGACCTTGGCGTCGATGCGGTCCGCCAGGCCCACCCGGGCCACGGCCCGCTCCACGGCGGCCGGGACCCGCTCGGCCGGCAGTTCCTTCAGCCAGGCCACGTACGCCACGAACTCCCGCACGGTGAAGCCCGGGTAGTAGCCGAACTCCTGCGGCAGATAACCGAGCCGGCGCCGCACCTCGGCCCGGCCGCGGTGGTCCGCGACGTCCGCGCCGAGCAGCTCCACCCGCCCGGCGTCCGGCCGCGCCACTGTGGCCAGCACCCGGATCAGGGAGGTCTTCCCGGCCCCGTTCGGGCCGAGCAGCCCGTGCACACCGGTGTCGAGGCCCAGGTCGACGGAGTCGAGCGCGAGGGTCTTGCGATGCCGGACGCACAGGCCGGTCACGCGCAGGGAAGTAGAAGTCAAGATCTCTCCAGGAAAGAGCACCGCCGAGGGCGGTCGCGGAGCACCGCCGGTGGCGGTGCGGGAAGGCGTGGACCGGGTGCCGAGGTGAGAGGGCCGTGCGCCGTCACCCGCGGAGCGGGCGGTCGTATGCGGGGCGGCGGGCCGCCAGCAGGACCGCGCTCAGGACGGCCGCCGCCGCCCAGGCGCCCTGCGCCCCGGCGCCGCCGAGGCAACGGGAGAGCTGCTCGGCCAGCCGTGCGGTGGCCTCCCCGCCCGGCGCGGCGGGCACCGGGGCCAGTACGGCGCACAGCCAGCCCCCGCCCGTCAGCCCGGCCGCCGTCCGGCAGCCGACGAAGGAGGCCAGGGCCAGCGTGCCCAGCGCCAGGGCCAGCCCCGGCAGCAGCCAGGCCGCGGCGGCCGGGGCGCCGGAGGCGGGCAGCAGCAGACCGGTGAGGGTCAGCAGCGGCAGGCTCACCGCGAGGACGGCGACCGTACGGGTGAGCGCGAGCCGCAGCCCACCGCCCGGGGTGGCCGCGGCGATCTCGTGCACCGGGTCGGCGTGCGGACCGTAGGACAGGGCGACCCCGGCGACCGGCACGACCGGCGCGACCGCCAGCAGCAGCGCCCGCGCACCGGGGAAGCCGGTCCCGTACGCCAGGGCCAGCGCGCCGGCGGCCACGACGAGTACGGCGGGCAGCCACGCCCCGCGCACGGCGGGCCCCGCGGCCCACAGCAGGCGGGCGAGCCGGGACGTCACGGGGGGCGTGCGCGGGCGCGTCAACCGCGCGGGAGGTGTGTCCGGGCGCACCTGTCGTCCAGGGGCCGCCACCGGCACCGCGGTCAGCACCGCGTCCCGCACCTCGGCGAGCACCGCCCCGGCCGCCGTGCCGCGCACCGCGTCCGACACCCGGGACGCGCAGCCCGCGCAGCCCTCCACGTGCTTCTCCAGGGACCACGCGTCCGGCTCCGGCAGCACGCCCTCGGCATAGCGGGCGGCGAGGTCGGCGCAGACGTGCCAGATGCGCGCGTTGCCGTCGGTCATGCCGTGCCTCCCAGCGGGGACGGGTGCGAAGGGGCGAGCGCCACCCGCAGTTCGGCGCGGGCACGCCGGGCCCGGGACTTGACCGTGCCCTCGGGTATGCCGAGCAGCCGGGCCGCCTCACGGGTGCTCAGCCCGTCCACGACGGTCGCGCGCAGCACCTCGCGCAGCTCGGGGGAGATCCGGTCGAGGGCGGTGCCGACATCGCCGTACTCCAGTCCCGTCAGCACCCGGTCCTCCGCGGACGGCGCGGCGGGCTCGTACCGGGCGGGGGAGCCGGACTCCAGCGGCGGGCCCGCGAACCGCGCGACCCGCTCCTGCGCCCGCCGCGCGTCGACCAGGCGGCGCGCCGCGATCGTCCACAGCCAGCCGCCGGCGTCCTCCCCGCGGTGCCCGGCCGCCGACCGCCACACCGTGACGAACGTGTCCTGCACCACCTCGCGCACGACCTCGGGGTCGGCGCAGCGCCGCGTCAGCCGCGCGTGCAGCCATCCCGCGTGCCGGTCGTACAGGGTGGCCATCGCGGCCGCGTCCCCCGCGGCGACGGCCCGCAACAGCGCCCCGTCCGCGCCGGCACCGTCGTCCTTCTCCCGCTGGCCCCCCATGGGGCGGAACAGTCTCACAACCCGTCTATCGATCACCGGGACGGCGGCGGATCACGGCCACTCCATCAGGTACTCCGGCAGCGCTCGAGAGTGCCGACGCCGTCACTGGGTAGGCCTGCCCTAACCCGTCGGATGCCGCACCGCCCGGCACCGCACCGACCGACGCCTCGAGCGACGCATCGACCTACGCCTCGCCCGCCCCCCTGACCACCGATCGCCCCACCGATCGACACACCGACAAGGAGGCCCTCGTGGCCGCACCGGCTCACCTTTCTCTCCCCGTCCAGTGGAAACCCGTGGCGGAGCAGTCCGCCGAGACCGACGAGGCGCGGCTGTGCGTCTTCAGCGCGGAGAGCGCGTGCGCGCAGGCGCCGCTGACCAGCGAGCCGCCGCTGCCCGATGCCGAGCCCCTGACCAGTGAACCCCCGCTCGCCGAGGCCGCCCCGCTGACCAGCGAGTCCGACCCGGTCCCGGACTTCTTCGCCCCGGGGGTGTAGATGGCCGCGGCGCACGACGACGCGGAGCCGCCCCGGACGGCCGGTGAAGAGCCGCCCCGGACGGCCGGCCGCGAGTTGTCCCGGCTCGCCGAGCTGCACGGGGTCGCCACCTCCTACAGCCCCGCGCCGGACCGTACCGTCGCGGTCCCCGCCTCCGCCGTGGTCGCCGCCCTGGCCGCCCTCGGCGTCGACGCGGGCACCCCGGACGCCGTACGCGCCGCGCTCGCCGCGCGGGAACGCGAACTGCGCGAGCGCCTGCTGCCGCCGACGGTGGTCCAGTGGGCAGGCGCCGAGCCCCCCGCCGCGCTCACCGCCCTGCCCGCCGGCACCCGGCTGCGCGTCGAGACCGAGGAGGGGGAGGAGCGGGACGGGACCGCGGATCTCCCGCTCGGCGTCCACCGGCTGACCGCGCACGCGCCCGACGGGCGGACCGGCCAGGCCCACCTCGTCGTCGCCCCCGACCGGCTGCCCGCCCCGCCCGGACGCTCCTACGGCCTCCTCGTCCAGCTGTACTCCCTGCTCTCGCGCCGTTCCTGGGGCATGGGCGACCTCGGTGACCTCGCCGAGCTGGCCGGCTGGGCCGGACGCACCGCCGGCGCCGGATTCGTCCAGGTCAACCCGTTGCACGCGGCCGTACCCGGTGCCCCCACCGACCCGTCCCCGTACCGGCCCAGTTCCCGCCGCTTCCCCGACCCCGTGCACCTGCGGATCGAGGAGATCCCCGAGTTCGGGTACGTCGAGGACCGCGAGCGTCTGCACACCGTGCTGGAACGGGCCGAGCGGCTGCGGGCCACCGTCCTCGACAAGGGCGCCCTCATCGACCGGGACGCGGTGTGGGAGCTGAAGCGCGAGGCGCTGGAACTGGTCGCGCAGGTCCCCCTCGGACCCGGCCGCCAGGCCGCCTACGACGACTTCCGCGCCGCCCACGGCCAGGCCCTCGACGACCACGCCACCTGGTACGCCCTCGCCGAGGTCCACGGCTCCGACTGGCACCGCTGGCCGGACGGGCTGCGCGACCCCCGCTCGGCCGCCACCGCCCGCGCCCGCACCGAACTCGCCGACCGCGTCGCCTTCCACACCCGCCTCGCCTGGCTCACCGACGGCCAGCTCCGCGCCGCCCAGCGCGCCGCCCGCGAGGCCGGCATGCCCGTCGGGATCGTGCACGACCTCGCCGTCGGCGTGCACCCCGTGGGCGCCGACGCCTGGGCGCAGCAGGACGTGTTCGCCGCCGGCACGTCGGTCGGCGCCCCACCGGACGCCTTCAACGCCCGTGGCCAGGACTGGGGCCTGCCGCCCTGGCGCCCCGACCGGCTCGCCGCCTGCGGCCACGCCCCCTACCGGGACCTCCTGCGCGCCCTGTTCCGCTACGCCGGCGCCCTGCGCATCGACCACGTCATGGGCCTCTTCCGGCTCTGGTGGGTGCCCCAGGGCAGCCCGCCCACCGAGGGCACCTACGTCCGCTACGACGCCGACGCCATGCTCGCCCTCCTCGCCCTGGAGGCCACCCGCGCCGGAGCGGTCGTCATCGGCGAGGACCTCGGCACCGTCGAGCCCGGCGTGCGCGAGACGCTGCAGCGGCGCGGGGTGCTCGGCACCTCCGTGCTGTGGTTCGAGCGCGACTGGGAGGGCGACGGCCACCCGCTGCCGCCCGAGCGGTGGCGCGCCGACTGTCTGGCCACCGCCACCACCCACGACCTGCCGCCCACCGCCGCCCGGCTCACCGGCGACCACGTCGACCTGCGCGACCGTCTCGGCCTGCTCACCCGTTCGGCGGCCGAGGAACGCGCCGAGGCGGCCGCCGACACGGCGGAATGGCTCGCCCTGCTGGGCAGCCTCGGCCTGCTGGACAGCCCGGCGGCCGGACCGCCCGGCTCCGACGAGGAGGAGGAGATCCGCGCCGTCCACCGCTTCCTGCTGGGCACCCCGGCCCGCCTGGTCGGCGTCTGGCTGCCCGACGGCGTGGGCGACCGCCGCCCGCAGAACCTGCCGGGGACCTGGGACCTGTACCCCAACTGGCGGCTGCCGATCGCGGACCGGGAGGGCCGCCCGGTCCCGCTGGAGGAACTGGTGGCCTCACCACGGCTGCGGGCCCTGCTGGAGGTACTCCGACCGTCCAGCCCGTCCGGCGCTTGAGGAGGAGGCGGTTCGACAAACCGTTCAAGCCGGGGCCGGGGGCGGGAGCCCCCGGTACGGCGGCGGCCCGGTACGGCGGCGGCAGCGCCCGGCGTGGCGGCGGGAGCACCAGGTACCGCGGCGGCAGCGCCCGGTACCGGTAAGGCACCCCGGGCGCGCGGCCCCGACGACGGTTCGCTAACTTGATTTCCGTGGACAAGAAGAACGCCCTGCGCGCCGGCGCCCTGGCCGCCGGTACGACGCTGATGATGCTGCTCATGTCGTCCCCCGCGCTCGCGCTGACCCGCGACGACGGCGACGACCCCGGCCCCGGCCTGAGCGTCATCCAGACGCTGGGCCTCTACGTGCTCCTCCCGGTGGCGCTGTTCGCGGTCATCGCCGGCCTGGTCATGGTGCTGGACAGGTCCCACGCCAAGAAGGACCGCACCTCGTCCAACATCACCGTCAAGTCCGAGGCCAAGGCCTGACCGCAGGTCCTGTCGCCGGGGGCGCCTGTCCTCCCGTCGGTACGCGCGCACGCGTACCCGGGTGAGGTCGGCGCCCTCGGCGTTTTTCCCGGCCGCGCCGATCAGGGGCGTGGTGCGGCCGTGACGCGCTGGGCGAGCGACCGCCGTGCGACCGTGCCGGTGCGCCCCGGCGGATACGCGGCCTGGGTCGCCGACACTGCCACCCCGGCCGAGATCGAGACGGCCGTGGCCCGCCACCTCGGCCCCGAGAACCGGTTCCGCGAGTCGGCCGCCTGACGCCCGGGCTTCCGCGCCCGGCTCGGCTACTTCGCGGTCGAGCCCAGCAACTCCCGCAACAGGTCGGCCAGTTGGCCGGCCTGTTCGGCGTTCAGGGTGTCCAGGGCGTCGCGCTGTTCGGCCAGTCCGGCACCGACCGCCTCGTCGATCACCCGCAGGCCCTCCTCGGTGAGCGTCACCTGCAGGGCGCGCCGGTCGTGCGGATCGGGGGAGCGGCGCAGCAGTCCGGCCCGCTCCAGCTTGTCGAGGCGGCCGGTCATCCCGCCGGTGGTGAGCATGAGGGTGGCCGACAGCTGGCGGGGCGAGAGGGTGTGCGGTTCGCCGGCCCGGCGCAGGGCGGCCAGCACGTCGAACTCGCCGCGGGAGATGCCGTAGGGCTCGTACGCCTTCTCCATCCGGTCGCCCATGGCGCGCGCGAGCCGGAAGACACGGCCGAAGACCTCCATCGCCCGGGTGTCGAGGTCGGGCCGCACCCGTGCCCACTGGTCGATGATCGCGTCGACGGGGTCCTTGCGCTGCTGCATGTGCCGAGTATGCGTCCCCTTCCGGTCGCACGCAAGAAAGTGACTTGACTCTAAGTAGCTTAGGGCTAAGCTATTTGAGAGAGGCCTTGGACCGACCTCCCCGCCGACTTCATGCCTGCCTCGGATCCCGAAGGGTGCTTCCCATGGCCGCCGGCCGCGCCACCCGCCCCGCCGCACTGGCGGCCCTCACCGCCCTCGCCCCGGTCTCCTGGGGCACCACCTACGCCGTCACCACCGAGTTCCTGCCGCCGGACCGCCCCCTGTTCACCGCCTTGGCGCGAGCCCTGCCGGCCGGTCTGCTGCTGCTCGCCGTCACGCGGGTGCTGCCGCGCGGCCTCTGGTGGGCCAAGGCGGCGGTGCTGGGCGCGCTGAACATCGGCGCGTTCTTCCCGCTGCTGTTCGTGTCGGCGTACCGGCTGCCCGGCGGGATGGCCGCGGTCGTCGGCTCGGTCCAGCCACTGTTCGTCGTCGGTCTGTCCGCGCTGCTGCTCGGGCAGCGGCCGGCCGCGCGCACGCTCGCCACCGGGCTCGTCGCCGCGTTCGGCGTCAGTCTCGTCGTGCTGAAGGGGGCCGGTGCCCTGGACACGGTCGGGGTGCTCGCGGCCGTCGCCTCCACCGCCTCCATGGCCGCCGGGACGGTGCTGACCAAACGGTGGGGCCGTCCCGGCGGGGTCGGTCCGCTGGCCCTCACCGGCTGGCAGCTCACCGCGGGCGGGCTGCTCATCGCCCCCCTCGCCTTCCTGGCCGAAGGCGCGCCGCCCGCGCTCGACGGTCCTGCCGTCGGCGGCTACCTCTACCTCGCCCTCGCCAACACGGCCGTCGGCTACTGGCTGTGGTTCCGCGGCATCGGCCGGCTCACCGCCGTCCAGGTCGGCTTCCTCGGTCCGCTCTCCCCGCTGACCGCGGCCGTCGTCGGCTGGGCGGCCCTCGGCCAGGCGCTCAACCCGGTGCAGGTGGCGGGCATGGCGCTCGCGTTCGGGGCGACGCTTGCGGCGCAGCTCGGCGGCGGGCGGCGATCGTTCAGTTCCACTCGAAAGAGCGGTCGACGAGATTCGATGGACCTGACAGGTCCGGCGCTGCGACGGTAGGGGCGCACCGGCCCCACCCCCAGCGAAGGGAACCCCGTGGCCGCCGTCCCGCACAGGCCCTACGGAACGCGTCCGCCACGCGCGGGCGCGCGCGGGCAGCACCGCGCGCGCCCGCGAAAGGGCGCCCGGTGCGGCACCGGGCGCCCTGCCGGCGCCCTACTCGGCGGCCGCCGCGTCCGCCGCCTGGGCCCTCAGGGCGCGCTCCACGCCCGCGCGGGACTCCGAGACGAGGCGGCGCAGGGCCGCGTTCGGCTCGGCCGAGGACAGCCAGGTGTCCGTCTTGGCCAGGGTCTCCTCGGAGACCTGGACCGCCGGGTACAGGCCGATCGCGATCTGCTGGGCGATCTCGTGCGAACGGGAGTCCCAGACGCCCTTGAGGACCTCGAAGTACCGGTCCGTGTACGGCGCCAGCAGCTCACGCTGGTCGGTCTGCACGAAGCCGCCGATCACGGCCTCCTGCACGGCGTTGGGCAGCTTGTCGGACTCCACGACCGACGCCCACGCCTCCGCCTTGGCCTCCTCCGTGGGACGGGCCGCGCGGGCGGTGGCCGCGTGCCGCTCACCGGCCGCCGTCCTGTCCCGCTCGTACTCGCCCGCGATCTCCGCCTCGTCGAACCGGCCGACCGCCGCGAGCCGCTGCACGAACGCCCAGCGCAGCTCGGTGTCCACGGCCAGGCCCTCGACGGTCTGCGTGCCGTCCAGCAGAGCCTCCAGCAGGTCCAGCTGCTCGGGGGTGCGCGCGGTCGCCGCGAACGCCCGCGCCCAGGCCAGCTGGTGGTCGCTGCCCGGCTCGGCCGCACGCAGATGGGCCAGCGTGGCGTCGGTCCAGCGGGTCAGCAGGGACTCGCGAGCCGCCGGGTCGGCGTACAGGTCGATCGCCAGCTTGACCTGGCGGTGCAGGGACTGCACGACGCCGATGTCGGACTCCTTGCCGATACCGGACAGCACGAGGGAGAGGTAGTCGCGGGTGGCCAGCTCGGCGTCCCGCGTCATGTCCCACGCCGACGCCCAGCACAGGGCGCGCGGCAGGGACGCCTCGAAGTCACCGAGGTGCTCGGTGACGGTCCGCAGCGACTCCTCGTCCAGGCGGACCTTCGCGTAGGACAGGTCGTCGTCGTTGAGCAGCACGACCGCCGGGCGGGGCTTGCCGGTCAGCTGCGGTACGGCGGTCAGCTCGCCGTCGACGTCCAGTTCGATCCGCTCGGTGCGCACCAGCTTGCCGGAGCCGGCGTCGAGGTCGTACAGGCCGATCGCGATGCGGTGCGGGCGCAGCGTCGGCTCGCCCTTGGCGCCGGCGGGCAGCGCCGGGGCCTCCTGGCGGACGGCGAAGGAGGTGACGACCCCGTCGGGGCCGGTGGCGATCTCGGGCCGCAGGATGTTGATGCCGGCGGTCTCCAGCCACTTCTTCGACCAGGTCTTCAGGTCACGGCCGGAGGTCTCCTCCAGGGCGCCCAGCAGGTCCGACAGGCGCGTGTTGCCGAACGCGTGCGCCTTGAAGTAGGCCTGCACGCCCTTGAAGAACTCGTCCTCGCCGACGTAGGCGACGAGCTGCTTGAGCACGCTCGCGCCCTTGGCGTAGGTGATGCCGTCGAAGTTGACGAGCACGTCGTCCAGGTCGCGGATGTCCGCCATGATCGGGTGCGTGGACGGCAACTGGTCCTGCCGGTACGCCCAGGTCTTCATCGAGTTGGCGAACGTGGTCCACGAGTGCGGCCACTTCGAGCCGGGCGCGGCGGCCTGGCAGGCGATGGAGGTGTAGGTGGCGAACGACTCGTTCAGCCACAGGTCGTTCCACCACTCCATGGTGACCAGGTCGCCGAACCACATGTGGGCCAGCTCGTGCAGGATCGTCTCCGCGCGCACCTCGTACGCCGCGTCGGTCACCTTGGACCGGAAGACGTACTGGTCACGGATGGTGACCGCGCCCGCGTTCTCCATGGCGCCCGCGTTGAACTCGGGCACGAAGAGCTGGTCGTACTTCTTGAAGGGGTACGCGTAGTCGAACTTCTCCTGGAACCAGTCGAAGCCCTGCCGGGTCACCTCGAAGATCGCGTCCGAGTCCAGGAACTCGGCGAGCGAGGGCCGGCAGTAGATGCCGAGCGGCACGGACTGCCCGTCCTTCTCGTACACGCTGTGCACCGAGTGGTACGGGCCGACGATGAGCGCCGTGATGTACGTCGAGATGCGCGGCGTCGGCTCGAAGCTCCAGACGTTGTCCTTCGGCTCCGGCGTCGGCGAGTTGGAAATGACGGTCCAGCCCTCGGGCGCCTTCACGGTGAACTGGAAGGTGGCCTTCAGGTCGGGCTGCTCGAAGGAGGCGAAGACGCGGCGGGCGTCCGGGACCTCGAACTGGGTGTAGAGGTAGGCCTGCTCGTCGACCGGGTCGACGAAGCGGTGCAGGCCCTCGCCGGTGTTGGTGTAGGCGCAGTCGGCGACGACCCGCAGGATGTTGCGCCCCTCGAGCAGCCCCGGCAGGGCGATCCGGGAGTCCTTGAAGACCTCGCCGGGGTCCAACTGGTCGCCGTTGAGGGCCACCTCGTGGACGGTCGGGGCCACCAGGTCGATGAACGACTCCGCACCGCCGCGGGCGACGTCGAAGCGCACCGTGGTCACGGACCGGTAGGTACCGCCCTCCTGCGCGCCGGAGAGGTCGAGATCGATCTCGTACGAGTCAACGGTGAGCAGCTCGGCCCGCTGCTGCGCCTCTTCGCGAGTCAGGTTTGTGCCAGGCACGCGGTCATCTCCTCGTTATGTGTCGGTTGCGTCATCCTTCCATGGGATCGACGGGGAACGCGATGTCCGGTTCCCGCCGGTGAGCCCGGCGCCGGGACGGGACGCTGGCGACATGACGACCTACACCGCACGCCCCATCACGGCCGGGGTCCTCGAGGAGCTGCGCACCGCCGACGACGCCGGCCGTCCCCCGCTGCCCTTCACCGACGAGGAGGGCGGGGCACCGCTGCGCTGCTGTCTGCGCCACAGCGTGCCGGGAGAGCT
Organism: Streptomyces sp. NPDC048521; assembly: GCF_043199855.1. Taxonomy (NCBI): domain Bacteria; kingdom Bacillati; phylum Actinomycetota; class Actinomycetes; order Kitasatosporales; family Streptomycetaceae; genus Streptomyces; species Streptomyces sp. NPDC048521. Next base: position 285,477 of record NZ_JBICWR010000008.1, read on the forward strand.
GATCGCCCTGGTCAGCTACGCGCCGTTGCGCCGCTGGGCGGCCGGGACGGGCGCCGATCCCGGTGCCTACGACGAGCAGGGCCCGGTCTTCGTCCACGCCGAGGAGTGCCCCGGCCCGGCCGGCGACGCCCTGCCCTTCACCCGCAGTCACCGCACGGTGCGCCGCTACTCGGCCGACGGCCGCATCCTGGGCGGCCGCCTGGTCGAGGACCCCTCCGGCTTCGAGCCGGCCTTCGCCGAGGCCTTCGCCGACCCGGAGGTGGCGCTGCTGCACGTGCGGGCGGTGGAGTACGGGTGCTTCCTGTACGAGGTGCGGCGGGGCTGAGGCTTCTCCCCGGCCGGCAGTGACACCGAAGGGGCGGCCACGTGATCGCGGCCGCCCCTTGCGTACCCCTGCGCTACTTGGCGGACAGTTCCGCCGCCACCAGCTCCGCGATCTGCACCGCGTTCAGCGCGGCGCCCTTGCGGAGGTTGTCGTTGGAGATGAACAAGGACAGGCCGTGGTCCACCGTCTCGTCGCGGCGGATGCGGCCGACGTACGACGGGTCCTGGCCGGCCGCCTGCAGCGGGGTCGGGATCTCGGAGAGGGCGACACCCGGGGCCTTCGCGAGCAGCTCGGTGGCGCGCTCGGGGCTGACCGGACGGGCGAAACGGGCGTTGACCTGGAGGGAGTGGCCCGAGAAGACGGGGACGCGCACGCAGGTGCCGGAGACCTTCAGCTCGGGGATCTCCAGGATCTTGCGGGACTCGTTGCGCAGCTTCTGCTCCTCGTCGGTCTCGTTCAGACCGTCGTCGACGATGTTGCCGGCGAGGGGGACCACGTTGAAGGCGATGGTGCGCTTGTAGACCTGCGGCTCCGGGAAGTCGACCGCCCGCCCGTCGTGGGTGAGCTTGTCGGCCTCGGCGGCCACCTTCTGCACCTGGCCGTGCAGCTCGGCCACGCCCGCGAGACCGGAGCCGGACACCGCCTGGTAGGTGGCGACGATCAGCGCCTCGAGGCCGGCCTCCTCGTGCAGCACCTTCAGCACCGGCATCGCGGCCATCGTGGTGCAGTTCGGGTTGGCGATGATGCCCTTGGGGCGGTCGGCGATCGCGTGCGGGTTCACCTCGGAGACGACCAGCGGGACCTCGGGGTCCTTGCGCCAGGCGGAGGAGTTGTCGATCACGACGGCGCCCTGGGAGGCGACCTTCTCGGCCAGCGCCTTGGAGGTCGCGCCGCCCGCGGAGAAGAGCACGATGTCGAGGCCGGTGTAGTCGGCGGTCGCCGCGTCCTCCACCGTCACGCCGTCCAGGATCGTCCCCGCCGAGCGGGCCGAGGCGAACAGGCGCAGCTGGTCGAGGGGGAAGTTCCGCTCGGCGAGGATCCTGCGCATGACCGTGCCGACCTGGCCGGTGGCTCCGACGATTCCTACCTTCACGGCGACTCCTCTGCGTGACGTGCGTGTGCGTGCCCAGGGCGACCGGGGCCCCTTCCATCATGCGGGGGACCCCGGCCGGTGTGTCCAATCGTTTGCCCAAGGGATGGACGGGCACTCGGGTCAGTCGATCATCTCGATCGTCCACTCGCCGATCGCGCGGACGTGCAGGATTCCTTGCGAGACGCGGTACGGGCCGGAACTTGCGGTGACTTTGTGCCGGGGGAACAGGTTTTCGTCCAGCTGGAACAGGTGCTGGATGAGGGCCGTGGAGACGAACGACACCTCGGTCTCGGGCCCGGTGTGACGTACGACTCCGTACCCGGTGCCCTGGGTGCGCCTGCCCGGCACGGGGGCCTCGCCGAACGGTGCCGGTTCCGGCCGCCGGCTCGTGTTCTGGGGGGCGCTGACCATCACGAAGCAGGAACCGCCCGGATCGACCCGGACGGGACCGAGGGCGCGGCGGCGGCGGTCGCCGACGTCTGCGATGACCGCCGATCAGCGGCGCCTCCTCCTCGGGCAGCAGCCGCAGCGTCCACGCGCCCGCGTGCTTGATCGACGAAGAGATTCCGGAAACCGGGTCGAACGTTTCCGTCTCCCCCCGCGTCCTAGGGGAAACGCGGCGAGGAGAGGGGTGGCTGTGCTGCGCGGAAAAGCCCGCCGCGGCCAGGGGGGAGACCAGGGTGTCGACGATCCGCTGGACGCGGCCCAGGAGCGCCGGGTGCGGGCGGTGCTCGCGCTCGGCGGGGTGCCGCAGACGGACCTGATGGACGGCGTTCAGCAGGTACGGCTGCGATTGCTGGAGCGGGCGGCGAGCGGGCGCGAGGCGCCGCGTGACGTGTCCGCGTGGGCGGCGGTGGTCGCCTCCAACCTCGCCATGGACTGGCACCGGGCCAAGCGGCGCCAGGAACGGCTGGGGGAGCGGCTGGCCGCGCTGCACGAGCCCGTGCACCCCTCCGGTGAGGAGACCAGTCTGCTCTCCCTCGCCGTCGCCCGGGGCCTGGACGAACTGCCCGCCGCCCAGCGGCAGGTGCTCGTCCTGCGGTTCTTCGCCGACCTGCCGGTCCGGGGCATCGCCACGGAACTGGGCATACCCGAGGGCACGGTCAAGAGCAGGCTGCACACGGCGGTCCGCGCGCTGCGCGAGCGGCTGCACGAGGACGAGGTGGTGTGACGTGACCGCCGAACACGAGAGCGCGGACGGGGCGGCCGGCGACGGCATGGACGCGCTGATGGCCGCGATCACCGGGGAACCCCTGCCGCGGGACGCCCGCCAGGACCCGGCGTTCCTCGCCGCGCACCGGGCGGCCGCGGCCGACGTGGCGGTGCTGAAGGAGCAGCTCACCTGGCTGGCGGAGGCGCTGACCGGGGAGGGGCAGGCGCTGCCGCAGGAGCGGCAGGCACCGGCCGGGAAGGCCGCACGCCCGGCGGCAGCGGGCCGGCCCGCCCCGGACGCACCGGCGCACCAGGAACCCGCGGTCCCGCCGCCGGGCCGGCCCGCCCCGGACGCACCGGCGCACCAGGAACCCGCGGTCCCGCCGCCTCCCGCGAAGCGCCCCGCGGCCGGCCGCCCCCGCAGCGTCACGCGTCCCGCCGACCCGTCCCGGCCGCGGCGCCCCGGCCGCCCGTCAGGACCCCGCCGGGCGCTGCGCATCGCGCTCGGCTCGCTCGCCGGAGCCGCGGCCTTCTCCCTGGTCGCCGGGTTCGGCTGGCTCCTGACGCACTCCGGGGGCGACGGGATGATGAGCGGCGCCGACGACAAGGGCGCGAAGAGTGCCGCCGACGGCTCCGCCGAGGCGTCCGGCGACGGCGGGCGGCCGTCGGACCGCGTCCGCGAACTGGCCTGCTCCCGGCTGGTCGTCGAGGGCACCGTGGCGAAGGTGGCACGGCAGCAAGGCTCCCCCTGGAGCCGGGTCACGCTGACCGTGATCCGCTCCTACGAGCCCGCGCAGGGACCGGCCGAGGTGGGCTTCCTGCTCGACGGCGACGCGAAGCCGGCCCCGCGCACCGGACAGCACGTGCTCGTCCAGGTCGGTCAGGGGCAGCGGACGGCGAGCCTGTGGGCCGTCGGCGACGCCCGCGTGGCCGCCGAGCGTGCCTGGATCACCGAGGCTCTGCCCGAGTCCCGGCACACGACGTGTCCCTCCGGCGAGGCGTCCTGAGCCGAGCGAGAAGCAAGGAGCCAAGAAGCAAGGAGCCAAGAGCGCACAAGAAAGGGGCGGGCGTCCACCAGGACGCCCGCCCCTCCCGATCGGATCACTCCGTTACGGCGTGACCTTCTCGATCTTCACGCTGCCGGTGCCCGCGACCGTGCCGCGCGCGTTCACCAGCTGGACCTGCCCGAAGAACTCGCGGCCGGCGGGAGCCTCGGCGGCGGCCGTGACCTGGCCGGTCACCGTGGCCGAGTCGCCCGTGCCGAGCTTGACCGGGGCCGAGCCGTCGACGGTGACGGTGCCGAGCGTGGAGGAGAAGAACACGTCCCGGTAGTCGTAGTCGGTCGAGCCGGACGGCACCGAGTAGCCCACGACCTCGATGGTGTAGGTGCCGGCGGCCGGGGACGGCACGGAGACCGCCTCCTCGGAGTCGCCGTCCGCGGACTGCGCGACCTGCGCGCCGCTCGCGTCGTACACCGTCAGGTCGAGGTCGGCCGCCGCGTCGGAGACGCCGCCGATCGCCACGTCCAGGGACTTGGCGCCGGCCGGGACCTGCACCGTGGTGGTCTGCGTCTCGCCCTCCTCGATCGACGGGCGGGCCGTCTTGGAGGAGCCGAGCGGGCCGCCGACCAGCTTGCCGTCGAGGGCGGCGAACGTGTTGGTCACCTTCCAGGAGGCGGTGGCCGGGGTGCCGACCTCGGCCTCGGGGACGGTCACAGTCTCGGGGTCGAAGGTGGCGCCGAGTACGGTGACGTCCAGCTTGTACGGGTTGTCGAGCAGCGGCGACGTACGACGGGACTCGACCTCGACCTCCCAGACGCCGGCCTGCGGGTCGGCGTACGAGCGGACGTCCGGCTTGCAGCCGTTGCCGTCGAGGTAGTTGTTGTAGCAGTACGGGGTGCTGGTGTTGTCGACCGGAGTGCCGTACGGGTGGATGGCGATGAACCGGGTCTGGCTCTTGTCCTTCAGCCCGCCGATCGCGACCTCCAGCGACCTGGCGCCCTCGGGCACGGTCAGGAAGTACGACCGCGTGCTGTTGCGCTGCACCGAACCCGACGCCGAGTAGGTGAAGCGGACGGGGGCGGAGACCACGACGGTGGTGAGGATCTGCTTGTCGACCCCCTCCGTCCTCGGGTCGTCGACCTCCAGGATCGCGCTCTTGATGCCCGCCGACTCCGGCGCCGCCTGCACCTTCACCGTCACCGGCCGGTTCAGCGGCAGCCGCACGTCGTCGTCGCCGACGATCCGGAAGGTGCGGCCGGCGTTGTTCGCGAAGTGCAGTTCGTGCCGGACGTCCTTGTCCGGTCCGGAGGTACGGGTGACGGTCACCTCGTACGTCTTCTTCTGACCCGCCTTCAGGCCGCCCTCGCGGTCGTACAGGCCGGTGCCGAAGCCCGGGGTCTTCAGGGCGTAGTCGATCGCGGTGTCGACCGGGGCCTTGACGGTGTACTCGTGGGCGGAGGCGCCGTCACGGATGGCGTCCCACGCGTCCACGATGTCGATCAGGCCCGCGCCCTCCTCGTACGCCTGCACGCCCTTGATGTGGTCGGCGGTCGAGGTCAGCGCCGTGCGCAGCTTGGCGGGCGTGAGGTCGATGTCCTTCTGCTCGGCGGCGGACAGCAGCAGCGCGGAGGCACCGGCGGCCTGCGGGGAGGCCATCGAGGTGCCCTGGAGCATCGAGTAGCCGGCCGGCAGCGAGTAGCCCGCCTCGGTGACCGGGGAGCCGGGCAGCCAGGTCTGGGTGGTGTTGATCGCGGCGCCGGGCGCGCTCAGGGTCGGGGTGAAGCCGCCGTCCTCACGCGGGCCGCGCGAGGAGAAGGGCATCATCGCGTACTTCTGCTCCACGGCCGAGCCGTAGTCGGCGGCCCAGGTCTCCTTGGAGACGGTCGCGCCGACCGAGATCACCTTGTCGGCGAGTCCGGGGTCGCCGATGGTGTTGGCGCCGGGGCCGGAGTTGCCCGCGGAGATCACCAGCTGGACGCCGTAGGTGTCGATGAGCCGGGTGTACAGCTCGGCACGCGCGTTGTTGCCGTCGTTGAGCGCCGGCAGGCCGCCGATCGACATGTTGACGATGTCGACGCCGCGGTTGGTGACGAGGTCGATCATGCCCTCGGTGAGGGCGACGTTGGTGCAGCCGCCGGTCCAGGTGCAGGCCCGTGAGGAGACGAGCTTCGCGCCCGGGGCCGCGCCGTTCATCTTCCCGCCGAACAGTCCGTTGGCGGCGGTGATGCCGGCGACGTGGGTGCCGTGCTCGGACTCGATGACGCCGATGTTGACGAAGTCGGCCTTCTTGCCGACCCAGTCGCCGCCGTACGGGTCGGTCGGGACGTCCTTGCGGATCTGGACGACGAACGGCTGCCGCTCGGCGACGTCGGTCTTCGGGTCGTCGGTGCCGAACCAGCCGACCTGGTGGCCGTCCTTGTACGGCTTCAGCGGCGTGTCGTCGGTGAAGTCGAAGTCGTTGTCCAGGTCGACGCGGACGGTGCCGGCGGCCGGGTCGTAGAGGACGCCCCAGGCGTCGGTGGTGTCGCCGTCGCGGTTGGCGTCGCCCTTGGCGTCGCCGCCGGCGGTCGCGGACTCGCGGAACAGGTTCACCTGGTAATCGCCGGCCGGGGCCTTCCAGGTGGCGCCGCCGTAGCTGAACGACGGGCCGCTGACCGGGTTGGTCATCCGGCGCCAGGTGCCGTCGCCGTCCAGGATCGGGTCCGTCGCGGTGACCCAGTCGACGATCTTCCGCTCGCCGGTGGTGGTCTTCTGCAGCGCGGGGTGGCCGAGGTCGACGCCGGAGTCGAGGATGCCGATGGTGATGCCGCGGCCGTCCGCCTTCGGGTGGTCCTCGACGAAGTCGACGGCACCGGTCTCGAAGGAGGGGTTGTACGGGTTCTTGGCCGGAGTGTTCCTGTTCGGACCGGAGTACCCGCCCGTCGCGGTGCGGGAGCCGGCGGCGGTGTCCGCGTCCGGCGCCGGGTCGTCGAGCGGGATCTCCCGCCTGAGGTCGATGGCGTGCACCGAGGAGAGCCCCGCGGCGGCCTCGATGGCGGCGTCCGCCTTGCCGGTGGGGACGGTGGCGCGGACGTAGCCGACCTCGTCGTAGCTGCGGCCCACCGAGCCGCCCTTGACCGCGTCCAGCTTCTGGGCGACCTGCTCGGTCTGTCCCGGGGCCGTCGCGATCATCATGGTGATGTTCTTCGCGCCGTCGGCCTTGGCGTCGGCGAGCGCGTCGGCGTCGTCCGAACCCAGCTTGTCGTGGGCGGACTTGACGCCGGGGTCGGCGGCCGGGGCGGACGGCGCGTGCGCGGCGAACGCCAGGGGTATCGGCCCCGCCGCGGAGAGGGCGGCCACCACGCCGACGGCCACGGCTATGCGGGCCAGGCGTCTCGGACCGGGTATGGGATCACGCTCGGGCGTGTGGGTCATCGGCATCCCTCAGGTAAAGGAACGAGCGGACGAGAGCGCTCAGCTTTACGGAAGTGACCGGATTTTGGGGACCGTTGACCGAATCGATATGGAGGTATGGGGAAAACCCGCGATGGGATGTGAGCGGATCGGACGCTGATAGACCGGTATTTGCTCAGTTGTCCTTCGAACGCGCGTAATGGCGGGACGCCTTCGCGCGGTTGCCGCACGCGGCCATCGAGCACCAGCGGCGGGTGCCGTTGCGGGACGTGTCGAAGAAGTACAGGATGCAGCTGCCGCCGGAGCAGGTGCGGATCCGCTCCGGCGCCCGGCCGAGCAGGTCCAGGTAGTCACGGGCGGCGAGCCAGGCCGGCCCCCACGACGGGTCGGCGAACTCGGGCTCCTCGGCGGGGCCCTCGGCGGTCAGCCGGGCCCGGATGCGCCCGTGCTCCAGTACGGCGTCCACGAGCGGCGCCGCCTGTTCCGGCGACCCGTCCACGGCCGCCTTGACCGCCTCCCGGGCCTCCCGCAGATGGCGCAGCACGTCCGCGTCGGCCGGGTACGCCCCCGCCAGCCCGTTGCTCGCGAGCCACACCGCAAGCCCCTCCGTGTCGGCGAGCAGGTCCTGGGTGACGCCCTCCAGGTTCCACCGGGTGTTGAGCAGGTCGAGTGCGAGGGGCTCACCGGTGAGCGGGCGGGGATCGCGGACGGCGGACATCGGGCACTCCTTCTCGGCTAACCGGTCAAGAGTACGTGACCGGTTGACGTCTCCAGTCTAACCTTCTAACGTCATTTACGACGGTTAGATACCTCGAAGGGGAGAACCATGACCTTGCGCACCGGCCACACCGGCCTCAACGTCACCGACCTCGACCGCTCGCTCGCCTTCTACCGGGACGTCCTGGGCTTCGCGCTGCTGGCCGAGGGCAAGGAGGACGACCGCAGGTACGCCTTCCTCGGGGACGGAGGCGACCGGCCGGTCCTCACCCTGTGGCAGCAGGCGGGGGGCCCGTACGAGGGCGGCCGGGCCGGACTGCACCACCTGGCCTTCACGGCGGAGTCGGTGGACCGGGTCCGGGAGTACGAGTCGGCGCTCAGGGCCGCCGGTGTGCAGTTCGCCCACGAAGGGATCGTGGCCCACCGGGAGGGCTCGGCCTCGGGCGGGATCTTCTTCCACGACCCGGACGGCACCCGCCTGGAGATCTCCGTGCCCGAGGGCGTCCAGGGCGCCCCCGCACCCCACGCCGCCGCCCCGACCTGCGGTTTCTTCTAGCCGTGAGCGTGTATCACGCCGGCTCGCGTGCCGTGCAGGACCTGGTCGGCGTCCGGGACCGCGCCGACCACGTCGGCCGCTCCCTCGGCCAGGACATCAAGCCGGTCGCGGCGGCCTTCCTGGAGCTGCAACCGCTGCTGGTCGTGGGCGCGGCCGACCCCCGCACCGGCCGGGTGTGGGCCTCGCCGATCGCGGGCACCCCCGGTTTCGTCCGGGCCACCGGACCACGGCAGGTGTCCGTCGCGGGAGGGCCACCCCCGACCGACCCGCTCGCGGCGGCCCTGACCGCACCGGGCACCCCCGTCGGCACCATCGCCCTCGACCCGCGCACCCGCCGCCGGATGCGTCTCAACGGCCGGCTGCGGCCCACGGCAAAGGGCTTCGCAGTCGAGGCCGACCAGGTGTTCTCCAACTGCCCGAAGCACATCCAGCGCCGGGAGGCGTACGAGAGGGTGCCGGGCCGCCGACCGGGCACGCCCTCCTCGGGCGCCCGACTGGACGCCGGGCAGGCCCGGTTCGTCGCGGCGGCCGACACCTTCTTCCTGGCCACCGTGCACGCCCGGGGCGCCGATGTCAGCCACCGGGGTGGCGACCCCGGCTTCGTCCGGGTCGTCTCACCGCACGAACTGAGCTGGCCGGACTACCCCGGCAACGCCATGTTCCTCACCTTGGGCAACCTGCGCGCCGACCCGCGCGCCGGACTGCTCTTCCTGGACTGGGCGACCGGCACCACCCTCCAACTCACCGGCGAGGCGCACACCGAGTTCACCGCCGACGGCGAGCGGACCGTCCGCTTCGTCGTCGCGGAGGCCGTGCAGACACCGGCGGCCCTGCCGCTGCGCTGGTCCGCACCGGAGTACTCACCGGCCAACCCGAGCGTTAACGTCAGTGGATGCGACGGAAGTTGAGGGTGGCGGCCTACGCCGTGTGCGTCCGTGACGGACAGATCCTGCTCGCCCGCTCACCGGGACCCGACGGCACGCCCGAGTGGGTACTGCCCGGCGGCGGCATGGAGCACGGCGAGGACCCGTACGACACCGTCCGCCGTGAACTCGCCGAGGAGACCGGCTACCGCATCGAGGTGACCGGTCTCCTCGGCATCGACTCCTCCCGCCGTGTCTTCCTCGGCGGGCGCCCACGCCGCCGCACCGACCACCACGGCGTCCGCATCCTCTACGAGGGCGAGGTCACCGGCGGCGAGCTCCGCTACGAGGTCGGCGGTTCCACCGACTTCGCCGCCTGGCACGACCTGGACGCCGTGGCCGGGCTCACCCGGGTGCGGCTGGTCGACGTGGGGCTGCGGCTGTGGCGGGAACGGCCGGCGCCGGGACATCTGTGACTCCAGGACCGTCCCCTGCCCGAGCAGACGCCGCCGCAGAACCCTCGATGCGTTCGTGGAGCGCGCACACCCTCGTCGAGTCCGCCGCCCCGCACCGACTTCGCCGACCTCTCCGAGACCGGCCTGGCCGCGCGGGCACGGCGGCCGACCGGAACACGGAGCTGGTACGAAGGAAGGGCTGAAATTCACTCAACCGGCCCACACTCAGGCAACCGTCGCGCAACGCCCTCGGGTCCCCTACCCCGACCGCACCGCACACCACAGGTTGGGGAAGGCATGCGCGTACGCACGACTCTGGTGGGCACCACCGCCCTGCTCCTCTCGGCGGCCCTCGCCGGCCCGGCCGTCGCGGCGACCGGACCCGGCGCCGGCGCCGGCCACGGCCACGGCGCCACCCGCGAGGCCGTCGAGGCGGCGGTCCGGGCCGGCGTGCCCGGGGTGACCGCCACCGCAAAGGACGCCCAGGGCACCTGGTCCACGACGGCGGGCACCGGCGACCTCCGCACCGGTGCACCCCGCTCGGCCGCCGACCGCTACCGCGTCGGCAGCATCACCAAGACCTTCGTCGCGACCGTCCTGCTCCAGCTGGAGGCGGAGGGCCGGCTCTCCCTGGACGACACGGTCGACACGTGGCTGCCCGGGGTCGTGCGCGGCCACGGCCACGACGGGCGCCGCATCACCGTCCGCCGGCTCCTCGACCACACCAGCGGCGTCTACAGCTACACCGCCGACGAGGGCTTCGCCCGCAGGTACTTCCTCAAGGACGGGTTCTTCCAGCACCGCTACGACACGCTCACCCCGGGCGACCTGGTGGCGATCGCCCTGAAGCACGAGCCGGACTTCGCGCCGGGCACGTCCTGGAGCTACTCCAACACCAACTACGTCCTGGCCGGCATGGTGATCGAGAAGGTGACGGGCCACTCGTACGCCACCGAGATCCGGCACCGGATCATCGACCCCCTGCACCTGACGGCGACCTCCGTTCCCGGGGCGAAGGTCACCGTCCCGCGCCCCAGCAGCCGCGCCTACTCCAAGCTCACCGAGTCGGCGACGGGGCGCACGTACGACGTCACGACCCTCAACCCCTCCCTCGCCTCCGCCGCCGGCGAGATGATCTCGGATTCCGCGGACCTCGACCGCTTCTACAGCGCCCTGCTGCGCGGAAAACTGCTGCCGGCCGCGCAGCTGAAGGAGATGAAGACCACCGTGAAGGTCGACGGTGCGCCGAACACCGGCTACGGCCTCGGCCTCATGGACCGCACGCTGACCTGCGGCGTTCACATCTGGGGCCATGACGGAGGCATCCACGGCTCCGTGTCCTCGGCGGTGACGACGGCCGACGGCCGTCATTCCCTCGCGGCCAATTTCAACGGTGACTGGGCGGGGGACATGGACGCGGTGCTCGAAGCGGAGTTCTGCCGGCAATTCGGTTGACGGTGGGTACGCGATGAAGGAGTGTCCTCGGCGATGACGAGAACCGACACGCCTCCCTCCTGGGACGAGCGCACCCAGCTGACCACCTTCCTCGACTACGCCCGGGCCACCGCCCGCGCCAAGTGCGAGGGTGTCTCGCCGGAGGACGCCCGCCGGGCGCCGCTGCCCGGTTCCCCGCTCATGACCCTGTGCGGTCTCGTCAACCACCTGCGCTGGGTGGAGTACTACTGGTTCCAGGTGGCCTTCCTCGGCGAGGAGGACCAGGGGCCGTGGACCGACGAGGACCCCGACCGGGAGATGCGGATCGCGGTCGACATCCCGCTGGAGCAGGTGCTCGCCGCGTACGAGGAACAGAGCGCCCGCTACCGTGAACTGGTCGCCGCCACCGACCTGGACACGCCGGCGAAGCAGCCGATGCGCGACGGCCGGCGGCCCGACCTGCGCTGGGTGCTGCTGCACCTGATCGAGGAGACCTCCCGGCACAACGGGCACATCGACGTCGTACGGGAACTGGTCGACGGGACCACGGGCAGCTAGCGCACCCGAAGAAGAGGGGCCACCGGGTCGATCCCGGTGGCCCCTCCTCTCCCCTCCTGGTGGTCCCCCTGCCGCTCTCCCGGTCCGTCACTACCGGGGCAGCACCACGACATACGCGGCCGGGTCGCGGTCGCCGGACGCCATCAGCGCCGTCCGCACCACCGCCGCCTGCTGCTCCGTCGCGTCCCTGAGCTTCCTCGGCGTGATGTACACGACCGTGATCCCCAGGCGCTCCAGGTGCTCGCGCTTGCGGGCGTACTCCGACCACAAGGCGTCGTCGTCCTGACGGTGGCCTTGCCGAGGTGCACGCGTGTCGAGTTCGACGGCGACCGCCTGGTCCGGCCAGTAGGCGTCCAGGCCGCCGAGGTGCGGGCCGCCGGGCAGGCGCAGGTCGACGTTCCAGACCGGGTCGGGCAGACCGTACTCGTGGACCATCCGGTAGAGGCGGTCCTCGGCGATCGAGCGGCCCTCCGCCAGCAGCGAGTCCACCGCGTCCACCACGTGCGGCCGGTTCAGCAGCTTCGCCTGGGTCAACTCCTTGACGACCGCGGCCGGTTCGCAGTGGCCGCCGCGTACCGCCTCCAGCAGCAGCCGCCGTACCGCCTGCGCGTCCTTCAGTTCCGCCACCGCGTCGGCCAGCGCCCGCGGCACCGGCGCCACCGGCAGGCCCGTCACCACCCGCGGCGTGGGCAGGGCCGGGGCGCGCAGGACGCGGACGTACCCCGTGGAGCGCAGCCGGCGCAGGCGCGGGACCAGGACGTCGACGTGGTCCAGGGAGAGCAGCGGCGGGGTGGCGGAGAAGCCGTACAGGGTGAGAGCCGCGAGGCCCGTGATCATCGCCTCCGTGTACAGCGGCCGGTGCGGGCTCTGGGCGGTCGGCTGGGCCGGGACGCCCGGCGTCGACTCGCGGGCCGCGTACAGCAGGGCCCCGTGCAGCCGCTCCTCGCTCGTCGGCGGGCCGGGGTGCAGCAGGACCACGTTCGGGAGCAGCTGACGCCAGGGGCCGTCGGGGCGGCACTGCTCGGTCAGCGCGGCCGCGGTCACACCGTGGGCGCGCAGCTGGGCCGCCGTCAGGACGCGGCGGTGGACCTCGGAGAGGTGCCGGAGGGGGCGGGGGGAGAGGGGGGTGTTGTGCGTCATGGCCTCGAGATTCCCGTACCCGGTCCCGCCCGTAACCGCTGTTACAGGGTCGTCGAGAAATGCGGATGAGACGGGACTAAAGGTCAGGTGTTCGGGTGCCGAACGGGAACGGAAAACCCCTGGTCCAATTGGGTGTGGACCAGGGGTTACGGCTCATCTTGCCCGAATTTCGTAACGGTCACCGACCGGGCAAGCTCAGGCCAAGGCTCACCGGTCGGCGGCCGCCGCGTCGCACTCCTGTGCGCGCAGCGCCCGCGCCAGGTCGTCCCGGGCCTCCAGCACCAGCCGGCGCAGCGCCGGCGCCGCGTCCGGGTGCGCCGCGAGCCAAGCGTCCGTCGCGTCGAGGGTCTCCTGCCGGTCCTGCAAGGACGGGAACAGGCCCCGGACCACGTCCATGCCGATCTGGATCGACCGCTCCCGCCACACCCGCTCGATCGCCGCGAAGTACAACTGCGCGTACGGTGCGGTCAGCTCCCGCTGCGAGGGCCGGCCGAAGCCCGCGATCGTCGCCTCCACCAGCGCGTTCGACAGCGCGTCGGACTCCACGACCTGCGCCCACGCCTGCGCCTTGACCGCCGCCGACGGGCGGGACGCCAGGCAGCGCACCTGGTGCCGCTTGCCGGAGGCCGTGTCGTCCCGGGCCAGCTCGGCCGCCAGCACCGACTCGTCGGCGGCCCCGTGCGCGGCCAGCGGCTCCAGGAACGCCCAGCGCAGCTCCTGGTCCACCTCCAGGCCGTCGATCGAGGTCGTCCCGTCCAGCAGGTCCGTCAGCAGCTTCAGGTCCGGCTCGGCGTAGGCCACGGTCGCGAAGAACCGCGCCCAGGCCAGCTGGTGCTCACTGCCCGGCTCGGCCGCCCGCAGCTCGCGCAGGGCACCCTCGGCGAGCAGCTCCCCGCCGGTCTCCCGCCAGCCCGGCGCCGCGTAGTGCACCAGCGCCGCGTTCGCCCAGGCGTGCAGCATCTGCAGCACACCGATGTCCGACTCGCGGCCCGCGAACCGCAGCACGAGACCGATGAAGTCACGCGCCGGGAGCAGCGCGTCCCGGGTCAGGTTCCACAGCGCCGACCAGCACAGCGCCCGGGCCAGCGGGTCGGTCAGCGCGCCCAGGTGCGCGCGCAGGGTCGCCAGCGACGTCTCGTCGAAGCGGATCTTGCAGTAGGTCAGGTCGTCGTCGTTGACCAGCACCAGCTCCGGCGCCTCGGCGCCCGCCAGCTCCGCCACGACCGTGCGCGGGCCGTGCACGTCCGTCTCGACGCGCGCGTACCGCTCCACCGCACCCTCGGGGGTGCGGCGGTACAGGCCCACCGCGACCCGGTGCGGGCGCAGTTCCGGGTGTGTCTCCGGGGCTTCCTGGACGATCGCCAGCTCGGCGATCCGGCCGCCCTCGGTGTCCAGCAGCACCTGCGGGGTCAGCGAGTTCACCCCGGCCGTCTGCAACCAGGAGGCCGCCCACGCGGTCATGTCCCGGCCACTGGTCTCGGCCAGCACCGACAGCAGGTCGCCGAGGCGCGTGTTGCCGTAGGCGTTGCGCTTGAAGTAGCGGCGGGCGCCCTCCAGGAAGGCCTCCTGGCCGACGTACGCCACCAGCTGCTTGAGCACGGAGGCGCCCTTGGCGTAGGTGATGCCGTCGAAGTTCAGCTTGGCGTCCTCCAGGTCACGGATGTCCGCCGTGATCGGGTGCGTGGACGGCAACTGGTCCGCGCGGTACGCCCAGGCCTTGCGGCGGTTGGCGAAGGTGATCCAGGCGTCGCTGAAGCGGGTCGCGCCGACGTTCGCGAAGGTGCCCATGAAGTCCGCGAAGGACTCCTTCAGCCACAGGTCGTCCCACCACTCCATGGTGACCAGGTCGCCGAACCACATGTGCGCCATCTCGTGCAGGATGACGTTGGCCCGCGCCTCGTACGACGCCTGCGTCACCTTCCCGCGGAAGATGTACTCCTCGCGGAAGGTCACCAGGCCCGGGTTCTCCATCGCGCCCAGGTTGTACTCCGGCACGAACGCCTGGTCGTACTTCCCGAACGGGTACGGGTAGTCGAAGTGGTCGTGGAAGAAGTCCAGGCCCTGCTTGGTGACCAGGAAGACGTCGTCGGCGTCGAAGTGCGGGGCGAGACCCTTGCGGCACATGGCGCCCAGCGGGATCTCCAGCTTCGTCCCGTCCTCGAACGTGCGGGAGTAGGTGTCCGTCACGTAGTGGTACGGGCCCGCCACCACGCACGTGATGTACGTCGAGATCGGTTTGGTCTCCGCGAACCGCCAGACGCCGTCGGCGCGTTCGCCCGCGCCGTTGCTCCACACCGTCCAGCCCTCGGGCGCCTGGACCTCGAAGCGGTAGGGGGCCTTGAGGTCCGGCTGCTCGAAGCCGGCGAAGACGCGGCGGGCGTCGGCCGGCTCGTACTGCGTGTAGAGGTAGACCTCGCCGTCCTCGGGGTCGACGAAGCGGTGCAGGCCCTCGCCGGTGCGCGAGTAGGCGCACTGGGCGTCGACCACCAGCTCGTTCTCGGCGGCCAGGTCCTCCAGCGCGATCCGCGAGCCGTCGAAGACCTCGCTCGGGTCCAGGTCCTTGCCGTTGAGCGAGACGGCGGTCACGCTCGGCGCGATCAGGTCGGCGAAGCTCGACGCGCCCGGTTCGTTGCAGCGGAAGCGGACGGTGGTCACCGAGCGGAAGGTGCGCGGCTCGCCGTGCCCGTCGCCGACGGCGGACCTGAGGTCAAGGGACACGTCGTACCCGTCGACGGACAGCAGTGCGGCCCGCTCCCGGGCCTCGTCGCGGGACAGATTCTCACCGGGCACGGGCGGCACTCCCTCGTGGTCGCGTGAATGGTGGCTGAACAGGACCGATCCTGCCATGTGCACCTGACGCGGGGCAGCAGGGAATGTGGCTCGCGACGACGTCGTTGACCGCTCAAAAGACCGTTTCGCTGAGGAGAACCATGTCCGAGACCGCGACCTCGCCCGGCAAGACCCCCGTCGACTTCTGGTTCGACCCGCTGTGCCCGTGGGCCTGGATGACCTCCCGGTGGGTGCTGGAGGTGGAGAAGGTCCGCGACATCGAGGTCCGCTGGCACCTCATGAGCCTCGCCGTCCTCAACGAGAACCGGCTGGACGAGCTGCCCGAGGAGTACCGGGAGATGCTCGCCACCAAGGCCTGGCAGCCGGTGCGTGTGGTCGCCGCGGCCTGGCAGAAGCACGGCGACGACATCCTCGGCCCGCTCTACACCGCGCTCGGCACCCGCATCCACAACAACGGCGAGGGCCCGACCCTGGAGGCGATCGCCGGCGCCCTCGCGGAGGTCGGCCTGCCCGCCGAGCTGATCGAGTACGCCGAGCAGCAGGACTTCGAGTTCGACGCCGAGCTGCGCGCCTCCCACAAGGAGGGCATCGAGAAGGTCGGCCAGGACGTCGGCACCCCGGTCATCGCGGTCCCGGGCCCCGACGGCGAGCAGATCGCCTTCTTCGGCCCGGTCGTCACCCCCGCTCCCAAGGGCGAGGAGGCGGCCCGCCTGTGGGACGGCACGCTCGCCGTGGCCTCGGTCCCGGGCTTCTACGAGATCAAGCGGACCCGCACCCAGGGCCCCGACTTCAGCAACCTGTAGAAGTGTGGAAGACCCCCGCGAGTCACGTCCTCGCGGGGGTCTTCTTTCATCCGCCTGCCGACGTGAAGGGTGAGAAGACGATCACGAGGCAGGACGACTCGAGGGCGCGGAACGCTCAGGGCGCCAGCAGCAGGACGTCCGCGCGGGACTTGGCGGCCTCGTACCGGCGGGCCACGTCCTGCCAGTCGACCACCCGCCACATGGCCTCGACGAAGTCCACCTTCTGGTTGCGGTACTGCAGGTAGAAGGCGTGCTCCCAGGCGTCGAAGACGAGGATCGGGGTCGAGCCCTGGCCGACGTTGCCCTGGTGGTCGTAGACCTGCTCCACGATCAGGCGGCCGCTCAGCGGCTCGTAGGCGAGCACGCCCCAGCCCGACCCCTGGGTGGTGGCCGCGGCCTTGGACAGCTGGGTCCTGAAGGCGGCGAAGGAACCGAAGGACTCCTTGATCGCCTCCGCCAGCTCACCCACGCCGTCGGCCGCCAGCGGCTCGCCGCCGCCGTCCTTCGGGCCGGTCATGTTCTGCCAGTAGATCGAGTGCAGGATGTGCCCGGAGAGATGGAAGGCCAGGTTCTTCTCCAGGCCGTTGACGGAAGCCCAGGTCTCCTTGTCCCGCGCCTCGGCAAGCTGCTCCAGTGTGTCGTTCGCGCCCTTCACATAGGCCGCATGGTGCTTGTCGTGGTGCAGCTCGATGATCTCGGGGCTGATCACGGGCGCGAGCGCGGCGTAGTCGTAGGGCAGCTCGGGCAACGTGTAGACGGGCATGGGTGATCCCCTCCGGAACCTTATTGCAAGTTACTTGCAACTACACGCTAGCAACAAGAGCGTTGGAGCAACAGAAAGGCCCCCACGTGTCGTTCGTGGGGGCCTCGCCGGGTGCCGGTGGGCGGACGTCAGCGCCGGGCGCGCGCCCGTTGCCATGCGTAGCCGATCGCCGCCAGGGCCAGGGTCATGCCGCCCGTCGAGTACAGCTGGAGGCGGGTGTCCGGCTCGCGGGCCATGAGGACGAAGATCGCCGCCATGCCGGCCAGGGCGATCCAGGTCAGCCACGGGAAGGCCCACATGCGGACCACGAGCTTCTCGGGGGCCTCGCGCTCGATCCGGCGGCGCAGCAGCAGCTGGGAGACGGCGATGAAGATCCAGACGACCAGGATGACCGCGCCGATCATGTTCAGCAGCCAGGAGAAGACGTCGTTCGGACGCCAGTAGCTGAGCAGCACGCAGAGGAAGCCGAAGAAGCAGGAGGTGAGGACCGCGATCCGCGGGACCCCGCCGGAGAGCCTCGCCAGCGCCTTCGGGCCCTGGCCGCGCGCCACCAGCGAGTAGGCGATGCGCGAGGAGCCGTAGATGTTGGCGTTCATCGCGGACAGCAGCGCCACCAGCACGACCACGTTCATCACCTGGCCCGCGCCGGGGATGCCCAGGTGGTCGAGCGTGGCGACGTACGGGCCCTTCTCCACGACCTCCTCGGAGTCCCACGGGACCAGGGTGACCACGACCGCCATGGAGCCGATGTAGAAGAGGGCGATGCGCCACATCGCCGTGCGGACGGCGGACGCCACGCCCCGCACAGGGTCCTCCGACTCGGCCGCCGCGATGGTGACCGTCTCCAGGCCGCCGTAGGCGAAGACGGAGGCCAGCAGGCCGACGATCAGGCCGTTGCTGCCGTGCGGGAGGAAGTCCGTCAGGTTCGAGGCGCCGGGGGAGTCGGTGCCGGGCAGGACGCCGGCGACGGCCAGCCCGCCCAGGATCAGGAACAGGCTGATCGCGCCGACCTTCAGCGCGGCGAACCAGAACTCGAACTCGCCGAAGTTCTTCACGGCGGCCAGGTTCGTCCCGCAGAACACGACCATGAACAGCGCGACCCAGACCCACTCGGGTGTGCCGGGCAGCCAGCCGGAGACGATGTGCGCGGCGCCGATGCCCTCCAGCCCGACCGCCGTGCACAGCAGGACCCAGAAGGACCAGCCGGCCGCGAAGCCGGCCCAGGGGCCGATCGCCCGCTCGGCGTGGGCGGAGAAGGAGCCCGAGGACGGGTAGGCGGCGGACATCTCGCCGAGCATCCGCATCACCAGCATCACGAGGATGCCGGAGACGGTGTAGGCGACGACGATGGACGGACCGGCGGCGGCGATGCCCGCACCGGAACCGACGAACAGGCCCGCGCCGATCACGCCGCCGAGGGCGATCATCGACAGGTGACGCTGCTTGAGGCCGTGGGAGAGGGAGGCGCCGTCGCGCTGCTGCGGCGGCGCCCCGGTCTTCGTGCTGCTGGGCATAAGCGCGGCTCGTCCAGTGCAATAGAAGGGCAAAATCGCCCACAGTCTGGGCGGCCCGTCCGCTCTCGCGAAGGGGCCGCCCACCATCCGGACACCGGCTGTACGGAGGGTGAAGTTCCGGTTACGCGGCCGCGAGCACCGGTGTGTAGTGCGAGGCGTCCCCCTCGATCGAGTAGCTCTCCTTGCCCTCGATGCCGACCGGGACGTCACCGGCGACGGTCACCCGGTGCAGGCGGCGCGGCTGCCCGTCGTAGTTGTCGACGGCGTAGTGCTGGGTGATGCGGTTGTCGAAGAGGACCAGCTGATTCTCCGACCAGCGCCAGCGCAGCACGTTCTCCGGACGGGTGACGTACGCCTGGAACAGCTCGAGGACCTTGCGGGACTCGCCGGTCGACAGGCCCACGATCCGCTGCGCGAAACCGCCGATGAACAACCCGCGCTCGCCGGTCAGCGGGTGGACGCGGACCACCGGGTGGGCGGTGCGGTACGTGCGGGAGGTGAACTGGGCGCGCTGGGCGGCCCTCTCCTCGTCGATGTCCTCGTCCGGCACCGCGTAGTCGTAGTCGTTGGTGTGCTCGGCCCACAGGGTGTCGGCGAAGCGGCGCAACGGCTCGGGCAGGTCGCGGTAGGCGCCCGCCGCGTCGGCGATCAGGGTCTCGCCGCCGTACGGCGGGATCGTGATCGAGCGCAGGGTGCTGGCCTGCGGCGGGTTGAGGACGAAGGTGACGTCGGTGTGCCAGTGGTTGGCGCGGCCCCGCTCGCTGTCCACGGGCAGCACGTTCGGGGCGCCCTCGACGGCGCCGACCGTCGGGTGGGCGGTGGTCAGGTCGCCGAAGTGGCGGGCGAAGGCCTGCTGGCCCTCGTCGTCCAGGTTCACGTCGTCGAAGACGAGCGCCTTGTGGACGTTCAGGGCCTCGCGGATCGCGGTGACCTGCTTCTCGTCCAGCGGGCGGGAGATGTCGACGCCGGAGACCCGGGCGCCGATGCGTGCGGTGACCTTGGTGATCTCGAGGGACATGGGTGAGCGTCCTTTCACACGAGGGTGGGCGTGAGGTACTGGTTGGCGGGGCGGGGCAGCCCGTAGCGCTCCCGCAGGGTCTGGCGGGGGCCGTACGCGCTGCGGAGCAGGCCGCGGGCGCGCAGGAGCGGTACGACGTGCTCGACGAAGGCGTCCAGGCCGGAGGGCAGCACGGCGGGCATGATGTTGAAGCCGTCGGCGGCGCCCTGCGTGAACCACGCCTCGATCTGGCCGGCGACCTGCTCGGGCGTCCCGGCGAAGGTGAGGTGCCCGCGCCCGCCGCCGAGCCGGCCGATCAGCTGCCGGACGGTGAGCCGCTCGCGCCGGGCCAGCTCGACCACGAGGGTGTAGCGGCTCTTGGCGCCCTCGATGGCGGACTCGGGCGGGAGATCGTCGGGCAGTCGCCGGTCCAGGTCGAGGGTGCCGGGCTCCAGGTGCAGCAGGTTCTCCAGCCGGGCCCGGCCGTGCTCGTGGACGATGTGGTCCTCCAGCACCTGCTCGGCGGCCCGCGCCTCGGCCTGCGTCGACCCGAGGACCGGGACGATGCCGGGCAGCACCTTGATGTGCTCGGGGTCCCGTCCGGCCCGGGCGGTACGGGACTTGAGGTCGGCGTAGAAGGCCTGCGCGTCGGCGAGGGTCTGCTGGGCGGTGAACACCGCCTCCGCGTACCGGGCGGCGAACGCCTTGCCGTCCTCCGACGAACCGGCCTGGACCAGGAGCGGATAGCCCTGCGGGGTGCGGGGCACGTTGAGGGCTCCGGCGACGCTGAAGTACCTCCCCCGGTGCCGGGGCGGGTGGATCTTGCTGTCGTCGCCCCAGACGCCGGCCGCCTTGTCGGCGACGATCGCGTCGTCCTCCCAGCTGTCCCACAGCTTCAGGGCGACGTCGAGGAACTCGGCGGCACGCGCGTACCGCTCGGCGTGCGCGGGCTCGGCGTCCAGCCCGAAGTTGCGGGCGGCCTCGGCACCCGCGGTGGTGACGATGTTCCAGCCAGCCCGGCCGCCGCTGATGATGTCCAGCGAGGCGAACTTGCGGGCCAGGTTGTAGGGGGAGTTGTAGGAGGTGGAGGCGGTGGCGATCAGGCCGATGTGCTCGGTGGCCGTCGCCAGCGCGGTCAGCAGGGTGAGCGGTTCCAGGGCACCGGCCGGCCGCTGGGCGAGGTTGCTCCACAGCTGGGGGCCGTCGGCGAGGAAGAGCGAGTCGAACGTGCCGCGTTCGGCGATCCGCGCCAGGTTGACGTAGTGGGCCAGGTCGACGTGCGCGTACGGGTCGCTCTCCGGCAGCCGCCACGAGGCCTCGTGGTGACCGGTGTTCATCAGGAACGCGTTGAGGTGGAGCCTTCTGTGTGTCACTGGTCCTCCGTGACCCCGAGGGCGGCCAGCAGCCGCTCGCGGTACTCGCCCAGCAGCGACTCCCGGTAGGAGCGCGGGTGGGGATGGTCGATGGTCAGGTCGAGGCCGATCCGGCCCTGGTCCAGGACGAGGACCCGGTCGGCGAGCACGATCGCCTCGTCCACGTCGTGGGTGACCAGCAGCACGGACGGCCGGTGCCGCGTCCACAGCGCGCGCAGCAGGTGGTGCATCTTGATCCGGGTCAGCGCGTCCAGCGCGCCGAACGGCTCGTCGGCCAGCAGCAGTTCGGGCTCGCGGACCAGGGAGCGGGCCAGTGCCGCCCGCTGGGCCTCGCCACCGGACAGCTCGCCCGGCCAGGCCCGCTCGCGGCCGCCCAGGCCGACCTCCGCCAGCGCGGCCCGGCCGCGCTCCTCGGCGTCCTTGCCGTCCAGGCCGAGCAGGACGTTGTCCAGGACCCGGCGCCAGGGCAGCAGCCGGGAGTCCTGGAACACCACCGAGACCCGCTCGGGCGCGGTGAGCCGCCCGCTCCCGGCCACCCCGTGGTCCAGGCCTGCGACCGCGCGCAGCAGGGTGGACTTGCCGGAGCCGCTGTGCCCGAGCAGGGCCGTGAACTGTCCGGCGGGCAGATCGAGGTCGATGCCGTCGAGGACCGTACGGCCCTCGAAGGACCGGGTCAGGCCGCGGAGCCGGACGGCGGGCCGGGTCAGTTGCTCAGTGTGCGGCGCCACGACAGCACCCTCCGTTCGACGAGACGGACCACGCTGTCGGAGACCAGGCCGAAGACGCCGTAGATCAGCAGGCCGACCAGGATGACGTCGGTCTGGCCGTAGTTCTGCGCCTGGAACATCAGGTAGCCGAGGCCGCTGGTGGCGTTGATCTGTTCCAGGACCACCAGGCCCAGCCAGGAGCCGGTGACGCCGAGCCGGAGGCCCACGAAGAATCCGGGCAGCGCGCCGGGGATCACCACCTGGCGGATGAAGGTGAACCTCGACAGGCCCTGCACCTCGGCGAGTTCGACGAAGCGGCTGTCGATGCCGGACAGCGCGGCATGCGTGTTCAGGTAGATCGGGATGTAGACGACGATCGCGATGATGGCGACCTTGAAGGTCTCCCCGATGCCCAGCCAGAGGATGAACAGCGGGATCAGGCCGAGGGTGGGGATCGCCCGGTTGAGCTGCACGGTTCCGTCGATCAGGGCTTCCCCGGTCCGGCTGAGGCCGGAGGCGAGCGCGAGCAGCACCCCGGCGGTCAGGCCGATCGCGAAGCCGTAGCCGGCCCGCTCCAGGGAGGTCAGCACATCGGTGGGCAGGGTGCCGTCGGTCCACAGATGGCCGGCGGTCCGCAGGACCGTCCAGGGCGCCGGAACGGCAGCCGGGTCGAGCGCTCCGGCGGCCGAGGCGGCGGCCCACAGGGCGAACACCGCCAGCGGGCCGGCCAGCCGGGCGGCGGGTAGCCGCCGGCCGGGGGAGAGGCGGCGGCGCCTGCGGACCTGGGGGCGTTCCCCGGCCGCTGTCACCGCCACCGCGGTCGTCGTCGTGGTCACGGTGGTCACTTCCGGTACTCCTCGGGTACGGCCTGGGCGGCGAGGGACTCGAAGCGGTGATCGAAGAGGGAGGACACGTCGAACTTCTTCACGAAGCCGCCATGGGCGAGCAGATCGGCGGTCTCCTGCTCCCACGCGATCGCCTCGTCCCAGCGAGGCGGGAAGTACGGCTTGTTGGCGAGGGCGGTGATGGACTTCGCCTGCTCGAGGGTGAGGTTCTGCGTCTTGACGTAGAACTCCTCGTCCCACACGTCCGGGTGCTCGTACACCCACACCTGTCCCTTGGCCCACTGGGGGATGTAGGCGGCGATCGCGGCGGCCTTCGCCGGGTCGTTCAGCACGGACTGCGGCGCCCACAGCAGGTTGAGCAGGTCGACGACGTCCGTCTTGATGACATGGGCGCCCTTGCTCTCGTACTGCTTCAGGTACGCCGGCACCTGGCTGTTGGCGAGCGGGGCGATGTCCACCTGCCCGGACTGCAGGGCGGTCAGGAACTGGTTGCTGGTCAGCGGGACCAGCTTGACGTCGTCGTAGGC
Organism: Streptomyces sp. NPDC048521; assembly: GCF_043199855.1. NCBI lineage: Bacteria > Bacillati > Actinomycetota > Actinomycetes > Kitasatosporales > Streptomycetaceae > Streptomyces > Streptomyces sp. NPDC048521. The sequence goes on from NZ_JBICWR010000008.1 coordinate 308,483, forward strand.
CAGGCCGGCCCGCTTCAGCGCCCGCAGCAGGACGACCCCCTGGGCCTGCCCCTGGGAGAAGGCGAGCCGCTTGCCCCGGAAGTCAGCGACCGTCCGGATGTCGCTGCCGGGCCGGGTGGCGAAGAGGTAGTTGGGCTTACGGGTGATGCCGATCGCGACGATCTTCGCGTCGAAGCCCTGGTAGTGCGCCTGGATCGGCGGGATGCCCGCGTTGTTGGCGAGGTCCAGGGACTGGGAGCGGAAGGCGTTGATCACGTCCGGGCCCGCCCCGATGTTCACCCAATCGGACACCGTGAAGGGCAGCTTGGGCAGTTTCGCCAGCTTGAGCTGCAGCTGCTGCGCGTTCTGGTACGAGGCGATCTTCAGACGCGTACCGGCCGGGACCTTGTCGGCGAGCGGTTTGCCGGCGGCGGCCCTGGTGTCGGCTGAGGCGTCGCCCTTGGCGCAGCCGCTGAGGCCCGCGACGGCGGCGGACGCGCCGGCCAGGGAGGTGAGAAAGGCACGACGGTGCATGGGAGAACTCCCAGGAGAAAAAGAGGGGAAAGGCAGGAAGAATTCCGGTCGGGCGGGCCGGACGAAGGGAAACTCACACAGCGGGAAACACGCGCTTCATGCGCGGCAATATGTCAGCAACAGAGGGTGCGACAGCTGGTGAGTGCGTCCATGACCAGGATGTTCCCGGTCATGGACGACCCCTGTCAACATTCCGAGTTTCTGAATTAAATAGCCTCAGGTGACGCACCCAGCGGATCCCGGAACAACACGTCGAGCACCACGGATCCGCCCGCCAGCGCCAGTACGGAATCCGGGAAACTCGTCGGTAGCACGGCCGCCGCACGGCGGTGTCCGGCCGCTTCCCGCAACGCGTTCAGGCAGTCCTCGAAGTGGAGGACGCCCAGCTCGGTCACCACGACGGTCTCCGGGTTCAGCACGTCCAGCAGCAGCCCGGCCGCCCTCCCGGTCATCCGGGCCCGGTCCACCAGCAGCCGCCGCGCCACCGTGTCCCCGGCCGCCGCGGCGGCCACCAGGTCCCTCGGATCCGCCGAGTCGATCACCCCGGCCGCCCGGGCCCGCCGGCCCAGCGTCCGCTCGCTCAACTCCACCTGGAGGCAGCCGGTACGGCCGCACGCGCACGGCTCGGTGCCGCCCGGCACCGGCAGATGGGCGATCGCCCCGGCCGCCGAACGCGGCCCGTGGTGCACCTCGTCATTGGTCGCGAAGGCCGCGTCGACCACGTTGCCCACGAACAGGTGCAGCACGCTGCGGCTGCCCCGGGCCCGCCCGAACAGCCGCTCCCCGTGCACCAACGCCCGTGCGTGGCCGTCCACATGGACCGGCAGACCCGTGCGGGCGCCGAGCAGCTCCCGCACCGGCACCTCCCGCCAGCCCAGCAACTCGTGCTCCACCACGGTGCCCGTCTCCCGGTCCACCCAGCCGCCGACCGCCACCCCGACCCCCAGCGGGCGACGGCCCGGCACCGCGGCGAACAGTCCCGCGAGCCCCTCGGCGGCCCGCGCCAGCACCCAGCCCGGATCGGTCCGCTCGTGCTTCAGCTCCCGCCGCGCCACCACCCGGCCCCGCAGATCCAGCAGCGCGACCGTGGTGTACGGCACGGCCACATGCACCCCGGCCACCAGGAACCGCGTGTCGTCCAGGTCGACGGGCACGTGCGGGCGGCCCACCCCGTTGGAGCGGCGGGGCGCGGCCGACTCCCGGATCAGGCCCAGGTCGGCGAGCCGGGCACAGTGCTCGGTCACCGACGCCGGGGACAGTCCGGTCAGCCGGGCGATGGTGCTGCGCGCCACCGGCCCGTGCTCCAGCACGGAGCGCAGCACGATGCTGGCACTGGTGCGCCGCCGGTCGCTGTCGGCGGCACGCGGAACGGGGGAGAGCAGGGTGGGGACCGCGGTACGGGGCATGGAGAACCGTCCTCGGGAACGGGGCCGACACGTCTCAAAGACTCGGAAAGGCGAGGCGTGCCGAGGGCCCGCCCCTACCCCGGGCGGCGACAGGTGGCCGTGCCCTGGCGTCGCAGGTCGACATAGCGACGCGACGTGAAGTACCGGGCCTGGGCAACCATGCGCTCGAAGCTAGCAAAGCGCCCCCGCGCTGCCCAGACGGCGACCGACGGGCGAGACGGGCACCCACGGGGCTTTGGCGGGACCCTACAGAGGTCTCCACGAACGCACGGGTATCCCCGACCACCCCACCTCAGTGACCGGTATCACGCCGATCCCGGTGTAACCCGCAGCCTTTGTGTGGAGCCCACCAAGCGCCGGTTCGAGCCTTTGTCGAGCGCTGACGGTGATCGGCGCGAGGGCGCCGGTATAGCGTCACGGTGTTCCCACCTGCCCAGACACCCGCGGAGTCCCCATGAGCACCGCCACCGCCACCGCTCGCCCCGGCGCCGTCCTCGCCGACCTGCTGCCCGCGTCCCGCGTCCGTGACGCCGCCCTCGTGCTCGGCGGTGCCGTGCTCACCGGCCTCGCGGCCCAGCTGTCGGTCCCGGTGCCCGGCTCCCCGGTGCCGGTGACCGGGCAGACCTTCGCCGCGCTGCTCGTCGGCACCTCGCTCGGTGCCCGCCGCGGCTTCCTCTCCCTCGCCCTGTACGCGATCGCCGGTGTGGCCGGCGTGCCGTGGTTCGCGCAGGGCGCCTCGGGAGCCGGGATGGTCTCCTTCGGCTATGTCCTCGGCATGCTGCTCGCTTCCGCGGCCGTGGGCGCCCTGGCCCGCCGCGGCGCCGACCGCTCCCCGCTGCGCATGGCCGGCACGATGATCCTCGGCGAGGCGATCGTCTACGCCATCGGCGTTCCCTACCTGGCCCTGGCCGCCCACCTGTCCGCGTCCCAGGCGATCGCGGCCGGTCTCACCCCGTTCCTGATCGGCGACGCCCTCAAGGCCGCCCTGGCGATGGGTGCGCTGCCCGCCGCCTGGAAGCTCGTCGGCAAGCGCTGAGGCGCGGCGCCTACGCGCCGACGCCGTAGTTCCTGCGGAAGAGGTTCGCCGGGTCGTAACGCTCCTTGAGCCCGGCGAGCCTCTTGCGCGTCTCCGGGTCGTACAGCCCCGCACCCCGGTCGCCCGCCCCGAAGGCGAAGTTGAGGGACCGGCCGAGCGTGTCGTCGGCCAGCAGCGCGAGCGCCGGGTCCAGCACGGCCCGCGCCCGCGCCCGGTCCCCGACGCCGAGCAGCCGCACCAGGAACCGCCCCTCGCGGTGGGGCACCGTGTTCGGCGCCGGCCGGGCCAGCGCCCCGCCCAGGTGATTGACCTGCACGACACACATCGGGTCCGCCTCCGGCCCGGTCCGCCTCAACAGCTCCCCGGCCCGCTCCACGTCCAGCTCCCGCAGCACCGCGCTGTCGCCGTAGTAGGCGTGCGGGAAGTCCGGGTCGCTGTGGATGGTGTGGCTCTCGGCGTACGGCATCACCCGCAGCGAGTCCGACAGCACCGGACCGATCTTCCGCAGCGGGGCGACGAGGTCCGCGCCGTCCGCACCCGTGTGGGCGACCCGGACCGAGAGCACGTACGTGCCGCGCAGACGCGGCGGCAGGGCGGGCAGGTCCGGGTAGGGAACGGCGGCGAAGGACGAGGTCAGCCCGTCCGGCACGGTCCGCGTCCACTCCTCGTACGCCCGTAGCGCCGCCGCCGGGTCCACCGTGCGCCCGTCGAAGGCGAGCGAGCCGCCGTACAGCGTCCGCACGGGTACGAGGTCCATCTCCAGTTCGGTGACAATGCCGAAGTTCTGCCCGGCGCCGAGCAGCGCCCCGTACAGGTCGGGGTCGGAGTCCGGGGTGACGTGCCGGAGTCCGCCGTCGGCGGTGACGACCTCCAGCCGACGCACATGATCGGCCGCGTAGCCGAACTCCCTCGCCAGGATGCCGAGCCCGCCGCCGAGCGTGTACGACACCGCGCCCACGCCCGGCGCCGAACCGTTCAGCGGCGCCAGCCCGTACGGCTCGGCCGCCGCGATCACCTGCCCCCAGCGCACCCCGGCCTGCACCCGCACGGTACGCGCCGCCGGATCGACGGTGATCCCGTCCAGCTGCCTCGTCGTCACCAGCAGCCCGCCCTCGTAGCCGTCCGGCAGTCCGTGCCCGGTGGCCTGCACCCCGACCGGCAGGCCTCCGGCCGCCGCATACCGTACGGCGGCCACCACGTCGTCCACCGAGCGGGCGGGCGCGATCACGGCGGGACGCTGGGCGAACCCGAGCTGGAAACCGGCGAGTTCGTCGTCGTAGCCCGGGTCGCCGGGGTGCAGGAGGGTCAGGTCCGCGCGGGGGTCCGAGGTGGTCATGGAAAGCAGCATGGCCGCATAACCTGACAGCTTCCGTCAGGTTATGCGGCCATGTCCCCGAGGGGTGGGGTCAGCCGACGGACACCTTGTCGGACGGTGCCTCGGCCGCGGGGGCCGGGCGGTTCGCCGCGAGCCGCTCCTTGACCACGGCGATCACCAGCACGATCGCCGCGACCAGCAGCGACAGCAGCACCGTCTCGCGGCCGTCGTGCTCCGTGTCGGTCAGCATGTAGCCGAGGACGAACACGATCAGCGCGGCCGTCGCCCAGGTCAGGTACGGGTACAGCCACATCTTCACGACCAGCTTCTCCGGCGCCTCCGCCTGGATGATCTTCCGCATCCGCAGCTGCGAGAAGCAGATGACCAGCCACACGAACAGGGCCACCGCGCCACTGGAGTTGACCAGGAAGAGGAAGACCGAGTCCGGGAACTTGTAGTTGAAGAAGACGGCGACGAAGCCGAAGACGACGGACGCGACGATCGCCGGCATCGGCACACCACGGGAGGTGGTGCGGGCGAACGCCTTCGGGGCGTCACCGCGCTGGCCGAGCGAGAAGGCCATCCGGGAGGCCGTGTACAGGCCGGAGTTCAGGCACGACAGCACCGAGGTCAGCACGATGACGTTCATGATCTCGCCGGCGTGCGCGATGCCGAGGGAGTTCAGGGCGGCGACGTAGGAGCCGTCCTTGGCGATGGACGGGTCGTTCCACGGCAGCAGCGAGACCACGACGAGGATCGAGCCCAGGTAGAAGACGCCGATCCGCCAGATGATGCTGTTGGTGGACTTGGTGACCGCGCGCTGCGGGTCCTCCGACTCGCCGGCCGCCAGGGTCGCGATCTCGCTTCCCATGAAGGAGAAGACGACCAGCAGCACACCGGTGAGGATCGATCCCGGACCGTGCGGCAGGAACCCGCCGTGCGAGGTCAGGTTGCCGAAGCTCGCCTTGTCGGCGTGCACGCCCGGCAGGACGCCGAAGATGGCCAGCAGGCCGACGACGATGAACGCGCCGATCGCCACCACCTTGATGCCGGCGAACCAGAACTCGAACTCGCCGTAGGAGCCGACGGAGACCAGGTTGGTCGCGGTCAGCACGATCATCACGATGAGTGCCCAGGCCCACTGCGGGACGGCCGGGACCCAGCCTTCGAGGATCTGGGCACCGGCGGTCGCCTCGACGGCGAGCACGACGACCCAGAAGAACCAGTAGAGCCAGCCGATGGAGAACCCGGCCCAGCGGCCCAGCGCGCGGTCGGCGTGCGCCGAGAACGAGCCGGAGGTCGGATTGGCGGCGGACATCTCGCCGAGCATGCGCATCACGAGTACGACGAGCGTGCCGACGAGGGCGTAGGACAGGAGGATGCCGGGTCCCGCGGTGGCGATACCGGCTTTGGAACCGACGAAGAGGCCGGCTCCGATGACGCCGCCGATCGCGATCATCGAAAGGTGGCGGTTTTTCAGTCCTGCTTGGAGGCCCGAACCAGAGGTCATGGACGGATTTCCTTTGCGCCAGGTAGAGCTGCCCGCACGAGCGGTGTACGAGTCGGTCCAGTGAATCCGAGGTGAACGAATTCGGGAACCTCTGAATCCGTATCGTTACTTGAGGTTTTCTTGAGGATCTATGGCCTGGCTCACATATTCCGGGGCGGTCTCCGCGCCGACACCCCGGGCTGCTGCCCCGAAACAGGCGTGTCACACTCGATGCATGCGCGTGTATCTCGGCTCCGACCATGCGGGCTACGAACTCAAGAACCACCTCGTCGAGTGGCTCAAGGCCGCCGGCCACGAGCCCGTGGACTGCGGGCCGCACATCTACGACGCCCAGGACGACTACCCGCCGTTCTGCCTCCGTGCCGCGAGGAAGGCGGCCGCCGACCCGGACGCCCTCGGTGTCGTGATCGGCGGCTCCGGCAACGGCGAGCAGATCGCCGCGAACAAGGTGAAGGGCGTGCGGGCGGCCCTGGCCTGGAGCGAGGAGACGGCGGCGCTCGGGCGTCAGCACAACGACGCCAACGTGGTGGCCGTCGGTGCGCGCATGCACAGCACGCAGGAGGCGACCAAGTTCGTCGAGGTCTTCCTCAACACCCCGTTCTCGGGTGACGAGCGTCACATCCGCCGCATCGACATGCTGTCGGCGTACGAGACGACCGGCGACCTGCCCCCGATCCCGGCCCACCACCCCCAGCAGGACTGAGGCTCCCCCTGGGGGCGGGAAGGAACAGGCAACCGTGCCAGAGGGGCACACGATCCACCGGCTGGCGCATGACTACGCCGCCCGGTTCTCCGGCACGGCTCCCCGGGTCACCAGCCCCCAGGGCAAGTTCTCCGACGCCGCGGACCTGCTGAACGGTGCCGTGCTCACGGCCACCGAGGCCCACGGCAAACACCTCTTCCTGCGGTTCCGGGACGCCGACTGGGTCCACATCCACCTCGGCCTCTTCGGCAAGGTCGGCTTCGGGGACGCCCCCGCGCCCCCGCCGAGCGACACCGTCCGGCTCCGGCTCGCCACCGCCACCTCGTACGCCGACCTGCGCGGCCCCACCACCTGCGCCCTGATCACGGACGCCGAGAAGCGGGCCGTACACGACCGGCTCGGCCCCGACCCGCTCCGCGACGACGCCGACCCGGGCGAGGCGTACCGGAGGATCTCCCGCAGCCGTACGACGATCGCCGCGCTGCTCATGGACCAGAAGACCGTGGCGGGCGTCGGCAACGTCTACCGTGCCGAGGTCCTCTTCCGGCACGGCATCGACCCGTACCGCGCGGGCCGGGACATCACCCCGGCCGAGTGGGACGCCCTCTGGACCGACCTGGTCGAGCTGATGCGCGAGGGGGTCCGGCACAACCGGATCGACACCGTGCGGCCCGAGCACACCCCGGAGGCGATGGGCCGCCCGCCCCGCGTGGACGACCACGGCGGCGAGGTGTACGTCTACCGCCGCGCCGACCGGCCCTGCCACATCTGCGGCGACGAGATCCGCACCGCCGGCCTCGCCGCCCGCAACCTCTTCTGGTGCCCCACCTGCCAGACGCGGTGACCCGGGGCCTGTCCGGCGATTCCCGTCCGCCGCGAACCGCCGGACGGGCCCCCTAGAACCCGTGCGGGATCCACGGCGCCACCGGGGAGCCGAACGCCACCGACGCCTCCGTCAGCGCCCCCGGCCGCAGCTCCCGCACCCGCCCGGCCGCCGCCAGGGACAGCAGGGTCGCACCGCCGAGGTAGGCCGCGCCCAACTCCCTGGCCGACAGCACCAGGTCGGCTGTGTCCGTCGTGCGTTCGCAGGACGCGCCCTTGGCGTCGCCGGTCAGCCGCCAACGCCCCGCGTGCCAGGGGCAGAAGGCGTCCTCGACCTCGAAGACGACGTCCACCGGCGTCAGATACGTACGGGCCGACAGGGCCGCGCCCACGTCCACGAGGCGGATGTACCCGGCGTCCCGGAACTGCGGCCGGCAGCGGCGGATGTCGGAGACCAGGTGCTGCCAGGCCTCGTCGACCGGACGTCCCCGCACCGTCAGGGTCGTCATCAGGTCGATGCCGAACAGGAAGCGCCACAGCGCGCCCTCGGTCGCCGGATCGAGCGCGGCCAGGTCCTGGAGGGTGACCGTGCCGTCGTGCCCGCTCGGCCCCCAGCCGAGCTTGGTGCGGAAGCGTGCGTACCCGGTGACCTCGCCGTCGCGTTCGGCGACCACACACTGCAGGGCCGACGCCCCGTCCCGGTCGCTCGCCGGGTCGAGCAGGCTGGCCCGCTCCCAGCCGGGCTGCCGTGCCAGCATGCCCGGGCGGCGGGGCACCAGGGCCGCGTACACCGCCTCGCACTCCTTCAGGACGTCGGCGGGCGGCGCGTAGCGTACGCGCACCTCGTCGGTGCCCGCGGGCACCGCCAGGGCGACCCGGCCGGTGTCGATCTCGGCGGTGATCTGGGAGGTCGCCGCGCCGTACCCGAAGCGGCCGTAGATCGCGGGTTCGGAGGCGAACAGCGCCGCCAGCGGCTCGCCCGCGGCGTGCGCGTCGTCCAGCAGCCGCCGCATCATCGACGTCAGCACCCCGCGCCGCCGGTGCGTCGCGGCCACGCTGACCATGGTCACACCGGCGGTGGGCACCACCGCCCCGCCCGGCACGGTCATCCGGAAGCTGAAGGCCCCGGACGTGCCGACGATCGTGTCCGCGTCCCAGACGGCCAGGGACCGGTCGAACTCGGTGAGCGATTTGTCCAGGTCGCGCTCTTCGGGCGAGGCCGGCCCACCGCCGAACGCCCGGACCAGGTGGTCCCACCACCGGTCGAACTCCTCCGGGCGCAGCGTCTTCAACTCGGTCGCGTGGTCAGTCCCCATGAGCCATGCCTACCAGGGCATTGCGGGACGAGCCAGTGAATTTCTCCTGGACGGCGGCGCGATGGCCTGGCGTGCCGTTCACTGTGAGGACGCATCGCGAAGCGAGCGACGAAGACGAACGGTGCGGCGGAGCCCCGCACGGGGGACAAGTGGGACCTCCCGTGCCAAGCGGCCGGTGCGATGGATAGGGTCCCGAACTAATGGCAGCAGGACGAGAGCGGCGCGCGAAGGCCGAGACGTTCACGGCCCGGTGGAAGAAGCAGTGGCACCGGGCCCGCGTCGGCCTGCGCAGAAGCGCCGTGGACTACTTCCGCGGCGACGGCTCGGACTGGATCGCGTTCGCCGGACTGCTGCTCGTCATACCCGTCCTCGCGGCCATGACCCTCGTCGACTCGGTGTGGTGCTCCCCGGCCACCCTGGTGCTGCCGATCGTCGCGGGCGGCCTGCTGCTGCGCCCGGCGAGCCTGCTCGGCCTGTACGCGGCGGCGGCCACCGCGCTGATCGTGGAGTCGGTGCGGCTCGGCCCCTACACCGAGGGACCGTCGCGGGTCACTCCGGGCGTGGTCCTCGTGGTCGCCGCGTGCGGCTTCTTCGGGCTGCTGACCGCGCAGTTCCGCAGCCGGGTCGGGGTGCCCTGGCGGCGCGGCGGCACCATGCTCTTCGACCTGCGCGAGCGGATCCGGGTGCAGAGCAAGCTGCCGAAGCTGCCGCAGGGCTGGCACCACGAGATGGCGCTGCGCCCGGCGGGCGGGCAGTCCTTCTCCGGCGACTTCGTCGTCGCGGCCCGTACGAACGGCGGCCGCACGCTGGAGGTCGTGCTGACGGACGTGTCCGGCAAGGGCATGGACGCGGGCTCGCGCGCCCTGCTGCTGTCCGGTGCCTTCGGCGGTCTCCTCGGCTCGCTTCCCCCGCACGCCTTCCTTCCGGCCGCCAACGGCTACCTCCTGCGCCAGGACTGGGACGAGGGCTTCGCCACCTCCATCCACCTGGTCCTGGACCTGGACTCCGGGGACTACGAGCTGTACTCCGCGGGCCATCCGCCGGGGCTGCAGCTGAGCGCGGGCAGCGGCCGCTGGGAGGAGAAGGCCGCCGAGGGCCCGCTGCTGGGTGTGTACGACGGCGCCCAGTTCGACTCCGTGAAGGGCTCCCTGCGACCCGGCGACGTGCTGATGCTGTTCACGGACGGACTGGTGGAGACCTCCGAGCGCGACATCGTGGAGGGCATCGACCGCCTCACCGGCGAGGCCGACCGCTATGTCGCCGGCGGCTTCCACGGTGCCGCCTGGCACCTCATCGAGGCGGTCGCGAAGGACGTCAACGACGACCGCGCCCTCCTGCTCATCTGCCGCCAGGCGTCGGCGAACGGCCACTGAGCCGGGGCGGAGCACCGCTTCGGGCAGGGCCGCCCGGAGCGGGGGCGGCGGGGGACACTGGAGGGGTGACCGAGACGCAACTCACCCCGGCCGAGGTCGAGGCCGTCGCGCGCGCCGCCCACGAGGGGCAGACCGACAAGGCGGGACGGCCGTACGCCGAACACCTCGCGGCCGTCGCCGAGGGCGTCCGCGCCCGCGGCGGTGACCCGGAGCAGATCGCGGCGGCCTGGCTGCACGACGCGATCGAGGACGACGCGCTCACCCGGCAGTGGCTGGCCGCGGCCGCCCTGACCCCGCGCACCAAGGCCATCGTGGACGCCCTCACCAAACGGCCGGGGGAGGAAGCGGAGGAGTACGCCCGCCGGATCCTCGCCACCCCGGGCGCGCTGCTGGTGAAGGAGTCCGACCTGGCGCACAACGCCGACCCGGGCCGGCTGGCCGTCCTGCCGCGGGCGACCCGGAGACGACTGACCGAGAAGTACGCCCGGATGCGCGCACTTCTCGGCCTGCGCTCGACCGGCTAGACGCCGACCTTCTCGCGCTCGCGGTCCTTGCGTTGCCGCTCCCGGGCCAGTTCGGCCGCGTCCTGCTTGAACGCCCACTCCATCTCCGGCTCCATCGCGAAGCGGAAGAGGCGCTGCACCGGCTTGGTGCACAGCAGCGTGACGGCGGCGGCCGCGAGGACGGTGACGGCGACCGAACCGGCGGCCCCGTACCGCAGGGCGAGGTCGAACCCGCCCGCGTAGAGGGTGCTCTTGACCACGAAGCCGTGGAGCAGATAGCCGTACAGCGTGCCCGCGCCGAGTGCGGTGAACCACGTCCTGCGGCCCGGCACCCAGGCGAGGAAGCAGGCGGTCAGCACCAGCGCGCAGCCGAACATGGCCAGCGTCATCAGCGGCCCGGTCCACCAGGGCGCACCGAGATCCTGCGCGGAACTCTGCCGGTAGAACCAGCCGCCGTCCACGCGCGGTACGGTCCACCAGCCGATGACCAGCGCCGCGGCGAACACCGGTACGGACAGGATCCGCACCCGGCGCCGGCGTATCAGCGCGAAGTGCTCGGGCTTCAGCAGCAGTCCGAGGACGAAGCAGGGCAGGAACTGCAGGACGCGGCCCAGGTCCAGATTGTCGTCGAGGCCCCGGGTGACCGATCCGGCCATGGCGATCCCGAGCGCGAGCGGCAGCGGCCAGCGCACCACCTTCCACAGGGGCGTGGTCAGCCGCCAGATGAACAGCGCGCACAGGAACCACGTCAGGTAGTAGGGGGAGACGAGGCTGATCGGATCGTCGGCCTGGCCCGCGTAGCGCCTGAACAGCGAATAGGCGATCTGGAACAGCAGGTACGGGACCGCGATGCCGGTGATCAGCCGCTTCAGCCGGTCCGGGCGCATGTCGAAACTGCGCGAGAAGTAGCCGGAGATGATGATGAACGCCGGCATGTGGAAGGTGTACACGACGTTGTACAGGCCTTCAAGGACCCGGTTGTCGGTCTTGATCGCCGACCAGGAGTGCCCCAGGGCCACCAGCACGATCGCCAGGTACTTGGCGTTGTCGAAGAACGCGTCGCGCTGTCTGCCCGGTCTCTCGGCGGGTGACTGCCTCTCCTGCGCACGCGTCGGGGTACGCGGACCGGGCACTCCCCGCGCCGGCGGCTGTGCCGGGGGGAGCGGCCTGCGGTGGTGGCCGGGGGACGGGACGGCGTCGAACATCTCAGGCACCCTAGCGTCGGCTGTGGGATTCCGTAAAACCCGCGCTGTTATTCCTGCTTATCACGTCCGGGTACCCCGTAATTCGCCGTACTTGCCACCCTGTTCGGCGTGCTGATGGGCACGCAGCTGTCGTCCGTTCACCCCGGATGTACCGATTAATCCAGACTAATTCGGGCATACGGCGGCTCTGTGCTATGTACTTCGAATCGCCGGCCCAGGTGATGCGTGGATATGGAAACGAAGTCCCCTGAATTCGTGGGGATTTCGTGACCGGGTGTCCTGTCGTATTCCTGTGCGAGCTGTCGCGCGCACGGGCACTTGCCCGACGTTGTGTCACGGGGCGCATAGGGGAGCCGGGTTGGTGGCACGATGGTTCTGGCGGGGGTGCGCGGGCCGTACCCCCGGGCCGGCGGAGCGGACCGACCGAGGGTGTGATCAGTTGTGGCCATTTCACTGTCCGTGGTTCTGCTGTTGGCGATCATCCTGGTGGTGTTGATCCGAGGGGGGAACATCAAGGCCGGCCCCGCGATCGTCGCGATCCTCTTCGGGTTCTTCCTCGCCTCGACCGGCATGGCCCCGTCCATCAACCGGTTCCTGAACTCGATAGCGGAGTCCATCAACTCGATCAGATTCTGACCGGCGGGGGACCGGCAGAGTCTGGACAACTGGAACAACGGGGGATGCGAGGGCATGGCGCTGCGCGACTCCGACCCGGCGGAGGTCGGCGGCTACCGGATCGAGGACCGCCTCGGCAGCGGCGGCATGGGCGTGGTCTACCTCGCCCGCTCCGCGTCCGGCCGGCGCCTCGCCGTGAAGGTCGTCCACGGCCAGTACGCCGACGACGACGAGTTCCGCATCCGGTTCCGCCGCGAGGTGGCCGCCGCCCGCCAGGTCAGCGGCGCCTTCACGGCACCCGTGGTGGACGCGGACGCCGATGCGCCGCGACCCTGGATGGCCACGCTCTACATCCCCGCCGAGGACCTCGGCACCCACGTCCGCCGCCACGGCCCGCTCCCGCCCGACCGGCTGCGCGGACTCGCCGCCGGCCTCGCCGAGGCCCTGCGCGACATCCACCGCGCCGGAGTGGTCCACCGGGACCTGAAACCGGCCAACGTCATGCTCGCCGACGACGGCCCCCGGGTCATCGACTTCGGTGTCTCCCGCGCCGCAGAGTCCGCCGCCATGGACGCCCTCACCCAGACCGGCCGCGTGATGGGCACCCCGCCCTTCATGTCTCCCGAGCAGTTCGCCGCCCCGCACGAGGTGGGCCCGGCCACCGACATCTTCTCCCTCGGCGCCGTCCTCGTGTACGCCGCCACCCGGCGCGGCCCCTTCGACAGCGCGAGCCCCTGGGAGACGGCCACCCGCGTCGTCGAGGGACACGCCGATCTCGACGGCGTCCCGGACGAGCTGCTCCCCTTCGTCCGTCTCTGCCTGGAGAGGCACCCCAAGTCCCGGCCCACCCCCGACGAGCTGCTGCGCCTCCTGCGCGACGGCCGGCTGCCCGACCGGGACCCGGCACCCGAGGCGGACGCGGCCGGACCGGAGACCCGGCCCGAGCCGCCGCGCCGGCGCCGGCGCCGGTGGTGGCCGGCCGTCGTGGCCGCCACCGCCGTACTGGCCGGCGCGGCCGCCACCACCACCGTCCTCGCCCGCGACGGCGGCAGTGCCCCGCACGCCCCGCACGCCCTGCCGGCCGGCTGGCACACCTGGCACCGGCAGGCCGCGGACCCCACGGCCGAGGACCCGAACGCCATGGGGCCGAACGGCCCCTTCCACAGCTGCGTCACCTCGCGGCAGGCGCTGGTGTGCGCCGGCGACGGCATCATGGCCACCCGGTTCGACCTCGCCGACGGCCGCAACGCCTGGACCCGGCCCATGGACCCCACGCCCGCCCAGACCACGAGCAGCGGCGGAGGCACGATCATCGGCACCCGCCCCGGCGGCGTGTACGTCTTCGGCGCCGACGACCGTGACCTCAGGACCGGCGAGCGGGAACCGGAGACCCGGACCCGCTACACCGTGCAGTCCCTGGACACGGCCACCGGCAAGGCGGTCTGGACGACGGTCGTCGCCGACAACGTCGACGGCGTCGGACCGGACTCCAGCGGCGCGGTCGCCACCCCGGCGGGCGTCATCACCGCCTACGGCGACGCGTCCGACTCCTACGCCCTCCTCGACGCCGCGCACGGCAGGCTCCGCTGGCACCACCGGCTGCCCTACGGCATGAGCGACGACGGCGACTGCCTGCTGAGCGGCGCCGCAGGACAGGCCTACCTGGTCTGCCACACCCCCGACGCCACGGGCGACACCCACCACACCACCGTCGCCCAGCTCGACCCCGCCACCGGCCAGGCCCGCTGGACCCGGACGATCAAGGGCGGGGTGTACCTCTTCGGCCAGGCACGGGGCCGCCTGGTACTGGGCGCCGACCCGTTCCTGGAGAGACCGAGCGGCCTGGCCCTCATCGACCTCTCCTCGCACGTCGTGACGACCGTACGGCTGAACGCCCCGAAGGCCGCCACCGGCGCCTACCTGGTCCGCGGCACCCTCTACCTCACCCTCGGCAGCGGCAGCGTCCGCGCGGTCGATCCGGACACCGGTCGGCAGCTGTGGCAGAGCAACTCCACCGTCGAACAGCCCGGCCCGCCCGCCGTCTCCGCCACCCGCCTCTACCTGGCCTCGCCCACCGGCCGGCTGGCCGCCCTGGACCTGCGCACCGGCCGGGTCACGGGCACGCTCCCCGGCCGCGACGACAGCGACACCACCGGCTCCTCCGACAGCCCCGCACCCCCCGTCCTGTCCGGCGACGCCCTCTACGTCCCCTACGGCATGCGCTCGGTCTACAGCGTGGACGTCAGGAACCTGTGAACGGCCCCGGGAACGGCCGAAGGCCCAGGGGTGGAGAACATCCACTCCCTGGGCCTTCGGCATCCAGAGCGGGCGACGGGAATCGAACCCGCGTAGCTAGTTTGGAAGACTAGGGCTCTACCATTGAGCTACGCCCGCAGCAGTGCGCCGCAGGTCCGTGACCGCGGCACTGGAGGCATCGTAGCGGGTCGCCCGCCGCCGAGGCCAACGTGTTGCCCGACGCGCGGACCGCGCGGATGCCCCAGCCGACGGCTCCCGTCAATGCGGCCGACGTATCCGGCCGGGGCATGTACCCTACGTGTCGCACCAGACGGGGTGTGGCGCAGCTTGGTAGCGCGTCCGCTTTGGGAGCGGAAGGCCGTGGGTTCAAATCCCGCCACCCCGACCACCGGCTCGTCACGTCGTGATGATCGCCTTTTGGGGCGCTGACCGGCTGCGGTTACTATGCAAGCTGCGCGCCCGTGTGTCCCGGCCCACTCGGCCTACGAACTCCTCCGGGCGGCGAAATCCGCCGGACCAGTCTGGCTCCGGCAGAAACCAAGAAGTCAGCCACAAGGAGACCGAACCGTGAAGAGCGCCGTGGAGACCCTGAACCCGACCCGGGTTCGGCTCACTGTCGAGGTGCCCTTCGAGGAGCTCAAGGACAGCCTCGACGCGGCGTACAAGAAGATCAACCAGCAGGTCACGGTGAAGGGCTTCCGCAAGGGCAAGATCCCGGCCCGGGTCATCGACCAGCGGTTCGGCCGCGGTGCGGTGCTGGAGGAGGCCGTCAACGACGCGCTGCCGAAGTTCTACACCGAGGCGGTCAACGAGGCCGAGCTGAACCCGCTGGGCCAGCCCGAGGTCGACATCACCGAGCTGAAGGACGGCGAGACGCTGAACTTCACCGCCGAGGTCGACGTCCGCCCCGCCCTGGAGATCCCGGACTACTCCGGTATCGAGGTCGAGGTCGACGCCGTCGAGGTCACCGACGAGGACGTCGAGAAGTCGGTCGAGCAGTTGCGCGAGCGCTTCGCCTCCACCTCCCCGGTCGAGCGCGCCGCCGAGGACGGCGACGTCGTCACCATCGACCTGCAGGCCAAGGTCGACGGCGAGGTCCTCGAGGACGGCGTCGCCAACGGCGTCTCGTACACCATCGGCTCCGGTGAGCTGCTGGACGGTATCGACGACGCCGTCAAGGGCCTGTCCGCCGGTGAGGAGGCCACCTTCACCTCCGAGCTGAAGGGCGGCTCCGCCGCGGGCAAGGAGGCCGAGGTCACCGTCAAGGTCACCCAGGTCGCCGCCCGTGAACTGCCCGAGCTGGACGACGATTTCGCGCAGCTCGCCTCCGAGTTCGACACGCTGGACGAGCTGAAGGCCGACAGCCGCAAGCGCCTGGCCAACATGAAGCAGTTCGACCAGGCCACCCAGGCCCAGGAGCGCGTCCTGGAGAAGCTCCTCGAGCTGGTCGAGGTCCCGGTCCCCGAGAAGCTGCTCGAGGACGAGATCAACACCCGCAAGCACAACCTGGAGCACCACCAGCTCGGCCAGATGGGCCTCACCCTCGACAAGTACCTGGAGATCCAGGGCAAGACCGCCGAGGAGTTCGAGACCGAGACCCGCGAGGCCGCGGTCAAGGGCATCAAGACCCAGTTCGTCCTCGACGAGCTGGTCAAGAAGGAGCAGCTGAACGTCAACCAGGAGGAGCTGACCGAGCACCTCATGCGGCGCGCGGCCTCCTCCGGCATGTCCCCCGACCAGTTCGCCCAGGCCGTCGTCGAGGGCGGCCAGGTGCCGCTCCTGGTCGGCGAGGTCGCCCGCGGCAAGGCCCTGGCCGTCGTGGTCGAGGCCGCCACGGTGAAGGACACCAACGGCGAGATCATCGACCTGGACGACGAGGAGGAGGAGACCGAGGCCGAGGCCCCGGCCTCCGAGGCCTCCGAGTCCGCCGAGGCCTCCGAGGAGAAGACCGAGGGCTGAACGGGCTGAGCAGCCCTGCGGCGCCTCTGCAGCACGCACCACGGGCCCTGGGGAGTTTCCCCGGGGCCCGTCGCCGTACCGGGGCGGACAGCCGGCCCTGAGGGGCGCGGGGGACCGCGCGACCAGCCGCGGTGGACCCGCGGCCCGAAGACGAGCCGCACCACCCCCCGGGAACCGCACCGGCCCCCGGGCGGAGCCTCTACGCCCCCGGCGAACACTCCCATCTCCGGGATTCCCCGAGGGGACCTGAGCGTTAGGGTCCATGAATACGGGGGCAGGGGAGTCTCCTGACACCCCCCGCCAAGCCTCCGGCAGGACGACGTGAGACGGCCCGGCGCCGTCGTAAGACGAGCAGGTGGATACGTGACGAATCTGATGCCCTCAGCCGCCGGCGAGCCTTCCATCGGTGGTGGCCTCGGCGACCAGGTCTACAACCGGCTGCTCGGCGAGCGGATCATCTTCCTCGGCCAGCAGGTTGACGACGACATCGCCAACAAGATCACCGCACAGCTGCTGCTCCTTGCCGCCGACCCGGACAAGGACATCTACCTCTACATCAACAGCCCCGGCGGCTCGGTGACGGCCGGCATGGCGATCTACGACACCATGCAGTACATCCCGAACGACGTGGTCACGATCGCCATGGGTATGGCCGCCTCGATGGGCCAGTTCCTGCTCACCGGCGGTACGGCCGGCAAGCGCTTCGCGCTGCCCCACGCCGACATCATGATGCACCAGGGCTCCGCGGGCCTCGGGGGCACGGTCTCGGACATCAAGATCCAGGCCGAGTACCTGCTGCGCACCAAGAAGCGCATGTCCGAGCTGACCGCGCTGCACTCCGGCCAGTCGGTCGAGACGATCGTCCGCGACGGCGACCGCGACCGCTGGTTCACCCCGGAAGAGGCCAAGGAGTACGGTCTCATTGACGAGATCATCACGCACGCCTCGGGTGTTCCGGGAGGCGGCGGCACCGGTGCCTGACCGGCCCGGCCACGCCACGCACCGCCGAGACCCCAGCCCCCAGAACGCCACCAGGACGGTGAACACCCCATGAGCAACTTCCCCGGCGCCGCCAGCGGCATGTACGAAGGGCCCCAGCCCGAGAGCCGCTACGTCATCCCGCGCTTCGTCGAGCGCACCTCCCAGGGCATCCGCGAGTACGACCCCTACGCGAAGCTCTTCGAGGAGCGCGTGATCTTCCTGGGCGTCCAGATCGACGACGCCTCCGCCAACGACGTCATGGCGCAGCTGCTGTGCCTGGAGTCGATGGACCCGGACCGGGACATCTCGATCTACATCAACAGCCCCGGTGGCGACATGACCGCCCTGACGGCGATCTACGACACCATGCAGTTCGTGAAGCCCGACATCCAGACGGTGTGCATGGGCCAGGCGGCCTCCGCGGCGGCCATCCTGCTCGCCGCCGGTACCCCGGGCAAGCGCATGGCGCTGCCGAACTCCCGGGTGCTGATCCACCAGCCGGCCGGCTCCACGGGCCGCGGTCAGCTCTCGGACCTCGAGATCATCGCCAACGAGTTCACCCGAATGCGTGAGCAGCTGGAGAACATGCTGGCGAAGCACTCGAACCAGCCGATCGAGAAGATCCGCGAGGACATCGAGCGCGACAAGATCCTCACGGCCGAGGAGGCGCTGCAGTACGGCCTCGTCGACCAGATCATCTCCACCCGCAAGCTGAACAACTCCGCGGTCCGCTGACCCGGAGGGCATACTTTCTGCCCCTCTTGGCACGGTGCACGTCAAAGTGAACCCTGCCAAGGGGGGCCCGAACACCGGGCCCGGCAAGGTACCGTCGGACATAAGGCAGCACCAGGAGTCGCTGGACCTCAGTGTCCAGGCGTCTCCCAGGCGAAGGGGAAGCACACCGTGGCACGCATCGGTGACGGCGGCGATCTGCTCAAGTGCTCGTTCTGTGGCAAGAGCCAGAAGCAGGTCAAGAAGCTCATCGCAGGGCCCGGTGTGTACATCTGCGACGAGTGCATCGATCTCTGCAACGAGATCATCGAGGAAGAACTCGCGGAGACCAGCGAGGTCCGCTGGGAGGAGTTGCCCAAGCCCCGCGAGATCTACGAGTTCCTCGAGGGCTACGTGGTCGGCCAGGAAGCGGCCAAGAAGGCGCTCTCCGTCGCGGTGTACAACCACTACAAGCGGGTCCAGGCGGGCGAGAACGGCGGCGCGAGCGGCCGTGACGACGCCATCGAGCTGGCGAAGTCCAACATCCTCCTGCTGGGCCCCACGGGCTCCGGCAAGACCCTCCTCGCGCAGACCCTGGCGCGCATGCTGAACGTCCCGTTCGCGATCGCCGACGCGACGGCGCTGACCGAGGCGGGCTACGTCGGCGAGGACGTCGAGAACATCCTGCTGAAGCTCATCCAGGCCGCGGACTACGACGTCAAGAAGGCCGAGACGGGCATCATCTACATCGACGAGATCGACAAGGTGGCCCGTAAGAGCGAGAACCCGTCGATCACCCGGGACGTCAGCGGCGAGGGCGTGCAGCAGGCCCTGCTGAAGATCCTCGAGGGCACCACGGCCTCGGTCCCGCCCCAGGGCGGCCGCAAGCACCCCCACCAGGAGTTCATCCAGATCGACACGACGAACGTCCTGTTCATCGTGGGCGGTGCCTTCGCGGGCCTCGAGAAGATCATCGAGGCGCGGGCCGGCGCCAAGGGCATCGGCTTCGGCGCGACGATCCTCTCCAAGCGCGAGCTGGAGGCCAAGGACGTCTTCGAGGACATCATGCCGGAGGACCTGGTCAAGTTCGGCATGATCCCCGAGTTCATCGGCCGCCTCCCCGTGATCACGAGCGTCCACAACCTGGACCGGGAAGCCCTCCTCAAGATCCTGGTGGAGCCCCGCAACGCGCTCGTGAAGCAGTACCAGCGCCTCTTCGAACTCGACGGCGTGGAGCTGGACTTCGAGCGCGAGGCCCTGGAGGCCATCGCCGACCAGGCCATCCTCCGCCAGACCGGCGCCCGCGGCCTGCGCGCCATCATGGAGGAGGTGCTGCAGGGCGTGATGTACGAGGTCCCGTCCCGCAAGGACGTCGCCCGCGTCGTCATCACCGCCGACGTGGTGCTCTCCAACGTCAACCCGACCCTCATCCCGCGGGACGCCCGCGGCCGCGGCTCGGGCGAGCAGAAGACCGCCTGACCCCAGGCACGAGAAAGGGCCCCGGTCGACCGACCGGGGCCCTTTCGGCGTAGCCGCCGTCCGCGTCAGGCCTTGACGCGGACCTCCTTGCGGAACTTGGCGGCGAGTTCCGCGTCGGTCGCCGGGTCGCTGCTCCTGCCCGCTGCGAGGTTGGCGATGTCCATCGGCATGACGAGACCGAGGGTGCTGTGGTCGCCCCAGATGCAGATGGTCATCGTCACGTCCTTCGGCCCGCCGCTGCTCGCGCCGGTCGGGGCCTGGGCCTGCTGGCACTTGAGGACCGCGCCGTCGAGCCCGGCCGGCGTGTACGCCTTCGGCTCGCCCTTCAGGCTGACGTCCTTGCTGTCACTGTCCTTCTGGGCCTCGGTCTTCATGTAGGCGAACATCGCGTCGACGGTCTTCTCGGGGTCGTCGATGGTGCCGTAGACGCCCCCGAACTGGATCATCTTCTGGCTCAGCGGGTTGTCCTCGTCCCCGGACGTGTACTGCGCGCTGACGTCCGTCGGATCGTGCACGCCCCACTTCTCGGCGTCCTTCAGATCCTTGTCCGTCATCGTGTCGCTGTCGCCGTCCTTCTTCTTGTACTCCGTCAGCACCGTCGCCGGCGTCGTCAGCTTGTGCGGGCCGTCGTCGGCCACGTCGCTGCCGCCGCCCCCACCGCCGATCACGAAGTACGCACCCACCGCCACGGCCGCCACCACGGCCACCGCGCCGATGATCAGGCCCGTCTTCTTCTTCCCCCCGCTCGGCTCCGGCGCCTGCGGCATGCCGTAGGGCGGCTGCTGGCCGTACGGGTTCGGCTGCTGCGGCACGCCCTGCTGCGGGTAGCCGTACCCCGGCTGCGCCGGAGGGGCCTGCTGGGGGTAGCCGTAGCCGGGCTGCGGAGCCTGCGGCTGCTGGCCGTAGGGGCCCGGCTGGCCGTACGGCCCAGGCTGCCCCGGCTGGCCGTACGGACCCGGCTGCTGGGGCTGCTGGCCGTACGGGCCCGGCTGGTCGTTGCTCATTCCTCGGTTCCCCTCCAGATGCTTATGTGTTCCTGACATCCTGACCCAGGCCCGGGAACCGCACCGCACCGGGGGCCGCACCGTTACAGAACAAAGGCGTTTCGGGACCACCCCGTGACACCTCTAAACTGACCCCCGTGACCGAGAACGCTCAGCAGCAGCCACCCGCGCCCGACACCGAACTGCCGACCCAGTACGCGCCGGCCGATGTAGAGGGGCCGCTGTACGAGCGCTGGGTAGAGCGGGGCTACTTCGAGGCGGACGCGAAGAGCGAGAAGCCGCCGTACACGATCGTCATCCCGCCGCCGAACGTCACGGGAAGCCTGCACCTCGGGCACGCCTTCGAGCACACCCTCATCGACGCCCTGACCCGCCGCAAGCGGATGCAGGGCCACGAGACGCTGTGGCAGCCGGGCATGGACCACGCCGGCATCGCCACGCAGAACGTGGTCGAGCGCGAGCTGGGCAAGGAGGGCAAGTCCCGGCACGACCTGGGCCGCGAGGCCTTCGTCGAGCGGGTCTGGCAGTGGAAGGCCGAGTCCGGCGGGCAGATCTCCGGGCAGATGCGGCGCCTCGGTGACGGCGTCGCCTGGTCGCGCGAGCGCTTCACCATGGACGAGGGCCTGTCCCAGGCCGTCCAGACCATCTTCAAGAAGCTCTACGACGACGAGCTGATCTACCGCGCCGAGCGCATCATCAACTGGTGCCCGCGCTGTCTGACCGCGATCTCGGACATCGAGGTCGAGTACCAGGACGACGACGGCGAGCTGGTCTCGATGCGCTACGGCGACGGGGACGACTCGATCGTCGTCGCCACCACCCGCGCCGAGACGATGCTCGGCGACACGGCCGTGGCCGTCCACCCGGACGACGAGCGGTACAAGCACCTCGTCGGCAAGCTCATCAGGCTGCCGCTGACCGACCGCTCCATCCCGGTCGTCGCGGACACGCACGTCGACCCCGAGTTCGGCACCGGCGCCGTCAAGGTCACCCCGGCGCACGACCCGAACGACTTCGAGATCGGCCAGCGCCACGACCTGCCGGCCATCACGATCATGGACGAGCACGCCGTCATCACCGCCCACGGCCCCTTCCAGGGCCAGGACCGCCTCGAGGCCCGCTCCGCCATCGTCGCCGCGCTGCGCGCCGAGGGCCGGATCGTCGCGGAGAAGCGGCCGTACGTCCACTCCGTCGGCCACTGCTCGCGCTGCAAGACCACCATCGAGCCGCGCCTGTCCATGCAGTGGTGGGTCAAGGTCGGCCCGTTGGCCAAGGCCGCAGGCGACGCCGTCCGCGAGGGCAAGGTCAAGATCCACCCGCAGGAGATGGAGAAGCGGTACTTCGACTGGGTCGACAACCTCCACGACTGGTGCATCTCGCGGCAGTTGTGGTGGGGCCACCGCATCCCGGTCTGGTACGGCCCGAACGGCGAGGTCGTCTGCGTCGGCCCGGACGAGCAGCCCCCCACGGGCGAGGGCTGGCACCAGGACACCGACGTCCTCGACACCTGGTTCTCCTCCGGCCTGTGGCCGTTCTCCACCCTCGGCTGGCCCGAACAGACCGAGTCGCTCGCGAAGTTCTACCCGAACTCCGTGCTGGTCACCGGCTACGACATCCTCTTCTTCTGGGTCGCCCGGATGATGATGTTCGGCCTGTACGCGATGGACGGCACCCCGCCGTTCCACACCATCGCCCTGCACGGCATGGTCCGCGACCAGTTCGGCAAGAAGATGTCGAAGTCCTTCGGCAACGCGGTCAACCCGCTGGACTGGATGGACAAGTACGGCTCCGACGCCCTGCGCTTCACCCTCGCCCGCGGCGCGAACCCGGGTGTCGACGTCCCGATCGGCGAGGACTGGGTCCAGGGCTCGCGCAACTTCGCCAACAAGATCTGGAACGCGACCCGCTTCGCGCTGATGAACGGCGCGACGGTCGAGGGCCCGCTGCCCGAGCCGTCGGCGATGTCCGCGACGGACCGCTGGATCCTCTCCCGCCTCAACTCGGTGGTCGCCGAGGTCGACGCCCACTACGAGGACTTCCAGTTCGCGAAGCTCTCCGACGCCCTGTTCCACTTCGCGTGGGACGAGGTCTTCGACTGGTACGTCGAGCTGTCCAAGACGACGTTCCAGGCGGGCGGCGAGCCGGCCGAGGTCTCCAAGCGGGTCCTGGGCGAGGTCCTGGACGTCACGCTGAAGCTGCTGCACCCGGTGGTCCCGTTCGTCACGGAGACCCTGTGGACCACCCTCACCGGCGGCGAGTCGCTCGTCATCGCCGACTGGCCCGAGGACGGTGGCTTCCGTGACGTGGCCGCCGAGCGGGAGATCGAGACCCTGCAGTCCGTCATCACCGAGGTCCGCCGCTTCCGCGCCGACCAGGGCCTGCAGCCGGGTCAGCGGGTCCCCGCCCGCCTGACCCTGGACGGTACGGCGCTGGCCCCGCACGAGGCGGCCATCCGCCAGCTGCTGCGCCTGCAGCCGGAGGGCGAGTCCTTCACGGCCACGGCCACCCTGCCGGTCGCCGGTGCCGAGGTCGCCCTCGACCTCTCCGGCACGATCGACGTGGCCGCGGAGCGCAAGCGCCTCGCCAAGGACCTCGCGGCCGCGGAGAAGGAGAAGGCCCAGGCCACGGCCAAGCTCGGCAACGAGGCGTTCCTGGCGAAGGCCCCGGAGAACGTGGTGGACAAGATCCGCACACGCCTGGCCAAGGCGGACGAGGACATCGCCCGTATCACCGCCCAGCTGGAGAAGCTGCCGGAAGCGTGAGAACCGGCGCTGGAGGCCCCCGGAGCCGCGAGCTTCCGGGGGCCTTCGCGCGCCGGTCACGGGCGCTGCTCGCTGGGAGGTGCCTCCCCCGGAGGGGTCCCGCACCACTGCCCGCGACTACGGCGCGGTACGGCGGGCGGAACCGCAACTTCCTGGGGGCGCGGGGAACCGCGCGATCAGCTCTTGTCGGCCCGCAGCCGGCCGACAAGACAAGCCACCCCATACCGGCGCCGCGAAGCCCCCGCCCGCTCCGTAGACTGGCCCCGTGAGCGAAGCGCCCGGCACCAGTGACACCCCCGACCCCCTCGACGCCTTCGAGGAACTCGTCGCGGAGGAGACCGACCGCGACCCCGACCTCGCCGTGATCGAGGCCGGCAGCCGCACCCTGCGTACCCAGGGCGGCCCGCCGCAGGCCGACGTACCGGCCCGCCCGGAGGACCCGGAGGTCGACCAGGCCCTGCGCGAGGTGGAGGCGGAGCTGGCCACCCGCTGGGGCGAGACCAAGCTGGAGCCCTCGGTCAGCAGGATCGCCGCGCTGATGGACGTGCTCGGCGAACCGCAGCGCTCGTACCCGTCCATCCACATCACGGGCACGAACGGCAAGACCTCCACCGCCCGCATGATCGAGGCCCTGCTCGGCGCCTTCGAGCTGCGCACCGGCCGCTACACCAGCCCCCATGTGCAGTCGATCACCGAGCGGATCAGCCTGGACGGCGCCCCGATCTCCGCCGAGCGGTTCATCGAGACGTACCAGGACATCAAGCCGTACGTCGAGATGGTGGACGGACAGCAGGAGTACCGGCTGTCGTTCTTCGAGGTGCTCACCGGCATGGCGTACGCGGCGTTCGCGGACGCGCCGGTGGACGTCGCCGTCGTCGAGGTCGGCATGGGCGGCTCCTGGGACGCCACCAACGTGATCGACGGCGATGTCGCCGTGGTCACCCCGATCGACCTGGACCACACCGACCGCCTCGGCGGGACGCACGCGGAGATCGCCACCGAGAAGAGCGGCATCATCAAGCAGGACGCGACCGTCATCCTGGCCCAGCAGCCGGTGGACGCGGCGCAGGTGCTGCTGAAGAAGGCCGTCGAGGTGGACGCGACCGTGGCCCGCGAGGGCCTGGAGTTCGGGGTCGTCGCCCGGCAGGTCGCCGTCGGCGGGCAGTTGCTCACCCTGCGCGGCCTCGGCGGCGAGTACGCGGAGGTGTACCTCCCGCTGCACGGCGCCCACCAGGCGCACAACGCGGCCGTCGCCCTCGCCGCCGTCGAGGCGTTCTTCGGCGTCGGCGCGCAGCGTGCGGACCCGCTGGACATCGACACCGTCCGCAAGGCCTTCGCGGCCGTCTCCTCGCCGGGCCGCCTGGAGGTCGTCCGGCGCTCCCCGACGATCGTGCTGGACGCCGCGCACAACCCGGCGGGCGCCGTGGCCACCGCGGAGGCGGTGCGGGAGGCGTTCGACTTCACCCGGCTGATCGGTGTCGTCGGCGCGAGCGGCGACAAGAACGTGCGCGGGCTGCTGGAGGCCTTCGAACCGATCTTCGCCGAGGTCGTCGTCACCCAGAACTCCAGCCACCGCGCCATGGACGCGGACGAGCTGGCCGCGATCGCCGTGGAGGTGTTCGGCGAGGAGCGGGTACAGGTCGAACCGCGACTGCCCGACGCCCTGGAGGCCGCGATCACGCTGGCCGAGGAGGAGGGCGAGTTCGCGGGCGGTGGCGTGCTGGTCACCGGTTCCGTCATCACGGTCGGCGAGGCCCGGCTGCTGCTCGGAAAGGGCTGAGGTTTCTGTGCGTACGCTCTGTTCCTCGACGCTCATCGGTGAGGTCTTCATCATCGGCTTCGCGGCGCTCGTCGCCATGAAGGACCCGGACCTGTCCACGTCGACGGTGTGGCTGGTCAGCGGTATCGCCATGGTGCTGTGCGTGCTGCTGTGCGGCATGGTGACCCGGCCCGGCGGGGTCGCCCTGGGCTGGGCCCTGCAGATCGCGCTGATCGCCTCCGGCGTCTTCGTCCCGACCATGTACTTCCTGGGCGCGATCTTCGGGGCGCTGTGGTGGGCGTCGGTGCACTTCGGGAGAAAGGTGGACGAGGCGAAGGCCCGCTTCGCCGCCCAGGCGGAGAACTCCTCGTCCACACCTGACGCTGCGTAACGGGCGCCCCGACACGCCCTGTAACCTCGTCCCACCGCACCCGTCAGTCGCGTAAGGAGTCCTCCCGTGAGCCAGCGCACCCTCGTCCTCCTCAAGCCCGACGCCGTCCGTCGCGGCCTGACCGGCGAGATCATCAGCCGCATCGAGCGCAAGGCCGGCTGGCAGATCACCGCGCTGGAGCTGCGCACCCTGGACCAGGACACGCTGGAGCAGCACTACGGCGAGCACAAGGGCAAGCCGTTCTACGAGCCGCTGGTGGAGTTCATGTCCTCCGGCCCGGTCGTCGCCCTGATCGTCGAGGGCGAGCGGGTCATCGAAGGCGTGCGGCAGCTGGCCGGCCCGACCGACCCGATCGCCGCCGCTCCCGGTTCGATCCGCGGCGACTTCGGTGTGATCGTCCGCGAGAACCTGATCCACGCCTCCGACTCCGAGGAGTCCGCCGAGCGCGAGGTGAAGATCTTCTTCCCGGGCCGCGCGTAACGCCACACCCTCAGCCGAAGCGGAACGTCCGGGGGCCCGCTCCCGGACATCCGTGACCCCGGCACGCGTGCACGAGTACCGGCGATTGAGGGAACGAGCGCCCCCGAACGCCCGTCTCCACAAGCGGGGCGGCCCGCCATCTGGTGACAATGGCGGAGACCCTCGCGCAGTGTTCGTGCAGGCGCGTTTACGATGGAAGCCTTCACGTCACAGCACCCGCCTCGCCGACCTGACATGCCCTCAAAAGCGCAGGAAGGCCAGATGAATCCGGATGGGGAACTCAATGTCGTTCATCGGCCGTGACATGGCTGTCGACCTCGGGACCGCCAACACGCTGGTGTACGTCAGGGGTCGCGGGATCGTACTCAACGAGCCGTCCGTCGTCGCGATCAACACCAACACGGGTGGGATTCTCGCGGTCGGTGCCGAAGCGAAGAAGATGATCGGCCGGACGCCGGGCAACATCGTCGCGGTGCGGCCGCTGAAGGACGGCGTGATCGCCGACTTCGAGATCACCGAGCGGATGCTCCGCTACTTCATCCTGAAGATCCACAAGCGGCGGTATCTCGCCCGGCCGCGGGTCGTCGTCTGCGTGCCCTCGGGCATCACGGGCGTCGAGCGCCGCGCGGTCATCGAGGCGTCCTCCCAGGCCGGTGCCCGCCAGGTGCACATCATCGAGGAGCCCATGGCGGCGGCCATCGGCTCCGGCCTGCCGGTCCACGAGGCCACCGGCAACATGGTGGTCGACATCGGCGGCGGCACCACGGAGGTCGCGGTCATCTCGCTCGGCGGCATCGTCACCGCCCAGTCCATCCGCGTCGCCGGCGACGAACTGGACAACGCGATCATCCAGTACATCAAGAAGGAGTACAGCCTCCTGCTGGGTGAGCGCACGGCCGAGCAGATCAAGATCACGATCGGTTCGGCGTACGACCTCGACACCGACGAGCACACCGAAGTCCGTGGCCGGGACCTGGTCTCCGGACTGCCCAAGACCGTCGTCATCTCGGCCGCCGAGGTCCGCAAGGCGATCGAGGAGCCGGTCAACGCGATCGTGGACGCGGTCAAGACGACCCTCGACAAGTGCCCGCCGGAGCTGTCCGGCGACATCATGGACCGAGGAATCGTTCTGACCGGCGGCGGAGCCCTGCTGCGCGGGCTCGACGAGCGGCTGCGGCGGGAGACCGGCATGCCGATCCACATCGCCGAGGACCCGCTGGACAGCGTCGCGCTCGGCTCCGGGAAGTGCGTCGAGGAGTTCGAGGCGCTGCAGCAGGTCCTGGACGCCCAGCCACGCAGATGACGTGACTCTTCGATTCCGCCGTACGAGACGTTCTCCTCTCGTGCGGCGGATCGTTGATATCGAGGCATAAGCTCCCCGAACGGGCCCCTTGGGTTTGCGCAGCAGCGTTCGCGTCGTCCAGGGGTCCGACGAATTCCAACTCGAGGAAGGGCACGGCCGCCGCACGTGAGGGACACGAAAGAGAGCCGGCTGCTCCTGGTCCTGCTGATCGCCATCGCGTTCGCGCTGATCACGGTGGACATCCGTGGAGGCCGCAACTCCCCGGTGGACGGCGCCCGGCAGGCCGCGGCCGCGGCGTTCGGCCCGGTCGAGAACGGACTGTCCTCGGCGGTCGACCCGGTCGGCAACGCCGTCTCCGCGATCCGGGACTCCGGCAGCCGGCACGACCGGCTGGCGGCGCTGGAGAAGGAGAACGCGGCTCTCAAGGCGAAGCTCGGCAGCGACGACCGCAACCGCAGCCGCCTGAAGCAGCTCGACAAGATGCTCAAGGTCGCCGGCGAGGGCCAGTACGGCATCAAGGGCGCCCAGGTCATCGCCATCGGGGCGGCGCAGGGCTTCTCCTGGACCATCACCATCGACGCCGGCGCCGACGACGGCATCAAGCGGGACATGACCGTGCTCAACGGCGACGGGCTGGTCGGCCGCGTCACCACCGTCGGCCCCGGCACCTCCACCGTGCTGCTCGCCAACGACCCCGACTTCACCGTCGGCACCCGTATGGAGGGCAGCGACGAACTCGGCTTCGCCTCCGGGCAGGGCGACCGCCCGCTGCGCGTGGAACTGCTCAACGGCAAGGCGGAGGTCAAGAAGGGCGACCGGCTCATCACCTTCGGCTCGCAGGCCGACAAGCCGTTCGTGCCGGGCGTCCCGGTCGGCGTCGTCTCCCGCGTCGACCCCTCCGGCGGCGGCCTCACCCGCACCCTCTACGTCACCCCGTACGTCGGCTTCACCAAGCTGGACATCGTCGGCGTGGTCGTCGAGGCCCCGAAGAAGGACCCGCGGGACACCGTGCTCCCGGCCAAGCCCAAGCCGATCCCGACGCCGACGGTGACCGTCACGGTGACCCCGTCGGCGGACGCACCCGCCGACGGCCAGCAGCAAGAGCAGTAGGAGCTGACTTCCCCCATGCGTCTCAACCGGATCCTGCTCTCCAGCGCGCTGGTCGTCGTGGCCCTGGTGATCCAGGTGAGCGTCCTCGCCCGCCTGCACCTGCCGGGCGCCGTCCCCGACCTGCTGCTGCTCACCGTCCTCGGCCTCGCCATGGTGTACGGCCATGTCGGCGGCGCCCTCGTGGGTTTCGGCGCCGGCCTGCTGGCCGACCTGGCCCCGCCCGCCGACCACGCCGCCGGCCGCTACGCGCTCGTGCTCTGCGTCATCGGCTACTTCGCCGGGCTCATCAAGCCGGAGAACGGCCGGCTGAAGTCCGCGACCGGCCCGATGACCGTCGTGGTCGCCGCCGCCATCGGCTCCACCCTGCTGTACGCCGGTGTGGGCGCCCTGGTCGGCGACACCGCCGCCCGCCACGTCGGCCTGACCGGGCTGCTGATCTCGGCCGCCCTGTACGACCTGCTGCTCGCCCCGTTCGTGGTCCCCGGCATCATGTGGCTGGCCCGCCGTGCCGACAACGACCCGCTCACCGACGCCAGTCCCGCCGCCAAGGCCGGCGACATCTCCTCCGGCTGGCTCTCCTCCGGCACCGGCCTGCGCATCGGCAGCCAGCGCGGCGGCCTCGGCGCCCTGAAGGCCAAGGCCCGCACCCGCTCCGCCCGGGTCGGCCGCATCAAGGGGGTCAAGCGGCTGTGAGTGCCGGGGAGTTCACCCGAACGGGGCAGCTTTCGCGGAACGCCCGGTCGCAGGCTGGTCGTTCATCATGCGTACACGCGCAGCCGGTTCGTACACACGCGCTGCGCGCCCAGACGTCCGTGCACTGAGAGGGGGAGACAGCCGCAGTGACCAACATCCCCGAGACCGGTCGGACCCCACGGGTCCAGATCCGGCTCGTCGTGATCCAGATCCTCGTCCTGTCCCTTCTCGGCACGCTCGGCGGCCGGTTGTGGTACCTCCAGATCCGGGAGGGCGCCGAGTACCAGAAGGAGGCGTCCGGCAACCACGTCCAGCAGGTCGTCGACCCCGCCGTGCGCGGCGACATCCTGGACGCCCGGGGCGTGCCCCTCGCCGACAACGAGACCCGCCTGGTCGTCTCCGCCTCCCGCACCGACCTGCTCAAGCAGCAGGACGGCGGCAAGGCCGTCCTCGCCAAGCTGGCCGGCGTCCTCGGCATGAAGCCCGAGGAGGTCGAGCAGAAGGTCCGGCTGTGCGACGCCAAGACCCCCCAGCCCTGCTGGAACGGCTCGCCCTACCAGCCGATCCCGATCACCGACGAGGCCACGCCCAAGCAGGCCCTGCAGATCCGCGAACGCTCCGAGGACTTCCCCGGCATCACCGCCGAACCCGAGGCCGTGCGCCGCTACCCCGGCCCCGGCAAGTCCAACAGCGCGCAGGTGCTCGGCTACCTCTCGCCGGTCACCGACTTCGAGATCCAGAAGGCCAAGAACACCGACTCGCCCTACCTGCGCTCCGACATGGTCGGCCGGTCCGGCCTGGAGCGCCAGTACGACAAGGTGCTGCGCGGCAAGGCCGGCGTGACCCGCTACGAGGTGGACAACCTCGGCCGGGTCATCGGCAAGGCCAAGTCGGACGCCGCCGAGCCCGGTTCCAACCTGGTCACCAGCATCGACTCCCGGGTGCAGCGGGTCGCCGAGTACGAGCTGGACAAGGCGATGAAGATCGCCCGCCAGCAGTTCGACAAGATCACCGGCGAGAACTACAAGGCCGACTCCGGTGCGGTCGTGGTGATGGAGGCCAAGACCGGCCGGATCGTCGCCATGGCCTCCGCACCGACGTACGACCCGAACGTGTGGGTCGGCGGCATCTCCGCCAAGGACTACAAGGCCCTCACCGGCAAGAACTCCGACTACCCGCTGCTCAACAGGGCCATACAGGGTCAGGCGGCGCCCGGCTCGACCTTCAAGGTGGTCTCCACGGCCGCCGCGGTCCAGGCCGGCTACCCGTGGGACGGCGGCTATCCGTGCACCAGTTCGTACTCGGTCGGCGGCCAGGTCTTCAAGAACTTCGAGGGCGAGAGCTTCGGCCCGATCTCGCTCGGCCGGGCGCTGGAGGTCTCCTGCGACACCGTCTTCTACGGACTCGCCGACAAGGAGTGGAAGCGGGACGGCGGCATCAACCCCAAGAAGGGCCAGCCCAAGGACTGGTTCTTCAAGACCGCCCACCAGTTCGGCCTCGGCAAGGAGACCGGCATCGACCTGCCCAACGAGGTCACCGGCCGCGTCCCCGACCGCCAGTGGAAGGAGGCGTACTGGAAGGCCAACAAGGACGCCTGGTGCAAGTCCGGGAAGAAGAACGGCTCCTACGTCGAGAAGATCGCGTACGAGAACTGCCTCGAGGGCAACAAGATGCGCGAGGGTGACGAGATCAACTACTCCATCGGCCAGGGCGACACCCTCGTCACGCCGATCCAGGAGGCCGTGATCTACGGCGCCGTGGCCAACGGCGGCACGATGTACCAGCCGACCATCGGCAAGGCGATCATCAGCGCGGACGGCAAGACCGTCACGCCGATCAAGCCGAAGAAGAGCGGGAAGCTGCCGGTCAGCCAGGCCACCCTGAAGGGCATGGACGACGCCTTCGCGGGCGTCATCACGCGCGGTACGGCCGCCTGGAAGTTCGGGGGCTGGCCGCAGGACAAGATCACGCTGCACGGCAAGACCGGTACGGCCGAGGTCTACGGGAAACAGACCACCT
The DNA here is from genome assembly GCF_043199855.1 of Streptomyces sp. NPDC048521. Lineage (NCBI taxonomy): Bacteria > Bacillati > Actinomycetota > Actinomycetes > Kitasatosporales > Streptomycetaceae > Streptomyces > Streptomyces sp. NPDC048521. The sequence continues at coordinate 339,707 of NZ_JBICWR010000008.1, forward strand.
CCTGGCTGGCCACCTACTCCAAGGACTACACGGTGATCATGACGATCGCCCAGGCCGGTACGGGTTCCGGCGCCTCAGGTGAGGCCGTGCGCAACATCTACAGCGCGCTCTACGGCGTCAAGGGCGACGGCTCCATCGACCAGAAGAAGGCGCTGCTGCCGGAGCCGCAGAAGGGCCTGCCGAAGGTCCGCACGGACGGCACCATCGTCAACCCCAAGGTCACCGGCGATCCGGCGAAGGACGTCGAGGCCGCCCAGAAGGACAACACCACCAACGGCGACGACCAGCAGCCGCCCGCCACCACCGCCCCACCCACCACGGGCAACCGTGACACCCGTAGGCGGCCCCGCAGGAGGGGAAGCCGGAGGATGCCCTCATGACCGGCGCGAACACCTTCTCCGTCTCCGGGTACGGCCCCGAGCGGGCCGGCTGGACCAGGATCTTCGCCCGCGACTCGATGACCCGTCGGCTGGACTGGCCGATACTGCTCGCGGCCACCGCCCTGTCCCTGCTGGGCTCGCTGCTGGTGTACTCGGCCACCCGCAACCGCACCGAGATCAACCAGGGCGACCCGTACTTCTTCCTGGTCCGGCACCTGATGAACCTCGGCATCGGGATCGCCCTCATGATCGGCACGATCTGGCTCGGCCACCGCGCCCTGCGCAACGCCGTGCCGATCCTCTACGGCCTGTCTGTGCTCCTCGCCCTGGTGGTCCTCACCCCGCTCGGCGCGACGATCAACGGCCAGCGCAACTGGCTCGTCATCGGCGGCTTCTCGCTCCAGCCCGCCGAGTTCCTCAAGGTGACGATCATCCTGGGCATGGCGATGATGCTGGCCGCGCGGGTGGACGCGGGCGACAAGCCGTACCCGGACCACCGGACCGTGTTCCAGTCCCTGTGCCTGGCCGCCGTACCGGTCCTGATCCTGCTGCTCATGCCCGACCTCGGCTCGGTGCTGGCCATGGTGGCGATCGTCCTGGGCGTACTGCTCGCCTCCGGCGCCTCCAACCGCTGGGTCTTCGGCCTGCTCACCGCCGGCGTCATCGGCTGCGTCGCCATCTGGCAGCTGCACATCCTGGACGAGTACCAGATCAACCGCTTCGCCGCCTTCGCCAACCCCGACCTCGACCCGGCCGGCGTCGGCTACAACACCAACCAGGCCCGCATCGCCATCGGCTCCGGCGGGCTGACCGGAGCCGGGCTCTTCCACGGCTCGCAGACCACCGGCCAGTTCGTGCCCGAGCAGCAGACGGACTTCGTCTTCACGGTCGCGGGGGAGGAGCTGGGCTTCGTCGGCGCGGGCCTGATCATCTTGCTGCTCGGCGTGGTCCTCTGGCGTGCCTGCCGGATAGCGCGTGACTCCACCGAGCTGTACGGGACGATCGTCGCCGCCGGGATCGTCGCCTGGTTCGCCTTCCAGTCCTTCGAGAACATCGGTATGACCCTCGGCATCATGCCGGTCACCGGCCTCCCCCTGCCGTTCGTGTCGTACGGAGGTTCATCGATGTTCGCGGTGTGGATGGCGGTCGGGCTCCTGCAGTCGATCAAGGTGCAGCGGCCCATGTCGGCGTAGTGGTGCAAGCGGCGGCGCCCACTGCCCCGACGGCCCGCCTCCCACTAGATTCGATGCATGGCGGATGCGAAACGCGAGATCGAGCGCAAATACGAATCCGACGACAGCGGGCTGCCCGACCTCACCGGCGTCGGCGGGGTGGCGGCCGTCCTCGACAAGGGCCTGGTCGAACTCGACGCCACCTACTACGACACCGCCGACGAGCGCCTGTCCGCCGCCGCCCTCACCCTGCGCCGCCGCACCGGAGGCGCCGACGCGGGCTGGCACCTGAAGTTCCCGGTCGCCCCCGGAGTCCGCGACGAGATCCAGGCCCCCCTCTCCGACACCGTCCCCGAGGAGATCGCGGCCCTCGTCCGCTCCCGCGTCCGGTACGACGCACTGGTCCCGCTGGTGCGGCTGCGCTCCACCCGCGACGTCCGCCACCTGGTCGACGCCGGCGGCGCCCTGCTCGCGGAGGCGAGCGTCGACGCCGTGACCGCCGAGCGGCTCACCGGCAAGGGCGGGACCGCCCAGTGGACGGAGATCGAGGTGGAACTCGCCGACGGCGGCGACCCCGCCTTCCTCGACCAGGTGGAGAAACGGCTGCGCCGAGCGGGCGTACGCCCCTCCGGGACACCGTCCAAACTCGCCCGCGCCCTGGAGCAGACCGCCGCACGCCGCACCCGACGGGGGAAGAAGACCGGGCCCGCACAGCCGGTGACCGCCGGCGACCATGTCCTCGCCCACCTCCGAGCCCAGCGGGACGCGCTGGTCGAACTCGACCCCGCCGTCCGCCGCGAGGTGCCCGACTCCGTGCACCGCATGCGAGTCGCCACCCGGCGCGCCCGCAGCACCCTGCGCACCTTCCGCACCGTCCTGGACCGCACCGCCACCGACCCCGTCGGCGCCGAGCTGCGGTGGCTCGCGGCCGAGCTGGGGCTCGACCGCGACCAGGAGGTGCTGGCCGAACGCCTGACGACCGCGCTCGACGCGCTCCCGCCGGACCTGGTCACCGGCCCCGTCCCCGAACGCCTCGCGGCCTGGGCGGACGCCCGCCGCCGCAGCGCCCGCGGCCACCTGACCGGCGTCCTGGACTCCCGCCGCTACCTGACCCTGCTGGACACCTTGGACAGACTCCTCGCCGACCCGCCCTTGCTGAAGGCGGCCGGCAAGAAGCCGGCGAAGGTCCTCCACAAGGCCGTACACAAGGACCTGGCCACCCTGTCGGGCCTGGTGGAGCAGGCACTGCACCTGCCGCCCGGCGAGGAACGCGACGTCGCCCTGCACGAGGCCCGCAAGAAGGCCAAACGCACCCGCTACGCGGCCGAGGCCGCCGTCCCGGCCCTCGGCGCCCCCGCCCGCTCCCTGACCGGATCCATGAAAGCCCTGACCACCCTCCTCGGCGACCACCAGGACAGCGTCATGGCCCGCCACACCCTGCGCGAGCTGTCCGCGATGGCCCACGCGGCGGGGGAGAGCGCGTTCACCTACGGGCTCCTCTACGGCAGGGAGGAGGCCCGTGCGGCAGCGGCGGAAACGGACCTGCCCGGCCTGTGGAAGAAGATCGGCTCCGGGGCGTCCGGCTGAGCGTACGGGGCAGCCCGCCGATCGGGTTAGGCTTGATGGTCACCCCTGTCAGCTCATGAAGGTTCGCGAGATGCCTGTCGAGTCGGTTTTCCCGCAGCTCGAAGCTCTGCTCCCCCACGTGCAGAAGCCGATCCAGTACGTCGGCGGAGAGCTCAACTCCACCGTCAAGGACTGGGACGAGTGCGACGTCCGCTGGGCGCTCATGTACCCGGACGCGTACGAGGTGGGCCTGCCCAACCAGGGCGTCATGATCCTCTACGAGGTCCTCAACGAGCAGGAGGGCGTCCTCGCCGAGCGCACCTACAGCGTCTGGCCGGACCTGGAGGCGCTGATGCGTGAGCACGGCGTCCCCCAGTTCACGGTCGACAGCCACCGCCCGGTGAAGGCCTTCGACGTGTTCGGCCTCAGCTTCTCCACCGAGCTGGGCTACACGAACATGCTCACCGCCCTGGACCTGGCCGGAATCCCCCTGGAGTCCAAGGACCGCACCATCGACGACCCGATCGTCCTGGCCGGCGGCCACGCGGCCTTCAACCCCGAGCCGATCGCCGACTTCATCGACGCGGCGGTCATCGGCGACGGCGAGCAGGCCGTGCTCGACATGACCCGGATCATCCGCGAGTGGAAGGCCGAGGGCCGCCCCGGCGGCCGCGAGGAGGTCCTCCTCCGCCTGGCGAAGACGGGCGGGGTGTACATCCCGGCGTTCTACGACGTCGAGTACCTCGCGGACGGCCGCATCGCCCGCGTGGTCCCCAACCGCTCCGGCGTCCCGTGGCGCGTGTCCAAGCACACGGTGATGGACCTGGACGAGTGGCCGTACCCCAAGCAGCCCCTGGTCCCGCTCGCGGAGACGGTCCACGAGCGCATGTCCGTCGAGATCTTCCGCGGCTGCACCCGCGGCTGCCGCTTCTGCCAGGCCGGCATGATCACGCGCCCGGTGCGCGAACGCTCGATCACCGGCATCGGCGAGATGGTCGACAAGGGCCTGAAGGCCACCGGATTCGAGGAGGTCGGCCTACTCTCCCTGTCCTCCGCGGACCACTCGGAGATCGGCGACATCGCCAAGGGCCTGGCGGACCGCTACGAGGACGACAAGATCGGCCTCTCCCTCCCGTCCACCCGCGTCGACGCGTTCAACGTGGACCTGGCGAACGAGCTGACCCGCAACGGCCGCCGCTCCGGTCTGACCTTCGCGCCCGAGGGCGGCTCGGAGCGCATGCGCAAGGTCATCAACAAGATGGTCTCGGAAGAGGACCTGATCAGGACCGTCGCCACCGCCTACGGCAACGGCTGGCGCCAGGTGAAGCTGTACTTCATGTGCGGCCTGCCGACGGAGACGGACGACGACGTCCTCCAGATCGCCGACATGGCGACCCACGTCATCCAGAAGGGCCGCGAGGTCTCCGGCTCCAACGACATCCGCTGCACGGTGTCGATCGGCGGCTTCGTGCCGAAGCCCCACACCCCGTTCCAGTGGGCGCCGCAGCTCTCGGCGGAGGAGACGGACGCCCGTCTCGAAAAGCTCCGCGACAAGATCCGCGGCGACAAGAAGTACGGCCGCTCCATCGGCTTCCGCTACCACGACGGCAAGCCCGGCATCATCGAGGGCCTGCTCTCACGCGGTGACCGCCGCGTCGGCGCCGTGATCCGCGCGGTCTACGACGGCGGCGGCCGCTTCGACGGCTGGCGCGAGCACTTCTCCTACGACCGCTGGATGGCCTGCGCCGACAAGGCCCTCGCCCCCTTCGGCGTCGACGTCGACTGGTACACGACCCGCGAGCGCACCTACGAGGAGGTCCTGCCCTGGGACCACCTCGACTCCGGCCTGGACAAGGACTGGCTCTGGGAGGACTGGCAGGACGCCCTCGACGAGACGGAGGTCGAGGACTGCCGCTGGACCCCATGCTTCGACTGCGGCGTCTGCCCGCAGATGGACACGGCCATACAAATCGGCCCGACCGGCAAGAAGCTGCTGCCCCTGACGGTCAAGAACGCGGGTCCGACGCCGGCTTCGAGTGGTCACGCTCACTGACGTGAGCGAGGCACTCGATCGGGTGATTGGTGTCTTGGCGGGGCTGGGCGAAGAGGAGGTGGCTGCCCTACTGGCTACGCTAGCTGTGCCGCCTGCTCGCTCTTCGCTGCCGATGACCTCGTACCGAACGCCACTGCCAGACTCTGAAAGTGGTTCGCGGATCGCCTCCGAGGTGGAGTGGGTCTGAGTTCGCCCTCTACTACTCATCGCCATGCTGCAAGCCGGGCCCCTTCCCTGGACTGGGAAGGGGCCCGTTGGTGTTGACGTGCTCGCGTCGCTGGCAGGGGTTCCGGGCGGCCACCGGCTCGCGGCCTCCGAGGTCATCGTCGGTCCCAACGGACTGTGGATGGTCGCGACCGTTGCTGCCACTAAGACCAGCGTCGCAGCCATTCGCACTTCTTGATCTTGATCGTGCGGCACAATGATGAGAGGGCTGAAGGAGGGCGGCGTAGGGTGGGGGAGACGTATCCGTACGAGGAGCTTGACGGTCGGCGATTTCAGCGATTGGCCCAGTCACTCATCACGGCTGAGAGGCCACGGACACAATGCCTTCCAATCGCTGGTCCCGACGGTGGACGCGATGCTGCAGGGCTTGATTTTGACCTAGATGGCAAGTTGAGCGATGCCGTCATCTACCAGGTTAAGTATCGCGAACAGAACCCTGTTGGAATACCGTCTAATAACGATCTCTATGACTGGGTCATCAAGCATCTTGGTGCGGAAAATAAAAAACTCTCAAAATTGAAAGACAGGGGTGCGCGTGAATTCGTATTTATCACTAACGTGCCCGCTAGTGGACATTTAGGCACAGGCCTTCGAGACAGAGTACAGCAATGGGTTGCCGAAAATGTCACCTTGCCTACATTTATCTGGTGGCGTGAAGACATTGATGCCAGGCTAGATCGAAACCCGGCACTCGTATTCCGGTTCATGCTCTTTCGTGGTCCTGACTCTGTACAGGCCTACTTGGCAGGGGTACTGGACAAGTCAACTACTTCTTCAAAGCCCGATTCCTCAGCCATAGAGTACTCAACTCGCAACCCGGCTATTTCCACACTGCTCCTCTATCTCGCACGCCAATATGAGGAGGAGTCCACACTTCGCTTCAAACAAGCTCATCTAGATGCGCCGCTCATTGACTCATTCGTGGATGTACCCTTCGAACTGAACAGGCGAACGCTCCGCGAGCATCCCGAGATGCAGTTCAGGTACCGGCAGCTGTCGGACGAATTTCTGAAGAGACGAGGGCCGGAAGTAGAGCCTGCGGGGGAGGTTGGTTACCTTCCGCGCATGTCGGATTCCTTCGATGGCATGCCGGGGGCGGCAAGTAAAGACACGCCGGGGGCCGCAAGCGTGCTGCTGTTCGACCAGGAAGTCCTTAGTCTGCACAGCGTGGTGATCGAGGCTGGCCCCGGACAAGGCAAATCCACTCTCGTTCAGTTCCTCGGACAAATCCACAGGGCGAAGATTCTAGGCAAAACAGAGGACTTGGCCCGCTTGCCTTCTCACCTCTCGCAAGCCGCTCTGCGGATTCCAGTCCGCATCGAATTGCGGCATTTAGGGGAGTGGTTGCAGGGCTCTTCTCCGTGGTCTCGGGCGCAGAAAGTCTCCCATGATGGCGGTGCACCTTCCTTGCACGGTTACATCGCAAGCCACGTGCGACATGTTACCGGCGGGATGCGGTTCACCAACGAAGACTTGATAGCCATCGTCTCCAGTACCCCCACGCTGCTGCTACTCGATGGGTTGGATGAAGTGGCGGATATTTCGCTACGCGAACTCGTCGTTACAACCGTGCACTCGTTCGTCCGAGACATGAAGTCCTTGGGCGCGCAATTGCAGGTCGTCGCCACGAGCCGTCCTTCGTCGCTAGCAAGAGCCCCTATTTTCGCACGGAATGATTTCCTGTATTGTCAGCTCACGGACCTCTCGACTGAACTCGCTGAAAAATATACGAACTCCTGGGTGAAGCGGCGAGCGCTCCCAGACGATCAGGCATCGGAATTGCGGCGCGTTTTGGCTGGCTGTTTGACTCAACCTCATATTTCTGAGCTTGCGCGGACGCCGATGCAGTTGGCTATTCTGCTATGGCTCGTGCACACGCGCGGATGGAACCTTCCTGACAAGCGGACGGCTTTGTATGAAGAGTACGTCCGAACTGTGTTCGATCGAGAGGCAGATAAAAGCCCGAAGGTTCGACAATACCGCGATCTCCTACTTGAGATTCATGGCCATCTCGGCTGGCTTCTTCATGCGCGTAGTGAGGGCGGCCCACGAGGCGCCGGCGCAGGCGACATAGCCACTACCGATTTGAAACGCACCATCTGGGAGTACCTAGAGAGAAAACAGGAACCGGGCGACGATGTGCCCAGCGAAACCGTATCAGATGTTTTCGACGGCATCCGTAGAGTCTTCATCCTTGTGGACCGAATTCAGGGCAAGCATGAGTTCCAAGTTCAACCTCTACGTGAGTTTTTTGCCGCGCGACACTTGTACAAGACTGCCCCCTATCATTCGAATGCTGTTGAGGTAACTGGTTCTCGTCCTGAACGGCTTGAGGCACTCCTCAGAAGTCCATACTGGTTGAACGTAGCTCGGTTCTTCTGCGGATCGTACGATGTGGGAGAGCTTGCGGATCTAGTACAGAGGATCGAGGAACTGAAAGAGGATGAAAAATATCGCTACTCGTTGCATGTGCGCCTACTAATTGTTTACCTACTCAGAGATTATGTGACGGCAGCATCACCTAAAGCGACGCGAAAACTGGCGAGGCTGTTGACTGACCCTTTGAGTATGCGCCAGCTCCTCGCCGATCACCATCTGGAGCAAAGTCAGGGCGAGGCGCCCGGAGAGTTGATTCCACGTGACTCCGGCCTTCCAGCCCTGCTGGATGCGGCACAGTCTCGTTACGTCTCGCCGCTACCTGATCAAGTGGTGTATGAGCTGGCTCGCCTCATTCGCCAAATCCCGAAGGAAGAAAGGTGGAATTGGTGGCTAGGTGGAGCACCTAAAGAAAGTAAGGGCCGTGACGAGTGGCTGCGACGCGGTGTCATCGCATCCTGCTTCGACGGGGCTCCGGCAGAGCAGCTCCTGTCGATCTTTTCAGAAGATGCCAGCACGTTGAGCTGGGTCCGCTGCGTAGAGGCCAGCCGACTTGACGTCGCGCTGGCGGGTTCCCGTATGCCTCATTTCGTTGACGCTTTGATGCGTGGATACGGGCCTCTCGGAAGGTCGCAGGAGTCGTCTCACCAGTTCCTCGATTATGTCACTCGCGGCCTCCTGCTTACAGCGCCGACGAATCCGCTTGCAGCCGAGTTGTTCGATGAAGTGCCGAGAGTCTGGCCGGAATTTCAGGGCAGTTCGACCGCGATGGAGGAACTCGGTAAACTGGCCGAGCTTGAATCTTCGATTAAGCACCTACCTAAAACTCCGGCGGGTCTTGCGCGAAGGGCAGACGTTATAGGGGAAGCTTACGGCGAGCCCTGGGTTGCATGGCGTATCGCTATGTTCGTTGCGCCCATCATCGGGGCCTCTTCCGTAGGCATCGGTGGGGAATCACTATCCAGCCAAGCGGCTATTATGTGGAAGCATAGAAAGGCTCTCAAGTATTGGACTGACCATCTTGATGCGTTGGATCATCAGGGACGCAGGATGGGATTCATGGCCGGGTTGTTGGCGTGGGCTCCCGCTGACGTTATAACCGGCGTTCTGGGGATAAAACCGGAGCTCTGCCGCAGTATTGCAAGTTGGGAATTCTCTAGGGTGAGGAGCTTTGTTCAGGCAGTCGCAACTCAGGAGGCTCCGAACAACATACACAACAGAGTTCGAATGTCATCGAAAGACGTGCCTTCGCTAGCTGCCGTCCATTTGAGTTGCTTGTTGTCTATCTTGGATGTGCGGATAAGGAAGAATGCCAAATGGGATCTTGATGCGCGTATCAACCTAGATTCGGTGTGCGAGGCTCATCGCGATTTCACGGCAGGATACGCTGTCTCGCGCGCCATGAAGCGCCTTTCCAGGACGGCCGGGCGGGATCAGAGTCATCGTGCGATTCAAAAGCATTTTCCGCAAGCCAGGGGTGAAACCGTGGAAATCCGGGATCTATCACCTAGTGGTTTCGCTGCGTTGCAGACTCGCATGACAATAGGCGAGGCTGAGTCGATCCTGCAAAATCCAGAGCTGTACCCGATCGATCTGCTCACCTTGGCTGGTTTCAGGTTGGAAGGCTCAGGCAAGGTCGGCGCTATCACGATGCTGAAGGTTGCCCGCGATCGACGCTGGTTTGACCAGGACCTCTGACATCTCGGGTGTGGCCTTCTGAGGCTGTTGAAGTCAGCAATGTTGCATAACCCTGGGTCGGGCCTGTTGTTGGTTCCTGGGTTGACGCCGCGGGTACGGTCAGAAGCGTGTCCGGTGCGCGGCGGGTTGGTCACCCATAGACGTGTGCCGGTTGATCGCGCGCGACTAGGGGAGCTGGTACGAGCATGGCGGTTGACGCTGCTCGATCGGAAGAGGGGTTCACGTCGGCGAGGGCTGCGCGGGTGATGAGTGCCGCGTGCCGGGCTGCGGGCCTTGATGGCAGAGGCGCGGAGCTGATTCGTCTCGGAGAGAACGCTCTGTTCCGACTGACCACGGCGCCGGTGATCGTCCGCGTAGCTCGGGGAGAGCCCTGGTTGTCGAAGGCGCGTGTCGAGGTGGCTGTGTCGAGGTGGCTGATCGGAGAGGGATTCCCGGCGGCCAGACTCGTTGACGGCCTGGAGCAACCGTTCCTGATCGAGGGCCACCCGGTGACTTTCTGGCGCCTCATCGTGGAGGGCGACCGCAAGGCCACCTACGGCGAACTGGGCAGCATCCTGAGGGACCTGCACTCTATGAAGATGCCCGCGGGCCTTGAGCTGCCTGCGTTCGATCCTTTCGACAAGCAGGAGCTGCGGATCAGTAAGGCGCCAATCCCGGATGATGACCGGGTCTTCCTCCGTAAGCGGTGGCAGGAGCTGCGTGGCCAGTTCGAGGAGCTGAGGTTCGAGACTCCGAAGGGGCCGGTGCACGGGGATGCTCACGTGCAGAACCTCATGGTGAACGATCGGGATGAAGTGATTCTGATCGACTTCGAGGCCTTCTGCTTCGACCACCCCGAGTGGGATCTGATGGTCACGGCGGTTGAGCATCACAGCCTTGGGTGGCAGACCGATGAGCAGTACGCGGACTTCGTGGGGGCGTACGGGCGGGATCTGTACGACTGGCCCGGCTATGACACGCTCCGGCGGCTTCAAGAGTTCGGCATGACGACGTGGCTCATGCAGAACGTTCAGGAGAGTGAGGAGACGGCGGCCGAGTACCGCCGGCGCATCGCTGGCCTGCGCAACGACGCTGCGCCGCGCGACTGGCGTCCCTGGTAGCTGTTACTCGTCGTCCAGGCGGGCGAGTGCTTCGCTTACCTGCTCGTTGAAGGCGACGACGGCGGGGTGTGCGGCGTCTGCGCTGACCTCGGCCTGGAAGTCGGTGACGTAGCGCTGGAAGCGGGAGGACTGGAGGGAGTCGCCGCCGTCCACGGCAAGGCTCGCGGTGGTGACGGCGGCTTCCAGTTCCCCGTTCAGTAGCTGGCTCTGGGCGAGCACCATGCGGCAGAAGCCCAAGGTGCGGGCGTACTGCGGGTCGGTGCTGTCCACGGCTCGCTCTGCGTGCTCGACGGCTTCCCGCCGCATCTTCAGGTCACGGAAGCAGTGGCAGAACTCGCCCAAGAGTTCGGCGTCATCGAAGTAGCTGAGCCATGCCGGGTCGTCGGCGCTGTCGGCACGCGCGAAGTGTCGTTCTGCTTGGTTCATCGCCTCTGCCGCTCCGGTCCGGTCGCCGGCGTTGGAGAGGGCGCGGGCCTCCATCGCCCAGTAGTTCGCCATGGCTCGGGGAGTGGCGCGGCCCTTGGCTCCCTCGACGGCTGCGCGGGCAAGTTGGATGGCTTGGGTGTGGTTGCCCAAGTAATTGGCCTGGTGGCTCAGGTTGCCCAGGATGCGCGACCCGAACATGCGGTCATCGATGACCTGGGACAGCCGCAGTGTGGACGTGAGATAGCGGTGGGCAAGCCGGTGGTTTCCGACGTCGTAAGCGGTCCATGCGAGCAACTGGGAGACCTCGGCGGCGGCACCGAACAGTGCCGTGCCCACCTTTTCGCTGTAGCTCGCGTTCAGCAGGGGAAGGACCTCATGGCGGAAATAGTGGCGTAAGGCCTTGTGGCCGTGGCCGCCGCCGTACTTGAAGTCGAGCTGCATGAACATCGAGGCGGCATCCCTGATCGCGCGTACGTCGCGCATGCCGACCCGTTGGTGTGCGGGCCTGTCCGCCTGGACGCCGTCGGGGCGGGCGATCATCCATGACAGGACGGCAGAGCTGAGGTCGGCGTCCGCAATGATCACTTGGTCGGCAGCGGGCTCGTCGCTACGCTCCTGGGCAAGGCTGTCCAGCATGGACAGGGCTTCGGGGACGGTGCTCGGGTAGCCGATCGGCTCCGGGGTGGTCGGCCCGGTGTGGTTGAAGAAGCCAAGATCGCCCGGCGTGACGCGACGGCCCAGCTTGGCGCTCAGGACGTCGGCCATGATCGCTGCCGTCTCCGGTTTGATGCCGGCGCCGTCTCGCCAACGCTGCACGGCGACGTGCGTCGTCCCGAGACTGATCCCCCGCTGGGCGGCAGCGTCCTTCATCCGCTTGGCCAGCCCTTTGTTGGAGACCCTCGCCTCGTCCATGACCGCGATCAACTGGGCGTTCGTTTCTCGGCTCATGCTCCCCTGCCAACCCGAGAATTACGGCGAGTGTTCATCGTGTCACAGCAGTCTCGCCCCTGGGGGGTTCATTGGTGAACCCCCTTCGCGTTTGCCGGTGTTCACGTGAACCCCCTGGTGAACGCTCCCGGTCGGAGCGCTGGCGCCGTGTACTGACGTTGCACGAAGCAATCGGTGCTACGAGAGCTGGGAAGGGACGCGATGGACGCGGCGAAGACCAAGCATCTGAGCGGGGAGCTGGACGCCTACGCTCACTGGTTCGTAGCGCCGGATCCGGCTGCGGGCGGGCATTTTCTGGCGGTCACCCTGTTCGCCGAGTTCGACGACACGGCGCGGCTCGCGCGCGAGGTGACGGCGGTGTTCCTGCGGGGTGCTGGTGCGGGTGAACTCGTGGACGACGCTCAGTTGGTCGTCTCGGAGCTGGTGGCGAACGTCGTGAACCACACCGTTCCTGATCGTCACCTCGCTCAGCCCGGTAGCTGCCGGCGCATTGACATGACCTTCAAGAAGTACCCGAAGTGGGTCTTCCTCGGGGTCGCCGACGAAGACTCGACGCCGCCACTGCTCCCGGTGGGTGACGCGTTCCCTGCCGCTCTGGTCGGCGAGTTGTCCGAAGCGGTGCTACCGGACAGTGGCCGCGGGCTGCTCATCGCTCAGCGGCTCGCCACGTCAGTCTGGTGGTCGCCGGAGGAACGGGGCGGCAAGACGGTGTGGTGCCGTTTCGACCTCGACCGGTCGGGCGTCTGCTCGGCCTGACAGACGCCGGGTCGTCACCCCTGTTCATCTCCTTCGCGATCGGGAGTGGGGTGGCGGCACGGTCACGGCTGGAGCCTGACCACTCCGGCCAAGGGGCGCGGTCTCTCGGACGGCCCGGGGGCTCCCCTCCCGAGCGAGAGGCCGCGCTTCACATCCCCTATAGGCCGGGCCACCCCGTCAGCCCTGGAAAGCGAAGGGTGGCCCGGCTGGGAACACGGCGGTTCCCGGTGCCTGATGGTACCGGGGCCGCCGTGCTGCGTTTTGGCCCTGGTCCAAGGAAGTTGATGATCCGTTACCTAGATCAGGGCAGAGGTGGGCAAGGTGACCGGCTTTGGTGAGGACTGGCTGAACGATGGTCTCGACGTGCCGGGCGCGGACTCCGGGCTCTGGGTGGCCGGGGTGGACTACATCGCCGGCTGGCGTGAGGCACGTGAGGCTGCCGACCGGCTGAATCGCGCACTTCTGGGCGTGGGCCTGGAGCTGTCTGCGGTGCGGGCCGTCGCGTCGACCAGTGAGGACGGGCGCGGGGTGGTGCGGCTGACCGGTTGGCCGGACGTCGTGGATCGGCTCGCTGATCTCTTGGAGGCGCGCGCGAATGGCGCCGGTGGTGCGGTATGAGGCGCGTTCTCGCTGGTGAGTGCTGCACATGGGCACGTCGCCGGCCGGAGAGACTTTGGGCTGGAGCTGCCATGGGGCGAGTGAACAGGGGGCCTTACGCTGGTCCGGCGAATCGGGCAGGCACTGGTCCTGCCCGCGTTTGTGCCCGATTGGCCCCCTGTTCTTCGAGGCTCACTCCATGGTGGCTGCCTAAAGTCTCGGAGGCCGGCGACCCCCAGCCCACCACGCCTCGGCCGCCGACGGCAGGTCGGCGCCTCGACTCCTTGAGTGTGGTGCGGGCGGGGGCGTCGGCCGACCGGACGGGACCGGCGTCCACGCCGCACGCCCGGCCGGGGCGGCCGGGCGCCCCGGCGCGCCGCAGGCGCGCCCTTGAGGAAGTGAAGGCGGTTTCGACCGATTGCAGTCGGAGCTCAGGCTGGGGTGCGCCGTGCGGGCTGATTGTCGGCGGTGATCCGGTAGGCGAGTTCGGCACGGTCCGCGCCGAAGCGCAGCTCTTCGAGGATCAGCGGGCGGTCGTCGGTGCCGTACGCGACGCGGGTTACGTGCAGGATCGGGGTCGCGTCCGAGAGCTGCAGTGTGGTCCGCTCATCTGGCAGTGGCATGCGGGCGCGTACGGTCTCGGTCCAGGTGAGCTTGTGGTCGGCCTGCGTGAGCACCCAGTAGAGGGCGGCCGACGGCTTGCACGGCTCCTGACCGAGCAGCGGAACAGCCTCGGCGACCTCGAATGGAATCAGGGTGCGGTGCATGGCGCGCGTCCCGCTGCCAGGGTCGGTGAGCAGACGGTCACAGCCGAACAAGGCTTCTTCGGTGTCGAGTTGCAGGACCCGACCCGTGTCCTTCGTCGTGCGGGTGCGGTAGGTGCTCGGCTGCTCGGCCTCCTGCCAGATGTCGCCGTTGGGCATCACGAACTTGCCCGCCGCCGTGCGGCTAATGCGCCGATCGAGGGTGAGGACGGGCTGTCCGCTGGAGCGGACGAAGCTGCCCTTGCCGTGCCGGACATCGATGAGCCCTTCCGCGCGCAGGGCGGCAATGGCGTTGCGGACGGTGGGTCGGGAGACGCCATAGCGGGCCATCAGCTGGGCCTCGGACGGCAACACGGACTCGGGCGCGAACTCGCCGGACAGGATCGCCTCACGGATCGCGGCGGCCACCTGCTGGTAAAGGGCTCCGGGGCGCTGGATCTCCGACATTCGGTCATCTCCGGGTGAAGTCGTAGGCACGTCGCACGCGCGACATCACTCGTCAGCATAAGTAGTTGCGCTCTCGCCGTACAGAGCTCCATAGTCGTAACTCGTAAGGACAAGTGACGTCAGGATCTCTGGCGTCCCAACTGGCCAAGGAGGCCAACACAATGCAGTCCATTCCCGTGGACACGACGCGACTGGGCGTACTGCGATGCGCCATTGCGCCGGAAGCAAAGCTCAGCAATCCCGAGACACAGGAGGTGAAGAGGGACCGGGACGGCAACCCGGTGTGGACCGTGGCCGTCACCGTGCGACAGGACGGACGCCGGATCTCCGTCATCGAGATCGCTGTGAGCGGTCAGCCCAAGGGCATCGAGGAAGGGCAGATCGTCAAGGTCACCGGTCTGACCGCGTTCGTGTGGTCGATGGGGGACCGGCACGGCGTCAGCTTCCGCGCAGACGCGATCACCCCCGTGACGGGCCCGGCGCATGCCAAGGGTGGTGACGCCTGATGGGAGCGATGCTGCTCGCCCTCGGCCTGGCAGTGCTGGCGTGGGTGCTCGTCGTCGGTGACCTGGTCCGCCGGCACCGCCCCGTCTGGCACTGGTACCTGATCGGCTACCCGGCCACCGCCTGCCGGGTGGCGTTCACCTGGCGCAAGGTCGCTCAGCTCAACGACCTCGCTGTCTCCAAGCGCCCGCCGCGCGGGTTGCTCGGCGACCTGGTCGTGAAGGGTGATCCGCTGCGGCCGGTGGCTCCGCGGATCTCTTTTCCGCGGGCGAGCCGCATGGGGATGACGGTGCTGGTGCGGCTGCACGCGGGCCAGACTCCGGCGACCTTCCTGAAGGCGGCCGACGCGTTCGTGCACGCCTGGAAGGTCCACGCGGTCCGGGTCACCTCGCCGGAACGAGGGCTCGTCCTGCTGACGGCGACAGCCACGGATCCGCTTCAGCGGCCCGGCTTAGCCACGGCTCCCACCAAGTTGCTGTCCGCACTCATCGGGGTCCTGGAGAGCGGCGGCGCCTGGGTGATGAACCTGCGCCTCGTCCCGCACTGGCTCATCGCCGGCGCCACCCGGTCCGGCAAGTCCACACTGCTGGCCCGGCTGATCACCCAGCTCGCCCCGCAGCCGGTCGCTCTGGTCGGCATCGACTGCAAAGGCGGCATGGAACTGGGCCTGTTCGCCGACCGGCTCAGCGCGCTGGCCACCTGCCGACGAGAGGCGGTCGCTGTGCTCTCGGCCCTGTTGATCGACATGCAGGACCGGATGAGCGCCTGCCGCTCGGCCGGGGTGCGCTCGATATGGGAGCTGCCGGACAAGGTACGCCCGTTACCGGTCGTCGTGATCGTGGACGAGATCGCCGAACTGTACCTCTCCGACGGCACCCGCGAGAGCAAGGCGGAAGCCGAACAGTGCTCCACACTGCTGCTCCGCCTCGCGCAGCTCGGCGCCGCGCTCGGCCTGCACCTGGTGGTCGCCGGACAGCGCGTCGGCTCCGACCTCGGCCCCGGCGTCACTGCCCTGCGTGCCCAGCTCGGCGGACGCATCTGCCACCGCGTCAACGACCCCGGCACCGCTGAGATGACCCTCGGCGACCTGAACAAGGACGCCGTGGCGGTCGCCCAGACCATCACGGCAGAAGAACGCGGCGTCGCCGTCTGCACCGGCCCCGACGGCGGCTGGAGTCGCGCCCGCTCCCACCTCACCCCCACCGAAGAAGCGGTGTCCACGGCCCGGAAGTACGCCGCCACCACCCCGCAACTGCCCTGCCTCGATCGCCCCCTCGAGGTACTGGAAGGAGACGACAAGTGATC
This sequence comes from Streptomyces sp. NPDC048521, assembly GCF_043199855.1. NCBI lineage: Bacteria > Bacillati > Actinomycetota > Actinomycetes > Kitasatosporales > Streptomycetaceae > Streptomyces > Streptomyces sp. NPDC048521. Next base: position 356,024 of record NZ_JBICWR010000008.1, read on the forward strand.
AGCGAAGGTACGGCGTTCACGTTCGCGGTGATCTTCGGGATCATCACCGTCCTCCTCGTCCGCTCCCGCGACGTGCGCGCCTGGGAAGCGGTCTGCGTCGGTCTCTTCGGCCTCTACCTCGGCCAGACCCCGGTGGTCTTCACCGTCCACGGCCTCCTGACCTGGCTCATCAGCGGCTTCGCCCACCACTGACCGGAAGGACAGACGACCATGCCCATGCCTCGCGTGAGGTGCCCGCACTGCAAGGGCGACGGAGCCCGCAAGACCTGGACCGGACGCACGCGCCGCTGCCGCGTCTGCCGGGGCACCGGGACCATCCGCTGACCACCAACCCGCCCCCGACACGGAGGTGATCCCCATGACCCACACCGCACCACCAGCCCACACCCCTGCCGCTTCGGCGGCCCACCCCGGAAGGTCACCACCATCACCCCGGACCACACTCCGGCTGACCGGCGCGTCGCCCTCGACCGCGCGGCGCGCCTGCGTCAGCTCCCCGAAGCAGACCGCGACGCCATCCGCCTCGCACAAGATCCCAACTTCTACCGCCTGCTGGAGCAGATCACCGCCACCGGCGGCTGCGCCCACCCCGTCCACCTCTCCGGCTCCACCACCACCGTGGACGGCGCCACCGGCGAGATCATCCACCACTACGACACCCGCAACGAACCCGGCGAACGCCTCTTCGTCCGCTGCCGCAACCGCCGCGCAACCATCTGCCCGGCCTGCTCCCGCCTCCACGCCGGGGACACCTACCACCTCGTCCGCGCCGGCCTCCTCGGTGGCAAGAACGTCCCCGACTCGGTCCGCCACCGCCCCCGGCTCTTCGTCACGCTCACCGCTCCGTCATTTGGCCCGGTCCACAGGGCTGGGGAAAACTGCCGTCCTCGCCGCGACGGCGGAACCTGCGAACATGGCCGCCCCCTCGGCTGTGGCGCCGTCCACGCGCCGGACGCACCGATCCTCGGCCAACCGCTCTGCCCCGACTGCTACGACTACACCGCCCACGTCCTGTGGCACGCACACGCCTCCAAGCTCTGGGACCGCTTCGTCATCGACGTCCGGCGACGCCTCGCCTCCTCCGTCGGCCTCGTGCAGTCCCACTTCGCCCGGCACGCCCGGCTCTCCTTCGCCCGCGTAGCCGAATACCAGAAACGCGCTGCCGTCCACGTACACGCGGTCATCCGCCTCGACGGTCCGACCGGCCCCGGAGACGAACCCCCTGCATGGGGCACGGCTGAACTGCTTACGGACGCCGTACGGGCGTCGGCCCGACGGGTACGGGTCGGAACGCCCTACAGCTCGGCCGTGAGTGAGCTGACTTTGCGCTGGGGCGCTCAGATCGATGCCCGGCCCCTGCGTACCGACAGTGAGGGCCCGGACGATGACGCGGTGGCCGCGTACATCGCCAAGTACGTCACCAAGGGCGCGAGCGACACAGACGCCGGCACGGACTACCCGCTCTCGACCTGGGGCGACATCGAGGCGGCGGCCGTGAGTGAACACGTCCGTACCCTCATGCGGACCTGCTGGCGCTTGGGCGGCCTCCGCGAGTATGCGCCCCTCCGGCTCCGCGCCTGGACCCACACCCTCGGCTACCGGGGCCACATCCTCACCAAGTCCCGCGCCTACTCCACCACCTACGCAGCACTCCGCGCCGAACGCGCCCGCTACCAGGGCCACACCGATCTACCCGACGCGATCACGGAACGGCGCTGGCGCTACGTCGGCTCCGGCCACACCCCTGGCGCAGCACTCATCGCCGCTGGCATCGCAGAGGACCTTGCTGAGTCCCGGCGGTTGGCTCTGGCCACGGCGCAAGAGGGGGAGTGGTGCTGATAACTGCTCTGCCTGAACATGACCCGCAACAGCATGGGCGTGCGCCGCTTCTCCAGCGCTCCGACGACAGCCGGGTGCCCCTGATACAGAGCGAAATCGTGATCGTCGACGATGATGGAACGGAAGAGCCGTTCGACCCGGCGTCATGGTTCTCGTGACGCGGAGCCGCCCGCCCGGTTGCATGTGGGCGGCTCTGCTCGTGTGGCTGCCGAAGCCGTCAGAATGCCTCGGCGAAGTCATCCTCTTTCATGATCAGCCGGTCTCGTACGTCTTTGGGGATCATGAGCTTCATGTGGATGTGAGGGGCGCGAACCCCCTTCACCTTGCTCCGCTTGATCACGCACTTGACGCCGACCCTGAGTAGATCGGCGGTCATAGCCTCTATGCCGCCTTCTTCCCAGTGCTGCCGGAAGGTCTTGCCGTTGTGCACGGCTACCCATCGGTCCTTCGTGGATTCCGGGTCGATGGCCTCAAGCTGCTTGATGAGGTCATCCAGCGTTCTCTCAGCCTTCTCTTTAGTGAAGCGGGTCTTCGTGAATCGGCCTCCGGGCTCCAAGCCAGTCATGTAGTAGCTGATGGACTGCTCCAGCCGCTGCAGCTCCTTGCGAGCCTCGGCGCCCTGTCGGTACTCGCGTGTCATGACAGGCTCGTCACCCAGGACCCTCAGGACGTCGTCCACAAGCTTGCCGTAGATCTCGTCGGGGTTAGGGGCGCCGTGTCCTCCGGCTTTGCACTTACCGCACCGCAAGTACGCGTACGACCGTCCATTGACCCGGTTCTTCTGCACAGTCATGTTCGAGCGGCAGTCATGGCAGATCAGTACGCCGAGGAACTTTGTCGCACCGCCGGGACGCCGTGTGGGCTGGTCCTTCGCCCTGTGGTCCAGGGCCTTCTGAAGGCTGTCGTACTCATCCTCGGTGAAGATCGGTTCGGCCACACGGATGGGCTGAGCATCGCTACCGAGGACGATCTTCGAGCGGCGTACGCCTCCGTTCTTGTCCTCTTCTACCCGGTAGCCCATGAGGGCAGGGTTCCTGAGGCGCCGGAGCAGCGTTGAGGCCGTAAGCCCTGGCCCGCAGAGGCCGGCTCGTACGAGAACCTTGGCCATGCGACGCGCTGACGCCGGCTTGGCCCGCATGGCAGCTTTCCGGCACCAGTGCAGTGCCCGGTATGCATCCGGGTTGATGGCGAGTACGACCCGGCCGTCCTGGTCCTCCGCCGTCTCGTATCCATACGCAGGCTTGCCTACAAGCCACTCACTCTGAGTCTTCGTGTAGTCCCAGAGGCTGGCTACGCGTGTGCTCGTGTTGGCGGCCTCGATCTCGGCGATACCACCGATGATCGTCACCATGATCTTCCCGGCCGTGGTGGTCAGGTCGATCGAGTCGTTCTTGGAGACGAGGTTTTTGCCGTACTTCAGGCACCAGTCGATCATGGTGCTGAGGTCGCTGAGCCGCCGGACGAAGCGGTCCAGCTTCCAGAAGAGGATCTCGTCGAACTCTGGTGCTCGGTTGTTGAGCCAGTCCCCGAGTTCCTTGCGCTTCCACGGCGGGACCTTCGTGGCTGACACATTGAGATCGCTCGCCACGCCGACGACTCGGCTGCCGCGGTCCAGGGCCAACTTCCGGAGGTCGAGTTCCTGACGGACGGGTGACGTCGTGTCGTCGGTGAGCACGGACAGCCGTACAGACAACAGGGCCCGTGGTGCGTCGTCGGGTAAGCGTGCCCCCGCCCTCTTCAGCTCCTCCAAGAGCGCTAAGTCCGCCTCCGTCCACTCAGTCTCAACTGCGTACTGGGCGCGGTCAGTTGCCGCGCGTGTCCTCGTTCGCTTCCCCATGACCAGCACGGTAGCGGTTTTGGGTCCGTTGGTGAATGGCCGCAGATGGACACCCACATCCAGATCGGCCCGACCGGCAAGAAGTTGCTGCCCCTGACGGTGAAGAACGCGGGTCCGGCGCCCGCCGCGAGTGGTCACGCGCACTGATGGGAGCGAGGCACAGGGCCGGGTGTTCCAGGCGCTGACGGGGAAAACCGAGGAAAACAGAGGAGGAGGTCGGCCGCCGTCCTGAAGCGATCGGCGCTGCTCTGAAGGTATGTCGTCGCCCGGCCGGAGCGGTGGGCGCAGACCGTCGGATGTCGGCAGGGCGGTCGGGAAGAGGGATCCTGCCCCTGCTCCCGACCGCCCTGATGTGGATGGACTTCAGATGTGCGGTTGTGCGGATTTGCAACTGACGGGCAGGAACTACCCTCGCCTGTCCGTCAGTTGCAGAAGTTGAGGATGGGGAGGAGGCCGTTGCCGCACTGGAAATCGTCGCCGTCGCCGCCGCCGTGGCCGTAGGCCGGGGTGGCCTTTGTGACGACGTGCGTAGCGGGCGTCGCCGCCACGGCGGATGTGGCAGTTGCCAGCCCCGCCGCACAAGCGATGCCCACGGCGGCACTCACCGCGAATATTCGCGGAATGCGGGAAACGGCCTTCTTGAGGTGAGGTGTTGTGTTCATGGATTCACCATGCACACCCCCGCGACCGGTTGCTCGCCGAGCGCATCCGAGCGGGTGAGCCACCTCAGGATCGGATCGGAATTCGCTTCCGGGGACACGCCGGCCTCGGCTGACCGCGATCCGAAGGTCTGCGAAATCTCAACCGGGCGGTGCGGTGGTCGGGTTGCTTCCCAGACCCGCACCACCTCGCGGTCGACCAGCGGGCCCGCGTCGTGACGCGATCAGGTTCCTGCTCGGTGGGAAGTGGATTCGCCGACGTGCCCCCGGACCGGATGGCCCGTGAGCGGATGCAGAGAGTTCTGCCCTGCTCGCCTGTGACCGCGTGACTTCTGAGCCCTTTCCCGTCCGGGAGGGGGCGGTGATCTACGGCCCTGAACTTGTCCGGTTCCGGGCGAGTTGTCTTGCTCGTGCGGTGGGCCGCTGCTAGGCCTTGGGCACTCAACTTTACGGAGAGCGCCGTGCACCAAGAGCCCCCTCTTCCCGTCCCTCCGCGTTCGCGTGTCCGAGCATTCATCTGCGCTGTCGCGGCCATCGCCCTCGTGACGCTCACCGCCGCGACGAATCCCCCCGATGCGGGCGTTCGGACCGCGGCGGACCCGGCAGCCGTGGTCCGCGAGTGGAACGCCATCGCCACCGACACGATCACGACCAGCCTTGGCCCACGCCCCTCCGGGCAGGTGGCGATCTGGGAGGGGTTCGTCTCCACCGCCGTGTACAACGCCGTGGTGGGGATCGAAGGCGGCTACGCCCTGTACAAATGGCGCGAGCGCGGCCCGGCCAAGGCTTCCTCCGCGGCGGCCGCCGCCACTGCGGCCCACGATGTGCTGCTCACCTACTTCCCTGCCTTCAAGGAGCAGCTGGACGCCGCCTACGCGGACTCGCTCGCCGCTCTGCCGGCCGGTCACGCCAGAGACCGGGGCGTCGACTACGGCAAGCGCGCTGCCGCCCACATCATCGAACTACGGGAGGGGGACGGCAGGTTCGCTGACGTTCCCTTCACCGCTTCCCCGGCACCGGGTGTCTGGCGGCCCACCCCACCCGCGTTCCAGCCCTTCATCGACACCTGGCTCGCCAGGCTGCGCCCCCTCCTGCTCGACTCACCGAGGCAGTTCCGTCCCGGCGCACCACCCGCCGTCTCCTCGGCCGCTTACGCCGAGGATGTCCAGGAGCTGAAGGCCATGGGCGCGAAGAGCGGCTCGGGCAGGAACGCGCAGCAGACCGAGACCGCCCTCTTCTTCAGCGGCAACCTGGTCGAACAGGTCCAGACAGCGGTACGCGACCACGCCGCCCGGCACCGGCTCGGCATCGCCGAGACGGCCCGGTTGTTCGCCGCGGTGAACGCGTCGGCGACCGACGCCGTCGTCACCGCATGGGACGCCAAGCTCCACTACGGCTCCTGGCGGCCGATCACCGCCATCCGTCTCGCCGACACCGACGGCAACCCCGCGACGACGGCGGACCCGGTCTGGGAGCCGCTGCTCCTGACCCCGCCGCACCCGGACTACGTCGCCGGCCATACGACCGTCGCGGCTGCCGTGGCACGCGCCCTGACCGGTGTCCTCGGCACCTCGCGCATCGACCTGTACGTCCCCTCCGAGGTCACCGGCACCGTGCGGTTCTACGGGTCCGCCGACGACCTCAACCGGGACGTCGTCGACGCCCGTGTGTGGGGCGGCGTCCACTCCCGCACGGCGGACGTGGCCGGCTGCCGGGCCGGTACCCGCGTGGCCGCCTGGGCGCTGGACCACTACTTCCAGCCGGTCGGCAAGGAGGGCACCCAGCCGTCCTCGCCGACACGAACGGCTCGGCAGGACAGGGCCACCGAGCCGAAGTGCGGCCACGACGCCGACTGAACCACAGAGCCGAAGCGGCAGAGTAGATCGTCGACGCGACCCAAAGTGCAGTCAAAGCGCAGTCACCCGTAAGGGCTACTGGCGGACGGTGTATTGACGGACGCGATCTGGTCGGCTGGAACCGTATTCCGCTTCGGCTGCCTTGGCCTGCCTGACGGCCGGGACAATTTCCGCAACATCTGCATGTGGTTCTTGGCGTGTCAATTGAGTCGCCCGCTATGCATCAGTATCGTGTGATATGAGCGATCATCATCACAGGTCAAGCGCTCGGGTGGCCTTCAATTGGCCTAGGTTTTGTCGGAGTTCGACATCGCCACCATCGACGTGCACAAGACCAGGACGAACGCCGGTGGGTACTTACCCGAAAGAGTGCGTCCGCTCTTGAGGAAGAGTCCTAGGGCGCGCCCTCCAAGTAACCAAGGAGGACTATGTCCATCCAGGGTTTCGGTGGACTGTCTGTACTCGATGTCCACCCGCTCCAAACTGCAGTGTGCGGGACTGGCAGCCGTCACAAATCCATGATCACCCTGGCAGGCGTACTGGCCTGCGTGGTCAACGGCGACACGATGACCAGTGTGCTGCACGAGGCCGCCTGGTTGGTGGTGGCGATCACCATCCTGGTTCTCGTGCAACTGGTCGCGGCCTGCCTTCCCGGAAAGGCCGCCAAGCCTCTCTCCCCGCCTGACATCAACACCTGACATCAACGCCTGACAGCCACGCACACGGGCGGATCAGGGCGGACGTTCAGAGGCCCCGGAGACATCCGGGGCCCCTGGCGTTCGGGGGCCGCGCAACGGCGAAGGTGTTCCGTCGCCTGCTGCGACTCTCTCCGTGGTGCATGGTTCCGGCCGTGTCACCCCTGCGTCAGGCCACCTGGCCGTCGTCGGCCTCCCTGTGCATACCCCTGCACAGGGCCCAGACGATGAAGATGTTGACGGCCACCAGCGTCAGGGCCCAGAGGGGGTAGTACGGCACCCACAGGAAGTTGGCGAGCGCGCCCAGTCCTGCCACGAACACACCGAAGAAGCGGGCCCACAGCGCTCCGCTGAGCACGGCGCACCCCGCAAGGACCAGGACGATGCCCAGAATCAGGTGGACCCAGCCCCAGCCCGCAAGGCTGAACTGGAACACGTAGTGACGTGTGGCGATGAACAGGTCGTCCTTGGCGATGGCCGCGATTCCCTCGAAGATCGCCATCGCTCCACCGAACATCATCAGCGCTGCCGCGAGAACGGTGGTACCGGATGCGGGTGCATGCCACGGGCGCGGATTGACGTCGCCCGTTCCGGGGCGGGCGGTTTCACCGGACATGTCGGGCTCCTTGGGCTGGCTGGGCCATCCGGTCAGCCGAGCATCCCGGACCGGCTCGAACTCTCACCTCAGCGTGGCACGGCGGCACTCCGTCGGCATTCCGAAGTCGTGCCTTGCACAAATGCGCCCGCCCGCGGCTCGGGTCGCTGTACTGCAACGAAGCACAGCACCCCGGCAGCCGTCACCGACCGGCAACAGCCCCCCATATGGCCGTAGCGCGACCGCCTCGCCCCAGCCGCCTCCGGTCTCGACGGACGCCCTCCGGCTCCCGTGTCGGTGCCTGGCGGCGATGCAGCGTCGCTCCATCTGAACATGGGCGACGACATCAGCCACACCGCCGAATTCCAGGGCGACGGCGGCCAGATCGTATCCGTCCCCTCGCCCGCTTCCGGGGCAGCTTCGCCGACCTGGGAGTCACGGCTGACCGGTTGGTGCGCGGGGCCGCGGAAGCCGTGACGGCATCGCAACCCGCGGCTGGAATCCGGACCGGCGGCCGTTGCGTCTTGCCGGGTATGGAATCGCTGAACCCGCCGCCCCGGTCCCGGCAGCCGGAGGGGTGCCTCGTCGTCGCGATCCGCATCCCGGTGCGGATCGTCGTCCTCGTACTCGTCGTGCCGGTGCGGATGGTGTGGGACGCGCTCGTCGTCCTCGGGCGGTTCCTGCGGGACACCGTGTTCCGGCCGCTCGGCCGGGCGCTGCTGTGGGTGGGCAGGGCCTTGTTCGTGTGGCCGTTCGTGGGCCTGTGGCGCTACGTCCTGGTCCCTGTCGGCAAGGTGCTCGCCTGGCTCGCCACCGTCCTCCTCGTCGTACCGGCCGTGTGGCTCCACCGGTACGTGCTGACCCCCGTCGGGCACGCCGCCGCCTGGCTGGCGCGCGCGGTGGGAGCCGGGCTCGCCTGGGTGTACGCACGGGTGCTCTGCCCGATCGGGCACGGGATCGTCCGGCTGCTGAAAGGTGCCGGCGCCGTGCTCGCCGCCCTCGGCCTGGGGGCGTACACGGCCCTCGCCTGGCTGGGGCGGTACCTGTTGGTCGTACCCGCCCGCCGGCTGTACACCTGGGTCCTCGCCCCCGTGGGGCGCGCCGTCGCCTGGTGCGTGCGTGGACTCGGGTGGCTGCTGGGCCTGCTCGCCACCGGCATCGGCCTGGCCCTGTACTGGACCGCCCGGGTGCTGCTCGTGCTGCCCGCGCTGGCGCTGTGGCGCTGGATCCTGGCGCCCGTCGGCCGGGTCCTGGCCGCCGTCGCGCGGGAGGTGGGGGAGACCCTCGGGCATGCCTGGCGGGTCGCGGGGCGGATCTCGCGGGCCGTCGGGCGGGCGCTGGGTACCCTCTTCCGGTGGATCTTCGTGGAGCCGGTGCGCTGGGTGTACCGGACCGTCCTCACCCCGGTCGGCCACGTGGTCCGGGATGCCGTCCTGCGACCCGTCGCGGCGGGCGCGCGTGCGGTGGGCCGGGTCGCCCGCGAGGCGCTGACCGCGGCCCGCGACACCGTACGGCAGGCCCGTGCCGACTTCCGGCGGATGCTCTTCGGCGAGCCCCGGCAGCCGGCCGCGGTGGACCGGCGGGAACCTCCGGCCCGCGACACACGTACTCTTGGTAGTAGTACGACCGCTCTCACGAAGGACTAGGACACTGGGGAAGCGACAGCCCGAAGGCCCGCCGCCCGCACCCGCGGTGCAGCGCATCCGACTGCGCTACACCAAGCGCGGCCGCCTGAGGTTCACCAGCCACCGAGACTTCCAGCGCGCCTTCGAGCGTGCGCTGCGCCGCGCCGAGGTGCCCATGGCGTACTCGGCGGGGTTCACGCCGCATCCGAAGGTGTCGTACGCCAATGCCGCACCCACCGGCACGGGCAGTGAGGCGGAGTATCTGGAGATCGCGCTGACCGAGTCGCGCGACCCGGAGACCCTGCGCGTCCTCCTCGACGAGTCGCTGCCCGCCGGGCTCGACGTCGTCGACGCGGTCGAGGCACGGACCTCCGGTCTCGCCGACCGGCTGACGGCCTCCGTCTGGGAGCTGCGACTGGACGGCGTCGACCCGATCGCCGCCGAGCGCGCGGTCGAGGCCTTCACCGAGGCCGACACCGTCGAGGTGCAGCGCATGACCAAGAACGGCGTCCGGACCTTCGACGCCCGGCCCGCGGTCGTGAGCCTGGAAACGCACAGTTCCCCGGCTGATAGGCCGAGCGACCAGCCCTGTGCGATACTGCGGCTGGTTGTTCGGCACGTGACGCCTGCCGTACGACCCGACGACGTCCTGTCCGGTCTCCGCGCCGTGGCCGACCTGGCGCCGCCGGTCCCCGCAGCGGTGACCAGGCTGGCGCAGGGGCTGTTCGATGAAGAGACCGGCACGGTGACCGACCCGCTCGCGCCCGACCGCGAGGCAGCCGAGGCCCTGACGGCCGTACCGGCTGCCGCCGCGACGGCGCCGACGCCGGAAGGTCCCGCGTAGGGACGGACGTCGTAGCGCCGCCCTCGTACTCGGGAGCCACCTGGGTCGGGCAGCGCACCGACCAGAAGACTTTCGCCAGGCCGTACCGACAAGGCGTACGGAACCGGCGAGACAGGACACAGAGTGCTCCCGTGCGGCGCCCGCGCCCCGGACGGCGGCCATCGCGCATCGCGCGTGCCGCGGACGTCAACGGCGGACGGTCTTTGCGGACCTACGCCGGACCAGGTACGGCGCCCGGGAGCCTGACGGGAGAAACGCCCGCATGCTCGAGCCGACCGAATCCACAGAGTCCTCAACGGGCTCCGAAGTGAACACCCCCAGCGACACCCTGCCCCCGCGCAGGCGTCGTCGTGCCGCCTCCCGCCCGGCGGGCCCGCCGGCCGCGGGCGAGGCGCCCACCGAGGTCACCGTGCCGGCCATACCGGCCGCGGACGCCCACGAGGTTCCCGAGGTCGTCGAGGCCGACGGTGCCCAAGCGGCGGCCGCGGAGACCGAGGAAACGCAGGAGATCCAGGCAGCCGAGGAGACCCAAGAGGCTGCCGAGGCGGTTGCCGGCGCGCAGGCGCCTGCCGCCGAGGAGGCCGCGCCCGCCGGGCGTCCGCGCCGTCGGGTCGCCCGCCGTGCGTCGGCGCCCGCCGGGGCCCCTGCCGCGGCCGAGGCCGTCGAGACCGTGGTCCCGGCCGCGTCCGCCGCCGAGGAGCCCGCCGCCGTCGCCGAGGGCGGCGAGGTCGTCGTCGGCGAGGAGGCCGCGCCGCGCCGCGTCCGGCGCCGGGCCACCCGCAGCGTCGCCGCGCCGACCGGCGCCGCGGCCGAGGCGACGGGGACCGAGCAGGATTCCGCCCCCGCCGAGACCGCTGCCTCTGCCGAGACGGCAGAAGCCGCTTCCGCCGAGACGGCCGGCACCGCCGAGACGGCAGAGGCCGCGCCCGCCGGTCGTGCGCGCCGTCGGGTCGCCCGCCGTGCGTCGGCGCCCGCCGGGGCCCCTGCCGCGGCCGAGGCCGTCGAGACTGTGGTCCCGGCCACGTCCGCCGCCGAGGAGCCCGCCGCCGTCGCCGAGGGCGGCGAGGTCGTCGTCGGCGAGGAGGCCGCGCCCGCCGCGCGTCCGCGCCGCCGTGCGACCCGCCGTGCGTCCGCGCCCGCCGCTGCCCCGAAGGCCGCGGAGGAGGCTGCGGCCGCCCCTGAGGCGGCGGCTCCGGCCGTCACCGAAACGGCGCGGGCCGCTGCCCCCGCCGAGACCGCCGAGACCACTGAGGCCGTCGAGGAAGCAGCCCCGCGCCGTACGCGCCGCCGTGCGACCCGCCGTGCGGCCGCCCCCGAGGCGGCGACCGCTGACGCAGCCGCGGCTGAGGCCGTCGAGGACGCGGCTCCGGCCGTCACCGCGTCGGCGCAGACCGCCGAGACCGCCGAGGTCACCGAATCGGCGCAGACCGGCCAGGCCACCGAGGCCGCCGAGGAAGCAGCCCCGCGCCGTACGCGTCGCCGGGCCACCCGCCGGGTCTCCGCGCCCGCCGGTGGCCCCGCGCAGGAGGAGACCACCGTGGCCAAGGCCGACGAGTCCGCCGTCGAGACCCAGGCCGCCGCGCCCGAGGCGGCCGCCCGGACGACCCCCGAGACCGCCGCCCCGCAGTCCACCGAGGCCGCGGCCCAGGTGCCGCAGGTGTCCGACGAGGCCGGTGCGCCGCGTCGAACCCGGCGCCGGGCGGTGCGCGCCGCGTCCGGCTTCTCCGAGCCCGCGCGGTCCGCCGCGCCCGCGGCCGCCGAGGCCGCGGAGGACGCAGCCCCGCGCCGGCCGGGCCGTCCCACCGTCGCCGTCTTCCAGCCGCCGGTGTTCACCGAGCCCAAGTTCCAGACCCCGCAGCGGGCCGCCGCCGAGGCGGCAGCCGAGGCCGCTGAGGTCGAGGAGCACGCGGAGCCCGAGGAGCACGCGGAGGAGCGCGCCGAGACCGGCTCGCGCCGTCGCCGTCGCCGCCGCGGTCCGGCCCAGGCCGAGGAGACGCAGACCGTCGAGGCCGCCGCCGAGGACGAGGAGGCGGAGGAGACCGGGGAGCCCGAGGAGCCCGTCCAGGACCTCGCCGAGGGTGACGAGGCCGACGAGGCCGACGAGGACGACGAGGCGGAGGGCGCCGAGGGCTTCGAGGAGTCCGGCTCGCGCCGCCGTCGCCGCCGTGGCGGCCGTCGCCGTCGCCGTGGCGAGGCCGCCGACGGCGAGGGCACGGAGGCCGACGCCGACGAACTGGCCGCCGAGCAGGCCGCGCAGGACGCCGAGGACACCGCCGAGCAGGAGGAAGACGACGCCGAGGAGGCTCGTGGCGACGAGTCCGGGTCCAGCTCCAGCCGGCGCCGTCGCCGCCGTCGTCGTCGCGCCGGTGACACCGTCGCCGACGCCGAGCCGTCCGCGGACGACCCGGAGCGCACGGTCGTCAAGGTCCGCGAGCCCCGCAAGCCCGCCGAGCCGTCCGACGAGGTGCAGTCCATCAAGGGCTCGACCCGCCTGGAGGCCAAGAAGCAGCGCCGCCGCGAGGGCCGTGAGCAGGGGCGCCGCCGCGTTCCGATCATCACCGAGGCCGAGTTCCTGGCCCGGCGCGAGGCCGTCGAGCGCGTGATGGTCGTCCGCCAGCACGGCGACCGTACGCAGATCGGCGTCCTGGAGGACGGCGTGCTCGTCGAGCACTACGTCAACAAGGAACAGTCGACCTCGTACGTCGGCAACGTCTACCTCGGCAAGGTGCAGAACGTGCTGCCGTCGATGGAGGCCGCCTTCATCGACATCGGCAAGGGCCGCAACGCCGTGCTGTACGCCGGTGAGGTCAACTTCGAGGCGCTGGGCATGGCCAACGGCCCGCGCCGGATCGAGTCGGCCCTGAAGTCCGGGCAGTCCGTGCTCGTCCAGGTGACGAAGGACCCGATCGGGCACAAGGGCGCGCGTCTGACCAGCCAGGTGTCCCTGCCGGGCCGTTACCTCGTGTACGTCCCCGAGGGCTCGATGACCGGCATCAGCCGCAAGCTGCCCGACACCGAGCGGGCCCGGCTGAAGACCATCCTCAAGAAGATCGTCCCCGAGGACGCGGGCGTCATCGTGCGCACCGCCGCCGAGGGCGCGAGCGAGGACGAGCTGCGCCGGGACGTCGAGCGGCTGCAGGCGCAGTGGGAGGACATCCAGAAGAAGGCCAAGAACGGCAACGCGCCCACGCTGCTGTACGGCGAGCCGGACATGACCGTCCGGGTCGTGCGCGACATCTTCAACGAGGACTTCTCCAAGGTCGTCGTCAGCGGTGACGAGGCCTGGCAGACGATCCACGGGTACGTCTCGCACGTCGCGCCCGACCTGGCCGAACGGCTGTCGAGGTGGACCTCCGAGGTCGACGTCTTCGCCACCTACCGGATCGACGAGCAGCTCGCCAAGGCGCTGGACCGCAAGGTCTGGCTGCCCAGCGGTGGTTCGCTGGTGATCGACCGGACCGAGGCGATGGTCGTCGTCGACGTCAACACCGGCAAGTTCACCGGCCAGGGCGGCAACCTCGAGGAGACGGTCACCAGGAACAACCTGGAGGCGGCCGAGGAGATCGTGCGCCAGCTGCGGTTGCGTGACCTCGGCGGCATCATCGTGATCGACTTCATCGACATGGTGCTCGAGTCGAACCGGGACCTGGTACTGCGCCGCCTGCTGGAGTGCCTGGGCCGTGACCGTACGAAGCACCAGGTGGCCGAGGTGACCTCGCTGGGCCTGGTGCAGATGACCCGTAAGCGGGTCGGCCAGGGTCTGCTGGAGTCCTTCTCCGAGACCTGCGTCCACTGCAACGGCCGCGGTGTCATCGTGCACATGGAGCAGCCGACCTCCGGTGGAGGCGGCGGCAAGCGCAAGAAGCGCGGGCGCGGTGGCGACGGGCAGGAGCACGTGCACGAGACCGCCGCGGTGGCCGTGGAGTCGGGTGAGGCCGTCGAGCCGGAGGTGGAGACCGCCGTCGAGGTGGCCGCGGAACTGGCCGAGCCCGTCGCACTGCCCGCGCCCGACTTCGCAGCGGACGAGGAGCTGTACAGCAGCGTCGCCGAGGCGGAGGCGGCGGCCACCCGTGGCCGTACGCGTCGCCGGGCGAGCCGCCGGGCGTCGGCTCCGGCCGGCGCGCCGAAGGCGGAGAAGGCCGGCCGGACGAAGGCCAGTGCTGAGCAGGAGGAGGCCGCGCAGCCCGAGACCGCTGTCGCCGCCGACGCTCCGACCGCGCAGGACGTCACCGCCGAGGAGGCCGCCGCGGCTCCGGTGCAGCCGGAGCCGGCCGCCGAGGCGCTCGCCGAGCCCACGGCCGCCGAGGACCAGGTGGTCCCGGCGCCGCAGGCCGAGGCTGCCGAGGAAGCCGCGCCCAAGGGCCGTACGCGCCGTCGGGCGACCCGGAAGGTGTCGGCTCCTGCCGGTTCCCCCGCGGGCGCCGAGGCGGCCGTGGTGACGGTGCCCGAGACCGCGCCCGCGGCCGAGGCGCCGGCGGAGCGGCCGGAGCCGCAGGCCCCGGCCGAGGAGGCGCCCGAGAGCGCCGCCGCCGAGGAGGTGCCCGCCGAGAGCGCCGCCCCGGCCCGGCCGCGCCGCCGTGCCGTGCGCAAGGCCACCGCGCCGACCGCGTCCGAGGAGGCGGCCGTCGTGGTCGTCCCGTCGGCCGCGGCGGAGGAGGCCCCGGTGTCCGAGGCCCCGGTGTCCGATGCGGAGTCCGGGACGGGCGGCGAGGAGCCGGCCGAGGCGGCCGCCGCGGCCAAGAAGACCGCCCGCAAGGCGGCCAAGAAGGCGACGGCGAAGAAGGCCGCCACCAAGAAGACCGCGGCGAAGAAGACGGCCGCGAAGAAGACGACGGCCAAGAAGGCGGCCAAGACCGCCAAGACGGCCGCCGCCAAGTCGACGGCGAAGAAGACCACCACGGTCTCCACCGCCGCGGACGAGAGCTGAGTCTCGCCCCACCGGGTGTGGTCCTGTCGCTTCGGACAGGACCACACCGCTTTTCGGGGCCCCTGGAGCCGAGTTCTTCTCGGGGCCCCGGGAGCCGAGCCGCGACGGACCGTGCCTCGGCACAGCTGGAACAAAGGAGAGAAACCGCGATGATAGGCCTCGTACTGGCCGCCGGCGCCGGGCGGCGTCTGCGCCCCTACACCGACACCCTGCCCAAGGCTCTGGTGCCGGTGGGCCCCGAGGGCGCGGAGGAGTCGCTGACGGTCCT
>NZ_JBICWR010000009.1:0-12588 GCF_043199855.1 Streptomyces sp. NPDC048521
GCCGCTGCCGTCGCCGAACTCGACGGACGCCCCGTGCGACAGCGACTGGATTCCGGCGGCGATCGCCGCCAGCTGGTCGGCCTGGTCGACGCTCAACTCCGGGGTGCGGCACAGCTTCAGCCCGTCCCGGGAGAGAACGAGCGCGTGCCGGGTACCCGGGGTCCTCTCCAGCAGGCCTTCCAGGAGCCAGGTGAGCTTGTCGTCGGCGGTGGTCGGGCCGGTCATGAAGTGGTGTCGCCTTCCGGGTGCACGTGCGGGTGAGTGGGGGTGGGGGAGGTGTGTTCGCCTGTGTCGGGGGCCGTGTGCTGCGGGGAGTCGGCCGTCTCGCTTTTCCGTACCGTGTGCTGCGGGGCGTCGGCCGTGCGGCTGTTCCGTGCCGTGTCCTGCGCGGCGGTCGTGGCCCGGGCGTCGGGAGCCGTGTCCCGTCCTCGGTGTGCCGGTGTGGACGGGTCCGCGTCGGTCTGCCGGGTGGTCGCGGTGGACGGCCGGACGGCCTGGCGGAAGCTGCTGAAGCGGGCCGCTCGGGCCTTGCCCTCGTCGGCGCCCGGTGCGGGGCGGGCAGCGGCTGCGCGGGGCGAACGGGCGCGTTCGGCCTCGGCGAGGGTACGGCCCCGGCGCCGCTTGGGCAGCCCGGCCGGGCCCTCCTCCGGTGCCGACGGGGCGGGCTCGTGGACCGGCGTGGCCTCCACGGCGCGCGCAGTCCTGGCCGGCGTCCCGGTCTCCGGGCGCGGGGCCGCGGCCGCCGGCTCGGCCGGGGCGGGGCTGGTGAGGATGTCCTGCGGGATGAGCATCAGCACGCCGGTACCGCCGCGTGCCGACGGCCGGAACGACACCTTGAGGCCGTACTTGTGGGCCAGCCGGCCGACCACGGCCAGCCCGAGCCGGGTACCGGTCAGGCCGCCCAGCCCCGACACGTCACCGGAGACCGCGCTCTCGGCGCGGCGCAGCTGCACCTCACCCATGACCAGGCCGCTGTCCTCGACGGACACGATGACCCCGGCCGGCACCTCCTCCACGTAGACGTGGACCTCGGCGGTCGGCGGGGAGAAGTTCGCGGCGTTGTCCAGGAGTTCGGCCAGCGCGTGCATCACGCCCTCGGCGGCGTGCCCGGCGACGGCGGCCTCGCTGACCGAGTGCACCCGGACCCGGCGGTAGCCGGCGATCCGGCCCATCGCGCCGCGCAGGATCGACTCCATGCCGATGGGCCGCGCCCACCTGCGGCCGGAACGCGCCCCGGTCAGCACGGCGATGGAGTCGGCGAGCCGGCCGGCCTGGGCGGTGCGGTGGTCGAGATGAAGAAGGTCGGCGAGGACGTCCTCGTCGGCGTGCCGGTCCTCCATCGCGCGCAGGTCGGCGAGCGTGGCCGTGGCCAGGGCCTGCATCCGCGCGGCGGCGTTGGAGGTCGCGGAGACGGCCGCGTCCCTTTCCCGCCGGGCCCGCTCCAACTCGCCCGCCAGCCGGGCGTTCTCCCGGCGCAGCCGGTCGGTCTCCCGTGCGCTCTCCTCCTCCAGCCGGGCGCGCTCGGCCGCGGACGACTCGGTGAACTCCGCGCGCTGCTGCGCGAGTTCGTCGATGAGCCGCTGCTGCTCCTGGCGCGCCTCGTCGGCCGTACGGGCCTGCTGCCGCAACAGCCGTCCGATGTCCTGGGTGACGTCCTCGAGCCTGCGCCGGACGTCGCGCCCGGCCCGCAGGGCGTGCGCGGCCGTGGCCGCCGCCGCGCTGAGCGCGACAGCACCCGCGCCCCCGCCCCAGGCGAGCGGGGCGCGTACCGAGTCCGGTGCCGCCGCCACGGCCGCGCAGACCACGAGCGCCGACAGGACACCGGTCACGGCGAGGGCGGAGACGAACGTACGCAGGGAAGGTCGGTCGCCGGGGTGGGTGGGCGCGGTCATCGGTCCGGACTGGTCCTCGCGGCAGAGACGGGCAGGTGAGGGCTGGCAACACACGTGTGGGTGGTGAGGTGTGACACTCGATGGTGAACTGGCGGTCACTATACGAGAGTTCGTGATCGAAAAAGAAAGGGTGTGCGCCCGTTCCGTGAATTGAACCGTCAACCGGGCAGAAAAGCCTGTCCTGGAGGACGGATCAAAGGGGACGAAGGTTGCCTCTCGGTACCCGATTCCCACCGTGGGTCTTCCCACCTATAAGGGATCTTGACGCCCGCATCCCGGCTGGCTGAACTGTCACCGACCGGGCCTCACCACCCCACAGGCCCGTACCGGGACAACGCCTCGCGCGGCCGGACAGCCCGGAGCGAGGCGAAGGAGGCGATCTGGGTGACGGGGGAACCGGAGGCGATGGGCTGCCGTGTCTCATGACCGCAGAAGGGCGCATCGAGCGCTTCCGCTCGCTGCTCGCGCGGCCGGCCCGGTTCACCGGACGCACGCTGCGGGCCGAGTGGCACGCCATCGTCGTCGACCCGGTGCGGCGGCTCGCGCGGCGCGGGCTGTCCGGACTGCCGCTGGCGTTCGTCGCCGCGTCCGGTGTCATCTTCTTCCATGGCATCGCCCAGTACCCGACCGGCGCGGTATGGGTACGACGGCTCGGTGGTGTCATGGCCGACCTGCCGCTGTGGCTGTCCCTGCTGCGCACCCCCGTGTCCCTGTACGTCCCCGCGCTGGACCTGCCCGTGTGGGCGGGTATCACCCAGCTCTTCCTCGCCTTCGCGCTCGCCGAACTGATCCTCGGCCGCGCCCGCACCCTGGTCATCGCCTACGCCACCACACTGGCCGGCACCCTCACCGCCCGCCTGATGATCACGCTGGGCCCCGGCTGGTGGGGGTTCGGACTGCCGCCCGAGGCCGGGCAGGTACTGGACACCGGGCCCTCCGCGGCCGTCGTGGGCCTGTTCACCTATCTCGCCGTCGTCAGGCGCGCCCCCGTCGTGTTCACGCTGACCGGCGGCTCGATGGTGTGGGAGTCCATCGCCGTGCCCAACCTGGCCGGCCGTGAGCACCTGATCGCCGTGGGCACGGCGATCCTCCTCGGGCTGCCACACGCCCGCGGGAAGCGGTGGCGTGCCGTCGTACGGTCCCTGCTGCCCACGCGCGGCACCGGGCGCACGTCGGCGCACTCCGGGCCGGCCCCCGCGCCCGCACGCACCGTCCCGGCCCCGGCGGCATCCGCCGACCGCCCCGGAAACAGCAAGCCCACGGTGCCGACCACTTCCGAGGAGCGCTAGCCCGACCTCTCCGGAAGAACCGGTGCGGTGCCTTTTCCGACCCGATCGGCACGGCGCGCCCCTGTGGCGCCGCCCACCCCGTCAATGTGATGGTTTTCGCACGTCGACCCCTGCGGGCAACCCCTAGGGTGTCCGCGAGGTACGGCAGGGCGTGGCTGACACCAGGGTGTTCGTCGCCGGCAGGCAGCTGAAGGGAATCCATATGTTCCGCAAGGTGCTGGTCGCCAACCGCGGAGAGATCGCGATCCGGGCATTCCGGGCGGGCTACGAACTAGGCGCGCGCACCGTCGCCGTGTTCCCGCACGAGGACCGCAACTCGCTGCACCGGCTCAAGGCAGATGAGGCGTACGAGATCGGAGAGCCGGGGCATCCGGTGCGGGCCTATCTCTCCGTGGAGGAGATCGTCGGCGCCGCCCGCCGGGCGGGGGCGGACGCCGTCTACCCGGGCTACGGCTTCCTGTCCGAGAACCCCGAGCTGGCCCGCGCCTGCGAGGAGGCGGGCATCACCTTCGTCGGCCCCAGCGCGCAGACGCTGGAGCTGACCGGCAACAAGGCCCGTGCGGTCGCCGCCGCCCGGGCGGCGGGCGTGCCCGTGCTCGGCTCGTCCCAGCCCTCCGGGGACGTGGACGAACTGGTGCGGGCCGCCGACGAGATCGGCTTCCCCGTCTTCGTCAAGGCGGTAGCGGGCGGCGGCGGTCGCGGCATGCGCCGCGTGGAGGACCCCGCCCAGCTCCGCGAGTCCATCGAGGCCGCCTCCCGCGAGGCCGCGTCCGCGTTCGGCGACCCGACCGTCTTCCTGGAGAAGGCCGTCGTGGACCCGCGCCACATCGAGGTGCAGATCCTCGCCGACGGCGAGGGCAACGTCATCCACCTCTTCGAACGGGACTGCTCGCTGCAGCGCCGCCACCAGAAGGTCATCGAGCTGGCGCCCGCGCCCAACCTGGATCCGGACCTGCGCGACCGCATCTGCGACGACGCCGTCCGCTTCGCCCGCGAGATCGGCTACCGCAACGCCGGCACGGTGGAGTTCCTGCTCGACCGCGACGGCAACCACGTGTTCATCGAGATGAACCCGCGCATCCAGGTCGAGCACACCGTGACCGAGGAGGTCACGGACGTCGACCTGGTGCAGGCCCAGCTCCGGATCGCCTCCGGCGAGACCCTGGCCGACCTCGGCCTGTCCCAGGACACGGTCACCCTGCGCGGTGCCGCCCTGCAGTGCCGCATCACCACCGAGGACCCCGCCAACGGCTTCCGCCCGGACACCGGCCGGATCAGCGCCTACCGCTCGCCGGGCGGCTCCGGCATCCGCCTCGACGGCGGCACCACCCACGCCGGTACGGAGATCAGCGCCCACTTCGACTCGATGCTGGTCAAGCTCACCTGCCGGGGCCGGGACTTCAAGGCCGCCATCGGCCGGGCCCGGCGCGCGGTCGCCGAGTTCCGCATCCGGGGTGTCGCCACCAACATCCCGTTCCTGCAGGCGGTCCTGGACGACCCGGACTTCCAGGCGGGCCGGATCACCACGTCCTTCATCGAGCAGCGCCCGCACCTGCTCACCGCCCGCTCCTCCGCGGACCGCGGCACCAAGCTGCTCACCTTCCTCGCCGACGTGACGGTGAACAAGCCGCACGGCGAACGGCCCGACCTGCTCGACCCGCTGACCAAGCTGCCCGCGCTGCCCGCGGGCGAGCCGCCCGCCGGATCGCGCCAACTCCTCGTGGAACTCGGTCCCGAGGGCTTCGCACGCCACCTGCGCCAGTCCCCGACGATCGGTGTCACGGACACCACCTTCCGCGACGCCCACCAGTCCCTGCTCGCCACCCGGGTGCGCACCAAGGACCTCCTCGCCGTCGCCCCGGTCGTCGCCCGCACCCTGCCGCAACTGCTCTCCCTGGAGTGCTGGGGCGGCGCCACCTACGACGTCGCACTGCGCTTCCTCGCCGAGGACCCGTGGGAGCGGCTGGCCGCCCTGCGCGAGGCCGTCCCCAACATCTGCCTCCAGATGCTGCTGCGCGGCCGCAACACCGTCGGCTACACCCCGTACCCGACCGAGGTGACCGACGCCTTCGTGCAGGAGGCCGCCGCCACCGGCATCGACATCTTCCGCATCTTCGACGCCCTCAACGACGTCGGCCAGATGCGGCCCGCCATCGAGGCCGTACGCGGGACCGGCACCGCGATCGCCGAGGTCGCCCTCTGCTACACCGCCGACCTCAACGACCCCGCCGAGCGGCTCTACACCCTCGACTACTACCTGCGGCTCGCCGAGCAGATCGTCGACGCCGGCGCCCATGTCCTCGCCATCAAGGACATGGCGGGCCTGCTGCGCGCCCCGGCCGCGGCCAAGCTGGTCTCGGCGCTGCGCCGCGAGTTCGACCTGCCGGTGCACCTGCACACGCACGACACCGCCGGCGGCCAGCTCGCCACCTACCTCGCCGCGATCCAGGCCGGCGCGGACGCGGTCGACGGGGCGGTGGCCTCCATGGCCGGTACGACCTCGCAGCCGTCGCTGTCGGCGATCGTCGCCGCCACCGACCACTCCGAGCGGCCCACCGGACTCGACCTCCAGGCCGTCGGCGACCTGGAGCCGTACTGGGAGGGCGTCCGCAGGATCTACGCCCCGTTCGAGGCCGGCCTCGCCTCCCCGACCGGCCGCGTCTACCACCACGAGATTCCCGGCGGCCAGCTGTCCAACCTGCGCACCCAGGCCGTCGCCCTCGGTCTCGGCGACCGCTTCGAGGACATCGAGGCGATGTACGCCGCCGCCGACCGCATCCTCGGCCGGCTGGTCAAGGTCACCCCGTCGTCCAAGGTGGTCGGCGACCTCGCCCTGCACCTGGTCGGTGCCGGTGTCTCCCCGGAGCACTTCGAGGAGACACCCGACAGGTTCGACATCCCCGACTCGGTCATCGGGTTCCTGCGCGGTGAGCTGGGCACCCCGCCCGGCGGCTGGCCGGAGCCCTTCCGGACCAAGGCGCTCCAGGGGCGCGCCGCGGCCAAGCCCGTCCCCGAGCTGTCCGCCGAGGACCGCGACGGGCTGGCCAAGGACCGGCGGGCCACCCTCAACCGGCTGCTGTTCCCCGCCCCGACGCGTGAGTTCGACACGCACCGGCAGGCCTTCGGCGACACCAGCGTGCTGGACAGCAAGGCGTTCTTCTACGGCCTGCGCCCCGGCAAGGAGTACGCCGTCGACCTGGAGCCGGGGGTCCGGCTGCTGATCGAGCTGCAGGCGATCGGCGAGGCCGACGAGCGCGGGATGCGCACCGTGATGTCGACGCTCAACGGCCAGCTCCGGCCGATTCAGGTACGTGACCGTGCGGCGGCCTCCGACATCCCGGCGACGGAGAAGGCCGACCGGTCCGACCCCGGCCATGTCGCGGCACCGTTCGCCGGTGTGGTGACGCTCGCCGTGGCCGAGGGCGACGAGGTGGCGGCGGGTGCCACGATCGCCACCATCGAGGCGATGAAGATGGAGGCCGCGATCACCGCACCGAAGGCGGGCCGGGTGTCCCGGCTGGCCATCAACCGGATCCAGCAGGTGGAGGGCGGTGACCTGCTGGTGGAGATCGCCTGAGACGACACGCCCGCCGCGGCCGGCAGGACCGGTCGCGGCGGGCGTGCGGCGCGGGCTGGAGGCGCCCCGGGGGCCGCCGCAGGCGGACGGCTCAGTCCCAGAGCGGGTAGGTCATCACCGGCTTGAAGCCCTCCGGGCGGGCGTCGGCGTACGTGAGGCTCATCCGGGTGAAGTGCTGCACCTGGGGATTTTTCTGCCACGCCTTCGGCAGGTCCAGGCGCACGGTCACCTGGTAGTAGCGGAACGTGCCCGCCGCGCAGTACGGCTTGCAGTCGTTGACCATGTTCACGCCCACGGCGGTCGCCATGTCCGGACCCCACTGCTTCCACTGGAGCCCGGACAGCCGGCTGTTGCCGTCACCGCAGGCGAGGATGAACTCGGTCGGGCGGATGTCGCGCTGCCACTGGCAGTCGACGAGCACGGGCGGCGGCGGGTCGACCTTCGGGGTCGTGGCCGCCGGGCTGGCCGACGCCGTGGTCATGGCGGCTGTGAGCAGGGCTCCCGCCGCCAGCGTGACCGCTGTCCGCACCACTGATCCGCGCATGGCCGCTCCTGCCCGTCGTGCTGTGTCGTACCGCACATCGACGCTACGACCGTCCGCCCAAATGCACCAATCAGGCAGGTCGCACCGCGTGTCAGCCGTGCGAGACCGTCAACCCGTAGAACGCGACCCGGGCACCGTTCGTCGTGCTGTCGGAGGAGGACTGATTGTAGGAGCCGGCCTTGAAGTACTGCTTGTAGGGCTTGAACGAGGACGGGATGGCGTAGTGGGTGGTCGTGCCGTTCACGGTCAGGTCGATGGTGTCACCGCCGGAGACGGCGATGGTGTAGCTCCAGGTCTTGCCGACCGACACATGCCCGACGGTGTGCGCGGTCTGGCCGCCGTCCGGCGAGTTCTCGGTGCCGAGGACGATGTCCCCGTTCGCGTGGTAGTAGAGCTCCAGCAGAGGCTTGGTGGAGGAGCCGCCGCTGCCGAGGTGGATCTGGCCGACGCACACGTTCTTGGTCACGGACACCACGCGCAGGGTCGCGCTCATGCGGTGGGAGCCGGTGAGTGGCCAGTCGGCGGCGGTGCCGTTGCGGTTCATCTCGCGCAGCTCGGAGCGGGCGTACTTCGAGTTCGGCGTGGTGACGCCCTTCTCGGGCGCCCAGAAGGTCATCGCACCGTCACGGGTGTCCGTGTAGAAGTAGGCGTCCTGGTGGCCGTTCGGACCCTGGAGTCGGGACGAGGGGATGGTGGTGGGCTTGCCGGGGGAGCCGACGGGCTCCTGGAGCTGCCACACCGACAGGTCGAAGTTGCCGCCGGGTGCGACATGCGGATCCGCCGCTTCCGCACCGCCGGTGCCGAGCACGGTGAGAGCGAGGGCGAGGCCCGTGGTGGTGGCCGCCGCGAGAAGCCGGGATCGGGTCATGTGGGGGGTCCCTTCGTCGGACCGGGATGCGTTCAGCATGATGAACGCTGAACGCATCCGTGGTCACCGATGACCCGAGAAGCTAAAGGTCTGAACCTGACACGTCAAGACCCGCCGACCAACCGCAGGGAGAGGCCCCGGTCCAGTGACCGGCTCGGCGTCGCGACGGTCGTGACGCGGGTGCCCGCGTCGTACGACCAGGCGGAGCCGGGGAGTGGGCGCCCGTCGAGGAGAACGCGCGCGGGCGCGGAGTCGCCGTGCACGGTGAACCGGTACGTCCGCGCGTCCACCTTGCCCGCGTAGTCGCCCTTGCTCGCGCCCACCGTCACGGTCGTCCCCTCGGCGTCGGCGCGCACCGACACCCGCTGGGTGGCCGCGGAACCCTTGGCGAAGTCACGCGTCACACCGTCGTCCTCGTACAGCGTGTAGTGGCTCGTGCCGTGGGCGGCCGGGTACAGGTCCCAGTCCAGCTCGTGCCGGTCGCGGGTCTGCCAGCTCGTCGTCCCCTTCGGCCACATGGGCACGATCGCACCCTCGCGCACGAACAGCGGGAGCGTGTCCAGCGGGGCGTGGTAGCCGTTCAGCGTGGTCGGACCACGGTAGGTGCGCCCCGTCCAGTAGTCGGTCCAGGTGCCCTTCGGGAGATAGATGCCGTCGCGGGTGTCGGAGTCCTGGTAGACCGGGGCGACGAGGAAGTCGCGGCCCGACAGGAACTCGTACGTGGCCTGCTCGCCGAGGGTGCCGGGGTCGTCGGGGTACTCCAGCCACAGCGGGCGCACCGCGCCCACGCCTGACTTCGCCGCCTCGGCGGACAGCGTGTACATGTACGGCAGCAGCCGCTCCTTCAGCTGCAGGTACCTGCGGTTGACGGAGGTGTACGGCTCGCCGTCCCGCCACGGCTGCTGGTCCGCGGGCTTGCCGGTGGTGATGTCGGACGCCCACCCGTCCATGGTCATGATGGTCGGCAGGAACACCTTCCACTGCAGGTCACGGGCGTACATCTCGGCGTCGTGGCGGTAGATGCTGCCCACGTCACCGGTGTTGTAGGCGATACCGGACATGGTCGCACCGGCGTAGGTCGGGATCTGCCAGCGGATGTAGTCCCAGGACAGCTTCTGGTCGCCGCTCCACAGGACCCCGCACCGCTGCGCACCCGCCCAGGACACCGGCAGCCACACGAAACCGCGCGCGTCGCTGTTGTCCTCGATGCCCTTCTTCGCGGCGTCGCAGGCGTCCAGCGCGAACTTGTAGCCGTTGCCGACCCAGGCCACGTCCAGCTTGGCCACCCGCTGGCCCGCCTCGACCTGGTCGGCCAGCTTGTCGATGCCGTCCTGGGTCCACAGGCCGAGCTGGGCGTGCTGGCCCTGGAGGCCCTCGGCGGTCTGCTCCAGGTTCTCGTACCCGCAGCCGTAGCCGTCGTTGACCAGCATCCAGCCGAGCGGCATCCGGTGCTCGGTGTACCCGTCGGCGATCTTCAGCGCGTCCAGGGTGTGCCGCTCACCCCGGTTGGCGTTGTGCAGGTAGCAGTCGGAGTCACCGGGCTCGAGACCGTAGACCGGCGGCATGAACGGCTTGCCCACCAATGCCGTGTACTTGCCGATCACTTGTTTCGCGTTCCCGAGGAAGTAGTAGGCGTCCAGGCGCCTTTCCTGCTGCCCGGTGGTGACCGGCCGGCCGAAGGTGTACACGCCCGGCGCGAAGGTGTTGCGGAAGACGCCGTAGCCCGCGCTGGAGAGATAGAACGGCTGGGAGTTGTTGTAGCCGCCCTCGTTCCAGTCGAAGCTGTTGGCGACGTACATCGTCCGCCCGCGGTGCGAGAAGCTGCCGTTCTGCTCACCGCCGCCGAAGAACTGCTCGTCCGCGCCCCGCGCCAGGCTCTGCCGCATGCCGCCGGTCGACCAGCGCAGCGGTCTGTCCTCCTGCCAGATCCGGGTGCGGTCGTCGGGCTTGTACAGGCCGAACCGCAGCGGCTGCTTGTACACGCGCAGGACGGCTTCGGGGGAGCGGATGCCGTAGTAGTCGCCCGCGTCGAAGGACGAGGTGTGGCGCTGGAGGGCGGGCTGCTCACGGACGATCGCCGTACCCGCCGGATCGCTCAGCGAGCCGGACGGATCGGCCTGGAGCCGCAGTCGGCCCCCCTCCAGGAAGTCGGCGCGGGCCGTGAGCCGCCCGGCCCCGATGGTGTAGCTTCCGGCACCGCCCGAGAAGGACGTGAGGTCACCGGCGTCCGTGGTCGCGGGAAGGTAGGCGGTGCCGGTGAAGGAGTTGTCGTGCACGTCGTACGGCACGACGAGCACGTGGTACGTGCCCGACGCCCGCGGGATCACCGTGGCCTCGGGGTCGGCGGTGCCCGCGCTGGACGCCACCTGCTTTCCGTGGTCGTCGTAGACGTACAGGTCGAAGTCGTCGGACGGCTTCTGCCACGTGATCGACAGCGGGACGCCGCCCTCGGGGTTGTCGTCCCAGTAGCCGTCCGGCACCGAGACGGACAGGTCGAAGCGGTCGCAGACCTTGTCGTCGGGGTCGGCGGCGGCATCCGGGCAGCTCTCGGTGCCGCCACCGGTGCCCTTGGCGTAGACCGGGCTCTGCCAGCCGACGCTGCTGTGAGCGGCGTCCAGTACGGCGCCGGTGGCGGTGGCGGCGGCCTCGGCGCGCACCGGGCCGGCCAGCACGGTGCCGACCAGGGCGGTCGCCAGCCCCAGCGGAACCCAGGCCCGCCACGGCACACGATGTCGGAGTCTTCGCACTGCGGAACAGCTCCCTTCGCACCCTTGCGGATGGACTGTCCTAGCTGAGAATGCTCGGAGACGCTCGAAATGAGCTTTGATCGAGCAACTTCACGCACGAAGCCTCAAGGGCGAAGCAGGTTCATGTCAATACCGCCGGTGGCCGCGCACCCCGCGTCCTGAGTCGCCACCGATGTCCGCATTCCGATGGCGGACCTTCCGTCGCCTGAGGCACCCTTGACAGCGTGCGTGCTGTTTCGCGAAGTTGATCCCTGTCCCACGGTTCGGGATCACGGCCGTCGATCGCGGAACGGGTACGCGCGGCGGGGATCGGCGGACACAGGAACCAATGGCAGGACGCGCCCGGCGCGTCATGGGGGGAGCGGTCGCCCATGCGATCCATGAGCCATCAGCCACACGCAGCACCGGCCTGTGCCGTCCGCGGCACACTGCTCGCCGAGCCGGCGGAAAGGCGGTCGAGCTGAGGTGCGGATCACCATCCACAGACCCGGCGAACTGACGTCCGAGCTGCGCGGAGCCTGGCACCGGGCGATGGATGAGTCGCCCGAGTACGCCAATCCCTTCCTGGCGCCGGAGTTCGCGATCGGCGTCGGCCGGTTCCGGCGCGGGGCCCGGGTGGCCGTGCTGCGCGAGGGGGGCGAGCCGGTCGGCTTCTTCCCCTACGAGCGGGGCCCGTTGGGCACCGGACGGGCCATCGGGCTCGGACTGTCCGACTGCCAGGCCCTCGTGCACCGGCCCGGGGTCACCTGGCACCCGGAGGACCTGCTGCGGGCCTGCGGGCTCAGCATCTTCGAGTTCGACCATCTCGTCCAGGAACAGCAGCCGTTCGCACCCCATGTCACCGGCACCTTCGCCTCACCGGTGATCGATGTGAAACCGGGCGACGGCGGCTACCCGGAGTGGCTGCGCGGCACGTATCCGGGGCTGGCGAAGACGACCCTGAAGAAGGAACGCCGGCTCGGCCGGGACGTCGGCGAGGTGCGGTTCGTCTTCGACGAGCGCGACCCGGAGATGCTGCGCACCCTCATGCGGTGGAAGTCCGCGCAGTACCGCAGGACGGGCCGCATGGACCGGTTCTCCCGGCCGTGGATCGTCGGCCTGGTCGAGCATCTGTTCCACGTCCGCGAGGAGCACTTCACCGGGGTGCTGTCCGTGCTGTACGCGGGCGACCGGCCGGTCGCGGCCCACTTCGGACCGCGGTCGAGCACGGTGCTGGCGGCCTGGTTCACCGCCTACGACCCCGAACTGCCCTCCTACTCGCCCGGGTTGATGATGCACCTGCGGACCGCAGAGGCGGCCGCCCGGCACGGGGTGACCCTCGTCGACCTCGGGCGCGGCGACAAGGAGTACAAGGACTGGCTGAAGACCCGCGAACTGCGGGTCGGGGAAGGCTTCGCCGACCGCCCGCATCCGGTGGCGCTGGCCCAGCGGCTGTGGCGCAGACCGGTGCGCGGCCTGCGGAACACGGTGCTGGCCCACCCGCGACTGCGCGACCCCGCCGACCGGCTGCTCAAGACCGTCGGCTCGGCGCGCACACGCGCCCAGGAGGCCGCCCGCACGCGTCGCAGCTGATCGCACCGAGGCCCGACCCGCCGGGCGGGCGGGCGCGAGAAGACACCACCCCGATCCTGCCCGGCCCGGCCGAGGCCCGGTCCGGCAGCGGCAGGCCGG
>NZ_JBICWR010000009.1:12685-162249 GCF_043199855.1 Streptomyces sp. NPDC048521
CGGTGTTGTGCCGGACGCTGAACCGGCGTGCCAGGGCGGCAGGCCGGGCGTTGTTCCGGACGGTGAGCCGGGGCGGTAGGCGATCGGTCGTGCCCGGACGGTGGGGCGGGGCGGTAGGCGATCGGTCGTGTCCGCGCGGTGGGGCGGGGTCGCGGTGCCGCAGGGGCAGGCCGGTGTTGTGCCGGACGCTGAACCGGCGTGCCAGGGCGGCAGGCCGGGCGTTGTTCCGGACGGTGAGCCGGGGCGGTAGGCGATCGGTCGTGCCCGCGCGGTGGGGCGGGGGCGGTGCTTCGGTCGTGGGCCGGGTCACGGCCCCTGGTTCCGGCTACGCGGACGGGGTCGCTATGCGCAGGGTCGTCGTGGGGGACGGCGCCGCGGGGCCGTCGGTCCCGGCGACGTCCGTCCACCAGTCGGCGCCGTCCTCGATGTAGCGCAGGAGGACACCCTCGCGGATCGCCCACGGGCAGACCACGGCCCGGCGCAGACCCATGAGTTTCAGCGCCGTGTGTCCGACGACGGCACCGGCCAGGCTCTGGGCCGAGCGAGGCGCGGAGATGCCGGGCAACTGGGCGCGCTCGGCGGCGGGCAGCGCGGCGAGGGTGGTCACCGCCCCGCGCAGTTCCCGGCAGGTCAACCCGCGGTCCACGAACGGCCCGTACCGCCCGGGCGTGGCCCCGCACAACCGCGCCAGTTGCTGGAACGTACGGGAGCTGACGGCGGCGGTGCGCGGTCGCTCCCAGCGGATCCGCGACGCCACGTCCCGCAGTTCGTGCCGGATCCGGCGGCGCAGCTCCTTCAGCTCGACCGGTCCGGGCGGGTCCTGGACGCCCAGGTACTCCCGGGTCAGCCGGCTCGCGCCGAGCGGCAGGGAGGCGGCGAAGTCGGGCAGCCGGCCCCGGCCGAAGGCCACCTCCAGCGAGCCGCCGCCGATGTCGAGCAGCGCCAGGGGCCCCGCTCTCCAGCCCAGCCAGCGGCGGGCGGCGAGGAAGGTCAGCTCGGCCTCGGTCTCACCCGGCAGCGTGCACATGCGGATCCCCGTTCCGGACGCCACCCGCTGCAGCACGTCCTGCCGGTTGGGGGCGCCGCGGACCACCGCGGTCGCGAAGGCCAGCGGACCCGCCGCATGCCATGTCCGGGCCGTGGCGCCCGCCGCGGCCACCGCCTTGACCAACCGCTCCACCGCCTCGTCGGCGATGGTGCCGTCCGGACCGACATGTTCGGACAGGCGCAGCTTCCACTTGACGGTGTGCACCGGCAACGGCACGCCGCCCTCCACATCGGCGATCACCAACCGGACCGTTCTCGACCCCGCGTCCACCACGCTCACCCGCATGGCCGGGAAGTACCCACTTCACCGGCGGCGACCCTTCGCACGGGGGGCGTGCCGGAGCACAGGGCCCCCGGCGCACGCCCCAGGACCGGCTCGCGCGGTAGCCCGGTGCGACCGGCGGCGCAAAGGCGCACGGCCGGGCTGCCGTCGAGCACCCGCACTCCAGCCTGTCCGGATCTCGGCCCCCGAGCCCCCGTACGGCCCGCGCTGCCCGTTAGATGGTCATGACCACTGTCGGCACGGGGAGCGGCACGTGACCAGAACGGACGCGACGAAGGTACTGGTGATCGGCGGCGGCATCGCGGGTACCGCGACCGCGCTGGGCCTGCACAAGGCCGGGCACGACGTCACCGTGTTCGAGGCACACCCGTTCACGGCCGAGGACATCGGCGCGTTCCTGACCCTGGCAAGCAACGGCATGCGCGCACTGGCGCAGCTCGACGCCACGGACGCCGTCACGGCCATCGGTTTTCCGCTGACTTCCCTGCGGCTGCTCGACAGCCAGGGCACCGAGGTCGGGCACGCACCGCTCGGCGAGGCCGCCGACCCCGCCCTGCGCTACCGCTGCCTGCGCCGCGGCGAACTGAACGCGGCCCTGCAGGCAGAGGCGGCACAGCGCGGCATCCCGCTGCGCCACGGCGCCCGGCTGGAGTCCGTGACGGACGGCCCCGACGGCATCACCGCCCGCTTCGCCGACGGCAGCAGCGCCACCGGGGACCTGCTCATCGGCGCCGACGGGCTCAACTCGACCGTCCGCCGGCTCATCGCGCCCGGAGTACGGCCCACCTACGCGGGCCAGCGCGTCTTCTACGGCTACACCGCCACCGCACCGGAAGCCGATCCGGCCGGCACCATCACCATGGTGCGGGGCAGCGCGGCAGCCTTCGGATACGCGGTGTCCCCGGCGGGGGAGACGTACTGGTTCGCCCGCGTCGGCGCTGACCCGCTGCCCGCGGGCGCCCCCACAGGGCCGTCCGCCGCGCTGCGCGCGCAGTTGCTGCCGCTGCTGCGCGAGGACTCCACACCCGCCGCGGGCCTCGTCGCCGCCTGCGACGACGCGCTCCTGGTCACCAACGCAGCCGAACTGCCCCTCGGCGTCCCCTGGCGGTCCGGACGCATCCTGCTCATCGGCGACGCGGCCCACGCGGCCTCCCCGGCCACCGGCCAGGGAGCCTCCATGGCACTGGAGGATGCCGTCGTCCTTGCCAAGGCACTGCGCGATCTGCCCGACCCGGAGAGCGCGTTCGCCGCGTACGAGCGGCACCGCCGCCCACGGGCGGAGCACAACATCACCGTCAGCGGCGGCATCTCCCGTGGCAGTCGCAGCCCGTCCCGTCCGGCTGCCGGCACGGCCCGTCCCGTGGCACCGGACGAGGCGCTCGTCCGCCACCTCGCCTGGGAGACGGCCCTGTCCGCCGACCCGCCCGAGCAGCACTGAGCGCCCCGCTCCCGCGAAGGCCCGCTCGCGAAAGTGCAAGTGGCGGAGCACTGGAGTCCATTGCCGGGGAAACCGCCGGGGCCGGATCGTTCCGTGCAACCGGCCCTTCGGCAACAAGGAGCACCCGTGCGACTCTTGAGCAGAGCAGGCGGCGCCCTGGCCGCGACCGCCGCCCTGGTCCTGGGCGGTGGCACAGCGTCCCCGGCGTCGGCCACGTCCCCGGCGTCGGCCACGTCCCCCGCCGGTGCCACGTACACCGTGACCGTGGGGAGCCCGGTACCGTTCAGCCACCCCACGGACACCCCCGCCACCCCGTACATCGACAAGGACGGCACCTTCCACTACCAGCAGTCCGCCGCGCTCTACGGCGCCGGAGACCCGCGCGTCTGGGACTTCTACACCGGCAAGGACTTCGACACCGCCACCTACGACAAGAGGCTCAGTGAGGCGGTGAACCCGGCCGACCCCGCCGACCGCAACGACGACACCACCTGGCGCTGCAACAACAGCCCCACCGGCAGGGAGGCGACGTACGCCCCGAGCGGCTCCGGCTACGCGCAGAAGAACTACTGCGACCTGTCCGGGGTGTGGGTCGACCCCGACACCGGCGACTGGTACGGCCTGGTGCACAACGAGTTCACCCCGCAGCCGTTCGGCGACGGACTGCACTACGACGCCATCGACTACGCCGTCTCCACCGACCAGGGCCGCACCTGGACCGTGAAAGACCATGTGATCACGTCCCCGTACAGCACCGAGCGCGGTGACACGACGGCCTTCCCGAACCGGACGTACTCCTACGGCGACGGCGACCAGCGCCTGTTCGTCGACACCGCCTCCGGATACTTCTACGTCTTCTACGGCTCGCGGATCGTCGACAAGAGCGGCGGCTGGAAGGCGTTCTACGAGCATGTGGCCCGCGCCCCCCTCTCCGCGAAGATGGCGCCCGGCTCCTGGCGCAAGTGGTACGACGGCGCCTGGTCCCAGCCCGGCACCGCCGGACGGGAGAGCAACATCGTCCCGGTCGACGCCGGCCACCCCACCGGCTACACCCCCGCCTCCGCGGAGTACGACCCGGGCAACACCGGCACCGCCGCCGAGCAGATCGCGGCCGGGAAGATGCCCCCGACGTCGCCGCTGTTCGTCATGAACATCGCCTACGACGCCCATCTCGGCCTGTACATCGGCACCCCGCAGGCCGTCGACCAGAGCGGCGACGCACCGCAGCACCTGTACGCCACCGACGACCTGACCACCCAGAAGTGGCACCTCATCGGCGACACCGGCGGCTACACGAACGCCTCCTGGTACCGCTGGTTCCTGGACCGCGCCAACCGCACCGGCTCCACGATCGTCGGCAAGACCTTCCGTTCCTACTGCTCCTTCGGCTGCTCCCACGACGCCTCGGGCGAGTACGTCGACATCACCCTTGGCTCCTCCACGCCCGCGGCCCCGCCCATGGACACCGGCCGCCGCTACCGGATCGCCAGTGGCGCGGGCCGGTACCTCGCCCAGGCCTCCAAGGGCTCCACCACCACCTCGGTCACGAGGCCCACCGGTTCCGGCCGGGAGTCCTGGATCTTCGCCCCGACCGGCGACGGCGCCTTCACCCTGGCCAACGCCGCCGGCGGCCGCCTGCTGGGCGTCGACTCCACCGGCACCGCCGGCCGCGCCTGGGGCGCCGGGCCCACCGTCACCGCGGCACGGGCCGGCGGGCCCACCGTCGGACAGCAGTGGTTCGTGATCCCTGCCTCCTCCGGTGACGGCACCTACCGTCTGGTCAACCGCTACAGCGGCCTTGTGCTCGGCCTCTCCGGAACGTCCGGCCGGCTCGCCGAGACCACACCGCTGCGCACCTGGACGGACAGGAGCGGACGTCCCGTCGGTGGCGGCCGCACCGCGGCCGAGCAGACCCTGTCCCTCACCCCGACCGGGGCGTAGCCCCACACGGGCACTCGTGACCGCGAGCACGCGCGCCCGCACAGGCACTCCGGCCTGTGCGGGCTCCGGCGACTCCATGACGCGTTCGGCCGCTTCCGCCTATCCTGCGCGCATGTCGATCACCAACGGGGAATCCGACGCCCGGCTGGCCGTGACGGCGGCCCGGGCCGGCGCGGCGGTGGTGCGTGACCTGTACGGCAAGCGGCTGGAGCGCTACGAGAAGTCCGCCGGTGACTTCGCGACGGAGGCGGACCTCGCCGCCGAGCGGGCCATCCTCCACGTGCTGCGCGAGGCCCGTCCCGAGGACGCGGTGACGGGAGAGGAGAGCGGACGTACCGGCGCCGCCGACGCCCGTCGCAGCTGGCTGGTCGACCCGCTGTGCGGCACCCTCAACTACGCCGTGCACACCATGCTCGTCGGCGTGAACGTCGCGCTGCGCGTGGGCGCGCAGGTCACGGCCGCGGCGACCGCCGACCCGTTCAGCGGCGAGGTGTTCTGGACCGACGGCGCGCGGGCCGGGGTCCGCGGGGACGGCGCCGACGAGGACCTGACGCCCTCGGCGGGGTCCGCGCTGGTGGACGTCAACCTGGACCCGCCGTTCCCGAACGCGCCCGGTTTCCGGGCCGCGCGCCTGCTGGCCGACCCCGGCTTCGCCGAGCGGTTCCGGCCCAGGGTGGTCTCCAGCACCCTCGCCCTCGCCTGGGTCGCCGCCGGGCGCAGGGCCGCCTATGTGACCGACGGAGACCTGCGCGACAGCGTGCACTTCGCGGCCGGGATCGCCCTGTGCCGGGCGGCGGGCTGCACGGTGACGGGCCTGTACGGAGAGGCCGTCCACACCGGTGCGGGCGGGCTCATCGCCGCGGCCGACGCGGAGACACATGCCGCGCTGCTGGCGCTGGTGACGTCCCGGACGCACCGCTGAGCCGGCGCGGTTGTCGAACTATTTGGTTTCCGAAGGCTTGTGGCCGGCTTGGTTCACCACTTAAATCAAAACATGAACTAAGCCGTGGGGCCCGCTTTCCGGTCCCCCTCAGCCGCATGGAGCCGCCGCATGAGAGCACACCGCATGAGACTGAGACCCCTGGGGGTCGCGCTGGCCGCCATGGCCGCGCTGATCACCCTGCCCCTCACCCACGCGACCGCCGTCGCCGCCGGAACCCCCTTGTCCCAGGGGAAGACGGCCACCGCGTCCTCCGAGGAGAACGCCGGCACCACCGCCGCCGGCGCCGTCGACGGGAACACCGGAACCCGCTGGTCCTCCGCCGCCACCGACGACCAGTGGATCCGGGTGGACCTCGGCGCCACCGCCTCGGTCACCCAGGTGGTCCTGAACTGGGAGGCCGCCTACGGCAAGGACTACAAGGTCCAGATCTCGCAGGACGGCGCCACCTGGACCGACCTGAAGTCCGTCACCGGCGGCGACGGAGGCGTCGACACGCTCGACGTGTCCGGACAGGGCCGCTACGTGCGCCTGCTCGGCGTGCACCGCGCGACCCAGTACGGCTACTCCCTCTGGGAGTTCCAGGTGTTCGGCAGTTCGGGCGGCACCCAGCCCACCTGCGGTACGGCCAACGCCGCCCAGGGCAAGCCCGCTTCGGCCTCCTCCACCGAGAACGCCGGAACCCCCGCCTCCGCCGCCTTCGACGGCAGCACCTCGACCCGCTGGTCCAGCCAGGCCGCCGACCCGCAGTGGCTGCAGGTCGACCTGGGCTCCGTCAAGGACCTGTGCAAGGTGGACCTGAGCTGGGAGACCGCGTACGGCAAGGACTTCCAGATCCAGACCTCCTCCGACGGGCAGAGCTGGAGCACCCTGAAGAGCGTCACCGGCGCGAGCGGCGGCACGGCGTCCTACGACGTCAGCGGCTCCGGCCGGTACGTGCGGATCTACGGCACCGCACGCGGCACCGGCTACGGCTACTCCCTGTGGGAGGTCGCCGTGCACACCGGATCCACCGGGGTCCCGCCCGTCGAGGGCGGTGGCGACCTCGGCCCCAACGTCATCGTCGTCGACCCCTCCACCCCGAACCTCCAGCAGAAGTTCGACGACGTCTTCGCCCGGCAGGAGTCGAGCCAGTTCGGTACCGGCCGCTACCAGTTCCTGCTCAAGCCGGGCACCTACAACGGCATCAACGCCCAGATCGGCTTCTACACCTCGATCTCCGGCCTGGGCCTGAACCCCGACGACACCCAGATCAACGGTGACGTCACCGTCGACGCGGGCTGGTTCAACGGCAACGCCACCCAGAACTTCTGGCGTTCGGCGGAGAACCTCGCCATCAAGCCGTCCAACGGCACCGACCGCTGGGCGGTGGCCCAGGCGGCACCCTTCCGCCGCATCCACGTCCAAGGCGGCCTCAACCTGGCCCCGAACGGCTACGGCTGGGCCTCCGGCGGCTACATCGCGGACTCGAAGATAGACGGTTCGGTGGGCCCGTACTCCCAGCAGCAGTGGTACACCCGGGACAGCTCGGTCGGCGGCTGGACCAACGGGGTGTGGAACATGACCTTCTCCGGCGTCCAGGGCGCACCGGCGACCAACTTCGACAGCGGCCCCTACACCACGCTGGACACCACCCCCGTCTCCCGCGAGAAGCCCTTCCTCTACCTGGACGGCTCCGCCTACAAGGTGTTCGTACCGGCCAAGCGCACGAACGCCCGAGGCGTCTCCTGGCCGGCGAACGCGGGCACGTCCCTCCCGCTCGACCAGTTCTACGTCGTGAAGCCGGGCGCGACCGCGGCCACCATCAACGCCGCCCTCGCCCAGGGCCTCAACCTCCTCTTCACACCCGGCGTCTACCACCTCGACCAGACCATCGACGTCACCCGCGCGGACACCGTCGTGCTCGGGCTCGGCCTCGCCACCCTGGTCCCGGACAACGGCGTCGACGCCCTGCACGTGGCCGACGTCGACGGCGTCAGGCTCGCCGGCTTCCTCATCGACGCGGGTCCGGTCAACTCCGACACACTGCTGCGCATCGGCACCCCCGGCGCCGACGCCGACCACTCCGCCAACCCGACCACCATGCAGGACGTGTTCATCCGCATCGGCGGCGCCGGGCCCGGCCTCGCCACCAACTCCGTGGTGGTCAACAGCGACGACGTCGTCATCGACCACACCTGGATCTGGCGCGCCGACCACGGCAGCGGCGTCGGCTGGGACACCAACCGCGCCGACTACGGCCTGCGCGTGAACGGCGACGACGTCCTCGCCACCGGCCTGTTCGTCGAACACTTCAACAAGTACGACGTGTACTGGAGCGGGGAACGAGGCCGGACGATCTTCTTCCAGAACGAGAAGGCGTACGACGCCCCGAACGCCGCCGCCATCACCCACGACGGCATCACCGGCTACGCGGCCTACAAGGTCGCCGACTCCGTCACCACCCATGAGGCGTGGGGACTGGGCAGCTACTGCAACTACACGGCCGATCCGTCGATCGTCCAGGCCCACGGCTTCCAGGTGCCGACGACCCCCGGCATCAGGATGCACGACCTGCTGGTGATCTCCCTCGGCGGCATGGGCCAGTACGCCCACGTCGTCAACAGCACCGGCGCCCCCACCTCGGGGACCAGCACCGTCCCCTCCAAGGTGACGTCCTTCCCGTGACCAGCGCCGCGTCCCGGGACGGAAGCCAGCTCCGTCCCGGGACGCGTCCTTGCGTCATCCTCGGTCGTCGGCCAGGCTCTCGTGCGGGGCCCGCAGGTAGGTGTGCCGGTACAGGGTCGCGAAGCGGCCCGGGTGGTGGAAGCCCCAGCGGGCCGCGATCGCCGTGACCGTGGCCCCGGTACCGGGATCGGCGGTCACCAGGTCGTGATGGGCGTGCGCCAGCCGTACCCGGCGCAGATGCGCGAGCGGCGTCGTGTCCAGGTGCCGACGGAAGGCGTACTGCAGGGCGCGCACCGTCACATGGGCCGCCCCGGCGATGTCGGCGATCGTGATCGGGCGGTCGGCGTGGTCGTCGATGTAGGCCAGCGCGCGCCGCAGCAACGCCGGATGCGGGTCGTTGCGGTCGGCCGCGGTCGGCTCCGGCAGCGCCGTGCTGGGGAAAGTGGCCAGGACGCTCGCCGCCAGGTGCTGGGCCGCCGTGGCGGCGATGAGCGGCTGGTCCGCGGTCTCCGGATCGGACAGCACCGCGTCCCGTAGATGGCCGATGGTGCGGCCGAGGTGGCGGGCCGCCGCCGCCGAACGCGGCCGGTGACCGGTCAGCCGCACCGGCCGCGCGTCGTCCGGGCCGGCGGCCACCTGGGCGAGCAGCGCCGGGTCCAGCATCGTGATGGTGTGGCGGGCGTGGTGGATCCGGCCCGAGTACGGCAGGTCCGGCGGGGCCGACAGGACCGTGTCACCCGGCCCGAAGGCGTCCTCGACGCCTTGGACGCGGTGGTCCCGTACCGCACCCTCGTGGACGACGTACAGGCAGATTCTGCCCAGCGGCGTCACCGAGTAGCTCAACTCGAAGTCCAGCGCCAGTTCGTCGATGCTCACCGAGGGGATGGCGACACGCCGTATCCGCGCCGGGCGTACCGCTGCCGATACGCATCCTGGCGTAGGCACGGCTGAGGAAGTCCTCGGTGACCTCCAGGTCGTCGCTGTCGAAGGTGAGCGTTTCCATGGACCCCCATTGCCCCCCGAACGCTCCCGCCATGTGCCCGCTCATCTGGGGTTTTTCGTTTTCTGCACGGTGACCTGGGAAGTTGTTCGCCTGTCGGCTGTCGCCGCCGTGCCGTGCTGCGCAAGGTGAACGACATGATCGGAAGCGACGAGCGGGCGGACCGGCTGAGGGCACTGCAGGAATGGGTGACCCACCTGCGGCAGGCCGTGGTGTCGCACGCGCTCGTCGGCCAGGCGATCGGCGTGGTCATCACCGTCGGCGGCCTCAGCCCCGAACAGGGTTGGGGGGTCCTGAAACACATCTCGCAGCACACCAACATCAAGCTGCGGGAGGTGGCGCGCTGCCTGGTGCAGTGGCCGGCCCGCGGCCGACTGCCCGAGACGATCCGCCAGGCGCTGACAGCCGCCGTGGAGCACGAGCGCGAGAACGACGCCGACGGGCGGACGGACGGGCCGGAGGTGCCGTGCGGCCGGCTGGGCTGAACCGTGACGCGGGAGTCAGCCCTCGGTGCGGCGCAGGTCGTCCCACGCGCGGCGCCGCAGATCCGCGTCCCGCAGTACGTCCACGGCCGTGCACGCCAGTGCCTCCACGACGGCCAGGAGGACACGGCGGCCGCGCTCGGAGGCCGCCGCCTCGGCGAACTGCGGTGTGTGATCGGAGCCTTCCGCGCCCATGATCGCCACGAAGGGGTGGATGGCGGGCACCCGGCCGCTGACGTTGCCGATGTCGGACGAGCCCAGGTAGACGCCCGGAGCGGGCGGGGTGAGGGTGATCCCGGCGCGGTCCAGATGCCCGGCGAACCGCCCGGAGAGCACCTCGCTGTCGCGGAAGTGCTCGTACCGCACGCTCGCCCGGTCCATCGCGACGGTCGTGCCGGTCGCCAGGGCGACTCCCTCGGCGGCGGTGCGCAGTTGTGCCGCCAGGTCGTCCAGGGCGGCGGTGGTGAGCGCGCGCAGTCCGAAGCGGCCCTCGGCGTACTCCGGCACGATGTTCGTGGCCGTGCCGCCGTGGGTGATGATGCCCTGGACATGGGAGCCCTCCGGCAGCCGTCGGCCGAGTGCCGAGACCACGTTGAACAGTTCGATCAGCGCCGCGAGCGCGTCGATGCCCTCGGTCGGACTGCCCGTCGGGTGCGCGGCCCGGCCCCGGAAACCGACCCGGTACTGCTCCTGCGCGGTCAGCGGCGCCCGTACCCAGTCGTACACCCCGGGGTGGAACATCAGGGCGGCGTCCACGCCGTCGAAGACCCCGGCCGCCACCTCCAGAGCCTTGCCGCCGCCGCCCTCCTCGGCGGGCGTACCCACCGCCAGTACCGTTCCCTCGCTCGCGTCCAGCACGGCGTCCGCGACCAGGGCGGCCCCCAGCCCCGCCGCCGCGATCAGGTTGTGCCCGCAGGCGTGCCCCAGGCCGGGCAGGGCGTCGTACTCCAGGGGAAAGGCGACGACGGGCCGCCCCCGGCCCGCGCGCGCCGTGAACGCGGTGGGCAGACCGGCCACCTCCCGCCGCACCTCGAAGCCCGCGCGCTCCAGCTCGTCCGTCAGCAGCGCCGCGGCCCGGTGCTCGGCGAACGCGGTCTCCGGGTCCGCGTGCAGGGCCGAGGCCACGGCCCACAACGCGTCGGCACGCCGCGCGACCTCCTGCCTGACCAGCGCGACCTCAGCCCGGACCAGCCCGGCCTCCTCCCGGGCGAGAGGGTACTGCGACACGAGGCCTCCTGCGGTTCGGCGGGTTCCTTCCGTGCCGAGCCGGGTTCCACCCGAACGGGGTCCTGACACCGGCCCTCGTGTTTGGAGCGCGCGGCAGGTGCAACACGATCCGTGCGGCACCGATCGGCTCAGGAGGACAGCCATGGATCACTCACGCGTACCCGTCCTGGAGGCTCTGCAGGAGTTCCGGCGACGAGGAGACGTGGTGTACGGGCCACCCGGACACAAGCAGGGGCGCGGGACCGATCCCCGGGTCGCCGAGATCCTTGGCCTGGACGTCTTCCGCTCGGACGTGCTCACCCTGAACGGGCTCGACGACCGGCGCCAGTCCCAGGGGGTGCTGGAGCAGGCGCAGGAGCTGATGGCCGACGCTGTCGGCGCCGAGCACGCGTTCTTCTCGACCTGCGGCAGTTCCCTGTCGGTGAAGACGGCGATGTGCTCGGTCGCCGGCCCGGGGGAGAAGCTGCTGCTGTCCCGCAACGCGCACAAGTCGGTCATCGCGGCCGTCATCATCAACGGCGTGGAGCCGATCTGGGTCCATCCCAAGTTCGACGCCGAACGGCACATGGCCCACCCGCCCGAGCCCGACGACGTACGCGACCGGCTGCGGGAGCACCCGGACGCCAAGGGCATGCTGCTGATCACGCCCACCGACTGGGGCACCTGCGCGGACATCCGCAAAGTGGCCGACGCCTGCCACGCCTTCGACGTGCCGCTCATCGTGGACGAGGCGTGGGGCGCTCATCTGCCCTTCCATCCGGATCTGCCCGTCTGGGGAATGGACGCGGACGCCGACCTGGTCGTCACCAGCGTCCACAAGATGGGCGGCGCCATCGAACAGAGTTCGGTCTTCCACCTCCAGCACGACCGGGTCTCGCCCGCCGTGCTCAAGCAGCGCGAGGACCTGCTCGGCACCACCAGCGCCTCCGGCCTGGTGTACGCGGCCCTCGACGGCTGGCGGCGGCAGATGGTGGAGCAGGGACACGGACTCCTGGACGCGGCCCTGCACCGCGCCGAGCGCGTCCGGGCCCAGCTGCGGGAGCTGGCGGGGCTGCGGGTGATGGGCGGGGAGATCATCGACGAGGGGCTGGCCGCGGAGTTCGACCCGCTCAAGATCGTCGTCGACGTACGCGGTCTCGGCATCAGCGGTATGCAGGCGGCCGAGTGGCTGCGCGCCAACTGCCACATCGACGTGGGCGGCTCCGACACCTGCCGGATCAGCGCCTCCATCACCCACTCCGACGACGACGAGACCGAGAAGCTCCTCGTGGAGTCCGTGCGTACGCTCGTGGAGCGTGCCGACTCCATCGAACGGCGGCCCGCCGTCCGGTTGCCCGAGCCGCGCGCGCTCGAACCGGAACAGGCGGTCCTGCCCCGCGACGCCTTCTTCGGGCCCGCCGAACAGGTGCCCGCCGAACGGGCCGTCGGGCGGATCGCCGCCGAGATGATCAGCCCCTACCCGCCGGGCGTACCGGTCGTGGCGCCGGGCGAGGTGATCACGGCGGAGATCGTCGACTACCTGCGCAGCGGTATGGAGCACGGCTTCCTCATCGCGGACGCGGCGGACTCCTCCCTGAAGACCCTGCGGGTCGTGGCACGCACGTGACCGGCCCATCCCGAACTGCGCGGGCCCTGACCGGCGCCTAGGGTGGCGTATGCGGGCGGCCAGGTGCTCGCCCGCCCCGGGTCAAGAAGCCGGCCCTTCTGGCGAAGACACGTCGGCAGGGGGCCCTTGGCCCTGTCCGGCGGTCTCCGGGTCC
Source organism: Streptomyces sp. NPDC048521 (assembly GCF_043199855.1). Taxonomy (NCBI): domain Bacteria; kingdom Bacillati; phylum Actinomycetota; class Actinomycetes; order Kitasatosporales; family Streptomycetaceae; genus Streptomyces; species Streptomyces sp. NPDC048521. The sequence goes on from NZ_JBICWR010000009.1 coordinate 25,471, forward strand.
GGACCAGTGTGTCCGGCGGGCCAGCCGTCCCGGCAACTCGATGAGAGACGGCCCGACTTCACCCCGACCGGGACATCCCCGCGATTCCCGGTTTCGGACGCCCCGGCCCGGGGACCTCGGTACGAGGGCCATGTCGACCCCTTCCATCGGGTTTCTCCTGATTTTCATGCTGTCGGCCGCATGCCCCGGGCGTGGCCACCGTGTGCCGGATTTCTCGCCCCCGGGGCGGGCCCGCCCCCGTGACCAGCGAAGGAAATGGAACTGATGAGCGAAACCAACCCTCTCAAGCGAGCGGCGGACAAGGTGGCGGGCGCCTTCCAGGGCGAGTACACCGGACCGGAGGAGGGCATCCCCGGAAAGCCGGGCCCCGAGTCGCCGTCGGTCGCCGAGCCGACCGAGGCCCGTGAGCCGCTGCCCCCCAAGCCCGACCAGAGCGGCCCGGACACCGTCTCGCCGACCGGGCAGCCGACCGGCGCCGACCAGGCACGGATGGCGCAGAGCGGCAGTTATCTCACCAACGCCCAGGGCACGCGGCTGTACGACACCGACCACTCGCTCAAGGCAGGGCCCCGCGGCCCGGTCCTCCTGCAGGACCACCATCTGCGCGAGAAGGTCATGCACTTCGACCACGAACGCATCCCCGAGCGCGTGGTCCACGCCCGCGGCGCCGGAGCGCACGGCGTGTTCCGCAGCTACGGCACGGCGGCGAACGTGACGAAGGCGGCCTTCCTCGCCGAGGACGTCGAGACACCCGTCTTCGTGCGCTTCTCCACCGTGCTGGGCTCCCGCGGCTCCTCCGACACCGTCCGCGACACCCGGGGCTTCGCGACCAAGTTCTACACCAGCGAGGGCGTCTTCGACCTGGTCGGCAACAACATCCCGGTGTTCTTCATCCAGGACGCGATCAAGTTCCCGGACGTCATCCACGCCGGCAAACCACACCCGGACCGGGAGATCCCGCAGGCCCAGAGCGCCCACGACACCTTCTGGGACTTCGTCACCCTGCACACCGAGGCCACCCACCACACGCTGTGGAACATGTCCGACCGGGGCATCCCGCGCTCCTTCCGCACGATGGAGGGCTTCGGCGTCCACACCTTCCGCCTGGTCAACGCCGCCGGCGAGACGACCCTGGTGAAGTTCCACTGGAAGCCGAAGCTCGGCGTGCACTCGCTGGTCTGGGAGGAGGCGCAGATCATCAACGGCGTCGACCCCGACTTCCACCGCAGGGACCTCGCCGACGCCATCGAGGCGGGCGCCTACCCGGAGTGGGAGTTCGGCATCCAGACCTTCCCCGACACCCCCGACCAGACCTTCGAGGGCATCGACCTGCTGGACCCGACGAACATCGTCCCCGAGGAACTCGCCCCGGTGCAGCCCATCGGGCTGCTCACCCTCAACCGCAACCCGTCGAACTTCTTCGCCGAGACCGAACAGGTCGCCTTCCACGTCGGCCACCTCGTCCCCGGCATCGACATCACCGACGACCCGCTGCTCGCCGGCCGGCTCTTCTCCTACCTGGACACCCAGATCACCCGCCTGGGCGGCCCCAACTTCCCGCAGCTGCCCATCAACCGGCCGCACGCCCCGGTCAACGACATGCTGCGCGACGGCATGCACCAGACGGCGGTGCACCGGGGCGTGGCACCCTACCGCCCCAACTCCCTGGACGGCGGCTGCCCGTTCACCGCGGGCGCGGACGTGGGCGCGTACATCGAGACACCCGTCCGCGTCCCGGAGGCGACGAAGGTCCGCGAGGCGCCCGAGTCGTTCGACGACCACTTCAGCCAGCCGCGCCGGTTCTGGCTCAGCATGAGCCCGGTGGAGCGTGAGCACATCATCGGCGCCTACACCTTCGAACTCGGCAAGTGCTACGAACAGGCCATCCGGGAACGGGCTCTGCAGGTTCTTGCGAACATCGACCCGGAGCTGTGCGCGGGCGTCGCCGCGGGCCTCGGCCTGCCCGCCCCCGAGCCCACCGTGCCCCTGGCCGACGTCGAGCCGAGCCCGGCCCTCTCCCAGGTCGGCAACACCTGGCCCACCGACGGCCGGATCATCGGCATCGTCACCGGACCCGACGGCGACCTCGACGGCGTACGAACCGTGCGCCGGCAGGTGCTGGACAGCGGCATGGTCCCGCTCATCGTCGCACCGGCCGGCGGCACCCTCGGCGCGGGCACCGACGCCCTCACCGTCCAGCGGACCTACGCCACCGCACGCTCCGTCGAGTTCGACGCCCTCCTGGTGGCCGGCACGCCCGGGATCGGCGCCGACGCCTACGGTGCCCGCGACGCCAAGGCCGGTCTGCCCGCGACCCAGCAGGCCACCCCCGACCCCCGGGTCGGACTGCTGCTGGCGGAGGCGTTCCGGCACGGCAAGGCCATCGGCGCGGTCAAGGGCGGCGAGACCGCGCTGGAAGCGGTCGGCATCCCGCTCGACACCCCGGGTGTGGTCACCGCCGACGACGCCACCGGCGTACTGCAGCAGCTCACCCGACTGCTCGGCGCCCACCGGGTCTGGGAACGCTTCCCGTCCGCCGCCTGACCGGCTCCCTCGGCACAAGGGCCGGGCCGCCTCGGCGGCCCCCGCCCTTGCGCACGGTCCCGGCACGGCGGACGGACGCACCGGTCGGCATTCGGAAGGAGTAGCCGAAGAGGCGAACGGCGCGTGCGGCGGTTGTGACCGCGTCCCTACGCAGCAGTGCGGCAGAAGACATCCCGGTCAACGCGTGCGGCAACGGCATCGACGTCGTCGGAGTGCTGAAGCCGGCCGCTGCCGACACCTGCGTCAGCCAGTGACGGAACCCGTGCGCCGGCCCTCTCCCGGGAGGGTCGGCGCACCGCTGTTCAGGACGTCGTCGTGCGGCACAGCAACAGGCAGATGTCGTCGTCGTGTTCCGAGTCGTGCAGCATCGGCTTCAGCAGCGAGTCGGCCGCCGTGTCCAGGTCCTCCAGGTCCGCCGCGCCGAGAGCCTCCATGGCCTGCGCGAGCCGGTCGATGCCCGCGTCGATCCCGGCCGACCGCCGTTCCACCAGACCGTCGGTGTAGAGCGCGAGGGTGGAGCCCACCGGCAGCTCCACGATGTGCTCCTCGTACTCGTACGGCACCGGAACACCCAGCATGATCCCCGGCTTGGCCTCCAGCACCCGCACCTCGCCGCCGGGGCCCCGGGTCAGCGCCGGCGGATGCCCGGCGGCCGCCAGGACCACACCGGGCGCACCGGGCGTGAACCGGGCGATCGCACAGGTCGCGTACAACTCCGGCTGCTGGTGGCGCAGCATACGGTGCAGCAGGGTCAGGATCCGGGCGGGCCCGTTGCCCTCGACGGCGTACGCGCGCAGGGCGGTGCGCAACTGACCCATGATCACCGCGGCCCGCAGTCCGTGTCCGGTGACGTCCCCTATCACCGCCAGGACACTGCCGTCCGGCTGGGGGAAGGCGTCGTACCAGTCGCCGCCGATGTTCAGACCGTGCGTGGCCGGCAGATAGCGGGCGGCCAGCGCGAGGCCCGGGGTGGTGGGCAGATCGGTGAGCTGGGCGCGCTGCAGGGCCTCGGCGACGTCCCGGTGCTGTTCGTACTGGCGGGCGTTGTCGAGCGCGATGCCCGCCCGACGGGCCACCTCCAGCAGCATCACGGTGGTGTCCGGGTCGAAACGGTCACCGGGCGCGGCCAGCGTCAGCACACCCTGCACGGTGCGGGCACCGAGCGGCAGGCACAGCAGCGGCCGGTCCGGGGACAGCGCGGAGGCCGGCAGGTCGTCCACTCCGGGGAGTTCACCGGGATGGGAGCCGGCGTGCTGCGGGCGTCCGGTGCGTGCCGCCGTCACCGTGGCCGCCGCCCGCCCGCCCGGCGGTGTCCGTTCGTCGTCCACCAGCCAGATGTCCACCTGCCGGGCGAACTCCGGGACCAGTAGCTCGGGGATCCGGCGCAGGATGTCCTCGTGGTCGAGGGAGGCGTTGAGGGCGGCGCTGGCATTGGCCAGGAAGGTCAGCAGCCGGCGGGCGTTCTCGGCCTCGGCGCGCGCGGCCCGCTCGGCGTCGAGGAGTTCCCGCTGCGCCACCGCGGCCGCCTCCAGCTCACCGTGCAGCGCCAGTACGCCCTGGTTGGTCTGGTGCAGCTCCTCCAGGTGGAAGCGGACCAGCTCCTCCGTCTCCTCCAGGCTCGCCAGGACGGCGGCCGCGTCCTCGTCGGTGGCCAGCAGCGCCTCGGCCAGCCGGGCGTCGTCCAGGTCGGCCGGGTCGGGCAGTGGACCGGCCACGGGGGAGGGGCAGACGAGCGTGTGCCGCCACGGCTCGGTTCCGGTCAGGGAGATCTCCAGTTGCCCGTCCGCGCGGGCGGTCAGGGTCAGTTCCGTGCGGCCCGCGTCCAGGCAGCGGCGCAACCGGACGCCGAGCGCGGTGAGGAAGCGGGCACGGTCGAGCGAGGGCACACCGGCGTCCGCCGTGAGCCGCGCCAGCAGGGCACGGGCGCGGGCCGCGTCGGCGGCGGAGGCGATGGTCCAGGTGTCAGAGGCGGCTGTCATGGGCGCTGGTCCGGCGGTCGGGGGCCAGTACGGCCACGCTGGTGTCGTCGCGTACGGGGCGGGCGGGGCTGCCGGCGTCCCGCAGGATCGTCGCGGCCACCACCGACGGGTCGTGGCCGAGCAGGTGGGGGTCCTGCGGTGGGGTCCAGCGGCTGGGCAGCCCGTCACTGTGCACGACGAGGAGGCTGTCCCGGCGCCACGGCATCCTGCGCACGGGGACGTGCGCCGGGAAGTACGCCCCGACGATCCCCGGATGGGAGACGAGGGACGTCCAGGTGTCCCCGGTGCACAACCGGGCGCCGATGTTGCCGATCCCGGCGAAGCTGAGTTCCGCCCGCTCCGTGTCCACCTGGGCCACCGTCACCGCCGCGCCCCGGGTGGGCCGCAGCGCGGTGTGCAGCCGGCGCAGGATGTCCACGGGCGGCAGATGTGCGGCGCGGCGCAGCTCCGCCACCGCGGCGCCGGCCGCGTGCGCGGCCTTGAGACCGTGCCCGAGGCCGTCGGCGAGCAGCAGCGTCAGCAGCCCCCCGGAGCGCACCCAGCTCCAGGCGTCCCCGCAGTCCTCGGCCTGCGCGAGGGCGAGGGTGATCCCGCCCGCGGGCACGTCGCCCGCCGGCGCCCCGCGCCTGTCGGCCTCCGGGTCGATCCGGGCCGCCGCCACCGTCCCACGGCCCGGCGCGCTGTACAGGTGGAAGGCGTTCGCGCTCCGCCGGCAACTGCCCAGGCCCGCGCCGAGGGAGACGTCCGCGGTGGTGTAGCCGTCCCGCAGCGCGGCGGTCACATCGGCGATGCCCGGCCCTTGGTCGAGCGAGAAGAGCTGCACCGAGGTGCCCGGGCCGCCGGCCGGCGGCACCACGAGGTTCACCACTATGCGGCCCCCGCCCGCGTGCTTGAGCAGGTTGGTGGCCAGCTCGGTGGCGACCAGCTCCGCGACCGCCGTGCGCGGCGGCGCGAGTTCCGCGCGGGCGCACGCCTCCCGGGCGGCCATCCGGGCGTCCCGGACCCGCGTGGAATCGTGCACCGGGATCTCCCAGACCCGGCTCATCCGGCCCCCGGACGCGACGAGGGAATGTGCGTCACCCAGGCGACGGCCGTGACGGTCGTCCCCCGGCCGGGCTCGGTGTCCACGCTGAACTCGTGCACCAGCCGCTTGGCGCCGCTCAGCCCCAGCCCGAGGCCGCCCCCGGTGGTGTAGCCGTCCGTCATGGCCAGTTCCAGGTCGCGGATGCCCGGACCGTGGTCGATGAAGCACATCCGCAGGCCCCGGGTACGGCCGTTGTCCAGCGGAGTGATCTCCACCCGGCCGCCGCCGCCGTACACCAGGGTGTTGCGGGCCAGTTCGCTCGCCGCCGTGACCAGCTTCGTCTGCTGGACCAGGCCGAAACCGAGCTGCGCCGCGCACTGCCGCACCTGCTGCCGGACCCAGGCCAGATCCGCGTCCGAGCCGATGGGCAGGCTGGTCGCGGAAGCCTGGCCGGACGTCTGCATCATGTCCCCCTCTGGGACAGCAGTTCCATGGCACGGTCGACGTCCAGGGCGGTGACCAGCCCGGGCAGGGTCAGCCCCAGCTCGACCAGGGTGATCGCCACCGCGGGCCGCATCCCGGCCAGGACCGTACGCGCCGCCAGCAGCCGTGCCGTGGAGGCGATCTCCGCGAGCACCCGGCCGAGGAACGAGTCGACGATGTCCACTCCGGAGATGTCGATCACCACGCCGGTCACCCTGCTGGTGGCGATACGGCTGGTGATGTCGTGCTGAAGCTGCTCGGCCATGCCGTCGTGCAGTTCGCCCTGCAGCGACACGAGCAGCACGTCGCCCAGGGCGAGCACCGGGATCTGGGCCGGCCGACCGGGAGTGGGCTGGTTCACCGGGCGCTCGCACCCGTGTCCGGGCGGGAGACCTCGATGCCCTGCCGGCTCAGCGTGTAGGCCAGCGCGTCGGCGAGCGAGGCACGTGTGAGCACCGAGCCCAGGTCGATGCCGAGCTGCACGATGGTCTGCGCGATGGCCGGGCGGATACCGGAGACGATGCACTCGGCGCCCATCAGCCGCGCGGCCGCCACCGTCTTCATCAGGTGCTGCGCGACCAGCGAGTCGACCGTGGGCACACCGGTGATGTCCAGGATGGCGTACCGGGCCCGCTGGTCGACGATGGCCTCCAGCAGCGACTCCATGACGACCTGGCTGCGCGCACTGTCCAGCGTGCCGATCAGCGGTACGGCGACCGTTCCCTCCCACAGCTTGATGACCGGGGTGGCCACTTCGAGCAACTGCTGCCGCTGCCGCTCGATCAGCTCCGCGTTCGCGTCCAGTGCCGTCTCCATCACCACCAGGCGCAGCGTGCCCATCAGCAGGGTCAGCGCCAGCAGACTCTCCCGGGCCTGCGGGGAGCCGGGGTCGGCGAACTCCTCGCGCAGCAAGTCGACCACGGGGGCGCGCAGTCCGGCCACCTCGTCGGCGATCTGCGTCGCGGTGGATCCGCTCCGCGCCCGCGTCTGGGTCATCCGCCCCAACTGGTCGCGCACCGGGGCGTATCCGGGCGCTGCGATGTCCTCCAGCCGTCCGCTGACGGCCACTTCGGACAGGGCGTCCACCACGGCCTTGCACGCCTCGACCGCCTCGTCGCGGGAGACGGTGAAGATCGAGCGGAACAGCGGGGCGTCGGCCCAGCGCTGGGCGATCTGTTCGCGGCGCTCCTCAAGGAAGGAACTCACCACCTGCGGCGCCGATGCGGCCGCGTCCTGCTTCGGCACTCTCATGTCTCCTCTCGCACAGCCAGGCGCCGCCCGCCGGTCGGCCGGCTCCGAGCCGATCATTGCCGTCCGGCAACAGTAGCGGCCGGGTTGGGCCCGGCCAAACCCCGCGGCATGCTCCCCGCCCGTCGACTCCGTCTCCCGGGCCCGCACATGGGTGCCGGGCGTCCCGGCGGGACGGCACCCGACGCGGACGACCGGCTCGACGCGGACGAACGGTCCGCGGTCCCTCCGGCGCGGCGCCGCCTAGTACGCTGACGACCGGCTCAGTGCCTGCGAGAGGGGGACCGTGGCCGCCTTCCGCGCCCGTCCACCGTCCGACGAGGCCCCCCGGGTGACCGCCGACGCCGCGGAGCTGCTGGAAGTGCTGTCGGGACGCGCCCCCACGACCCCCGCCTCGCAGGTGCGCGTGCTCCTCGTGCTGGAACAACACGACGGCATCAACCTGCGCACGCTCGCCGACAGCCTCGGCACCACACCCCCGTCCGCGAGTCGGCTGTGCGACCGGCTGGAGACCACCGGATTCCTCGAGCGCCGACCCGGCGCCGCCGACCGGCGCGAGGTGCGACTGCGCCTGAGCGGCAGCGGCCGGTCCTTCCTCGCCGACCTGCGCGCCCGCGGGGAGGGCGAGGTGCGGGCCGTCCTGGCCGCCATGCCCTCGGCCAAGAGGGAAGCGCTGCTGGAGGGCCTGGAGACGTTCTGCGCCGCCGCGGCCCCCAGGATCCTGGCCCATGACGCAGGCCCGGGCGCCGTCCTGTCCCCACGGCCGGGTACGCCCGAGGACCCGGACACCCGGGGAGGCCGAACGGCCTGAGCCACCGTCCGCACCACCGCGCTCTCGTCCGCCCACCGGCAAAGGCGGTGGGCGGACGGCTGTGGGTGTGGAGGGCCGGCGGACGGGTCGGCATCCGCCCGCCGGCACACTCCGGTCTCTTTACCGCGCACGTCGACACGGCTCCTTCGTTGCATCAAGCGGTCTCGGCCCGGCGGCTTCCGCCGCCGGGCCGGTGTCGCTGAGCCGTGTACCCCGGATCACGCACGACTCTCCTGACTGTTGCCGACGTCACCCGGGAGTGCGACCGGTCAGAACACGCCGCTGCCCTCCGGGCCGCCGACCTCGCCGCGCCACGCCCCGGTCTCCTGGCCGCCGCGCTCCTCGATGAACTTCTTGAACCGGTGCAGATCGCCCGAGACGCGCCGCTTGACCAGGCCGAGCTTGTCGCCGACCGTCTCGGTCACGCCCTCCGGCTCGAAGTCCAGCTGGAGCATCACCTTGGTGGTGGAGTCGTCGATGCGGTGGAAGGTGACCACACCGGCCTGCCGTGCCGATCCGTCCACCGTGGTCCACGCGACCCGCTCGTCGGGCCGCTGCTCGGTGATCACGGCGTCGAACTCCCGCCGCACCCCGCCGATGTCGGTCACCCAGTGCGTGAGGGTGTCGGTGCGCTGCTCGATGCGCTCCACGCCCTCCATGAATGCCGGGAAGGTCTCGAACTGGGTCCACTGGTTGTAGGCGGTGCGCACCGGCACGTCGACCCGCACGGACTCCTCGACCTGAGACATGAGTGATCCCTCTCGTTCCGTCGACTGCGTGAGAGGACCGGGTTTCCTGTCTGGGCGCGGGCTATGCCTGGACGGGGCGAAGGAACAGCGCCGCCCGCAGGAAATGCTCGCCGAACAGCGCGGAGCCGGCGGGTACTTGGCGCATGGCACGCAGGTCGACCTCCTCCGGGGTCCGAGAAGATCCCGTGCGGACCAGGTCCTCGTCCGGTTCCGCCAGAAAGCACGGCCCCGGTTCGTCCCGGTCGGCGTAGCAGCCGTCCCACCACGCGGCGGCGCCGTCCGGCACGTACCCGAGGGGCCCGGCTCAGTTCCGCGCCGCCGGAGCCTCGCGGTGGGCCGGTGCCTGTTCCGGTGAGGAGACCCGGCGCCGCCGCAGCAGCAGCCGCCTCGCCGGGCACTCCACCGCCTCGTACAACACCCAGGACAGCGCGAGCGACACGGTGAACGCGGCCGTGGTGACGGCCAGCCCCGCCAGGACACCGAAGTGCGGCTTCGTACCCAGCACAGGGGTGGCGGCCCGCAGCACCAGCAGGTGGATCATGTAGAAGGCGAAGGACAGTTCCCCGAGCCGCACGAGCCGCCGGTGCCGCCACAGCGAGGGCAGCCCGTGCAGATCCGCGACGGCCGCGGCCGGAATGAGCAGCCCGAACCCGATGATCGTGCACACGGTTGCGGAGTAGCCGGGCGTGACCTGCGGCACGAAGAAGTAGCCGATGAGGGCCAGGGCGAGCGAGGCCTCGAGACCGGGTCCGCGCCACCGGCCGAGCAGCACCAGTCGCGCACTGACCGCGCCGAGCACGAACTCGGGCAGCCGGGCGGCGGGGAAGGAGTACAGCGAGTAGGTCCACCAGTGGTGGGCGTCCGACCAGCCCAGCAACAGGACCGCCGCCACCGACGATCCGCCCAGCGCGACCGATCCGCGCGCGTCGAGCCGACGCAGCAGCAGGATCAGCAGCGGGAAGGCCGCGTAGAAGAACGCTTCGCAGGCCAGGGACCAGCTGACCGGGTTCAGCGTCTGCCACCACGGGTGCCACCAGGCATGCAGCAACAGCCCATTGGCCGCCGCCTGCTTCAGCGTCGGCCGCGGCTGGTGCGCCGTCGTGTACGCCATGAGCAGGGCGACGGCCAGGGTGGCCAGGTGCACCGGGTAGACGCGCGCCACGCGCCGCCGCCAGAACGCGAGGACGCGGTCGCCGGGCCGCGCCGACCAGGTCAGGACGAATCCGGACAAAACGAAGAAGAACGACACTCCGGTGGCGCCGGCACCGAATCCCCAGGACGCGAGGCGGCCGCCGGTGCCCCCGAAGTAGCCGAAGTTGTTCACGTGCAGTCCGAAGACCAGCAGCGCCGCCACCCACCGCAGCCCGGTGAGGGACGGCAAGGAGGGCATGGCGGCGGGTGAGGCGAGCCTGGCGTTCCTGTCGTCGGTTCCGGCGGACGGCGTCCGGAGCGCCCGGGTCGTCGCCGTGATCATCGAATCACCTGCCGCAGGGGGTTCGCGTGGGGCATGAGGGGGAACGTTGCCCGTTCACACCGGTCCCTCACCTCAGAGGGCAAACATCACACTGCTGCCGAACGACCGAGCCCCACCTGTGCCACGGACGGCCGGACCCGGTGCACCCGTACGGGCGACGACGACCACGGTGTTGATCGGCCCGCCTCCGCCCGCCGGGGCCGCCCCCGCGCCCGAGCGGGGCGCGCCCTTCCCGTCCAGCGTCTGGGGCAACGCCGAACTGGCTCCGGGGAACGTGTAGTCGAGCCAAGCCGGTCGCACGAAGGGGCGAGCGGACCGCCGCCGGTCCGAGTCAGGGGCGGTACGACCGGCGGGCCGCCGACCGCCCGATCGGGGGCCGGTCAGGCCGCGGCGCCCTGCCGGGGTCGCCGTCGTGCCGGCCGGTCCGGCCTCGGCGCTAGCCGCCGGCCGCCCGGTCCAGTCGTGCGGTGGCCGCCGCCACCCGGCGCCGGGCCTCGCGCACGGCCCGGTCGGTCTGTCGTGCCCGTTCAAGCGCCGCCTGCTCGTCGGTGCGGGCCTGCCGCTGCTCGTCCTCGGCGCGTCGCAGCTCCGCGCGCAGCTCACGGACGCGTTCCTCCAGCTCGGCCACCTGGGCGCCGGCCTCCTCGGCCTCACCCGCGGCGGCCTCCGCCTCTTCCTCCCGCTCGCGCAGTTCCCGCTCGGCGTCACGGGCCTCCTTGCGGGCCTCGGCCGTCAGGCGGCGGCGCTCCTCGTCCTCGGCGCGGTCCGCCCGGCCCTGGGACGCCTTGCCCCGGGCGGGCTTCCCCGGCTCGGCGGCGGGTGCGGCGGGCCGGCGCTCCAGTACGGTCTCGTCGGCCGTCGGGAACCCGGCTGTGGACCGGAGCGGCTTCACCAGCCGGCCCGCCGCCCACTCCCGCGCTGCCTCCGGGTCGGCGAGCACGGCGTGCAGGGTCTCCTCCACCTCACGCTGGACGCCCTCACCGACCGGGTGTCCGGCCTGCGCGGCCAGCCGCCGGGCCTGCCGGCCCAGGGTGCCGATCACCTCGTTCTGCCGGCGGGCGAGCTGTCGTAGTTGCGGGCCGTCCAGTTCGCGGTGGGCGCGGCGCAACTCCTCGCCGAGGCCGACCAGCGGCTGGACCTCCTCCGGCTGCCGGCGCACCAGGAGGTTGCTGACCCAGGCGGCCAGGCTCGGCCGCCGCAACGCGCCGATCTCCTTGGCGAGGGCCCGGTCGCCGGACCGGCGGGCGTCCTGGGCGCGCTGGTCACGGGCGGCGACGAACTCCTCGGGCCGCAGCACGTACAGCTCGTCGGCGACGGCGTCCAGGTCCACCAGCGTCCCTCTCGACTGACACCCCGGTGATGAGATCCAAGTTTCGCACGGAGTAAGGTTCATGTGCCTTGTGTGGTGGTTCGTCCGAGTGGTCCCCTGTCGATGCGCTGCCCCGTCCTGCCGGGCCGCGCTGCTCCGCGCGAGGTGCGACTTTCGGTGCCGGACTCCCACCCTCGGGCTCCGCGACCGTAGACCGTCGGCCCCGCACCGTAGACCGTCGGCGGATGGCGGAGGGGAGCCGGGGCCCGGCAGGGTGGCCGCATGCAGAAGCCCCATGACGTGGCGAGCTACTCCCTCACCAGGACCATCGAGGACCGCCCGTTCGACCCCGCCTCCGGCTGGCATGGGGAGCCGAAGCAGGCCTTCCACGCGGTGGCCCGCCACTACGGCTCCGCGGCGGCGGGCCGCTGACCGGCCGGGCGCGGCGGGTGACGGTGACTCACCCGTTCGAAGGATGTCCGGGCTCGGCGCGCGGGCCTGGGCGGTCCCCGGACACATCATGCGTGCATGCCCGCGACCGAGCGACCGAGCGACCGACCGTTCGGCCTCCGCCACCGCCGCACTGTCTCGGCCCCCGCCACCGCCGGACCGTCTGGGCCCGCCGCCTCCGCCGGCGAAGGCCGGCCGACCGCCGGTCGCCTCCGCATCGCCATCGCGGACAAAGCCACGCCGGGGCAAACATCGGGCGACGGCACAACGGCCAAAATTGCATCACTCGTTTTCTTGAACCCTTCGTGTTTATGGCGATAGGTTCCCCTGCATGACCGCCTCCCCGACCCCGACCACCGCCGAGGAGCTGCGCGGTGTCGGCCTGCGCGTGACGGCGGCCCGCGTCGCGCTGCTGGAGACCGTCCGGGACGGCGACCACCTCGGCGTCGAGGCGATCGCCTCCGGGGTCCGCGACCGCGTAGGCCACATCTCCCTGCAAGCCGTCTACGAGGCCCTCCACGCCCTCACCGCGGCGGGACTCGTGCGCCGCATCGAGCCGGCCGGCCACCCGGCCCGGTTCGAGGGACGGGTGGGCGACAACCACCACCACATCGTGTGCCGGTCGTGCGGTGCCGTCGCCGACGTCGACTGCGCGGTCGGCGACGCACCCTGCCTGACCGCCTCCGACGACCGGGGTTTCGCCATCGACGAGGCCGAGGTCGTCTATTGGGGCACCTGCCCCGACTGCTCCACCGGCCGCAGTTCCTGAGCACCGAGTTCCGCACAGTTCGGAAGGATTGCCATGACTGAGAACCACGACGCGATCGTCACAGACGCGAAGGCGGAGGGAAGCGGCGGCTGCCCCGTCGCCCACGATCGCGCCCTGCATCCGACCCAGGGCGGCGGCAACCGCCAGTGGTGGCCGGAGCGGCTCAATGTGAAGATCCTTGCCAAGAACCCGGCCGTGGCGAACCCGCTCGACGAGGACTTCGAGTACGCCGAGGCGTTCAAGGCGCTCGACCTGGCGGCGGTGAAGCAGGACATCGCCGAGGTGCTGACCACCTCGCAGGACTGGTGGCCCGCCGACTTCGGCAACTACGGCCCGCTGATGATCCGCATGGCCTGGCACAGTGCGGGCACCTACCGCATCAGCGACGGCCGCGGCGGCGCCGGCGCCGGGCAGCAGCGCTTCGCCCCGCTCAACAGCTGGCCGGACAACGGCAACCTGGACAAGGCCCGCCGTCTGCTGTGGCCGGTCAAGAAGAAGTACGGCCAGAGCATCTCCTGGGCCGACCTGATGATCCTCACGGGCAACGTCGCCCTGGAGCAGATGGGCTTCCAGACCTTCGGCTTCGGCGGCGGACGCGAGGACGTGTGGGAGCCGGAGGAGGACGTCTACTGGGGTCCCGAGACCACCTGGCTCGACGACAAGCGCTACACCGGCGACCGCGAGCTGGAAAACCCGCTCGGCGCCGTCCAGATGGGCCTCATCTACGTCAACCCGGAGGGCCCGAACGGCAACCCGGACCCGCTCGCCGCGGCCCGCGACATCCGTGAGACGTTCCGCCGCATGGCGATGAACGACGAGGAGACCGTCGCCCTGATCGCCGGCGGTCACACCTTCGGCAAGACCCACGGCGCCGGTCCCGCCGACCACGTCGGCCCCGACCCGGAGGCCGCCGGCTTCGAGGAGCAGGGCCTCGGCTGGAAGAGCACCTACGGCACCGGCAAGGGCGCCGACGCCATCACCTCGGGCCTCGAGGTCACCTGGACCGCGACCCCGACCCAGTGGAGCAACGGGTTCTTCAAGAACCTCTTCGAGTTCGAGTACGAGCTGGAGCAGAGCCCGGCCGGCGCCCACCAGTGGGTGGCCAAGGACGCCCCGGAGATCGTCCCGGACGCGCACGACCCGTCGAAGAAGCACCGCCCGAAGATGCTCACCACCGACCTCGCGCTGCGCTTCGACCCGATCTACGAGCCCATCTCCCGCCGCTTCTACGAGAACCCGCAGGAGTTCGCGGACGCCTTCGCCCGCGCCTGGTACAAGCTGACCCACCGCGACCTGGGCCCGAAGTCGCTCTACCTCGGCCCGGAGGTCCCGGAGGAGACCCTGCTGTGGCAGGACCCGCTGCCGGAGCGCGAGGGCGAGCTCATCGACGACGCCGACATCGCCACGCTGAAGACCAAGCTGCTCGACTCGGGTCTGAGCGTGTCCCAGCTGGTCACCACCGCGTGGGCGTCCGCCTCCACCTTCCGTGGCAGCGACAAGCGCGGCGGCGCCAACGGCGCCCGTATCCGCCTTCAGCCGCAGCGCGGCTGGGAGGTCAACGACCCCGACCAGCTCGCCCAGGTCCTGCGCACCCTGGAGGGCATCCAGCAGGACTTCAACGCCTCCTCCGGCGCCAAGAAGGTCTCCCTGGCCGACCTCATCGTCCTCGGTGGTGTCGCGGCCGTGGAGAAGGCCGCCAAGGAGGGCGGCTTCGAGGTGGAGGTGCCCTTCACCCCGGGCCGCGTCGACGCGACGGAGGAGCACACCGACGCCGAGTCCTTCGAGGCGCTGGAGCCGACCGCGGACGGCTTCCGCAACTACCTCGGCAAGGGCAACCGCCTGCCGGCCGAGTACCTGCTGCTCGACAAGGCCAACCTGCTCACCCTGAGCGCCCCCGAGATGACCGTCCTGGTCGGCGGCCTGCGCGTCCTCGGCGCCAACCACCAGGGTTCGCAGCTCGGTGTCCTCACCAAGACGCCCGGCGTCCTCACCAACGACTTCTTCGTCAACCTGCTCGACCTGGGCACGACGTGGAAGGCCACCTCCGAGGACCAGACCACGTTCGAGGGCCGCGACGCCGCCACGGGCGAGCTGCAGTGGGCCGGCAGCCGTGCCGACCTCGTCTTCGGCTCCAACTCCGAGCTGCGTGCGCTCGCCGAGGTCTACGCCGGCGACGACGCGAAGGAGAAGTTCGTCAAGGACTTCGTCGCCGCGTGGGACAAGGTCATGAACCTGGACCGGTTCGACCTCGTCTGACGCGCGTCTGATCCACCCGAACAGGACGTCCGGGTCCGCCCCGCGGGGCAGACCCGGACGTTTTGCTGTTCGGCCGTGCCGGAACCGAGCGGCCTGGTCGGCCGGGTCAGCGGCCGAGCGCCGCCGCTCCCGCCCGCGCGTACTTCTCGTCCAGGTCGCCCGACGGGGCGCCCGCTACGCCGATGCCCGCGACCGGGGCGCCCTTGGCGGTCACCGGGGTGCCGCCCCCGAGGAACAGCGTGCCCGGGATGTCCTTCAGGTTCGGCGTCTGCTCCAGCCGCTCGGCCAGCTCGGAGGTGGGCGCGTTCCACGACACCGCCGTGAACGCCTTGCGTTCGGCGGACGCGTACGACTGCGGGCCGGCGCCGTCCCCGCGCAGGGTGACCAGGGTGTTGCCGTTGCGGTCGACGACGGCCACGGACACGTGACGGCCGTCCTTCTCGGCGGCGTCCACCGCGGCCCGTGCCGCCTCGGTGGCGGCGTCGAGGGTGAGATGTGTGCTCTGGACCAGGTCGCCGTTCCGGGCCGCGACGGGGGCGGCGGCCGGGGCGGCGCCGGACGAGTCGGCGGCGTTGGCGGCGACCGTACCCAGGACACCCGCACCGGCGACGGCCAGGGCGGCACCGCCGACGAGGGCGCGGGTGCGGCGGGACGGCTTCCTACGGGTGGGCATGACGAGCAACCTTCCTGTGGCGATGAGCCCGGCCACGGGCCGGGGCTGGGGCGCAATCGCTCCCGTTCCGATCCTCGACCCGCTTCCCGCCGCCTCCCGTCACCGGACCGGTCGTCCCCGGGGTCATCCGATCGGATGACCCCCGCTGCGCCGGACCAGGGAACAATGGACAGTGTTCGCCCAGTTCAGCGAGGCGATGAGGGAGATGGGAACCGTGCCCGAAGCCGCACGCGACGACACCCGCGCCCTCACCGTCGTCATGCACACGGCGTTCTTCGTGCTGCTGTCCGCATCCCTCGCCCGCTATCTGGCCCGGCACGCGGACGGACCGCACACCCCCTGGATCATCGCTCTCTCCGTGCTGCTGGCCGTCCTCTACGTCCTCGGCCCCGCGCTCGGCACCCGCCCCACACCACGCCGGCTGACCTGGCTCGGCCTGGTCGTCGCGGCCTGGGCGCTGCTGGTCGTCCTGGCCCCGAGCTTCGCCTGGTGCGCGGTCCCGCTGTTCTACACCGGTCTGCGCACCCTCCCGCCGCGCGCCGCGATCCCGCTGGTCGCGCTGCTGACGGCGCTGGCGGTGGCCGCCCAGCTCAGCCTGGCCGGCTGGCCGGACCCCAACGTGCTGCTCGCACCGCCCGCGGTGGCCGCCGTCGCCACCACCGTCTTCGTCGTCATGCAACGCCAGGCCGCCCGCCGGGACGCGCTCATCGACGACCTGGTCCGCACCCGGCGCGACCTCGCCGCCACCGAGCGCCGCGAAGGCACCCTGGCCGAACGTGAGCGGCTCGCCCGGGAGATCCACGACACCCTCGCCCAGGGCCTGTCCAGCCAGCGGATGCTGCTCCAGGCGGCCGACCGCCTGTGGGACACCGCGCCCGACACCGCCCGGGACCACGTCCGTACGGCGGCGGCGATCGCCGAGCGCAGCCTCGCCGAGGCCCGTCGCTTCGTCCACGACCTGACCCCGGCCGACCTGGCGGAGGGCGGCGGCCTGCTCCGGGCGCTGCACGCCGTCGCCGAGCGCGAGACGACACCCGCGCTCACCGTGCGCGTCCACACGGAGGGCGCCCCGCACGACCCGCTCCCCGCGCCCGTGGAGTCGGCCCTGCTGCGCATCGCCCAGGGAGCCCTCGCCAACGTCCGCGAACACGCGGCCGCCACCACCGCCACCCTCACCCTGACCTGCCTGGACGACCAGATCGTCCTGGACGTCACGGACGACGGCCGCGGCTTCGACCCACGTACTCCCGCCGCGCCCGAAGCCACCCCGGAGGACCGGCGCGGCCACGGCCTGCCCGCCATCCGCGCCCGGCTGCGCCAGCTGGGCGGCACCCTCACCGTCGAGTCGGCACCGGGCGAGGGCACCGCCCTGTCGGCGGCCGTCCCGCTGGAGCCGCGATGACCCACGTCCCCGGTACGCCCGGCGTCCCCGGCCGCACACCGGTCCGCATCCTGGTGTGTGACGACCACGCCGTGGTGCGCGCCGGGCTGCTGGCTCTCCTGCACAGCGCCCCGGACATCGAGGTCGTGGGCGAGGCGGGCAGCGGCGAGGAGGCCCTCGCACTGGCCCGCAGGACCGCCCCGGACGTCGTCCTCATGGATCTCCAACTGGGCGAGGGCATCGACGGCGTGGAGACCACCCGCCGATTGCGCACCACCACCCCCGCCCCCCATGTGCTGGTCCTGACCACGTACGACACCGACGCCGACGTCACCCGGGCGATCGAGGCGGGCGCCACCGGCTATCTGCTGAAGGCCGAAGGCGCCGAGGACCTCTTCACCGCGATCCACGCGGCCGCCCAAGGCCGCCCGGCGCTCTCACCCCCGGTCGCCGACCGCGTCCTGTCCCGGCTCCGCAACCCGCGCCCGGCCCTCACCCCACGCGAACGCGACATCCTCGCCCAGCTCGCCCGGGGCCTGCCCAATCACGCCATCGCCCGCGCCCTCTACATCAGCGAGGCCACGGTCAAGACCCACCTGCGGCGCATCTACGACAAACTCGGCGTGGACAACCGCGCGGGCGCCGTCGCCGTGGCGAAGGAACGACGTCTGCTGCACTGACCCGTTCGAACGCCGCGCGCCCCGCGAGCGGCACCGGGGCCGTATGCGACAGGCGGCCCCGCCGCGCGAGAAGACGCTGTCCCAGACCCTGCACGCACGGGAGCGCGACGGACCGGCGCACCGTGAGGCCCAGCCGACGAACCCGCCCCGGATGGACCACGAACTGCCCCCGCGTGGCCGCCAGGTCGCCGAACGCCTGCCGGCGCGGGCGCCACCTCACGCCTGCGGGCGCGGGCGGCCACACCTCCGACGGCGCTGACGCGGACGGCTTCCCACACGTCAGCGGCGCAGCGCCTCGAACGCCTCGCGACCCGCGAGCCCGATCGCGAGGTCGATGTCCGGCGCCTGACCGGCCCGCCGGTCCGCGCGGGTGAGCGCGGCCATGGCCACCCGGTCGCCGGAATCCGCCTCGACCACGCCGATCTCGTGCCGCAGATGCAGGAACGTGCCCGTCTTGCCGCTCCACCGCAGCGAGTCCGCGCGCAGTTCGCAGGCCAGTCGATGCGTGAAGACCTGGAGCCCCATCAAGCGGCGCAGCTCCGCCGTCGCCGACGGGACGGAGACCTCGTCGCACCACACGCGCCCCAGCAGGGCGACCAGCGCCGAGGCCGAACCGGCGTTGGCATACGCCGGGTCCAGGGTCTCGATGGTGTGCCGGCCCGTCCCTTCGTCCCGGACGGCCAGTTCCAGGGCCAGGGAGAAGTCGTCGCCGGCAGCCCCGGCGGCGCACTCGTACATGTGGTTCATCCGGTGCCGCACCCGGATGCCGGTGCAGCCCCAGGCGCGCAGGCGCGCGTCGATCTGCGCCACCGGCACCAGATCGAGCAGCGCGTCCGCGGCGGCGTTGTCGCTCACCGACAGCATCAGCTGGAGCAGGTCACCCACGGCCACGGTGGCCGGGTGCCGGAACGCCGCGAGCCCGGTGGGGCCGACGCTGCTGGTGGCCGGGTCGACGGTCACCGGGAGCGCCGGGTCGAGTTCCCCCGTCGCGATCCGGTCCAGCACGACCAGGGCGAGGGGGACCTTGACCACCGAGGCGAGCGGCATCAACTCAGCGGTGTCGAAGCCGAGTTGTTCGCCGGTGTCGATGTTCCGGGCGAGGAAGGAGCCGTGCGTGCCGAGGGCCGCCCAGTCCGCGGCGATCGCCTCGGCGACGTCCAGGTGGGCGCCGTCGTCGCCGACGTACGCCGGCTGGTGCGCCGGTGCCGTGGTCATCCGCGTGCCGCCAGTCGTGCCGGGACGTCGTCGCCCCGGTCTGCGGACCGCGGTGCGCCGGGACGGGAGGTCGTGGCTCCTACGGCCGAGCCGAGCAGCGCGGCCAGCCAGTCCGGCACCTCCGCCGTGCCGTGCCGGCCGGGGGGTGCGCTCACGTCGTAGCCCCGGTGGAGGGACCGGTCGCCCAGCGGTGCCCACCGTGCCCCGTGCTGCCGGGCGAAGGGCTCTGTGCACAGCAGCAGGGCGTGTCCCGCCAATGTCTCGGCGAGGGCGGTGGCCGCCGGACCGGCCGGCCGGATCCGGCCGCCGGGCAGCCCGGCGCGCGCCGCGGCCCTGCCCAACCTGTCCTCGTGACAGGTCACCTGGTCCTCCGGCAGGACGAGAAGGGGCGGGGTGTCCGGCGGTTCGGGCGAGCGGCTCCGTCTCGGTCGCAGCTCCTCCAGGTGGACCGCACGCCGGCCGGGCCGTGGACCCGGCCCCTCCGGCGCCGACGCCAGCCCCAGCGGCACCCGGAACACGGCCTGCTCCGGGGACACCCGCAGCAGCGCGTACGCGAGCGAACCGTCGGCCAGCCCGGAAACCCTGGCCGCCGGCGGGAGTTCGCGCATCCCGAGCGTGATCCCGCGTTCGCTGCCCGCACGGATGGCGCGGGCCAGGGCCGCCGGGGCGCAGTCCGCGGGCACCCCGACGGCACGTACCCGCGACCGCCGGGCCGAGCGGGCGGCCTGCCGCAGCCGCTGGGCCCGGTCCAGCACGTCCCGTGCGTACGGGAGCAGCAGCACGCCCAGCTCCGTGATGGTGACCTGCCGCCGCGAACGGTCGAACAGCGAGCCACCGAAGTGCTCTTCCAGCGTCTTGATGCGGCGGCTGAGCAGCGGCTGGGCGATCCCGAGCCGGTCGGCCGCCCGGGAGAAGCTCGCTTCGTCGGCGGTCGCGACGTACGCCTCGAGGTGTGCGAGGAGATCCACCCAGCAGTCATACCAATAAAGCATGAGACGTTCAAAGTTCACTCTTGGACATGAGTGGTGTCCTGCTGTTTCGCTGTCCCCGTCGAAGATCCAAGGGCCGTCGGTGAAGAGACCGACGGCGGACTCCCTGGGAGGACTGCGCCCATGACCAGCCCCGATCGCTTCGCCCCGATGCCCCGACGCGGCCTGCTCAAGGCGGGCCTCGCGTGCACCGCCACAGCCGTGGCCGCCTCCGCCGTCTCCGCGGCCGCCGCCTCTGCGGCCCCGGACACCGGATCCCGCGCCGCCGGAGCGGAGCTGACGGATCTTGAGCAGCGGTACGGCGCCCGGCTCGGCGTGTACGCGCGGAACGTCCGCACCGGGCGGACCGTGTCGCATCGGGCGGGTGAGCGGTTCCCGATGTGTTCGACGTTCAAGGCGTTCGCCGCGGCGGCGGTCCTGCGCGACCACGGCGGCTGTGCTCCGCTGCACCGGGTGATCCACTATCCGCCGCACGACATCCTGCCCAACTCGCCCCGGACCGAGGAGAATCAGCGGACCGGTATGACCGTCGCCGGCCTGTGTGCCGCGGCGATCCAGTACAGCGACAACGCGGCCGGCAATCTGCTGTTGCGTCAGATCGGCGGGCCCGAGGGGCTGACCCGTTTCTTCCGGTCGCTCGGTGACGACGTGAGCCGGCTCGACCGGTGGGAGCCCGAGCTGAACACCGCGATCCCGGGCGACCCGCGCGACACCACCACCCCGCGGGCCGTCGGCGGGAGCCTGGAGCGACTGGCCCTCGGCCGGGCACTGGACACCGCCGACCGGGAGCAGCTTCTCACGTGGCTGAAGGGCAACACCACCAGCGGAGCACGGTTCCGCGCCGGGCTGCCGCGGGACTGGGTCCTGGCGGACAAGACCGGGACCGGCTCCTATGCCTCGGCGCACGACATCGGCGTGGCCTGGACGACCCGGGGGACGCCGGTCGTGCTGGCCGTGCTGTCGACCAAGAACACCCAGGACGCACCGGTGGACGAGGCACTCGTGGCCGAGGCGGCGCGCGTGGTGGCGCGCACGCTCGCGCCCGGCGAGTGACCCAAGATTCATCCATCTGAATATGAATCATGTACGCGACCGTTGACGTGGTCATGGCATGTCTCTACCGTCAAGGAGCCGTCGGAGAAAGCGCTTTCCCCACTTCTCTCACCCTGACACGTAGGAGACAAGCCGATGCACTTGAGACCAGCCATCGTGTGCGCCGGTCTGATCGCCGGCACGCTCGTCGCGCTGTCCGGCACCACGGCCCAGGCCGCCGGCACCCGCTACGAGGCCGAGAGTTCCGCCACTGTCTGCACCGGCACCATCGACTCCGACTGGGCCGGCTACTCCGGCAGCGGCTTCTGCAACGGCACCAACGCGACCAGCGGCTACGCCCAGTTCACCGTGAACGCCACCGCCGCGGGCACGGCGACCCTGGGTGTCCGCTTCGCCAACGGAACGACCACCACGCGCTCCGCGAGCGTCGTCGTCAACGGCTCCACCGTCACGACGGTGTCGTTCCCGGCGACCGGTGCCTGGAACACCTGGGCGACGAAGACGCTCACGGTGCCGGTCAAGGCCGGCACCAACACCGTCCGGTTCGGCCCGACCACCTCCGAAGGGCTGCCGAACCTGGACTACCTGGACGTCGACGTGGCCGGTGACACCACCACGCCGCCGCCGTCAGGCACCGTCCTGTACGTGTCGCCGAGCGGCCGCGACAGCGCGTCCGGCACCCAGTCGGACCCGACGACGCTTCCCTCGGCCATCAGCCGCGTCACTCCCGGCGGGACGATCTACATGCGCGGCGGCACCTACGCGTACACGCAGACGATCACCATCCCGGCGGGCAGCGACGGCACCTCCGGCGCCCGTACCACCCTGTCCGCCTACCCGGGCGAGACCCCTGTGCTGAACTTCTCGGCGCAGACGGAGAGTTCGACGAACCGGGGAATCCAGCTCAACGCCTCGTACTGGCACCTGTACGGCCTCACCGTCGAGCGCGCCGGTGACAACGGGATCTACGTCGGTGGCAGCAACAACGTCATCGAGCGTGCCGTGACGGCGTACAACCGCGACACGGGCCTGCAACTCGGGCGGATGGCCTCCAGCACGCCGAAGGACCAGTGGCCGGCCGGCAACCTGATCGTCAGCTCCGAGTCGCACGACAACGCCGACTCCGACGGCGAGGACGCCGACGGCTTCGCGGCCAAGCTCACCGTCGGCACCGGCAACGTCTTCCGCCACGACGTCGCGCACCACAACATCGACGACGGCTGGGACCTCTACACCAAGACCGACACCGGCGCCATCGGCCCGGTGACCATCGAGAACTCCCTGTCCCACAACAACGGCACACTGAGCGACGGCACCGTGAACTCCAACGGCGACCGCAACGGTTACAAGCTCGGTGGCGAGGACATCCCGGTCGACCACGTCGTCCGGCACAGCATCGCCTACCACAACGGCAAGCACGGGTTCACCTACAACAGCAACCCGGGCAAAATCACCGTCTCGAGCAACGTCGGCGTCGACAACGCCCAGCGCAACTTCTCGTTCGACGAGGGCACGTCGGTGTACCGCGACAACACCTCGTGCCGGTTCGGCGTCAGCGGCTCGAACGACAAGACCGTCGGCGACGCCGACGGCACCAACCAGTTCTGGACCGGTACGAACGGCTCCCGCTGCTCCTCGTACTCCGGCGCCCTGGGCTGGTCCTTCGCCGCGGACGGCCACCTCGTCGTGACCTTCGGCGGCAAGGTCGTCACACCGTAGGCGGCCCCCGGCCGAACAGCGGGACGCCACGTGCGGTGGCGTCCCGCTGCGGCCTGCCGCCGCGCGGCGCCTACGCCGGCCGGCCGCCGTAGGGCACGGTGATCAGTTCCATCGCGTGGCCCGACGGATCCATGAAGTACACGCCGCGGCCGCCGTCGTTGTGGTTGATCGTGCCCGGCTGCCGCCGGTGCGGGTCGGCGTAGTGCTCGATGCCGCGTTGCACGATCCGCGCGTACGCCGCGTCGAACTCCTCCTCGGAGACCAGGAAGGCGTAGTGCTGCGGGGTGATGCTGCCGGCGGGGACGGTGGCGAAGTCCAGCGTGACGCCGTTGCTCAGGCCGACCGCGAGGAACGGGCCCCACTCGGCGGTGATGTCCAGGCCCAGCAGTTCCGCGAAGAACTGGGCGGACTCCCGGTTGTCCCGGGCATGGACGATCGTGTGGTTCAACTCGACTGACAAGGAATGCCTCCAGGGCATGTCCTGGCACCTCCATGCCTCACCCGGCCGGTGACCGGCACGCGATGCCGTCGCCGATCGTAACCACGGTCGCGAGAACGCGTCCACGGAGATCCACGGGAAGCAGGCGCGACGGCGGCCGTCGGGCTCAGCCGACGGGGTCGCCCGCGGCCACGGGGTGCGCCTCCAGTTCCGGGGCGGCCAGCAGGTCGGCGATCAGCGCCGGGGAGCCGCCGATGTAGGTGCTGACCAGGTCCACGTCGCCGCCCAGACACCAGGCGCGGTCCTCGGGCCACCACAGGTCGGGCAACTCGGCGAACTCGTCCCGGCGCACCGGAGAGACCGCGTCGGCCAGGGGGCCGGCGAGCAGCACCTCGTCCCGGCCGGGCGTCTCGAAGACCGGGACCCCGTCGAAGTCCCAGCGCCCGTACCCGTGCCACAGCCCGAACCAGCAGCGCTCCGGGGTACGGGTGTGCCGGGCCAGCACGGGAACGAGCGCCTCGGCGACGGCGGGGGGTGTCGGGCCCTCCCACGGGTGTTCGTCCCACACGCCGGGCAGGCCGTACTCGGAGGCGTTGCGATGGTCGAGGTCCATGCCGATGACCTCGTGCCACCGCGTGCCCGGCGTCACCCCGGTCCCCTGTGCGGCGGCCACCGCCGACCAGCGCACGGGCCGCTCGTCCAGGGTGGCCGGGTGCAGGATCCGCGCGTACGCGGCGAAGCCCGGCGCCGCGACGCCCGCGACCGTGCCGAAGTCGCCGTCCCCGGGGCGGCGTTCGGTGAGCCAGTGCGCGGGGGAGACGTCGGTGGTGCGGACACGCAGGCGTCCGTACCACTCCGGAGCGGGGTCCCGGTGGACCGGGCGGTGGTCGTTCACCCGCCCAGTCTGTCGTGCCCCGTCGCCTCACCTCGCTCCGGGCTTCGGCGTCTCGCACCGGACCCGGGACGCGCACGGGCAGTCGGGTCAGACGGCCCGGTGCACCACGTGTCCTCCGGTCACCGTCAACGCGACGGGCGCGTCCGTCAGTTCGTCGCCGGGGGCGTGCACCGGGTCCACGGACAGCGCGGTGAGGTCCGCACGGAGGCCCGGCGCGACCCGGCCGGCGACGGCCGACTCGCCGGCGGCCGCGGCCGCGTGGCTGGTGCAGCCCTCCAGCGCCTGCAACGCTGTCAGGCCCGGCCGGTGCGCCGCGGCGCCCTTGGGGCGGCGTGCCGTCGCCAGCACGGCCCGTACGTCGTAGTGCGCGATGGGCCAGTCCGAGCCCAGCGCGACTGTCGCCCCGGCCTCCCGCAGGTCCCGCAGCCGCCAGCCGCGGGCGGCCCGGTCGGCGCCCAACCGGCGGGACCACTCGTCGCTGCCGTCGTCGCGGGTGTAACCGGTGTGCGGCGGCTGCAAGGAGGCGGCGACACCCAACTGCGCGAAACGGAGCAGGAGTTCATCGGGGGCGGTCTCGATGTGCTCGATCCGGTGGGCCCCGCGCCCGCCGGGTCCCAGGGACGCGACGGTGTCCAGGACATGCCGTACGGCGGCGTCCCCGATGGCGTGCGTGGCGGTGCGGACGCCGGCCGCGTGCAGGGTGCGGACGGCCTCGGCGTACGCCCGCGGGTCCGGCCAGAAAGCGGCCGTTCCCCGGCCGTGGCAGTCGGGGTGCTCCAGCCAGGCCGTGCCGCCCTCGACGGTGCCGTCCATGAAGAACTTGACCCCGCCGACCAGCCAGTGCCGCCCGCCGTCGCCCTGCAGCTCGATCAGCTCCCGCAGGGCGTCACCGTCGGCTCCCGGCATGCACCAGGGGGCGAACCGCAGCCGCACCGGCAGCACGGTCTCCCGGGCCACCGCCGCCACCAGATCCAGGTCCCCGCCGTCCATCACATGGGCCCCGGTGAGCCCCGTCGCGGCCATGGCGGACAGCAACTCCACCAGTCGGGCCCGCCGTTCGGCGTACGAGGGCCGGGGCACGACGTCCGCGACCAGGTCCATCGCGGCGTGCTCGACCAGATGTCCGGTGGGTCGGCCGGCGGCGTCGCACACCACCTCCGCGTGCTGGGCGAAGGCGCGCGGTCCGGTCACCCCGGCCGCGGCCAGCGCGGCGGCGTCGGCGAGGGCCGAGTGCCCGTCGTACAGGCGCAGGAAGGCCGGGGCGCCGTCGAGTACGTCCGCCACCAGCTCGTGATGGACGGGGCGGCCCTCGAACGCGTTGTGGTCCAGGCCGTAGCCGACCACCCAGCCCTCGACGCGCTCGGCCCGGGCGAGCGCCGCGCGCAGCCCGGCCAGGTCGGTCACGCCGGACAGGTCCGTGCCCGTCGCCATGTCCAGTCCCCACACCGGATGGCTGTGGGAGTCGACCAGACCGGGCACGAGGTGCGCGCCGTGCAGATCGACGACCTCGGTGCCGGGGCCGCGCCAGTCCCGCAGGTCGTCCGCATCCCCGACCGCGGCGATCACACCGTCGCGCAGGGCGACGGCGGTGGCGGTGGGACGGGCGGGATCGAGCGTGCGGACCTGGGCGCCGGCGAGGATGAGGTCGGCAGCGGGCATGTGGGCAACTCCTCTAGGGGGAAAGGGTATTCGGGTCACTCGGCGGGTGCGGGCGCCTCGGCGGGTTCCGTGGCGAACCCGGCGTAGACCTCCGGGCGGGCCCGGCGCAGCCACCACGCCAGCGGAAGGCCGAGGGCGAACACGACGGGGGCCACGACGACGAGCAGCACATTCACCGTCGGGGACGCGCCGGTGAACAGGTCGATGTGCCCCGCCACCAGCACGATCGCCGTCGCCAGCAGGACGGCGGCGACGACCGGCGCCACCACCGTGCGCAGGCGGCCCTCCGTGTGCGGCACCCGGCGGAAGTAGCAGGGCACGGCGATCGCGGCGAGCAGCTGCAGCAGCAACAGGCCGATCATTCCCGGGGTGTTCACCCACAGCAGCAGCTGCTGGTACGGATCGGCGTGTGCGGCCCAGAACGCGAGGACGACCACCGCGCCGAGGGCGGTCTGGGCGACGCCGGCGACGTACGGGGAGCGGTGCCGCGGGTGGATCCGGCCGAGGGCACGGGGCAGCACGCCTTCCTCGGCCAGGGCGAGGGCGTAGCGGTTGATGGCGTTGTGGAAGGCGAGGAGGGAGGCGATGACGCTGGTGACGATGAAGACGTGCATCAGGTCGGCGGCCCAGCCGCCCACATACGTGGTGATCGCGGTGAAGAACAGTCCGGCCGGGTCCTTGCCCGCGGCCCGTACCACCTGGTCGTCGCCGAACGACTGGACGGCGATCCAGACGACGAACGCGTAGAACAGGCCGAGGAAGGCGACGGCCGCATAGGTGGCGCGCGGGACCGTGCGCTCCGGGTCGCGGGCCTCGCGGCGGTAGATGACGGTGGACTCGAAGCCGGTGAACGCCGCGAACGCGAAGGCGAGGACGGCCGCGGTGCCGGGCACGAACACGTGCGCCGGGGCCAGCGAGGCGAGGGACAGCCCGTGCGCGCCGCCCTTCAGCAGGACCCCGCCGGCGAGCAGGACGAGTATGCCGGTCTCGGCGACGAGCAGCACGCCGAGCACCTTGGCACCGAAGTCGATCGAGCGGTAGCCGCCGTAGCCGATGAGGAGCAGGCCGGCCAGGGACACGGGCAGCCAGGGCACGTCGGTGCCGAACAGCGAGTGCAGGGTGTCGCGGGTGGTGGTGGCGAGCAGGCCGTAGACGCCGATCTCCATGCCGTTGTAGCCGATCAGGGCCAGCAGGGCGGCACCGATGCCGACCGGGCGGCCGAGGCCCCGGGTGATGAAGGCGTAGAAGGCGCCGCCGCTGGTGACGTGGCGGCTCATGGTGGTGAAGCCGACCGCGAAGACCGCGAGGGTCAGGCCGGCCAGGAGATAGCCGACGGGCGCTCCGATACCGCCCAGCAGGATCGCGAGCGGAGCGACGCCGGCCATGACGGTCAGGGGCGCGGCGGCGGAGACGACGAAGAAGGCGATGTCGGCGGTGCCGAGCGAATCGGAGCGGAGGCCGGTCGCGGCGGACGACGCTCTCTCCTCCGGGAGTTCGGAGGTGGACACGGACATACGGGGAGCCCTTCTGGCGGCGGAGGGGAGGGGGTCCCGGTGGCGGGGCAGCCGGGTTCGCGGGCGCCGGCGGGCGGTGCCGGTTGGGCGGACCGGGCCGGTGTCCCCTGGCGCACGAGGGGATGGCGGGCGCCCGGAGCCGTAAACCTAAAGGCTTTCGGTTTCCGCAATGTAACCTGCCGTTGGGCATCCGGGAAGACCTCAGGGAGAACGCTGACCATGGGACGGCCGCGCACACCGCTCCTCGATCGCGAGCGCATCACGACGACGGCGCTGCAACTGATCGACGAGACGGGCGACTTCAGCGTCCCGCAGATCGCCCGGCGGCTCGGCGCGCAGACCGGGTCCGTGTACCACCACGTGGACGGCCGGGACGGCATCGTGGAACTGCTGCGGGAGCGCGTCTGCTCCGCGATCGACGCGGCCACCCTGGATCTGACCCCGTGGGACGCGGCCGTCGAAGCCTGGGCGCGCTCCTACCGCGCCGCGTTCGCCGCGCACCCCCGGGTCATTCCGCTGCTGATGACGTCACCCGTACGAGCGCCCCGGGTCCTGGAGCAGTACGAGCGGGCGGTCAGCCTGCTGATCGCGGCCGGGTTCGACCGCGCCGAGATCATGCCGCTGGTCATCGCGCTGGAGAACCTGGTGCTCGGCTCGGCCCTCGACCTCGCCGCACCGGAGACCATGTGGGAGCTGACCGCCGACATCCCCACGCCGCACCTCGCGGAGGCGCTCGCCGCGGTGGCCGACGGCCGGGCCGACCGCGCCTTCGAGGTGGGCCTGACCGCCTTCATGAACCACGCGCGGTCCCTGCGGGAGGACCGGCTGGCGTGAGCCCGGCGACGGGCCGACGCCACCGCACGGCCATGAGGGGCCGCTGGAGTCCGTACGAGTTTCCCAGTACCGCCAGTAACATGATGACCTTGTCTCCGGTTGTACCAGTCAGTCAACTCGGTGCCGTCCCAGGACGCGCCCTGCCCGGAGATGTCCATGTCTTCTGTCGACGACGCGTATCAGAACGCGCGCCTCACCTACGAGCAGCACATGCGGACGTGCCGCCAGTGCCACGCCGACGCCGCGCCCTGCGCCGTGGCGAAGCATCTGCTGCGGATCTACAACAACGCCCGCAGGGACCGGATGCGCGCCACGGGCCACGACGCGCCGACGGCCTGACGCGCGCCGACGGCGGGGCCCGCACCTCCCCTGAGGTGCCCGCCACGGACGGTTTCCGCAGCCCGATGGCTTTTGGGCGGACGTGATCCGGGAACCCGGCCGGCTGTCCTGTCCGCCCGAGACGCAGGAGGCCGCCATGACGGACCAGCACGGTGACCGGCCGAACCCGGTCACACAGCACGCCCGCCCTGACTTCCCCTCCCAGGACCAACCGCATCCGGGCTGGACCGGCCCGATGGACCCGCCGCCCGACCACGGCGAGGAGTCCTACCGCGGCGCCGGCCGGCTGGACGGCCGCAGGACCGTGATCACGGGAGGGGACTCCGGCATCGGACGGGCGGTGGCCCTCGCCTTCGCCCGTGAGGGCGCCGATGTGCTCTTCACCCATCTCGCCGACGAGGCGGACGAGGCCCGCGAGACGGCCCGGCTGGTGGAGGACGCGGGCCGCAAGGCGGTCGCCGTGTCCTGTGACATCCGCGACGAGGACAACTGCCGTTCGCTGATCGAGCGGGCGGTGTCCGAGTTCGGCCGCATCGACGTCCTCGTGAACAACGCCGCCTATCAGATGTCCCAGCCGGACGGCATCGAGGCGATCAGCACCGAGCAGTTCGACCGGGTGATGCGGACGAACCTGTACGGCATGTTCTGGCTGACCAAGTTCGCCCTGCCGCACATTCCGTCCGGCGGCTGTGTCATCAACTCCACGTCGGTGCAGGCGTACAAGCCCAGCCCGCACCTGCTGGACTACGCGATGACGAAGGGCGCCATCGTCACCTTCACACAGGGGCTCGCGCAGATGGTCGCCGAGCGCGGCATCCGGGTCAACGCGGTGGCGCCCGGACCGGTGTGGACACCGCTCATCCCCGCGACCATGCCGGACACGAAGGAGTTCGGGAAGCAGGCCCCGCTCGGCCGCCCGGCCCAGCCCGCCGAACTGGCCCCGGCCTACGTCTACCTGGCCTCCCCGCAGGCGAGCTACATCACCGCGGAGATCCTCAACGCCACCGGCGGCACCCCACTGCCCTGACACCGGACCGTATCCGCCCACCCGGGCACCAAGTTCCTCCAGTCCCTAGAACGGTGGCTCGTTGAAGAGTTCGAGGAGCCACTGGGCGCCCTGCTCGGCTCCCGGCTCGGCGCCGGAGGCGTCGGGGAACATGCGCCCCCAGGAGGCGGCGCGGCCCAGCGCGCTCAGGCGCCAGGCGAGACGGGCCGCGCGGCGCAGGTCCGCCGCCGTGCGGCCGGTGCCCGTCCAGGGCTCCAGGTAGGCGTCGAGCAACCGGGGCAGCACCTGCGGCCCGTATCGGTCGCACGCCCGCTCGGCGGGGACCCGCAGGCTGCAGAACGGGTGCGACACGGTGGCGTCGCCCCAGTCGAAGAAGGTGAACCGGCCCGGTCCCGGATGGAAGAGCTGGCCGTCGTGCAGGTCGGCGTGGTCGAGGGTGTCCTCGATCCCGGCGGAGGCGAGTTCGGCGGCCCACTCCGCGACGCGGGGCCGCAGGCCGTCGAGCCGGGCGCGGGCGTCCGGACGCAGTGCGATGTTCGCGGCGAGCAGTTCGTCGAACACCTCGGGCAGGTCCAGGGTCCGGGCGGAGGGGACGCCCAGGCGCTCGATCGCGCCCGCGTGCGGAACCAGGGCGTACTGCATGCTCGCGTACCGGCGGAGCAGGTCCTCCCAGGTGTCCGGCTCGACCGGCTCCCGCGCGAGCACGGTGCGGAACAGTTCGCCCCCGTCGGGCAGCAGCGTCCAGCCGCGCCCGGCGTCGACGGCCAGGGGCTCCAGCACATGCCCGGGCACCCAGCCGGCCAGCGCGACGGTCAGCGGGCCCTCGAAGGCGCTGGCCGGCGGATTCGCCTTGAACCACACCGCGTCAGGCCCCTGCACGGGCACCCGCACCAGCACGGACCACGGCCGCAGCCGCACCTCGAGGTCGCCGGCCGCACGCAGACCGTGTGCGGCGAGCCGCTCCTCCACCCACCCGAGGGCCGAGGCGCGCCAGGACTGCTGCTCCCACGGAGTCACCGCGTCCTGGTACTGACCCCGGTCCACCATCGTCGAACGTTCGCGCTCCATGCCGCCATCCCAGCATCGTCGCAGTTCAGCGGCCATCGATTTTCCGCACGGCCCTCGGCTCGCGGGACGCCGGTGGCGTAGCGTGGCCGCACACCGGGGGGGGAGAGCGGATGGTGCACCAGGATGACGGCGCCACAGCAGGGCGGGAACCGGCCGAACGCGTACGGGAGTTCGTCCCGCTGCCGGGGCGCACCGCGGACGCAAGGGCCGCGTTCCACGCCTGCCTGGACGAGCTGATCCGGTTCCTCGGCGCCGACGTCGACCGGGAGCGGGCCGAGCACCCGGAGTGGACCGGGGAGCAGGCGGCCCGGTCGGCCGTGCGCAAGACGCTCGCCGCGCGGCCGAGGCTGGCCGAGGAGGCCTTCGGCCCGCTCCTCACGGCGGCGGTCCTCGACCCCAACCCCAGCTTCAGCCGCCACTTCGTCGAACCGTCCCTGTACGCCTTCGGTCGGCGACGCGTCCGGCTCGCCCTGCTCGACCGGCTGCGCACGGGCACCGACCAGGAGCGCGCCGGCGCGGCGCGGGCCTGGTACTGGACGGCGCTGCCCCTGCGGCGGCAGCCGCGGGGGCGGGCCCGGGACGAGGACACCGCCGATGTCGTCGCCGCCTGGCACGAGGCCGCGCTGCGGGAGTTCGTCGCCAACGAGCACCTGGACGTCCGGCGCTGCATCCTGCCCGGGCTGCCGCTGCACCCGAAGGCGTACCCGTCACATCTCCACGCGCTCGTCGGCACCGCCGTGGCGATCGCCCGGGCGCACCCCGACGCGTACCTGCGGCACCGCGTCGAAGTCCAGATCCACGGCTGACCCGACGTGCCGCACGAAGATCACCACCGGCTGGGGCCCCTACAAGGGCGTGTACCAGCCGTGGGGACAGGAACAGGGTGACGGCTGCCGTTCAGCGGACCGGGAAACCGAAGGAGTACCCCTGCTGCTTCAGCCAGGGCAGCAGGGTGCGCAGCGCCGCCACGGTCTGGGAGCGGTCGCCGCCCGCGTCGTGGAAGAGGATCGTGGGCCCGTTGGCCAGCTCGGTCCTGACGGTGGTGACGATGGCGTCGGTGCCCGGCCGCTCGAAGTCCTTGGAGTCGACGTTCCAGCCCAGCGGCCGCATCCCGCGCGAGGCCGCCAGGTGCCTGCTGTACGGGGTGAAGGCGCCGCCCGGGGCCCGGTAGTACATCGGGCGCACCCCACCGGACGCCTCGGTGATCTGCCGCTCGGCGTCCAGGATCTGCTGCGACTGGTAGGCCTGGGACTTGGTGTCCATGGTGGTGTCGTGCGAGATCGTGTGGTCGCACAGCCGGTGTCCGGCCGCCACCACCTGCTTGACCAGGTCCGGGTGCGCCTGCGCCTGGCTGCCGACCATGCAGAACGTCGCCTTCACGCCGTTGTCCCGCAGCAGTTGGAGCACCTGCGGGGTCCACACCGGGTCCGGGCCGTCGTCGATGGTGATGTTGACCGCGTGCTCACCCCGGTCGGAGGAATGGGCGATGGTCTCGGACACCGACGCCGGCTTCGGCGCGGCGGGCCGCGCCGAGACACCCGGGCGGGCCGAACCGCCGCCCGGCTGACCGGCCTGCGCCGTCCACACCGAGGTGGCGGCCGCCACCGCCGTGACCCCGAGCGCCGCCGCGACCACCCGGCCGTACCATCCCCGCCCGCCATGCCGCGCCATGTCCGCCCCGCTTCTCGCCGTCTCGATCGGTCCCTGTGCACCTGTCAGGACGGCCGAAGACGACCACGGGATCCCGCTGTTACCGATCACGGACAATTCCGCGCCGGTTCCGCGACAGCTGCGGGCCGTGCGCACCTTCGCGTACGACAACACGGTGACCGAGCGGACGTGGCGACCTGAGCCTGAAGGGCCCCGGCGAACGTGGGTAACGATCGGCGGCGGTAGCTAGGACCGTGCCGGGACACCGGGGCGACGGCCATCACCTGGACCTGCGCGACGCCGAGATACGACGCGCCGTCAAGAATCCGGCCGGCGGGGGAGAAGCGACCCCGCCGGCCCGGCGGTGCTCCGTCGGGTGACCGGCGCGGTTGCGCGCCGGTCACCGAGCGAGTGCCGGGAACAGGCGCGCGCCCGTCACCCTTCGAGGGACACGTACAGCCGCGTGCCACCGGGCCGGAAGCCGACCCGTTCGTACACGCGGCGGGAACCCTCGCCCGAGTACTCCAGCCATACGGACCGTGCCCCGCGGCCGAACATGGTCTCGGCCAGCGTGGCGGTGACAGCGGCGGCTATGCCCCGGCCGCGGTACGCCGGGAGGGTGCCCACACCCGCCAGTTCCGCGGTGCCGTCGGCGGGTGCCGAGCAGAGGGCCCCACCAGCGCAGCCGCCGTCCGGAGCACGGACGAACCGGACGGCCCCGCCGCCCTCCTCGGTGTGCCGCAGCCGCGCGGCGCTTTCCGGGGAAGGGGCCCATTCACCGCCGAACGCCTCGGAGAGCGCGGTGTCGATGGCGCTGTAGTCCTCGTCGGTGGCCGGAGCCTCCACGCGGAGCGCCGCGCCGTGGCCGACCGGCACGGCCAGCGTGCCGGGGGTGCAGACCAGGTACTCGTGAACCGCCTCCGTGCCGAACCCGGCCCGGCGCAGCACGGGTTCGACGGCGGGCGCGGCGTCCGGCGCGAACTCCAGCCGGGGCTTGAGGCCGCGCTCGCGGAACGCGGCGATCAGGTCGGTGACGTCCCGGTCGGTCGGTTCGGCGCCGGGGACAGGCGTGGCGTAGTTGATGTACGGGCTGGTCGTCGTGGGATCGAACCCCACGACGAAGCCGCCGACTTCGCGCGCCTGAGGGCGGCGCAGGAGGTTGGTGACGGCAAAACTCTGGACATCGGTGTGCACGATGAAGACCTCACGGTGAAGGCGGCCACGGGCCGTTGGAGCCGGGCGTGACCGGGCATACGGGAACGACCTCGGTGAGCGAGGTGGCGGTGTACGGAACACCGCGTCGTCGGGCCGCCGTGAGGAGACACGTCAGGCACCGGAGAACGCTGCCGATGGGCAGACGGCTCAGTGCCGACGGCGGCCGCTGTGGGACGCCGCAATCATGGGCTTCATTCCTTCGTGATGAGAATGGCGGTGGGGTACCGCTGCGCAGATCTTCTCACAGGCGGCGCCCGGCTGGTGGCCGGGCGCCGATGTCCGTCGGGTCAGGCCGATTTCGTGACGGCTCCGCCGAGAGGTGCCGGGCGAAGCACCGGACCGCGCTGCGGCAGCCCGCACGCCACCGACCCGGGCATCACCCCGGCCCACCCTTTCCCGCCTGCTCCGTTCCGTCGGTTCGGCGCAGTTCGAGCAGCAGGGCCTGGTCGGGGTTGAGCGTGGGCATGGGCAGGCCGGCGGCGGTGAGGACCGTGCCGGGCACGGTCAGCCGGCCGTCGAGCGCCGCGGGCAGCCAGGCGGGGCCGGACACCTGGTGGAAGGACGGCAGGCCCAGCTCGGTGCGCACCCGCACCCGGTAGGTCGCCTCCGGGGCGAGGCCGGGCAGTTGTACGCGCCCGTACTGGCCCTCGGGTGAAGTGGCCACCCGTGTCCAGCAGTAGAGCGCGGCCGACCGGTCGTGCGCCACGACGCCGTGCAGCAGCGTCGCGTCTTGGGCGAGGTCGGCACGGACCGTGCGGCCCGCGTGGAGCAGGGGGCGCAGTTCGCGGTGGAGCGCGGTCCACGCGGTGAGTCGGGCGAGTTCCTCGGGCGAGCAGCGGGTGAGGTCCTGTTCGATGCCGGCGTGCCCGAACAGCGCGGTGATCAGCCGCAGTGTGTCGGAACTGACGCGGGCGGTCGTGTGGCTGGTGCCGGGGCCGACGTGGGTGCCGACCAGTTCGGGCGGCAGCAGTTGCGCGGTCCAGCGCTGGACGGCCTGGCGCTCCACCGGGTCATTGCAGTCCGACGCCCAGATCCGGTCGGTGCGGGCCAGGATGCCCAGGTCCACTCGCCCGCCGCCCGCGGCGCAGCTCTCGATCTCGAGCGCGGGATGACGCTGTTTGAGGGCGTCGATCAGCCCGTAGAGGGCGTGTACCTGGGCGTGCGCCACCGGGCGGTCGGCGGTGCCGTGCACGGCCTCGTGCAGGTCCCGGTTGTGGTCCCACTTGAGGAAGGCGATGCCGTACGTGTCCACCAGGGCGTCCAGTGAGCCCAGCAGATAGTCCCGGACCTCGGGGTTGGACAGGTCCAGTACGTGCTGGTGACGGGCGGACGGGCCGGTCCCGCGGGCGGGCCCGAGTACCCAGTCGGGGTGCTCCCGCGCCAGGTCGGAGTCGAGGTTGACCATCTCCGGTTCGACCCACAGCCCGAACTCCATGCCGAGCGAGCGCACATGGTCGACCAGAGGGGTCAGCCCGTCGGGCCACACCCCGGGGTCGACGGTCCAGTCCCCCAGCCCGGCTTCGTCCGAGCGGCGCCCGCGGAACCAGCCGTCGTCCAGCACGAACCGCTCGACACCGACCTCGGCGGCTCTGTCGGCCAGCCGCAGCAGCCGGTCCAGGTCGTGGTCGAAGTACACCGCCTCCCAGCTGTTGAGGATCACCGGGCGGGGGCGGCGCGGATGCCCGGGCCGGGCCCGCAACAGGGTGTGGAAGCGGTCGGCGAGCCCGTCGAGTCCCTGGTCGGACCAGGCGAAGTGACATACGGGCGTGGTGTAGGACGCGCCGGGAGCGAGCCGGATCTCCCCGGCCCGCAGCAGTTCGCCGCCGCCGAGCACCCCGGCGTGGACGCCCGCGCCCTCCGGGAGCTGCTCGACCAGGTACCGCTGGTCGCCGCTCCAGGCGACGTGCGCGCTCCACACCTCCCCGGTGCGGAAGCCGAACCCGGGCACGCCGACCGTCACGAGGTAGGGCGAGTCGTGGCCGGACTTGCCCCGTCGTACCTGCCGTGCGTAGCTGCCGAAGCCCAGCGGCCGTCGTTGCGGGGAGCGTTCCCGGCTCCACTTTCCGGTGAAGTCCAGGATCTCCGTGGCCCGGCGGGGCAGCGGCAGCATCGTCGTGACCTGGGCCAGATCGTACGGTGCCGGGTCGGCGTCCGGTCGGCGGGCGAGGCGGGTCCGCACGCCCAGCACCCCGGAGGGCTCCAGCCGGTAGGTGACGGTGACGTCCAGCCCGGCTCCGGCGTCGGTGAGGTGCACCGACAGCTCGCCGCCCTCGTCCTGCGGGTGGTACGAGACCTCGGACAACTCCATCCGGGGCGCGGTGTAGGCGCCGGCCAGGTGGCCCTCGTGGGCCGGCGTGCCGGACCAGCCGTCCGCTTCGGTGGGCCAGATCGTGAAACGGCGGGGGACGTCGACGGAGTTGTTGAGTACGGCGGGTTCGGCGGTCAGGGCGAGCGCCGCCTGCGCGTCCTGCGACAGGTCGCCCAGGTCGGCCCCCCAGTGCAGGACTCTGGGCACCGGCTCGGTGAGTTCCACGACGAGAGCGGTGCCTGCCGCGCGCAGGGTGCAAATCCGCGCGGTGGTGTCCGACATGCAGAGTCCTTTCGGATCGCCCGGCCGCCGGAGGGACCCTGGTCGTGGGCCCGGTCCGGCGGCCGTACTGAGACAGCGGGGTGGGGTGGTTCAGTCCTTCGCGAGCAGCGTCTTGCTCTTGCTCTGCATGTCGGCGAAGACGGAGTCGTCCTTCTGCCCGGCGAAGTACGCCTGGAACAGGGGCTCCAGGGCGTCCTGGAGGGCGGCTCCGTTGCCGTAGACCGGCGAGGGGTAGAGAACCTTGTTCTTCATCATGTCCGTGAAGACGGACAGATCGACGCCCTTCGCGGCCAGCGCCTTCGCCGAGGCGTCCATGGCGGCGGCGATCGAGGGGAAGAAGGTGCCGCTCTGCGCGGCCTTGGACTGGCAGGACTCGCTGCCCATGTACGAGACCCACTTCCAGGCCAGGTCGGGGTTCTTGGTGCCGGCCCAGATGTTGTTGCCGTTGGAGTTGCTCAGCACGGCCCGGGTCCTGCCGTCGGGTCCGTAGGGGGTGGGGGCGATACCGACCTCGATGCCGGGGATCTTCACGAAGGTCGCGGCCTCCCACGAGCCGGCACTCTCCATGGCGACCTTGCCGGAGGACAGCAGGTCGACATCGCTGACGCTGTCGGTGAACTCCCCGAGCCGGGGCGCGTACCCCTTCTTGGTCAGCGAGCGGATCCAGTCCATGGTCTTCACGAACCGCGGGTCGCTGTAGTTGAACACCGTCGGCCAGGTGGGCTTGTCACCCAGACGCCAGCCCGTGGTGTCGACGAGCGGGCTCCACGTGGTCTGTCCGATGAAGTCCTTGGCCGCGACCTCCCCGTAGCCGAAGGTCTTGACGTGGGACTTGTCGAAGCCCGGCTGGTCGCCGCGGCGTCCCTTGGTGTCGACGGTCAGGTGGGCGATCATCTTGCCCAGGGTGCCGCCGTCGTCGGGGTTCCAGTTCAGCGAGTCGACGTCCTTCTCGGTGTACCCGGCCTTCTTCAGGGTCTCCTCGTTGTAGTAGATGCCGGTCGCCGCCCAGTCCAGGGGCAGGGCGTACTGCTTGCCGTCGGTGAACTTCCAGGCGTCCACGCCGACCGAGAAGCGGGACAGGTCGAACTTGTCCTTGGAGATGAAGCTGTCGAGCGGCATCAACTGGTGCTGTGAGGCGTACGCCTGGAAGAACTGGACGCTGTTCTGGAAGGCGTCGGGCGCGTTGCCGGCCACGAACCCGGCGGTCAGCTTGGTGAAGTAGTCCGCCACGTTGTATTGGGTGATCTTCACCGAGACACCGGGGTTGGCCTTCTCGAAGTCCGTGGCGCACACCTTGTACGCGGCGGCCTGCTTGTCGTCCCAGGTCCACCAGTTGACGGTATGGGAGCCGCCGGCGGAGGAGGAGCCGGAGGAGCAGGCGGAGACCACGGCGGCGAGGGTGAGCGTGGCACCCAGGGCGACGGCCTTGCGAACTCCCTTGATTCTTCTCATCTTTCCTTCTTTCCGGATGAC
Source organism: Streptomyces sp. NPDC048521 (assembly GCF_043199855.1). Taxonomy (NCBI): domain Bacteria; kingdom Bacillati; phylum Actinomycetota; class Actinomycetes; order Kitasatosporales; family Streptomycetaceae; genus Streptomyces; species Streptomyces sp. NPDC048521. The sequence continues at coordinate 62,959 of NZ_JBICWR010000009.1, forward strand.
GCGGGAGGTGCGGGGGACGGCAGCACCTGGGGTGGGGACGACGTCTTGAGGAGCGCGCCGAACGCGCCGAGGGCGATGGCCAGGTCCTCGGGACCGCCGGCGTCATGGCCGTTGAACTCCCACAGCCGCAGCTGCTTGGGACCGGCGTAGGCGTGGTACGCGGCGATCGCGGTGACCGGCGGGCACACCTCGTCGCGCAGCCCGGCGGAGAACCAGGCCGGGGCGGTCGCGCGGCGGGCGAAGGCGAGCCCGTCGAAGTAGCTGAGTGTGGCGAAGGTCTGCTCCACCCGGTCCCGCCGGGCCCCCAGATAGCCGACGATCTCGGCGTAGGGGTCGGCGTCGGTGAGCCGGGTGGCCTGCCGGATGTCGCACAGGAAGGGGGCCTGGAAGTGCGCGGCCGTCAGGTCCGGGACGAGCCCGGCGACCGCGAGGGCGATCCCGCCGCCCTGGCTGGGGCCGACGACGGCGATCCGGGCCGGGTCGACGAGGTCGGTGCGGCCGCGCAGCGCTTCGACGGCGCGGACGGCGTCCGTGAACACCCGCCGGTAGACGTAGGTGTCCTTGTCCTCGATGCCGCGCGTGAGGAAGCCGGGGTGGGCGGGGCCGCTGCCGACCGGGTCGGGCGTTGCGCCGCCGCCCGCCCAGGCGGCCCCCTGACCGCGGGCGTCCACCAGCAGATGGGCGTAGCCCGCGGACGCCCACAGCAGGTCGTCGATGGGAGCACCGCGCCCGCTGCCGTAGCCGTGGAACTGGACGACGGCGGCAAGCGGCCCGGTCCGCTGCCGGGGCACCCGCAGCCAGCCGCGGACCGGGTGGCCGCCGAAGCCGGGGAAGACGGCGTCGAAGACGTCGACCGTCTCCAGGCCGGTGGCGACGCCCGTCAGCTCGAGCGAGGGCTCCCGCTCGGCACGGGCCTCGGCGAGGGTGGACCTCCAGAAGGCGTCGAAGTCGGCCGGCTCCCGGTAGGCGCTGCGGTAGGCGAACAGCTCGGGGACGTCCTGCTCGGTCAGCACGGCACCGGCCCCCCTCCCGGCCGCAGGCCCGCGTCGAGGGTGACCTGGCCGCCGACCGGGAGACACACCTCGGTCTCGCGGTCGCCGTGACGGATCCGCACGGGCTCGCCCGCGTCACCGGCGAGCCTGCGCACGGTGACCGTGGTCGGGGCGCCGTCGCTCCAGGTGAAGTCGACGGCGAGGCCGCCGCGACAGCGCAGGTCCGTGGCCTGACCGTCCGGCCACTGCGCGGGCAGCGCGGGCAGCAGGTCGAGGGTGCCGGTGTGGCTCTGCAGCACCATCTCGGTGAGGGCCGCCATGAAGCCGTAGTTGCCGTCGATCTGGAAGGGCGGGTGGGCGGAGAAGAGGTTCGGCAGCAGTCCGCCCCAGCGGGAGCCGTCGACCGGGGCGTCGGCCGTCGGGTCGCCGTCGAGCGGGCGGCCGGCCTCCAGCAGAAGCCGGCGCGCGCTCTCGGCGTCGCGCAGCCGGGCCCGCAGAGCGATCTTCCACGCCCAGGACCAGCCCATCGCCCCAGGACCGCGTCGATCCAGCACCTTGCCCGCCGCGGCGGCCAGTTCCGGGGTGGTGTCGGGATCGACGAGGCCGAGGGGGTGCACGGCGATCAGGTGCGAGAGGTGACGGTGGCGGGGGTCGGCCTCGGGCAGGTCCTCGGCCCACTCCTGGAGCCGGCCGCCGGCCGAGACCCGCAGCGGGCGCAGGCGGGGCAGTGCGACGCGTATCTCGTCGGTCAGGGGAGTGTCCAGGCCCAGCCTCTCGGCGGTCTCGAGCGTCCGTTCGAAGGTGGTTCGGATCAGCGCCATGTCCATCGTCGAGGAGCGGGTCAGGGACCTCGGGGTGCCGCCGTCGAGGAAGAGGTTCTCCGGGGAGGTGGACGGAAGGGTGTCCAGGAATCCGGTGCCGTCGTCGACCAGCCAGTCGAGGAGGAACTCGGCGCAGCCGCTGAGCAGCGGCCACGCCCGTTCGCGCAGGAAGCCGAGGTCGCGGGTGAAGTCGTAGTGGTCCCACAGGTGCTGGGACAGCCAGGCGCCGCCCATCATCCAGATCGCCCATGAGGGGTTGCCGTGTCCCATGCCGACCGGCAGCGCCCAGCCCCACATGTCGGTGTTGTGGTGCGCCGTCCAGCCGCGGGCCCCGTACAACTCCCTTGCCACGTGGCGGCCTTGGGTCGCGAGGTGGTCGAGCAGGTCGAACAGCGGCTCGTGGCAGGCGCTCAGGCCGGCCGCTTCGGCTCCCCAGTAGTTCATCTGGGTGTTGATGTTGACGGTGTAGTTCGACGACCAGGCGGGGCGCAGGTCGGCGTTCCAGATGCCCTGGAGGTTGGCAGGGGGGCCGGTGCGCGGGCGGGAGGCGGTGGCCAGCAGGTACCGGCCGAACTGGAACAGCACGGTGGCGGTCAGGAGTTCGTCGTCCCCGCCGAGGATGTCGCGGACGACGTCATAGGTGCCGCTGCGGCGTGGCCCGATCCGCAGCGCGGTGCCGCCGAGCAGGCCGCGCACGTCGGCCTCGTGCGTCTTGAGCAGGCGGTCGGCGCCCTGGGCGGCGGCGCGCGCGGCGGTGTGGCGGGCGTCGGCCAGATGGGTGGCGCGGTCCACGGCGTCCTCGCCGCGCCAGTGCCGGCCGGCGCTGGTGGAGCTGGCGAGGGTGAGCAGCACGTGGGAGGCGCCGGTGACGTGCAGCCCGTCGTGAGCCCCGGTCACCTCCCCGTCGGTGTGCAGGGCGAGGGCGAGGGCACCGAAGGGGTCGTAGCCGTCGAGGGGGCCGTCGGCGTACCGCAGGGGCTCGGCGACACCGGGTTCGTGGGCGGGTGCCCCGTCCACCGGTATCTCGATCCCCAGGGTGAGGCCGTCCGGCGTGGTCGAGCGGTGGGCCTCGCGCAGCGGAGTGGACAAGCCGACGGACAGGTCCACGGTGCCGCCGTCCGCGTCCAGTGCCGTGCACAGGGTTCCGGTGACGGCGTCGGCCCAGACCCGGCGGCGGACCGTGGTGCGGCCGAGTTCGAAGTGCTCCTCGGCCACGGCGGTGTCGAGATCGAGGGTGCGGCCGCGGTAGGAGGCGTCCTCGCCGCCGGCCACGGTCAGGTGGAGGTCGGCGTAGGGCAGGTACTCCTGGCTGTAGGGCCCCTCGAAGGCCATCAGCAGTGCCTCGGCCCGGTCCTGGTCGCCGGAGCGGAGTGCGGCGCGGACCTCCTCGAGCCGCTGCGGGCCGGCGCCGCCCGCGCGGACCGCGGCGAGCGCGGCGGCCGGGCCGCCGGGGGTGCCGGACCACACGGTGGAGTCGTTGATCTGGATACGGGCCCGATGGGCGCCACCGAAGACCATCGCGCCGAGCCGGCCGTTGCCGACGGGGGCGGCCTCGGTCCAACGGGCCGCGGGCGCGGGCCACTTCAGCACCAGGTCGCTGGGATGCATGGCTGTGCCGTCCAATCGAGGGGGCGATCGAGGTGGGGCGGTCGAGGGGGAGCGCCGGTCACTTGAGGCCGGAGAAGCCGATCGAGTTGACGACGCGTTTGCCGAAGGCGATGAAGAGCAGCAGCATCGGCAGCGCCGCGATGAGTGCCGCGGCCATCAGACCCGCCCAGTCGGGAGCGGCCTGCGGCGAGGACTGCTTGAAGACACCGAGCGCGAGGGTGAGGGGCTGGACCTGCTGGTCGTTGGTGATCAGCAGCGGCCAGAAGTAGTCGTTCCAGGCGTTGACGAACATCAGCAGTGACACGGTGGCGATCGGCGCGGACGACATCGGCAGGATGATCCGGAGGAAGATCCGCAGCGGTCCGGCGCCGTCGAGGATGGCGGCCTCCTCGACCTCGCTGCTGAGGCCCAGCATGAACTGCCGCAGGAAGAACAGGGTGAACGCCTGGAAGAGCGCGCCGGGCAGGATCAGCCCGCCGAAGGTGTTGGACAGCCCCAGGTCTTTGACGAGGACGAAGTTGGGCAGCAGCGTGAACACGCCGGGCACCATGAGCGCGGTGATGAGGATGTTGAACACCAGGTTGCGGCCTCGCCAGTGCAGCCGGGAGAACGCGTAGGCGGCGGCCGCGGAGAACAGGACGATCAGCACCGTCTGCACGGACGCGTAGACCAGCGAGTTCCGCAGGTACAGCGCGATGTCGAGGGAGGCGCCGGAACCGCCCTGGGCCTGTGCCTGCGCGGTGGAGGCAAGGCCCAGGGCCCGCTCGAACGCGCCCCAGGTGAAGCCCACCGGAAGCGGTGAGGAAGGGTCGGTCGCCAGCTTGTAGTTGTTCGACAGCGCGGTGCGCAGGATCCAGTAGAAGGGGAAGAGAGTGACCACGACGACGACGCCGAGGTAGATCCACGCCGCGATCTTGCCGGGGGAGACCCCGCGGGAGTCCTTGCGGCCCGGCCGGCGCGCGGTGGCCGTCCGGCCAGGGGCGAGGGTGACAGCCATGACGGCCTCCTTCAGTTCAGGTCGGATTCGTTGGCACGGGCGAGCCGCAGCTGGGTGAAGGTGACCGTGATGAGCAGGGCGAGCAGGGCCAGCGACATGGTGGCGGCGTAACCGAAGTCGAACTGCCGGAACGCCTTGTCGTAGATGTACATCTGCAGCACGTTCGAGGCGTTGGCCGGTCCGCCCCTGGTGGTGACCTGCACGATGTCGAACACCTGGAACGAGTTGATCACCGTCAGGACGACCACCATGACGAGGATCGGACGCAGCAGAGGCACCGTCAGCGTGCGGAACATCTGCAGCTCGCCGGCGCCGTCGACCCGGCCGGCCTCATAGATCGTCGCCGGGATGGTCTGCAGCCCGGCGAAGATCAGCAGGGCGTAGTAGCCCATCCACTTCCAGACGCTGATGGCGGCGAGGGAAGGGATCGCCCATCCACCGCTGCCGAAGAAGAGGATCGAGTGCCCGGTCAGGTGCCTGAGGAGGATGTTCACCACGCCGAGTTGCGGGTCGAGCATCCACTGCCAGACCAGGGCGGCGATGACGTTGGAGATCAGGAACGGCAGCAGGATCACGCCGCGCAGGACGGACGACCGCGCCACCCGGTGCAGTACCACCGCCGTCACCAGGGAGATCACGGTGCCGAAGGACACGGACAGGGCGACGAAGTAGACGGTGACGAGCAGGGAGTGCCAGAAGACCTCGTCACCGAACATCTCGTGGAAGTTGGCCAGTCCCACCCAGTGCGGCGGGCTGAGGACGTGGAACTCGGTGAAGCTCAGGTAGACGCCGCGGAGCGTCGGGTAGGCGGAGAAGGCCGCGAAGCCGGCCACGGCGGGCAGGATCAGCAGCAGTGCGACCGGCAGATCCCGGCGGCGGGCCGCCGCCGACCTGGTCGGGGCGGAGCGTCCCGGCCGGCGAGCGGCGCGGACCTTGCGGACGAGGGGGGTCCGGCCGGCGCCGGTGGCCGTGGTGGCCACCGCGGCGGACTCCGGTGCGACCGGCGTCGCGGGGTTGCCCTGTGATGTGACCACCACGGCACTCTCCTTGGGTGTCAGGCGGGCGGAACGCTGGGAGGAGCGGGACGGACGGTCAGAGGGTGATCCGGTCCACGTCGGAGGCGTAGTCCGAGGGGTTGCCGAAGGTGATCGTGTTCTCGCCCGCCTTCAACGGCACGGGCACGGTGATCGACTGCGGTTGTCCCCAGTTGTTGTCGTTGCTTCCGGGCAACGGCAGCTGGAAGGACCTGTCGCCCGCGGTGACGACGATCGTGCGGCCGGAGGAGCCGTCGGTGTAGTCGAGCTTCATCAGGTACGTGCCGTCCCTGGGCGCCGTGACGTGGTTGATCGCCACGGATCCGCCGCCGCCGAGATTGCCGGCCTTCTTGCCTCCGGAGCAGGCGGAGCAGTCCGAGACGGAGGCGTTGCCGCCGAGGGTGTTGCCGGAAGCCTCGGCCTCGTACGAGACCGGTCCGCCGGCCGCCGGCGTCGTGACCGTGACCGCCTTGCTGGGCGCTGACGTGCGGCCCCTGGCGTCGTGGGCGACCACGGTGAAGGAGTAGCCGGTGCCGGCGCCGAGACCCTTCAGGGTGGCGGAGGTGCCGGTGACGGTGGCCGCCTTCGAACCGTTCGCGTAGACGTCGTAACCGGTGGTCTGCGTACCGGTGTCGACCGGGTCCCAGCCGAGCGAGACACTGCCGGCGGTGGACGCGGTGCCGTGCACGGCGAGCGGGACACCGGGGTGGCTGCCGGTGCTGCTCGGGGTGACGCGCAGCAGGCGCGAGCCGTGCGGCGGCAGGTTGTCGGTGAAGGAACCGCCCACCGAGCCGAGGTTCTTGTGGCTCCACAGGTCGCGGACCGCGGCCTTGCCGCTGATACCGAGGTCGCTGAAGTCGGCGGTCACATCGGCGTAGCCCTTGCCGAGGTTGAACAGGGCCACGGTGTAACTGCCGTCGGTGTTGCGGGCGTACCACACCTGCTGGGGGGTGTCCTGACTGACCGGCTTGGCCGGATTCCCCGCCTGGTCGACCGCGATGACCTCGTCGTTGGTGAGCAGCTTCAGGCCGTAGGGGTCGAGCTTGGTGAGGTCGTCACCGACGTACAGCGGAGCGGACTCGATGGCCCACAGCGTCATGTAGCTCTGCCGCTCGACGTTGTTGATGCCGTCCATGACGCCGACGCCGACGTCGAGGGAGTCGAGGTTGTTCCAGTGGCCGGGCCCGGCGTCCGGGATCCACTGCACGACGTCGTTCCAGCGCTGCTTGACCGAGTTGTTCCAGGTCACGAGCGTGTCGCAGTAGCACTCGACGTCGGTGTCGACCCGCCAGCCGTTGGAGTTGGCCTTCCAGACGTCGGCCTGGTTGTGGCTGAGCGACCAGGACAGGACGAACTCGATGGGACGGCCGGTGTTGTGCAGCGCGGTGTGCCACGCCTTGATGTCGGGGACGTTGTTGTGCGCGTCGTCACCCTGGTTGGAGCCCGGTCCGACACCGTCGATCTTGAGGAAGTCCACGCCCCAGGAGGCCAGTTCGTCCGCGATCGACTGGATGTACTTGGTGGTGCAGGGGCTCGCGAAGTTCAGCTGGTAGGAGACGTTGTCCCAGCCGCTGGTGGTGCGCAGGTCCGGGTAGACGATGTCCTTGGTGGTGCAGCCGGGCGCGTCGAAGATGGGCGTCCTGCCGTCGTTGTAATAGTCCTGGTACAGGCCCACCGCCAGGTAGAGGCCGAACTTCAGCCCCTTGCGGTGCAGTTGGTCGCCGACGTACTTCATGCCGTGCGGGAACTTCTTGAGGTCCGCGGTCGGGCGGGCGTAGTCGTCCGAGACGTTCTTGCCGTTGTCGACGTTCCAGCCGGCGTCCACGTTCACGTAGGTGTAGCCGTGGGACTTCAGCTTCGCGGCCAGGACGTCGGCCTGTTGCAGGACATGTGACTCGGTGAGCCAGTTCTCCCCGCCGTAGCCGGGGAAGTTGGTGGATTCGAGGCTCCAGGTGCTGAAACCCATGTACGGCTTGGCCGCCACGACGTCCGTGGCCGTGGTGCCGGTGGCCTGGAGACGGGGGGCGTCCGCGGGGGCGTCCGCGGGGGTGGCGGCCCGCGCGGCGGCGGGCACGGCGAGCGCCGCCGCGAGCGCGGTGACACAGGTGAACGTTCTGAGACGTGCGGGTCGAGCTGGACGAGTCATGGAGGTACTCCGTCAGGGCGCGACTGCAGGCGGTCTTCCGCCTGAGTGATCGAGGATGCCGGGAGCCTCTCGGTGGTGGTCGTCCCGGAACAGCACCGAGGGGATCGCTGAGACCAACGGGGGAGTGGGTGGGGGCCACACTCCTCTCCGGCGCGTAACCGTCCCGTCCGCCCCGACGAGGAGTGCGGTGAATGTAGGCCCGGTTTCCTTCCAGCGTCAACATAGTCGGCAAAGGGAGATATCCGATGTCTCCTTGCCACGGACCGGCTCACACGCCTGATGACCCCGCACGACCTGCGGTTTCCGACCCATACATAGGACGAAAACGCTCCTTGTCTTAGTTTCCAAAGGAAAGGTAAGGTCCCCGTATGACCCTCGCCGACCAGCCTCCCGCGGCCGCCTTGGTCTTCCAGACCCTGCTCCAGCACGGTCCGCTGAGCCGGGCCGACATCGGACGGCGGACCGGGCTGACGCCGGGAGCCGTCACCAAGGTGGCCACCCCGCTGATGAACGACGGCTGGATCACCGAGGTGGGCAGGCCCGCCACGGAGCGGGTCAACGGCCGTCCGGCGACACTGATCGCCGTACGGGCCGAACGCGCCCGGTTCGCCGGGGTGAAGGTCACCGCGGAAGAGCTGATCGGCGTGCTGACCGACCTGACCGCCCAGCCCCTGGCCTCCCTGCGGGTCTCCCTCGACTCGCGGGACGTCGGCACGGTCGTACTGGCGATCGCCCGACTGGCGCAGGAGCTGCGGAGGGCCGCGGGCATGGAGAGCACCGCCCGGCTCCACGGCATCGGCGTCACGATCTCGGGCGACGTGGACGGACAGCTCGGTACGGTCCAGTACTCACCCTTCCTCGACTGGCGCCGGGTGCCGCTCGCCCAGCTGGTCGAGTCGGCCACCCGTATCCCCACGGTCATCGAGAACGACGTACGGGCCCTGACCGTGGCCGAGCAGTGGTTCGGCGCCGGCGCCGGCCTGTCGACCTTCGCCCTGGTCACCGTCGGCGCCGGCATCGGCGCGGGGCTCTCCATCGGTGGCCGGGTCGTCTCCGGGGCGCACGGCGTGGCGGGCGAGATCGGACACCTCCCGGTGAGCGGCGTCGAACGCGTCTGCACCTGCGGCAACACCGGCTGCGTCGAGGCGGTCGCCTCCACCCCCGCGATCACCGAACAGGTCCGGCAGGCTACCGGCGACCCCACACTGACCATGGACGACGCGGTGCGCCTCGCACACGCCGGAGACCCCACCGTCCGGGCGGTCTTCACCCGCGCCGGCCATGTCATGGGCCTGGCGCTGGCCTGCGTCGCCAACCTCATCGGCCCCGAACGGATCATCATCTCCGGTGAGGGGGTGGCCTCCTACGATCTGTTCGCCGACCGCATCCGGCGGGCCTTCGCCGACCACGCGTTCGGCGCCGCCGCGGACTGCGATCTCGTGGTCCGCCCGCTGCCGTTCGAGGAATGGGCCCGTGGCGGCGCCGCGGTCGCGGCCCAATGCGTGTTCGCCCCCACCAGGTAGGCCCCCTCCCCTCGACGCGAGAGCGGCGCCGGAGTACCTCCGGGAACGCGCGGCGTGCGCCACTGCGCGGTCAGGGCCACGGTCTCGTCAACCAGCCGGCATGCACAGCCCCAAGCTCCCGCACGTCGGACCTGGAGCCCGGTGAGACTGCCACCGCGCGCCGGCCCGGGGCCCAGGTCGGCCGTGCCGTACGGCGCGCCGCCGCAGGGGCGGAGGGAATGTTCGCCGGCCGGCTGTGGTTGGGAAGAACGTGGTGGTGAAGGGGACAGTGTCCCCGGGCCTCACCTATTGCCTGCGGGGACGATCGTTCGGCTGAAGCCCCGCAGAGCCTTTCGCCGCGTAGGCGACCGCCCTTCACCACCACATGACCGCGGGTCCGGCCCCGGTCGGCGAGCGTGCCGGCCGGGGCCGTCTCGTGTCGGGGCGGGCGCCGTGCCGCCGGTCGAAAGGGTGCGGCGGCGGAATCAGGCGGAGATTTCGTGAAACGCCGGGTGCCGACCCCGCACGAAGCGGAGCATGCCGAGTACGGCCCGGGCTGACGGCATCTCACCACAGGAGTCGCGGATGAAGCGTCTACGGAGAACACGGCTGCTGGGCCTCGGCGTCATGGCGCTGATGCTCGGCCTGGTCGCCGCCCCCACCGCACAGGCGGCACCGGCCGAGGCGGCCGCCGCCCCCACGGCAGCGGAGTGCAGCGGCAGCTGGGACGGCAGGACGTACTGGGCCAAGAGCCCCTCGGGGCAGAACGGCGGCGGCTACGCGCGCACCTACTGGAACTCCTCGACCAAGCGGAACTGCGTGAAGTTCTGGTCCAGCCCCTACGACGGCCTGGCATCGAACATCACGCTGTACCTCTTCGACGAGAGCGGCGACTACGCCTCCGACCCGCCGCGGGAGCACCCGGTCAACTACCACTACTACGCCGGACCGCTCTACACCTGGTTCGACTCGACCGGTCAGTGCATCCACGTGACCGGCTCGCTGGTCCGGGGCGGGGTGACCTACCGCCTCGACACCGGGGAGATCCGGTGCGGCTGATCCGCCGTCGCTGAACCCGGCCGGGCGGGACATCGGGCCCCGGCGGACCCGCCGGGGCCCCACGAGCTGAGCGGTCCGGCCCCGGGGCGGCGCCGGCAGCCGGGGCCCACGGGGTCCTCGGCATCGCGATCACTCTTTCCGCTCAGCGCACCCTTCTGAGCGCACCCCTTCCCTCGGCTCAGCGCACCCTTCCCCGCGGTTTCAGCGGTACGTGCGGCAGTTCCGGCGCGGGCAGCGGATCCCCGTCGTAGCCCTGCACCTCACCGAATCGGTCCCCCTTCATCCAGTCCTCGCGGGCCTGTACGACCTCTTCGTGCGACCGGCAGATGAAGTTCCACCACATCACGATCTCCTCCCCGAAGGGCGGTCCGCCGAGCAGTACGAGACGGGCGGTGCCGTCCGAATCGTTGGTGAGGGTGAGGGTGTCACCGCCGTCGGGCACATAGCCCAGTTCGGCCGGCCGGAGCAGGGTGCCGGCGGCGCGGACGTCGCCCTGGTCGACGAGGACGCCGTGCTCGAAGCCGGGGTCGACCCTCAGGGTGAGCGTGGCCTGCGGCTCCAGGACGATCTCGGCGCCGAGCAGCGGGGTGAAGGTCCGCACGGGCGAGACCGCTCCGGCGAGGGAGCCCAGGAAGACCCGCAGCACGGCACCGTCGAGGCGCACCGGCTCGGGCACGTGATGCTGGAAGTCCCGCTCGGTGTGCCGGTGTTCCCCGGGGAGCGCGACCCAGAGCTGGACTCCGTGCAGCACGGTGGTGCGGGGCGTGGAGACCTCGGAGTGGGCGATGCCGTGGCCGCCGGTCATCAGGTTCAGCTCGCCGGGCCGTACGAGGGCATGGCTGCCCAGGCTGTCCCGGTGCTCGATCTCCCCGCTGAACAGCCAGCTCACGGTCTGCAGCCCGGTGTGCGGGTGCGGGGCGACGTCCATGCCGCCGCTGCGGGCGACGTCGTCGGGGCCGTAGTGGTCGGCGAAGCACCAGGCACCGATCAGGGAGCGGGTCCGCTGGGGCAGCGTGCGCCGTACCGTCATCGCGCGGGGGCCGCCGAGCGGCACGTCGCGGGGAGTCAGGATCTCCACCCGCGCGGCCGTGTCCGGCAGGCTTCCCTCGGCGGGGGAGCCGCACCGCATTTCGGCGGGCCTCGCTTCGGTGTTGCTCACCAGAGCCCACCTCCCATCCGTGATAGTTTCAAATTCAACAATTGCGCCTGATCATAGCCCCGAATCCGGCTCCACGCACCCGCGGGGGCGAGGGGGCGGCGGCACCCGGAGGAGTCCAGCTTGACCAGTCCCGTCCCGCCCGGTACCCCCCGGCGGATCTACATCGACAAGCAGAGCCCCAAGGCGTACCACGCTCTGGTGCAGACGTCCGAGGCGGTACGGGCGGCCGCCGCCGACGCCGGCCTGGACCGCGTCCTGGTCGAGCTGGTCAACCTCCGCGTGTCGCAGATCAACGGCTGTGCCTACTGCCTGCACGTGCACACCCGCGCCGCGCTGCGGGCGGGCGAGACGCCCCAGCGCCTCGGCGTGCTCGCCGCCTGGCGGGACACCGACCTGTTCACGCCCGCCGAGCGGGCCGCCCTGGCGCTGGCCGAGGCGACCACCGCGGCCGCGGACGGCGCCGCGCAGGACACCGCCTACACCGCCGCACGCGAGGTGCTCAGTGACGACCGGATAGCAGCGGTGATCTGGGTGGCCGTCACCATCAACGCCTTCAACCGGGTCTCGATCATGAGCAGGCATCCGGTCCGCCCGGAGCAGTGACGGCCGGCTCCTCCAGCCGGCAGGTCTGCCGGGCCGGCTGAGGGTGGCCGACGTCCCGGCGGCCGGCCGTACCGGTCAGACGTGGCATGAGGCGTGTCGACGCTGGTCGCCCAGCGTTCCGCGCAGGCGGTGAGCGCGGCTCGCGGGGCCCGGGTCTCGCCGCGGGGACCGCTCCGGCGAGCGGCCGGCTCACCGGTCCACGGTGCCGTACGCGCCCTTCGCGGGGCGCAGGAATCCGGACCAGCCGCCGTCCGGTTTCTCGCCGACCTGCAGAGTGCGCAGCCTGGCGAGGATGCCCGGGTCCTGGGCGTCGAGCCAGTCGACGAACTGCCGGAAGGAGACCAGACGTACGTCCTTCCGGCCGGCGATCCGCTGGAGGGCCTCCTCGACCGCGTCCATGTAGATGCCGCCGTTCCACACCTCGAAGTGGTTGCCGATGAACAGCGGCGCCCGGTTCGTCTCGTACGCACGCTCGAACCCGGCCAGGTAGGCCTGTGCCGCCTGGGCGCGCCAGTAGGGGTAGTTGTACGAGGGCGCCCGCGTCGAGGTCTTCGACTGGTTCGCCAGCATGTTGTAGTCCATGGAGAGCACCTCGAAGGTGTGCCCGGGAAAGGGGATGCTCTGCAGGGGCAGGTCCCAGACGCCCCGCCGCTTCCGCGGCCAGCGTTGCAGGCCGCCCGGTGACGAGGCGTCGTAGCGCCAGCCCAGTTCCCGCGCGACCGGCAACAGGTTCTCCTGCCCGAGCAGGCAGGGGGTGCGGCCGCCGACCAGTTCCCTGTCGTAGTCGAAGGGCAGCGGCGGTTCGTCGCGCCAACCGGTGTGGGTGCGCCAGGACCTGACGAACGCGCGCGCCTGCTCGATCTCCGAACGCCACTGCGCCGGTGTCCAGTCGGCCACCGATCCCGGGCCGGCGCAGAAGTGCCCGTTGAAGTGCGTGCCGATCTCGTGGCCGTCGAGCCAGGCCTGCCGCACGTACCTGAGCGTCTCCTTCAGGTGCGCGTCGGTCAGGTAGCCGATGTCGGAGGCGCCGGCCGGGTTGTTCGGCGGCCGGTACAGCCGCTTCTTCTCCTCCGGCAGCAGATAGAGGCCGGACAGGAAGAACGTCATGTGTGCGCCCTGGGCGCGGGCGAGTTCCAGGAACCGCGCGAACAGGCCGGTGCCGATCTCGCCCGCACCGTCCCAGGAGAACACGACGAACTGCGGCGGGGTCTGACCGGGTTCGAGCGCCGTCGGCGGGTCCGGCTGGTGCGGCTGCCGTCCGGTGTACGACGTCGAGCCGTCGCCGATCAGCCGGGGCGGCCCACCCGGCGCGCCAAGGGCCCCGGCACCCGCGAGGGGATCGTCCTGTCCTCCGCGGGCGGCCAACGAGACGGCGGCCACACCGATACCGGCGCCCAGGCCCAGGCGCGCCACGCCCCGTCGGCTGATCCCACTCATCGCCCTCCCGACCCGCGCCCGGCCAGGACACGTTCGTGCTCCTCGATCGGTGGCCTCTCAGTCGGGAACAATAGAGCGGATAAGAAGATGAATGAGCTGATTTGGTACGGCGTGGCGTGCGCGACTTTCCTCCGCGGCGGCCGTCCCGGAGTGCCGTGCCCGCCAGGCGCCGGCGGGTGCTCGCGCGCGGATGCCGGCGGTGCGCACCTGGGGGCGGTGGGGGGACGGCGGCGCGGAGGGATGCGTGGCGGCTCGGCTCAGCGAAACGCGGCGATGTTGCGTGCGGCCCAGGCGGCGAACGGGGTGGCGGGGCGGTCGAGCAGGCGCTCCACGTCCGTGCCGGCCGCCCGCTCCTCGGGGGTGGGTTCCCCGAGAATGGCCAGCGTGCCCTCGGCGACCGCACGGGGCATGACGCGCATCATCTGCGCCCGGGCCTCCTCGCGGCTCTGCTCCACGAACGTCACCGGTTCGCCGAGCGCCTCGGCTATCGCGGCGGCCCGCTGCCGTGGGGTGGTGCCCGCCGGGCCGGTGAGTGTGTATGTGGCGCCGTCGTGGCCGTCCTCACGCAGTACGGCCGAGGCGACCGCGGCGACGTCGCCCGGATCGACGAACGGCAGGGCCACGTCGGCGAAGGGTGCGGCCGCGATGCGGTGCCGACGGACCGGTTCCGCCCAGGCGAGGGCGTTGGACGCCATCCCGCCCGAGCGCAGGACGGTGAAGCCCAGCCCTGATCCGGCCACGGCCGCCTCGAAGGCCGCGGCGTGCGTGTACGCCTCCGGTCGGGTGCCCACGCCCTGCGAGGACAGCAGCACCACCTTCGTGACCCCGGCCAGAGCGGCCTGGCGCAGCACGCCGACCGGATCCTCGCCCGCCACCAGCAGGAACAAGGCCTTGGCGCCTTCCAGTGCGGGGGCGAGGCTCCCCGGCTGCCCGAGATCGGCCGCGAGGGCCCGTACGCCCCGCGGAACGTCCTCGTTCCCGATCCGCCGCGCGACGGCGGTCACCGCCCCCCCGGCCGCGATCAGTTCGGCGACCAGTGCCCGCCCGACGTTCCCGGTGGCGCCCGTGACAACGATCATGAGATTCCCTCCCGAGTAAGTTAGCTGACTAACTAAGTCGGGACGATAGTGTGCGCCGCCTGCCTCTGTCCATCCGTTGACTATCCTCAGTCAGGTGACTGACTCAGAATCCGCCGCGGCAGTCGAGGCGCCGCGGCCGAGACGACCCCGGCGGGGTGGCAAGCGCGAGCGCCTGGTGAACGCGGCCGTCCAGGTCTTCCATGAGCAGGGCGTCGAGAAGACCACCCTCGGCGACATCGCCCGCACGGCCGAGGTGCCCCTCGGCAACGTCTACTACTACTTCAAGACCAAGGACCAGCTGGTCGAAGCCGCGGTGGACGCCCACTGCGACCGGCTCGGCGCGCTCACCGCCCGATTGGACGCGCTCCCGGACCCGGCGGCCAGGCTGAAGGCGCTCGTCGCCGGCTGGGTCGAGCAGCGAGAGACGGCAGCCCGCTTCGGCTGCCCTTTCGGCACCCTCGCCACCGAACTCGACAAGCGCGACGACGATCTGGGCCAAGCCTCCGCGAAGGTCATGCGCGCCCTGCTCGACTGGGTGGAGTCCCAGTTCGCCCAGCTCGGCCGCTCCGACGCCCCCGCCCTCGCGGTCGAGCTCGTCGCGGCCTACCAGGGCATGTCGGTCCTCACCCATACCCTCCGGGACCCGGATCTGATGGCCGCGCAGGGCGAACGGCTCCAGTCCTGGATCGACCGGATCGCCGGACGGTAGGACGGGCGGCAGGGCAACCGGACGGGCCGGCCCGGACAGGTGACGGGCCGGCCCGTCGGCGGGGACACCGCGCCCAGGGCTTCAGATCATCGGGCCGGCCCCGGCCCCGGCCCACGCGCTGCGGGACGCACTGACGTCCGACTGGGGAGAGCCGCCGCTCGTCACCGCCCCCTGAGCGGGCCTCACGTCGCCTGGTGCTGTTCCTCGGCCGGGACCGGCAGCACGACGATGCGCTGGACGGCCCGGCTGAGGACCAGCACACCCAGGACGATCAGCACGGCGCCGCAGGCCTCCGGCACGAGCCACCATCCGGTGCGGATCCGCTCGTCGAAGAGTGCGATACCGAGCGTCAGGCTCACCACGGCGTCACCGATGGTCAGCGCGGGCTGGGCCGCGGCGAGTGGACCGGCCTGCAGCGCGTTCTCCAGCAGGAGCACGGAGGCGACGCCGGCGAGCGCGAACCCGTACGTCTGCCAGGACCGCAGGAACGCCGTGAAGCCCTGGTCGGCGAACGTGCCGCTGGCGGACTTCAGCAGCGCGGCGGTCAGGGCGTTGCCCGTGGCGGAGGCGGTGGCCAGCAGTGCGGCGCGCCGGGAGGGCGGGCGTCCCCGGCCGGCCAGGAGAACGGCCACCACCATCACGCCGACACACAGGAACAGGGCCGGGATCCACCGGGCGAGGGGCGCGTGATCGGTCGCGCCGTGCGGGGCGGCCGCGATGAGCAGCACGGCGAGGCCCGCCACACAGCCACCGACACCCCACCAGCCCGACGGTGGCAGCCGCCGGTGCATCAGCGGGGCCGCGACAAGCAGCGCGAACGGCAACTCCAGGATGAACAGTGGCTGGACGAGTGCCAGCGGGCCGTTGACGAGGGCCAGGCTCTGGAACAGCGCCGCGCAGATCACGCCGGCCATGCCGATCATCCAGATGGGCCGGTGCACCAGCTCCGCGAGCAGCCGGATCCCGCCCTTGCTGCTGGCCGAGGCCGCCTTGCGCTGGAACGCGGTGCCCACGGCGTTGCTCGCCGCTCCCGCCACGGCGAACGCCGCGGCCAGTTCGATCACGACCGTCTCCCGCCTGCCGGGCAGACCTCCGGGAGGAGGATCGGGCACCTTCACCTTACGAAAGGCGGCGGCGTCATGCCCGGTGCAGCCGTGGGGACAGGATGACCGCCCGGCCGCCGCTCGTGCCGTGCTGCGGGCGTCGGTGGGCCGACGGGAGGGTCGGTGGCGCCCGCGTCGAGCCGGTCCCACGGCACGCGGGCAGGGGTCCGGACGAGCGATACGGCCGAATCCGGGGTACCTGCCCGACGAGCCCGGTCGGGCGAGGGACTTGGAGGAGTGCATGGCTCAGGCGGTCCGCGAGATCATGACGTGCAATCCGGTCGCGGTGGCGCCGGAGACCCCGGTGTGCGCGGTCGCGGCCCGTATGCGCGACGAGGACATCGGCGCGGTCCTGGTCTGCGCCGGCGACCGGCTGCGCGGACTGGTCACCGACCGGGACCTGACCGTGCGGATCCTGGCCGAGGGCGGCGACGTCAGCGGGCGGACGGTGGCCGAGGCGTGCAGCAGCGAGCTGGTCACCGTCGCCCCGGACGACGACGTGGACCGTGCCGTGCAGCTGATGCGGGGCAAGGCGCTGCGCCGGCTGCCGGTCGTCGAGGACGGGCGCGTGGTCGGGATCGTCGCCCTGGGCGATGTGGCCGTGGAGTACGACCCCGAGTCCACGCTCGGTCTCATCAGCGCGGCAGGCCCCACCCGGTGACCGCCGGGCGCGGCCACCCGACAGCTCGGGAGACGGCCAGGTCGTCCGCGTACACGGCGTACGAGGTCCCTGCGCCCGCGGTCCCGACGCAGCTGACGCCGAGGTCGGCGTACGGCCCTGTATCCGGCCGCTCGGCGTGTACGAGGCAGGGGCCTCAGGGGGCAGATGCGGGTCAAGGTGGAGCCGCCGTGTGCGTGTTCCGTCGAGTGGCCGACGGGCCCGACCCCGGTGCCGACGGGGCACTACGCCAAGGAGAGCACTCCCGCCCCCTTCGGGGTGTTCGCCGAGGCGACCGGGGGTACCTCGGAGAGGCCGTGGACCGGCGTCGGAAACCGGAGCCCGAGCCACGGTCGTGATCCTCCGGCCCACCGGGAGAGTGCCCTCGTGATAGACGTCGCCACCCCCGTTCACCAGCTCTGGTCCGGCGTGAACCTCGCCCACGCCGCGACGGAAGGCGATCTGTCGGCCGCCCGCGCCCAGATGGGGTTCTCGCTGGCCTGGCACATCATCGTCGCCTGCCTCGGTGTCGGCATGCCCGCCCTCACCCTCCTCGCCGAGTGGCTCGGCATCCGCCGCGACGACCCGGCCCTGCGACTCCTGGCCCGGCACTGGGCCCGGGCCATGGGCGTGCTGTTCGCGGTGGGGGCCGTCTCCGGCACCATCCTCAGCTTCGAGATGGGGCTGCTCTGGCCCGGCCTCATGGGGCGGTTCGGCCAGGTCATCGGGCTGCCCTTCGCGCTGGAGGGCATCGCCTTCTTCATCGAGGCGATCTTCCTCGGCATCTACCTCTACGCCTGGGACCGGCTGCCGCCACGCCGACACCTGCTCACCGGCATCCCCATCGTCGTCGCGGGCGTCGCCTCCGCCTTCTTCGTCGTCTGCGCCAACGCCTGGATGAACCAGCCCCGCGGCTTCACCCTGCGCGACGGCAAGATCGTGGGCGTGGACCCGTGGGCGGCCATGCTCAACCCCGCCAGCCCGCCGCAGACCGTGCACATGATCCTCGCGGCCTTCATGGTGGCCGCCTTCCTCACCGCCTCCGTCTACGCCGTCGCCCTGCTGCGGGGCCGCCGCGACCCCTACCACACGGCCGGGTTCGCCCTCTCGTTCACCGTCGGCGCGGTGGCGGCCCCCTTCCAGATCGTGGTCGGCGACTGGGCGGCCCGTTTCCTGGCCGACTACCAGCCGACCAAGCTGGCCGCCATCGAGGGCGTCTACCGCACCGGCTCGCACGTCCCCCTCACCCTCGGCGGAGTCGCCGGCGACAGGGGCCTGGAATACGGTCTGGAGATTCCCAGCGGACTGTCCCTGCTGGTCGGCTACCGTCCCGGCACGGTGGTCCAGGGCCTCGACCGGGTGCCCCACGACCAGTGGCCGGCGGTCACCGGCGTCCACTGGGCCTTCGACCTCATGGTCGCCATCGGCTTCTTCCTGCTCGGCCTCGGCGTATGGCTGCTGCTCACCTGGTGGCGCACCCGGCGCGTCGGCGGCGGCCTCCTGGACCGGCGTGGGAGCCGGCTGCTGCTCGCACTGGTCGCGCTCGCGGGTCCGGCGTCCGTGGTCGCCCTGGAGAGCGGCTGGAGCGTCACCGAACTGGGCAGGCAGCCGTGGATCGTGTGGGGGGTGATGCGCGTACGGGACGCGGTGAACCCGGCACCCGGACTGATGGCGGGACTGTGGCTGGTGCTCGTGGTGTACGCGGCGATGACCGTCGCCACGGTGTACGTGCTGCGCCGGATGGCCCGCGGCACCGACATCCCGGTCGCACCCCAGGAGGCGGACGTGCGCGGCTATCCCGTGGTCTGACCGCGCCGCCGGCCGCTCGTCGATCCGCCACCCTCGGTCTTTCGGCACCAGCCCCGCGAACGTCCCTGGAGGTCCCGTGCTCACCGACACCGCCCTCGCCGTCATGTGGGTCGGGCTGACCTGTTACGCCCTGTTCGCGGGCGCCGACTTCGGCGCCGGGGTGTGGGACCTGCTGGCCGGGGGCACCCGCCGCGGCCAGGAACAGCGGCGGCTCATCGAGCACACCATCGGTCCGGTCTGGGAGGCCAACCACGTCTGGCTGATCTTCGTCATCGTGCTGCTGTGGGCCTGTTTCTCGCCGGTGTTCGCGGCCGTCATGTCCACCCTCTACGTGCCGCTGACCCTCGCCGCGCTGGGCATCATCGCCCGCGGCGCCGCCTTCGCCTTCCGCAAGGCGAGCACCGAGCTGTGGCAACAACGGCTCTTCGGCATCTTCTTCGCCGTCTCCTCGCTGGTCACCCCGTTCTTCCTCGGCGCCGTCGCCGGCGGCGTGGCCTCCGGCCGGGTGCCGGCCGGACTCGCCGAGGGGAACGTGATCACCAGCTGGCTCAACCCCACGTCCGTGCTCGGCGGCGTCCTGGCCGTACTGACCTGCTCCCATCTGGCCGCCGTCTACCTGTGCGCGGACGTGGCCCGCGAGGGCGAGGGGGACCTGGCGCGTCACTTCGCGCTGCGGGCCATGGTGACCGGGTCGGCCAGCGGCGCCGTCGCCCTGGCCGGTACGGCGGTGCTGCACGCCGACGCCCCGGAACTGTTCCACGGGCTCACCCACCGGGCGCTGCCGCTGGTGGTGCTGAGCGCGGTCAGCGGTGTGGTGGGCCTCGGCCTGCTGGCGACGCGCCGCTACGTCGCGGCACGCGCGGCCGCGGCGGCGGCCGTCGCCGCGATCGTGTGGGCCTGGGGCGCGGCCCAGTACCCGGCGATGCTCGTCGGCAGCCTCACGGTCGACCAGGCCGCCTCCCGCCCGGCCGTGCTCTCCGCATGCCTGATCTCCCTCGCCTGCGGGGCCGTCCTGTTGATCCCGGCCCTGTGGCTGCTGTACGGCACCTTCCAGCGGGCGAGCACCCCCGAGGCACCGACCGAGCGAGGGGGGACGGCGCCCTGATCAGGGGGTCACGCGGCCACGGCGCCGGCTGCGCGCAGCGCCCCGTCGGCCAGGCCGTTCGGCGTGCTGATCACCGGGTCATGCGGCGTTCCGGTCGGCCGTGCGCAGGGCCGCCTCGGCCGCGCGTGCGCGCCACTCCTCCACGGTGTCCTGCTGGTGTCTGGCCCTGTCGAGGAGCGTGTCGAGCTGCGCGGCATCCAGGCGCTCGTCGGCGGAGGTGAGGCGCCGCAGGGTGGCCCATCCGGCCGCCTTGCCCTCCACGCCCAGCCGCAGCGCTTCCAGTTCCAGCACGGTGCTGAGCGGAGAGCGCCGCACCAGGCGGCCGTTGCCCTTGATCCGGCCCGCCTTCTCGGCCGCCCAGCCCGCCCAGACCTTGTAGCGGCGCACGGGGACGTCCAGGTTCCGCATGATGTCCAGCAGCGCCGCCCGGTCCTCGTCGATCTCGGCGGCGACGGGGCCGAGGGCACGGCCGAGCGCGGAACCGCGGGAGACGCGTGCCAGGTGACCTGCGCGCTGGGTGCCCGCGGTGGCGCCGGCGAGGTGGTCGTTGAGATAGATACCGAGCAGCTTCATGTCGGGGCTGCCGGTGGGCTCGGGCGTACCGGACCGTGCAGGGCCGTTCATGACGCGCCTCCTTCGTGGCTTCCATGGCTTTCGTGGCTCGGGATGCGGACGTCCACGGCATCCGGCCGCGCGCGGCGCACTCACCGTCGTCGTGACGCGTACCAGGCAGGGTGTGCGGGGCGTCGAGCCGAAACCGAACCGCACGGCGGGCTCGACGGGGGCGAGGGCGCCGAGGTCCCGCCCTTCGTGGACGGCGCTCGCCGCGGTGATCCGGTGCAGGTCGCGCGCGCCGTACCACTCGCGCCGGCCGCCACCGGCGCTCCCGCGGGT
The DNA here is from genome assembly GCF_043199855.1 of Streptomyces sp. NPDC048521. Classification (NCBI taxonomy): domain Bacteria; kingdom Bacillati; phylum Actinomycetota; class Actinomycetes; order Kitasatosporales; family Streptomycetaceae; genus Streptomyces; species Streptomyces sp. NPDC048521. Next base: position 83,674 of record NZ_JBICWR010000009.1, read on the forward strand.
CCGCGCCCCGAACAGCACGCGGGCGGCCGGATCGGTCACCGTCGTCCAGCCGGTCCGGGCGGCCAGCGCTCCGGGGACGGCCTTCAGCAGCAGCCCGGGCAGACTCCTGCGGCCCACGCTGAGGCGCAGGTCGAGCAGCGAACCCGCGGTGACCGTCCAGTGGTGCGCGGTGATGCGGACCCGTACCGGTACGACCCGTACCTCGTCGAAGGCGTAGGTACCGGCGATGAAGTCCGCCGTGCGCCGGGTCGGGGCCAACAGCAGACGGTGACCGTCCTCCCGTTCGAGCATCACGTCGCTGAACGCACCGAAGGGGGAGCGGGCCCAGTGGCCGAGCACCACGCGGGTGCCCGACGCCGTCCCGATACCGGCGATCCAGCCGTCGAAGCGCAGCCGAGCGGCTCCGGCGGGGTTCGGTACCGGCGGGTTCGGCCGAGCGGCCCGAGCGGGGCCCGGCACGGGCGGGTTCATCCGCCCGGGGCGGCGCGGTGGCCGCCCTGGGCGCGGCGCCGCCCCGGGTGCGAGACGCCCAGGCGCACGTTGCGGACCCCGTCCGAGAAGTGCACGACCGGCTCCGTCGTGGGTGCGGGCAGTCCGGCCGCGCGGGTGAGGGTCTCCTCCATCGCCTCGAGGCGCGCCTCGCGCAGCGGCCAGGGCGCGTGCTCCACGGGCGTCTCCCAGACCGCGCCGAGCTGCCGGGTGAAGGCCCGCCAGCGCGAGGTCAGCCACACGTCCACGCGGGTGGGCGGGATCGGCTCGCCCGGACGGACGGCCAGGCGGTAGCGGGGCCCGCCGCCCCGCCGGACGCCGCTGTAGGCCACCGAACCCTCGTGCCGCGCCAGCTCCAGGCGGCCGACGTGGTACGGCACCCCCACCGTGCGGGCGGCGAGCATCACCGGGCAGGCCACCTCGATGGACAGGAACCACAGCCCGTCCCGGCCGTCCGGGCCCCGCACATAGGTGCGCAGATTGGTCTCCGCGAAGGACGGCAGGGACGCGGGCGACCCCGGCGGGCGCACACCGGCCATGACGAACGGCGTGAGGCTCACCCACGCCGCCCCGTCGTACGTGTCCACGGCGATGCCCCCCGGCAGCAGCCGCTGGACCTGATCGGGGGAGTAGGCCCAGTGCACGAACGTCTGGGTCAGCCAGTCGGCCCGCAGCGCGGGGACGTGCACACGCTGCTGGGGTCCATACGAGACCACGCGCACCGACTCCCCCGGAGGAGGGCGCCGAAACCCGGCACGCCCGTGTCCCGGAGGGCTCAGCCCCACACGGACCAGGAAGCCGTTCCGTCGGCGGACGCCAGGAGGGCGAGCACGACCAGGTCCGCGACGCCCAGTCCCAGCCCGAGGAGCGCGCGGAACCGGCGTGGGGTGTCCCGGCGCAGGGCGATGACGGCCAGCACGATGGCGATGGGACCGAGGACGAGGTTGAGGACGAGCAGCCCGACGAGTCCGAGGACGAAGGAGGCCACGGCCATGCCTTCGGTGTCCTGCCGGCCCGTCCGGCGTGAGGGTGGAGCGGTCAGCCGCATGGTCAGGCCCTCCTCGTCCGGTTGCGGCGCCGCCGCTCGCGTCCCGCGAAGACGACGAGCCAGACGGCGATGAGCGAGCCGAGCACCAGCGTGAGGGGCCAGGGGAGATAGGCGGCCGCTCCCACGACGAGGCCCAGCAGAAGCAGGGCGACGACCAGGAAGAGCACGCCTACCTCCCCGCTGCGGTGGCGGTGGCCACGGACGGCGGTTTCCTCGCCGGTGCCGTCGGTCGTTTCCCCGGCTGCCTGTGCAGCGGCTGCTGTGGCCGCTTCCTCAACGCGTTCATGACATCGCGGGTTACCCGCCACGGCCGTCTCACGCAGCCGTTCCTGACGGTCCGGCAGGGGCGTCGGTCCCGGCTCAGGTGGCGCGGGTCCCGCCGCCCCGGCGGATGCGGCCCAGCAGGTCCCGGTGGTAGGCCGCGAGTTGGCCGGCCGGCACCGGGGCGGGGCTCCCGGCGAGCGTGTACCAGGTGTCGCTGCCGAAATGCTGGATGGCGACGCGCACACTGTGGCCGTCGGAAAGGAGGATGGTCGCGACGGTGAGATCACCGGTGATGACGCCGACCTCGTCGGTCATCGCCCCGCCGGGGCCGGCCGTGACCCGGTCGACGTAACTGTTGATGCTGGGAGGGTTGTTCATGGGGCGCAGGTTTCCATCAAGCTGACCGGCATGCCCCGCACCGCGCAGGTGTCGCCGGCGCGTGTCCCCGTGTTGGGCGTGCGGCCGGGGCGTGGAGGCCCTCAGCCGAACAGCGGGAAGCGGTCCGCCGCCGCACCCAGGGCAGCACGTTCGGCGCCGGTGAGCGCGGCCCGCCCGGTGCCCACGCGCGCGTAGTGGTCGTCGCTCCATTCCGGCAGGGCGGGCCGGCCGAGCAGCCCGTCCAGCGTGGCGCGCACCGCGGCCAGGCCCTCGGGCGAGGGTGCCGGGGCGAGCGGCATCCGGACGGTCAGGTCCAAGTGGTGGACGGTCGCCTCGACCGCGAGCGTGGTGATCAGGTCGCCGGCCGTCAGCACGTGCCCCTGGGTGGCCACCTGCCGGTCGGGATCGGCCGTCTGCGCCGCGTGCACGGCCGCCGACAACGTCTCCAGGTACAGCTCCCGCAACTGGCCGAAGTCCAGGAACATGCTCCCGTTCACCCGCGCCCAGCGGCGGCCGTTCGCCGCTCCCGCGGAGTCCGGCCGCCAGTCCCGCCAGTACGTCACCGCGTCCCGGTCGACGGGCTCGTCCGACGGCGTGTGCAGGGCCACCAGTCCGCGCTGGGCGTCCTGCAGACAGTGGAAGACCAGGTCGCGGACCGCCCAGCCCGTGCAGCCGGTCGGCAGCCACGATTCCTCGTCGCCCAGTGCCGAGACCACAGCCGAGGCGGCCGCGTAGGCGGCGCGCAGCGTGAGCGCCGGACTCGTCGGGGTCTGTGTGATCACCATCCGGTCATCATCACACGCGGCTCGACGTCGCCGTGTCCGCGGACAGGCGCTGGGCGACGTAGATCGGGACCACCGACAGCAGGACGAGGACGGCGGCGACGACGTTCACCACGGGTGCCTGCTGCGGGCGGGTCATGTTGTCGAAGATCCACAGGGGGAGGGTCTGGATGCCGGGCCCCGCGGTGAACGTCGTGACCACGATCTCGTCGAAGGACAGGGCGAAGGCGAGCAGGCCGCCGGCCAGCAGCGCGGAGCGGACCAGCGGGAAGGTGACGTCGGCGAACGCGCGGAACGTGGTCGCGCCGAGGTCCATGGCCGCCTCCTCGTACGAGCCCGTCGTGCGCCGCAGCCGCGCCACCACGTTGTTGAACACCACCACGATGCAGAAGGTGGCGTGCCCGACGATCACCGTGAACAGTCCGAGACCCACGCCGAGCGGCTCCAGGACGGTACTGAAGGCCGAGTTGAGGGCGATGCCCGTGACGATGCCCGGCAGTGCGATCGGCAGGACGACGACGAAGGAGACGGTGTCGCGGCCGAAGAAGCGGTGCCGGGCCACGGCGAAGGCGACCAGGGTGCCGAGGACCAGCGCGATCGCGGTGGCGCCCAGTCCCGCCTTCACCGAGACCCACAGCGCCTCGCGGGCACCGGAGTTGTGCGCTGCCGCCGACCACCAGTGCAGGGTGAGCCCCGGCGGCGGCCAGCTCGCACTGCGGTCGGGGTTGAGGGAGTTGACGAGGACGAGCAGGAGCGGGACGTAGATCACCGCGAATCCGAGCCCGGCGCCGAGACGCAGGGCGATGCGCGCGGTGCGGCTGAGATGCATGACGCTCTTCTTCTCCAGGCGGGCGGGGGGCGTACCGGGGCGGGCGGGCTACAGGCTGTTCAGGGCGCCCGTACGGCGGATCGCCAGCAGGTACAGGACGATCACGACCACGGGCACGGTGCCCAGCGCGGCGGCCATGGGCAGGTTCAGTTCGATGTTGGAGTACACGAGGTTGCCGATCAGCTGCGTCTTGCCGCCGACGATCTGCACGGTGATGTAGTCGCCGAGGCTGAGCGAGAAGGTGAACACCGAACCCGCCGCGACCGACGGCAGCACCATCGGCAGGACCACCGAGCGGAAGGTCCGCCCGGCCCGCGCCCCGAGGTCGGCCGACGCGTCGAGCAAGTTGGCCGGCAACTGTTCCAGGGCCGTGTGGATCGGCAGGATCATGTACGGCAGCCAGAGATAGGTCAGGGTCAGGACCGTGGCCGGCAGGCCGTAGCCGGGGCCGCCCAGCCCGAACGGCGCGAGCATCCAGTCGGCGAGTCCGCCCTGGGAGAGGATGAGCCGCCAGGCGTACACCTTGACCAGGTAACTCGCCCACAGCGGGGTGAGGATCGCCACGACGAGCAGGGGACGCCGTCGCGGCCTGGCCACGCGCGCGGTGTAGAAGGCGACCGGGAAGGCGATCACCGCGCACAGTGCCGTCACCGCGAGCGCCACGCCGACGCTGCGCAGGACCACCCGGCGGAAGACCGGGGTGGTGAACAGCTCATGGAAGTTGTCCGTCGACCAGACCTTCACCACCTGGGAGGTGAAGGAGTCGGTCGTCCAGAACGCGGAGACGAACAGGACCGCCAGCGAGCCGAGGTACAGGACGGCCAGCCACAGCAGCGGGGCGGTGAGCAGGAGGGTCAGCCGCAGCCGGGGTCTGCGGTGCAGCGTTCCGGCGAGCCACCGGACGGTTCCCCGGCCGGCGGCGGTCGTCACATCGGTCGGCACGGCTCAGCCCTTGATCTCGGTCCAGGCCTGCACCCACTTGGCGTACGGCACGCACTTCACGTCCGTGCGGCCGTCGAGGCACTGCGCGATGGGCGTGTTCCAGAAGGCGATCTTCTTCCAGTAGGTCTCGTCGGCCGCGTGGTAGACCGTGCAGAAGTTCTTGTCACTGGTCTGCGCGCACGCCTTGGAATTGGCCGGGGCCTCGCCGAAGTACTCGGCGACCTGGGCGTTGACCTTGGGCGAGACGATCCAGTCGAGCCACTTGTAGGCGCAGTTGGGGTGCTTGGCCTTGGCGGAGACCATCCAGGTGTCGGACCAGCCGGTCGAACCCTCCTTCGGGACCAGCGCCTTGACGTGGGCGCCCTCGGAGGCGGCGAGGCCGGCGATGACCTGCCAGGTGGTCCCGACGACCGAGTCGCCGCTCTTGAAGGCGGAGACCTCCTTCAGGTAGTCGCTCCAGTACTCGCCGACGTATCCGTTCTGCCGCTTGAGCAGGGCCACGGCCGCGTCGAACTGCTTCTGGTCGAGGGCGTACGGGTCCTTGATCTTCAACTCCGGCTTGGTGGCCTTGAGATACAGGGCCGCGTCGGCGATGTAGATCGGCGAGTCGTAGGCGGTGACGTGACCCTTGTGCTGTGCGGCGTCGTCGAAGACGGCGGACCATGAGGTGGGCGCCGGCTTGACCTTCTCGGTGTTGTACATCAGCAGGTTGGCGCCCCGGCCGTGCGGGATGCCGTACATCGTGCCCCGCACGGAGTTCCAGGCGCCGTTCTTCAATCCGCTGAAGACGTCCTTGTAGTGGGGGACCAGATCGGTGTTGACGGGGGCGGCGTCACCGGAGGCGATCAGGCGCAGGGAGGCGTCCCCGGAGGCGGAGACGGCGTCGTACTCGCCGGTCTTCATCAGCTTGACCATCTCGTCCGAGCTGGCGGCGACCTTGGAGTGGACCTGGCACCCGGTTCGCTTCTCGAAGTCGCTGACCCAGTCCACCTCGGGGTCGTTGGAGCCGTCCTCGACATAGCCGGCCCAGGCGATCAGATTGACCTGGCCCTCCGTCTCGCCGAGCTTGGCCGGGGCCTTGAGGTCGGGCGGGTTGAGCCCCGTGGCGGAGGGACCGCCGGAGTCGCCGGAGGAACCACAGGCGGCGGCGAGCAGCAGGGCGGCGGCCGCGGCGGCGGCCCGGGGGATTCGGTTGAGACGCACGTCGTTCTCCATGGGGACGCGAGGGAGCGGGGAGCGGGACGGGGCGGTCAGGAGGGCAGCCGGACGGCGTGCCGGCGGTGCCACCGCAGGCGGACCCGGGTGCCGCGGTAGGCGGCGACGTCCTCGGAGGAGGTCTCCAGGTTCTGCTGCAGGGCGGTGAGCCGGCCGCCGCCGTCGAGGTCGACCAGGAAGCGGGTGGCGTCGCCGAGGTAGACGACCTCGGCGACGGTGCCGGTGGCGGTGGCGTGCCCCGGCTCGTCCGCCTCGGCGGACTCCTTCAGGACGCGGATCTTCTCCGGCCGGATGTTGTACGTGCCCGGGGCGCCGGTGATCCGGTGGGCCGCCTCTCCGTCGAGCAGGTTCGAGGTGCCGACGAAGGAGGCGACGAACGGGGTCGCCGGGCGTTCGTAGATCTCCGCGGGCGTGCCGACCTGGGCGATGCGGCCCTGGTCGAAGACGGCGATGCGGTCGCTCATCGTCAGGGCCTCCTCCTGGTCGTGGGTGACGAGGACGAAGGTGATGCCCACCTCCCGCTGGATCGCCTTGAGTTCGACCTGCATCTGCTCGCGCAGTTTGAGGTCGAGGGCGCCGAGCGGCTCGTCCAGCAGCAGGACCCGGGGCCGGCCGACGAGTGCGCGGGCGAGTGCGACGCGCTGGCGCTGGCCGCCGGAGAGCTGGGCCGGGCGCCGCTGGCCGTAGCCCTCGAGGCGCACCTCGGCGAGCGCCTTGCGGGCGCGGACGAGGCGTTCGGCCTTCGGCACCTTGCGGATCCGCAATCCGTACGCGACGTTCTGCTCGACCGTCATGTGCGGGAAGAGGGCGTAGTCCTGGAAGACGGTGTGCACGTCCCGTTCGAACGGGGCGAGGCCGGTGACCTCCTGCCCGGCGAGTTCGATTCGCCCCTGGTCCGGTGACTCGAACCCGGCGACGAGCCGCAGGACCGTCGTCTTCCCGGACCCGGACGGGCCGAGCATCGAGAAGAACTCCCCGTCCCGGATCTCCAGGTCGACCCCGGCCACGGCGGTCGTCTCGCCGAACGACTTCCGCAGGTCCCGCAGCCGGACCGCAATTCCCTCCATACGGGAACCTTTCTGGCGCGCTGTACGTTCCCGTAAACATATGAAGTCATAGTTCAAAGCTCAAGAGCCCCTTAAGGTAAAGCTTGAGTCAACGCACGAGGTGGTGGCCGTGAGACAGCACGAGATCGACGGCGGCGCCCGCAAGGCCGTCTTCAGCCCGGTGGACAACCGGGCCCGCGTGGACGCGGTCGTCCGCCGCCTCGGCGACGCCATCGAACTCGGCCTCCTCGCCGACGGCGAGCAACTCCCCGGCGAGACCGAGCTGGCCGGACAGCTCGGTGTCTCCACCGTCACCCTGCGCGAGGCGCTCATGGCACTGCGGCAACAGGGCCTGGTCACCACCCGCCGGGGCCGCGGCGGCGGCAGCTTCGTCGCCCTCCCCGAGGTCCCCGCCGACGACCGTCTCAAGGCACGGCTGCGCTGCTGGAGCACCGAGGAACTGCGCGATCTGGGCGACCACTGGGCCGCCCTGTCCGGCGCCGCCGCCCGTCTCGCCGCCCAGCGCACCGAACTCGACGACCTCCAGCAACTGCGCCGTACCGCCGAAGAGTCGGCGCACGCCGAGGACGCGGCCGCGCGCAGCCGCCTGTACGGCCGCTTCCACGTCGAACTCGCGGCCGCCGCCCAGTCCGCCCGGCTCACCCGCGAACAGGTCGCGCTGCAGAGCGAGGTCGGCGCCCTGCTGTGCCTCGTCCTGGCCGACGACGCATATCGTGAAGAAGTTGCGGACCGACACCGTTCCGTCATCTCCGCCGTGCAAGATGGGGCCCACGAAACGGCCGGAACGCTGGCCGAGCGGTGCGTCAGGGAGTCGACGGCGCGGCTCGTCGCCGTACGCCTCACCCTCTGACCGCGCCGCGTCCGGTTCCCGTCCGCTGGAGGACACCATGGGCTGGAGCCCCGGGCTCGCCACCCTCGACACGGAGCCGGAGACATGGGTGGCCGGGCAGGTGGGCGGCGCGCTGGAGGCCGTCTTCGAGACGGTCGCCGCCACGCGTACGGACACGACGGTCCTGCTCGACCGGGTGGCCGCGCAGGGTCGGCGGCCCGCCAGCGCCGACCTCGCCGCCCTCCGCCCCGGACTGCACCTGCGCCTGATCCGTGAGGAACTCGTCTCCGGTGTCGGCTTCGTCGCCGCACCCGGCCTGCTGGCCGACGTACCCGCCTGGCTGGAGTGGTGGCAGTCGGGCGCCGACGGCGACGTACGCCCGCTCCACCTGGACCTCGATCCCGGCCGGTCGGCGTACTCCGACTACACCCACTGGGACTGGTTCACGCTGCCCCGCGACACCGGGCGCCGGGCCGTGGCCGGACCGTACGTCGACTACCTCTGCTCCGACGAGTACAGCCTGACCCTGTCCGAACCGGTCCACATGCAGGGGCGGTTCGCCGGAGTGGCCGCCGCCGACGTGTACCTGCGGCACTTCGAAGCGGCCGTCCTGCCACTGCTGCGGCGCCTGCCCCGACCCGCCCGTCTGGTGAACGCCCGGGGCCGGGTCACCGCCTCCGCCGACCCCGCCCACCTGGCCGGCTCCCTCACCAAGGGCCCGGACTTCGGCGCCCTCCTCACCGAGGGCCGGTCCGCCACGCACGACGGCATGCGGCTGGTCCCGTGCCGGGGCGTTCCGCTGGTGCTCGTGCTGGCTTGAACACACGGGTGCCACGGGCCCGGGGGCACGATCGACGCCCGTGTCGGCCACGTAGTCCCGCATCTGGCCCAGCAGGCGGCGGTCCAGCAGGCTCTCGGGCGGCACCGGGTAGCGGCGGGCCGCCCACAGGTCCACGAAGGCCGGGCCCCACACACCGGCCGGCCGGCGGATCCAGCGCGTCGTCAGGACGGCGTGCGCTTCCCCGGCGGCCCGCGTCGGGGTGCCGAAGAGGAGGCAGAACCCCCGTCGGCGGCCGATCGCCCAGGACCGCAGGACCCGGCTGGGGGCGATCATGCGCATCCCGTAGTTGTCCCTCGGACAACGGGCGGCGGCCCGGTTCAGCTCGTCGACCAGTTCGTCCACGACGTCGTCCGCGACCTGCGCGACGACGTCCGGCAGGCCGCGCTCGAAGTGGTGATAGAGCGCGGCCGGAGGACTCGGTGCGGGCGCGAGGTTCGCGGTGCTGTGGCCCGCGACCCGGGCCACGTGGCGGTGCGGTGTCCGGGCCGGGAGCGGCCTCAGGCCGCGAGTCGCTTGGCCTGCGCGGCCGCCTCCTCGAAGGCGCGGGCACGGGAGGCCTCGAACAGCGGGACCAGTTCGGCCATCGCCGGGTTGTGCGGGGCCATGGTCAGCTCCGGGACGATGAAGTCGAGCTCCAGGCCGAGGGTGTCGGCGAGGACGGCCGTGAGGTAGTTCTGCACGTACTCGTACGACTCGCGCGGGGTGCCCGGCGCGTAGGAGCCGCCGCGGCTGGCGATGACGGTCACCGGGGTGCCCTTGGCGGACGGCGTCTCGCCCGCGGTGCGGCCGAAGAGGATCACGTTGTCCAGCCAGGCCTTGAGGGTCGAGGGGATCGTGAAGTTGTACATCGGGGCGCCGATCAGCACCGCGTCGGCCTGCTCCAGCTCCTCGATGAGCCGTGCCCGCTCGGCGAAGGCGGCGGCCTGCCCGGGCGTGTGGGTGGCCGGGTCGGCGAAGCCGGCGGTGTGGGCGTCGGCGGTGATGTGCGGAACGGGCCGCGCCGCCAGGTCGCGGTGGACGACCGTGCCGTCGGGGTGCTGCTCCTGCCAGTGCGAGCGGAAGGCCGCCGTCACGGCGCGCGAGGCCGACGCCTCGGCCGGGAACACGGAGGAATCGATGTGCAGCAGGGTGGCCATGGGTGTCTCCAGAAGACGGAAGGGGGCAGCCCGACGCCGGAGCCGTCGGGCCGGGGTTTCGTACGTAACTAGGTTTAACATAGGTACTTACTTTTTTTCACCCCCTATCGCGTGGTAGTACCCTGATCACATGGCGGTGGACGAGAACCACGACGGTGCGGCGTGCAAACGGGTGGATGACGGCATCACCCGTGTCTTTCAGTTGCTCGGCAAGCGCTGGAGCGGCCCGATCGTGGCCGTCCTGGTGGACCAGCCCGCGCACTTCGCCGACCTGCGGCGCGCCATTCCCGGCATCAGCGAGCGCATGCTGTCCGACCGGCTCGCGGAACTCGGCGCCGCCGGCCTCCTCCTGCGCGAGGTCGACGAGGGCCCGCCGTTGCGCGTCTCGTACCGGCTCACCGAGGCCGGAGCCGCACTGGAACCCGCGCTGAGGGAACTGGGGGAGTGGGCGAAGACCCACCTGCCCGAGGCCGAGCCGTGTGCCGGCGTGGGGCGGAAGCGACCGGCCGACGCGACGGCATAGCGGGGCGCGGCGGCGCAGGCCCGGTGCAGTGCGGCCCGCCGCCTAAGACGGCACTGTGTACCCACCCGTGACGGCTGACGGCTGACGGCTGGCGCTGGCGGATCAGCCACCGCTCGGTGTCCGCGCGCGTCCCCCTGCACGGCGTATGCGGAACGAGCCCGGAACGATCCGGCCGACGCCGCCCGGCACACCCGCCCCGAACCCGTGCCCGTGGCTCCCGCCGACGCGCCCCGCTACACCTCGTAGGTGCGGCCGGTGCGGGTCAGGTACTTCTCGTCGGGCAGGCCGAACAGCGTGCCGTCGGGGAGGTACGGCACCGGTGTCTCACCGCAGCGGACCGAACCGGTCTTCACCAAGGAGGAGTTCGCGAAGAACCGCGACTCGGCGTTCGACCGGGCGGTGACCCTTCAGGTACCGCGCGCCTGAGCCGGCTCAGTCGACCGGCCAGGTGTGCACCGGGGCGTTGAGATGCATGTAGTCGATGTACAACTGCGTCATCCGCCGCAGCGCCTCGTGCCGGCCGACCTGCGTGAACGCGTCGAGGTGGTGGAACATCTCCTTCTGCCACACCGCTCCGTTGCGTGCGGTCACGCACCGCTGCTCGATGATCCCGAGCAGCGGCTCCCGCCACGCGGCGTCCATCCCGGAGTGCTCGAGACCGCGGTGCGCGAGCGGCAGCAACCGCCGCAGGACCAGCTCCGGCACCGGAACCTCGCCCATCCCGGGCCAGTACAACAGCGCGTCGATGCCGTGCCGGGCGGCGGTGTGCAGGTTGTCCTCGGCGGCCGCGAAGGACATCCGCGACCACACCGGCCGGTCCTCCTCCACCAGCGCCCGGGTGAGCCCGTAGTAGAAGGCGCCGTTGGCGAGGGTGTCGGCGACGGTCGGCCCGGCGGGCAGCACCCGGTTCTCCACCCGGATGTGCGGTACGTCGTGGGCGACGGCGTAGACCGGGCGGTTCCAGCGGTAGATGGTGCCGTTGTGCAGGGTCAGTTCGCCCAGCTCGGGGATGTCACCGCGGTCCAGCGTCTCCGCCGGGTCCTGCTCGTCGCACAGGGGGAGGAGGGCCGGGAAGTAGCGCAGGTTCTCCTCGAACAGGTCGAAGACGCTGTTGATCCACCGCTCCCCGAACCACACGCGGGGGCGCACCCCCTGCACCTTGATCTCCTCCGGGCGGGTGTCGGTGGCCTGCTCGAACAGCGGGATGCGGGTCTCGTGCCACAGCTCCTTGCCGAACAGGAAGGGCGCGTTCGCCGCCAGCGCCACCTGAACCCCGGCGATCGCCTGTGCCGCGTTCCAGTACGCGGCGAACTCCTCCGGCGACACCTGCAGATGGAACTGGGTGCTGGTGCAGGCGGCCTCCGGGGTGATGGTGTCCGCGTAGGTCCGCAGCCGGTCGACGCCGTCCACCTCGATGCGCAGGTCCTCGCCCCGGGCAGCGAAGACCTGGTCGTTGAGCAGCCGGTAACGGGGGTTCTCCGACAGTGCTCCCTCGCCGATGTCGTCCTGCCGCAGCGTGGGCAGGATGCCGATCATGATGAGCCGGGTGCCGACGGATCGGGCCCGTTCATCGGCGTGGTTGAGCGCGGCCCGGATCTCCGACTCCCACGCGTCGGGGCCGCCCGCCGTCAGCCGTCGGGGCGGGACGTTGATCTCCAGGTTGAACCGGCCCAGCTCGGTGGACCAGGCGGGGTCGGAGATCGCCTCCAGCACATCGCTGTTGCGCATCGCCGGCTCGGCGGCGCCGTCGACCAGATTCAGTTCGATCTCCAGGCCGACCTGCGGCCGCTCGGACTCGAACCGCGCCTCGCGCAGCATCTGCGCCAGCGTGTCGAGGCACTCCTGCATCTTGACCCGGTACCGGCGGCGGTCCTCGCGGGTGAAGACGAGCGCCGGGACGTCCCGTCCCATCGGCCCTCCAGGGTTCCCGTCGGACACCTCTCCACACAGCGTCGCACCATCGCGGGACCCGCACCATGCGGGTCCCGCCCGCCACAGGTGATCTCCGGACGCGCGGGCGTGACCGGCCGACACGGTGACGGCCGGCTCGGTGACGGCCGGCTCGGAGATCCGCGGCGCAGGGCTGCCGAGGCGCGGAGGGCGCGCCCCGCTCCTGGGCTGGGCGCGCCGGCGCGGTGGTTCGGTCAGGCGAGCTTGCGGGCCACACCGCCGTAGAAGCCGATCTCCGCGGACCGGGGCGGCGGTGGGGTGTCCGGGCGCCAGAACGGGACCTGGGCCAGGCCCGGCTCGACCAGCTCGAAGCCGTCGAAGAACCGCTCGACCTCGGCGCGGGAGCGGAGGTTCAGGGAGGCGGTGGCCCGGTTGTAGACGGCCTGCGCGGCGCTGCGGTCGGCGAAGTCGTCCGTGGCGTGCGACAGCACCAGGTAGCTGCCGGCCGGCAGCGCGTCCCGCAGCGCGGCGACGACCTGCGCGGGCTGCTCCGCGTCCGTCAGGAAATGGAGGATGGCCACGAGAAGCAGGGCGACCGGCTGGTCGAAGTCGATGACCTTGCGGACGTCGGGGTGGTCCAGCACGGAACGCGGGTCTCGCAGGTCGCCCAGGACGATGCTGGTCGTACCGGAGCGGCTGAGCAGCGCGTTGCCGTGCGCGGCGACGATCGGATCGTTGTCGACGTAGGCGACGCGTACGTCCGCTGCCGCCTCCTGGGCGACCTCGTGCACGTTCGGCGAGGTGGGCAGCCCGGTGCCGATGTCCAGGATCTGCCGGACCCCGCTGCCGACGACGTACCGGACGGCCCGGTGCAGGAAAGCGCGGTTCGCCCGCACTCCGATCCGCACCTCGGGTGCCGCGGCGGCCAGCTCGTCGGCCGCCCGCTGGTCCACCTCGTAGTTGTCCTTGCCGCCCAGGAGGTAGTCGTAGATCCGCGCGGGGTGCGGCTTGCTGGTGTCGATGTTCACGGCCTGGACGCCGTCCTGTGTCACGCTGCGCTCCTCTCGGCGACCGTCACGGCCTCGGTCCGCGAACGGCTGGCCAAAGCTTCCCACATCAACTACCGCTGCCGCGCCAGTGGTTTCCCGGCTCTGGGAGCTCCGACAGCGTCACCGAGGCGGCTGTGTGGTCGCAGACCGACTCCCGGCACCGGGAGAACGTGTCCGATGTGGCCGACGCGCCGTCCGGTGACCCCGATGCCGCGCGGGGCGGGCCGGACGTCTCTGGACCACGGGGAAGAGACATGATCGAGTGGCGCACATGACTTCCCTGATTCGCCACATCACCGTCGACGCCGCCGATCCCCATGCCTTGGCGACGTTCTGGGCCCAGGTCCTGGACGGCTCGCTCGCCGCCGACGACTTTCCGGGCGACCCCGAGGCCCTCGTCACGACCGCGACCGCCGTCTTGCTCTTCGTCAGGGTCGAGGACCCCAAGACGACGAAGAACCGTGTCCACCTGGATCTCCAGCCCCAGGACCGCACCCGGGACGAGGAGGTGGAGCGCCTGCTCGCCCTCGGTGCCACGCTCCAGGGCGACCATCGCCGGCCGGACGGAACGGGCTGGGTGACGCTCCACGACCCCGAGGGCAACGAGTTGTGCGTCGAGCGCAGCGCGGCGGAGCGGGTCGGCGGCTGAACCACTGGACAGCGCCCGGCGGACTGCTTAGCCTTCCAGTCCAGAAATGGAAAACAAGTCCAAGGGGGCGGGGTGGGCGGCACGACGGCCGACGTACGGCGAAGGCGGCAAGGCGACGCCGCCGCCGTGGACGCGGACGAGCACCTCGTCCGTGAAGCCGAGAAGATCGCCGTCGCTCTCGGCCGTATGTTCCCGGGGCTGTGCGAGGTGGTGCTGCACGACCTGCGCCACCCGGAGCACGCGATCCGGGCGATCGAGAACAACCTGTCGGGCCGTCAGGTCGGCGACTCCGCCACCGAGTTGGGGCTCGCCCGGATCGCCGACCCCGAGTACCCCGGCGTCATCCAGAACTACCCCAACCACTTCCCCGACGGCCGCCCGGCGAAGAGCACGTCCATCGGCATCAAGAACGCCGCCGGGGAGTACATCGCGGCGCTCTGTCTGAACCTCGACGTCTCCGTGCTGTCCGCCGTGACGCTGACGTTGTCGAACCTCGTGGCCACGCAGACCGAGCACCGTGACCAGCCCCTCGAGACGCTCCGGGACCGCGGCGCCCGCGAGCTGCGTCAGGCGGTGCAGGAACTGTCCGCCCGGCGCGCCGCCACCCCCCGTTCGCTGAGCCGCGAGGACAAGAAGGCGCTCGTACGGCAGCTCCACCGGGACGGCCACTTCGACTCGCGGGACGCGGCACAGACCATCGCGGACCTGCTCGGCGTCTCCCGGGCGACGGTCTACAACTACGCGAAGTGAAGCCCGACACGCCGAAAGAGGACACCGCCATGGCCGCCGCCCTGCCCGTCACGTTCGACGACGTCCGTGAGGCCGCCGCACGCCTCCGGGGCGTCGCCCACCGCACCCCCGTCCTCACCTCCCGCACCCTGAACGCCCGCGTCGGCTCCCAGGTGTTCATCAAGTGCGAGAACTTCCAACGGGTCGGCGCCTTCAAGATCCGCGGCGCCTACAACGCCGCCGCCCGGCTCTCCCCGGAGCAACTGGCCAAGGGCATCGCCGCCTACTCCTCCGGCAACCACGCCCAGGCCACCGCCCTGGCCGCCCGGGAGCTGGGCACCAGCGCCGTCATCCTGATGCCCGAGGACGCCCCCCGCTCCAAGCGGGAGGCCACGGCCGGGTACGGCGCCGAGATCGTCACCTACGACCGCTACACCCAGGACCGCACCGCGCTCGGTGAGGCGCTGGCCGCGGACCGCGGCCTGGCCCTCATCCCGCCCTACGACCATCCGCATGTCATCGCCGGCCAGGGCACCGCCGCACTCGAACTCCTCGAAGAGACCGGCCCGCTCGACGCACTCGTCGTACCCGTGGGCGGCGGTGGCCTCATCGCGGGCAGCGCCGTCGCGGCCAAGACACTGCAACCGGGCATGCGGATCATCGGTGTGGAACCCGAAGCGGGCGACGACACCAAGCGCTCCCTGGAGAGCGGTGCGCGCGTCACCGTGCCGGTTCCGCACACCGTGGCGGACGGGCAGGCCCTGCCCACCCCGGGTGAGATCACCTTCTCCATCAACCAGCGACTCGTGGACGCCATCACCCTCGTCAGCGATGCCGAGATCGTCAGTGCCATGCGCTTCGCCTTCGAACGACTGAAGATCGTCCTCGAACCGAGCGGCGCCACGAGCCTCGCCGCGCTGCTGACGGGCCACCTCGACCTGCCGCCCCGCGTCGGCATCATCGCCTCCGGCGGCAACATCGACACCCAGAGGTTCACCCAACTCGTCAGCGGCGGCTGACCGGCCGTGACGCCGGGCAGCACGCCCCTGGGGCCGCCCGCCGCGGGCCAAGGGCATACGACCCTGCGCCAGGAGTGAGCGGGGCCGCCTCATAAGGTCGGGACATGATCAGTGAATTCACCGACGCGTTCCTGCTGGAGGCCGAACGGCATGCCGCCTGGGGCGCGGCGCAGCTCGAGGTGCTGACCGGCTTCCTGCCCGAGGGGCCGTGGAGTGCCGATCTGCCCACCTGTACGTACCGGCAGGGCGAGCTGGAGCTGCGGGTGGCAGTGCTGGGCACGTACGACAGGGCCGAGCGGTCCTGGATGTGGGGGTGGGCGAACCCGGGTCTGCGCGGCACGGAGGTCGTGGCCCCGACCGCTGCTGTCGAGCGGTACGGGCGGACCCACGGGATCGCCGAACTGACTGCGGAGATACTGGACTTGTCCGGTTTCGACGACCCCCGGCGCGCGGCGGAGATGCTCGCCTTCACCGGCATGGGAGTGGCCGAAGCGCCCGGGTACATCGGCGTTCCCGCCGGAGGTGACACACAGGTGTACTTCCTCCCCGACGACCCACAGGTCCCGCGCGCGGGACTGGACCCGGTCACCCTGCCGCGGACCCTGCTCACCGGAGCCGGACTGATCGGCCGCTCCGCCCGGCACGTCGTAGGCGGCTACTTCGACCACCACGGCCTGCCCCAGCGTGCCGAGGCCGGCCGGATCGTCGCCGACCTGCCCGGCGGCAGCGCGGCCGAGGTCGACTTCGACGCGGCCGGACGGATCGCGAAGGTCGGCGTGAAGGTGCTGCCCTGACACTCGCCGCAGGGCGCGACCGACGTACCGCGCACCGGCGTTACGCGGTGTCGAGCTGCGCGCCGGCGCGCGCCCGCTGCTGCCGGACGCGGACGCGGACGCGGAGGCGGAGGCGGACGAGGGCCTGTGGTGCGAGGACCAGCGCGGTCTGGTCGCCCTGGCCTGACCTTCGTCCGCCGGGCGGTCGGACGCCACCGTCGCGGTGGGCGTGCTGCGGCAAGGGCCCCGCCCCCGGTGCGGTTCCGGGGACGGGGCCCGACTCGCGCTTGGCGAACGTCGACCGCGCGAGGTGCGTGACGGCCGCAGAGGAACGGCCGGTCAGCGGGTGAAGGTGACCCGCTGTTCCTTCAGCGCGCCGCAGTTGGAGCCGGACACCTGCACGTACACGTTGCGGATGTGACCGCCCCAGTCGACGCAGTGCCCCTTGCCGTAGACGTAGGTCGGCCCCGCGTACGACGTGTACTGCCCGTAGTCCTCGTCACCCTGCTCGGTGTCGGGGATGTAGATCCATGCGGACATGGTCACGGCGGTACCCGGGTTGTTGCGGATGGTCGCGACGCAGTTGTTGCCGTTCGAGGAGTTGTACGTCAGGTAGACGGTGCCCAGGGAGCCGATGGGCGCCGAGTTCACGGTCTTGTACGCGCTCCCGCAGACCTTCTGCGGTGTGGTGTTGGGTGCGGCGGAGGCGGGCCCGGCCAAGGCGGTCGTGGTCCCCACCGACACAGCCGCCAACGCGGCGGCGGCCAGGGCGGAACGAGCGAATCTCATATTTCCCCCTTGTGCGACTTGGAGTTACTTGCTCCTGTCTGGTGTGACCCGCGAGGAATCGAAATGGTTGTGCCCCGCCCGCAAGAGACCCACGAGACCGCGCGGGCAGGACGTCGACAGCCGTGGCCGCCGCCCGGTGACCGGCTCCTCGGCACCGGCCGTTGTCAGTGGCTCCCCTTACGGTTCGAGCAGTGAGGACCTGCCGGAACGGCCGCGGGTCCGCCCTGGGGAGGGGTCTGCCATGTCCACGGCGTCCACGGTGTCGACGACGTATCTGGAGCTGTCGCAGGAAGGCGGTGGCGCCCACAAGTTCTACGAGGTCACCGTCGACGGCCAGGTGGTGACGGTGCGGTACGGGCGGATAGGCGCCGCCGGGCAGACCCAGACGACGACGTTCCCGACCGTGGAGAAGGCTCAGGCCGCCGCCGCGAAGAAGGTGGGGGAGAAGGTGCGCAAGGGATACGCGCCGGCCGTCCAGGGGCAGCGTGCCCCACGCGCGGTGACCCGCCGTCAGGTCAGCTCCGCCCCGTCCACCGCGCGGGCCGTGGCCCCCGTGCTGTGGCGGTTCCGCACCGGCTCCGCGGCGTTCGGCATCCATGTCGACGACGAGCGCTGCTGGGTGGGCAACCAGGCCGGTGACGTCTACACCCTGGACCACGAGGGCGCCGTCCTGGCCCGCTTCAGCCTGCCGGACGGAGTGAAGTGCCTGGTCGCCGACGACTTCTGGATCTACGCGGGCTGCGACGACGGCAAGGTCTACGACCTCTCCTCCAAGCTGCCGTTCGCCGCGTACGACATCGCCGCCGACGTCGACATCTTCTGGCTGGACATCCACGAGGGCGTCCTGGACGTCTCGGACCGCGAAGGCCGGCTCACGGTCATCGACCACGAGGACGAACACCAGTGGTCCCGCCGCGGCCGGGGCGAGCACGCCTGGATGGTCCGCGCCGACGACCGGGCCGTCTACCACGGCCACCACACGGGCGTCACCGCCTACGCCCCGGACGGCGGCGGCGAGTTGTGGCACACGCCCACCCGGGGCAGTGTCCTCTTCGGCTGGCAGGAGGACGACGCCGTGTACGCGGGCACCGCGCACCGCGTGGTCCAGCGGCTGTCGAAGGCGACCGGGGCGATCGAGGCGACGTACGCCTGCGACAGCGCCGTGTACTCGTGCGCCACCTCGCCCGGCGGGCGGTTCGTCTTCGCCGGGGACGCGGCCTCCTCCGTGTACTGCTTCGACCGCAACGGTACGCGGCTGTGGAAGCTCGGTACGGGCGGTGGCTCGGCGCTGTCGATGCAGTACCGCGACGGACGCCTGTACCTGGTGACCACGGACGGCTCACTGGTGTGCGTGGACGCGAGCGAGGCGGCCGTCGCAGCGGCCCAGCAGGGCACCGTACCGGTCGTGCGGGACGTCAAACTGGCCGCCGCACCGCCGACGTACGCGCCCGCCACGGCCGTCGGCGCGGTGGCCACCGTGACCCGGGCTCCGGCCGGAGCGATCGTGGTCGAGTGCATCCAGGAGGCCGGCCGGGTGCGGGTGCACGTGGTGTCCGAGGGCTACGAGCACGGGTGGAACGTCCAGTTCCCGCGCGTGATACGGGAGCCCGGCGCACGCTACGTCGTGGAGGCCCTGCACCCGGCGGCGGGCGGCTTCTACCGGGTCCGCGGCGACATCCGGCGCCTGGTGTGACGGCCCATCACCCTGCCGCCCCCGGCAAGCGGTGGGACACCGCCCGTTCACCGGCGGCGGTGTCTTCCCCGGCCGGTTCCATCCGGTACGGACGGGCGCCCGCCCTCCGGGCCGCTGTCTCCACCGACCTCACCGGGCGACCGTCCGTGGACAGGGCCCTCACACCGTCCTCCACGGCCCGATCGGTCGCGGGCGCACCGCCGGCCACCGTCTGCCGGTAGGAGAGGTGCCGGCCGGGCTCGCCCGCGTGGTGCGGGCAGACCGTCCTCGGCCGTGCAGGAACCTGCCCCACCGCCATGTCAGGGGTGTGCGGCCGCTGCCTGGCCCAGCACCTCCCGTGCGGTGGCGAGCGCTTCGGCGCGGTCCTCCCGGACCAGCCCGATGCGGGAGCGCCGGTCCAGGAGGTCCGACTCGTCCAGGGCGCCCTCGTGCAGGACGGCCCACAGGAGTTCGGCCCGGGTGACCGGCTGGCCCGGCAGCACCGGTTGCGCGAGAGCGGGGTCCTGCGCCGCGAGCGACTGGACCGCCATGGCCTCGGTGCCGTAGCGGTGGATCAGGTGGCGCGGTGCGGGCAGGGAACGCAGCCGCTCGGGTGCGGCGGCGCCGACCAGCGGCAGCGCGGCGGTGGGGGAGGGGGCAGCGCGCAGGCCCCGGGCCTCGGCCGCGGCGTCCACGGCGTCCTGGGCCATCCGCCGGTAGGTGGTGAGCTTGCCGCCGACCACCGTGGTGACACCCTCGGACGAGGTCAGTACCGCGTGCCGGCGGGAGATGTCGGAGGTGCGGGCCGGTGCCCCCTCGGTGCCCTCGTGCCCGGACGTGTCCAGCAGTGGGCGCAGCCCGGCGAAGGCGCCGACGACCTCGTCCCGGACCACGGGCGCGTCCAGGACCGAGCCGAGCACGTCCAGCAGGAAGCCGATGTCGGTCTCCGGGACCTCCGGCACGTCGGGTATCCCGCCCTCGACCGGCTCGTCGGTGAGGCCGACGTAGACCCGCCCGTCACCCTGCGGCAGGACCAGGACGAAACGGTTGGTCTCGCCGGGGATCGGGAGGTGCAGACCGGCGGGCAGGGCGCCGAGCCGTTCCGAGCGCAGCACCAGGTGGGTGCCGCGGGAGGGCCGGATCCGGATGCCGTCGACGAGGGCGCCCGCCCACACCCCGGTGGCGTTGATCACGGCACGGGCCCTGATCTCGCCCTCCTCGCCGGTGAGTTCGTCCCGGATCCGGGCGCCCGTCCCGGTCAGCTCCAGCACCCTCACCCTGGTCAGCACCCGGGCGCCGTGCGCGGCGGCCGTCCGGGACAGGGCGGTCACCAGACGGGCGTCGTCGGTCACCTTGCCGTCCCAGGACAGCAGTCCGCCCCGCAGTCCGGCCGCGCGCACCGCGGGCGCCAGGTGCCGCGCCTCCGCCCCCGAGAGCCGGCGCGGGGCGGGCAGCACCTGCCGCGGCGTCCGGGCCGCCAGCCGCAGCACGTCCCCGGCCCGGAGGCCGGCCCACGCCAGCGAGGCCTGCGCCCTGGACACCAGGGGGGTCAGCGGCAGCACGAACGGTTGCGCGGCCACGAGATGCGGTGCCGTACGGGTCATCAGCACCCCGCGCTCGACGGCGCTCTCGTGCGCCACGTCGAACTGCGCGGAGGCCAGGTAGCGCAGCCCGCCGTGGATGAGCTTCGAACTCCACCGGGAGGTGCCGAAGGCCAGGTCGTGGGCGTCCACCGCGACGACGTCCAGTCCGCGGGCGGCCGCGTCCAGGGCGACCCCGGCCCCCGTGGCGCCGAGCCCGACGACCAGGACGTCGGCGACCCTGCCGTCCGCGGCCTCGGCCAGTTCCCGGGTACGCCGGGGTGCGCTCAGGGACGAGCCGGGTGCGGCCTCGGTGTGGCTCATGGCGTCAGGGTCCTCTCCAGAAGGGTGCGCAACTCGCCGAGGAAGGCGGCCGAGTCCAGCTCCGGGTCGTCCTCGTCGGTCATCGTGCGCAGGGACAGCGTGAAGGACTGCACGGTCAGCAGCAGTGCGCGGGCCTGCCGTTCGGCGTGGCCGGGGCGTACGGAGCCGTCCGCGTGACCCTCGCGCAGGGCGTCGGCCAGCAGTGCCAGCAGGGCCTCCTGGCTCGCTCCCCGCCGGTCGAGGACATAGGGCAGCAGCAGTTCCGGATCGACGTCGACGATCTTGCGGAAGAGCGGGTGCGCCCGGAACGCCTCGACCCCGGCCACCAGTCCGTCGACGATCCGGGCGCGGGTACGGGTGCCGGGGGCGGGCTCGGGGATCGCCCGGGTGGCCACGTCGATCCACTCACGGGTCATCAGATCGCCCACGAGGGCCCGCAGGTCGGGCCAGCGCCGGTACAGCGTCATCCGGGAGACGCCGGCGCGGCGGGCCACGTCGGCGAGGGTCGTGCGGCGTACCCCGACGGCCAGCACGCAGTCGCGTACGGCGTCGAGCACATGATCGCTGTCCGAACCGTTGTGACGAATAGGCGCCATGTGTCACAGTGTAACGCCCCGGTGATCGGGCGGAAGCCGCGGACCGCCCTCCGTCGCCCGGGGGCACGGCCGCGGAGCCCCCGCGCGAACCGAGCACACCGACCTGTGAGGACGACCGTTCAATGGACATGCTGTGGAACGGCTGGGGCGACCCGGCCAAGGCGGCACCGCTGCCCGACACGGTGACGGCACTGCTGCGCGACCTGCTCGGCGTCAAGCCGCGCAGCACACCCGCGCTCGCCCTCGAAGACATCCGCCTGCCCGCCCCCACGGCCGGCGCCGCCGCACTGCGGGCACTCACCGAGGCCGTCGGCGGCGAGGAACACGTCCGCACGGAAGGGGAGAGCCGCATCCGGCACACCCGCGGCAAGTCCACCCCCGACCTGCTGCGCATCCGCGCCGGCGACTTCTCGGACGTCCCCCAGGCCGTGGTCCTGCCCGCCTCGCACGACGCCGTCCTCGCCGTGCTGCGCGCGTGCGCCGCACACGGTCTGGCCGTCGTTCCCTTCGGCGGCGGCACATCCGTCGTGGGCGGACTCGCCCCCCAACGCAGCGCGTTCGTGGCCCTGGACCTGCGCCGCATGAACGGCCTGCTCGACCTGGACCCCGTCTCGCGCACCGCCGTCCTGCAGCCCGGCCTGCGCGCCCCGGAGGCCGAGGCCCTGCTCGCCGAACACGGCTTCACCCTCGGTCACTTCCCGCAGTCCTTCGAGTGGGCCACCATCGGCGGCTTCGCCGCCGCCCGCTCCAGCGGACAGGCCTCCGCCGGATACGGCCGCTTCGACGAGATGGTGCTCGGCCTCACCCTCGCCACCCCCGAGGGCACCCTCGAGACCGGCCGCGCCCCCCGCTCCGCCGCCGGACCCGACCTGCGTCAGCTGATCCTCGGCTCCGAGGGCGCCTTCGGCGTCATCACCTCCGTGACCGTACGGATCCGCCCGGTGCCGCAGGTACGGGTGTACGAGGGCTGGCGGTTCGCCTCGTTCGAGGAGGGGGCCGCCGCGCTGCGCAGGCTCGCCCAGGACGGCCCCCGGCCGACCGTACTGCGCCTGTCCGACGAGACCGAGACACTCATCGGCCTGGCCCAACCCGACGCGATCGGCGCCGACGTGGCGCAGAGCGACGCCGGATGCCTGGCGATCACCGGCTACGAGGGCACCGCCGAGGACACCGCGCAGCGCCGCGAGCAGGCGGCGGCCGTCCTGACGGCCTGCGGCGGCACCCTGGCCGGCGCCGAACCGGGCGAACGCTGGGCGCACGGCCGCTACTCGGCGCCCTACCTGCGCGACGCCCTGCTCGACGCGGGCGCCTTCGCCGAGACGCTGGAGACGGCGGCCTTCTGGTCCCGCGTCCCCGACCTGTACGCGGCCGTCCGCACCGCGCTCACCGACACCCTCACCCACTCGGGCACCCCGCCCCTGGTGATGTGCCACATCTCCCACGTGTACGAGAACGGCGCCTCGCTGTACTTCACCGTCGTCAGCGCCCAGGGCGAGGACCCGGTGGCCCACTGGGCCCCCGCCAAGCACGCGGCCAACGAGGCCGTGCTGGCGGCCGGCGGCACCATCTCCCACCACCACGGGGTCGGCACCGACCACCGCGACTGGTACGTCCGCGAAGCCGGCCCGCTCGGCATCTCCGCCCTGCGCGCCGTGAAGCGCCGCCTGGACCCCGAGGGCGTGCTCAACCCCGGTGTCCTGCTGCCCACCGACTGACCCACCAGATCCCCGGACCGACCCCACGGATCCGCCTGCCTCGGAGGCACACCGATGCGACAGTTCACCGCCGTCGTCAACCCCACCGCGGGCGGCTCCACCGGGGCGGCGACCCTGCTCCACCTGGCCCGTCTGCTGCGCGAGGCCGGAGCCGAGCTGGAGACGGAGTACAGCCACAGCCTCGCCCACGCCCAGGACATCGCGCTCCGGGCCGGCGAGCGCGGCAGGATCGTCCTCGCCGTCGGCGGCGACGGGATCACCGGCGGCATCGGCGGCGCGCTGAGCGGCACCGGAACGGTCCTGGGCCTCGTACCCGCCGGACGCGGCAACGACTTCGCCCGCGCACTGGACCTGCCCGCCGACCCGGCCGCACTCGCCCGCATCCTGCTGCACGCCGAGCCCAGGGCGGTCGACACCATCGAGGTGGAGTCGGCCGTCCACCGGCGCACGGTGGTCCTGGGCAGCGTCTACGCCGGTGTCGACGCGCTGGCCAACCGGCACGCCAACAACGCCCGGTTGCTGCGCGGCGCCGCCTCCTACTACGCGGGCGGACTGCGCGCCGTCACCACCTGGCGGCCGGCCGACTACCGCGTCACCGTCGACGGCGAGGAGCACGGCCACCGCGGCTACACCGTCGTCGCCGCCAACTCCCCCTACTACGGCTCCGGGCGGCTCATCGCCCCAGGCGCACGGGTCGACGACGGACTGCTCGACATCGTCATGATCCGCGAGGCCCCACGCCGGCTCTTCTTCGCCCTCATGAACGAACTCAGGACCGGCGCCCACATCCACCGTCCCGAAGTGCGCGTCCTGCGCGGCATGGAGATCCGCATCGAGGCCACCCGGCCCGTCCCCTACGGCGCCGACGGCGAAGTGGAGGCCACCTTGCCGGTGACGGTGCGCGTACGCCCCCGAGACCTGCCGGTGCTGTACTGACGGTGCCGTCGGCGCGCGTCCCGCTCCCGCGGAATCGGAGGTGCGTCACCGCTCGCCCCTGGGTAGGGAACCGGCAGGTGATCAGGGGAGGGACGTGCGGTCATGACACGGGAGCACGCCGAGGGCGTGGTGCGGGCGGTCGTTCTGTACGACGGACGGCTGCTGCTGGTGCGGGGGAACGACGGCTGGGAACTGCCGTCGGGCAGACCGCAACCGGCCGAGTCGCCGGAGGCCACCGCGGCGCGCATCGTCTACGAACTCACCGGTTACCTCGTCGACGGCACGGAGACGCTGGGACCGCATGGCGCCGCGCCCGCGGACGGAGTGCCGGCGGTCGTGTGCCAGTTGCTGAGCGAGTCCCCGTCGGACGGAGCAAGCCTCACGCCGGAGCGGCTGCGCTGGTCCGCCCTGGCGGAGACCACCGACGCCGCACTCCCGGCGGCCGTGCTTGAGTACCTTCGGGGACACACGCCGGTGTGACAGCACCGGCCCGCCCACGTGGCCGTCGTACGGCGCGCCAGGCCGTCGGCGGCTGTCAGCAGCGGCACGGACCGTTCCGGACCGGTGGCACATGGACCTCCTCCCGCTTGCGCGGTGCCGCCCACCCGGTGGCGCGGACTCGAACCGAGGCAACGGGCTCGGCTTGCGAGGCCGTCCGCAGCGGGGTTCAGTGATTACGGACCCCCGCGCACCTGGAGCTGTCATGTCGATGTCGTTCGGTGCACCGTTCGGTTCCTCGGATCCGTTCAGTGAGTTGTTGAACCGCTTCTTCGGCATGTCGCCGGCGTCCTCGCCACCCGCGGTGCAGCGTGTGCCCATCGGACGGCTGCTGACGGAGTCCTCGCAGCAGTTGCTCAACCTGGCCGCGCAACGGGCTGTCGAGGACGGAACCCCGGACCTGGACACGGAACACCTCCTCTGGGCGGCCACGCAGGTCGCCCCGTCGCGCAGGCTCCTCAGCCAGGTGGGCGTCAACCCCGACCGCCTCGCCTCCGAGATCCTCAAGGTGCTCCCGCGCGAATCCGGGGAGCCCTCCGCGCCGCCGGGCCTCACCCCGGCGGCCAAGCGCACCCTCGGTGCCGCCTACGTCCAGTCACAGGCCTCCGGCGTGTCCTACATCGGCCCCGAGCACATCCTGAGCGCCCTGCTGGGCGACGACGACACCGGCGCCGCCCGGCTGCTGCGCGCCGAGGGCCTGGACACGAAGCGTCTCGCGACCCTCACCGAACAGGCGCCCCGCGGCGAGGGACCGGCCGTGGAACGGAAGAAGCCGGCCACCACACTGGACGAGTTCGGCCGGGACCTGACCGAGGAAGCGAAGGCCGGCAGGCTCGACCCGGTGGTCGGGCGGGCCGAGGAGATCGAGCAGACCGTCGAGATCCTGTCCCGGCGTTCCAAGAACAACCCCGTGCTCATCGGCGAACCCGGAGTCGGCAAGACCGCCATCGTCGAGGGGCTGGCCCAGCGCATCGTGGCGGGCGAGGTCCCCGAGAGCCTGAAGGGCAAGCGGGTCGTCGCCCTGGACCTGTCGGGCATGGTGGCCGGTGCGCAGTACCGCGGACAGTTCGAGGAGCGGCTGAAGAAGGTCATCGAGGACGTCCAGGCGGCCGGCGGCGAGATCATCCTGTTCATCGACGAACTGCACACGGTCGTCGGTGCCGGAGCGACGGGCGAGGGCGCCATGGACGCCGGCAACATGCTCAAGCCCGCACTCGCGCGCGGTGAACTCCATGTCGTGGGTGCCACGACCATCGGCGAATACCGCAAGTACGTCGAGAAGGACGCCGCCCTGGAGCGCCGGTTCCAGCCCGTGATGGTCCCGGAGCCCACCGTCGAGGAGACGGTGCAGATCCTGGAAGGCCTGCGCGACGCCTACGAGGCGCACCACCAGGTCCGCTTCGACGACGCGGCGCTGGTGGCCGCCGCCGAACTGACCGACCGGTACGTCACCGACCGGTTCCTGCCCGACAAGGCGATCGACGTGATGGACCAGGCGGGCGCCCGGGTGCGGCTGCGCAGCGCCGGCCGCTCCACGGAGGTCGTCAGCCGCGAGGACCGTATCGCCGGGCTCCGCAGGGAACTCGAACAGGCCGTCTCCGCCGAGGACTTCGAGAAGGCCTCGGAACTGAAGCAGGAGATCGCCCAGGTCGAGGGCGAACTCGCCGGGATCGAGGAGCGCCGCGAGGGCGTCGTCTCCGTCACGGCGGCCGACATCGCGGACGTCGTCTCGCGCCGCACGGGCATCCCGGTCTCCCAGCTCACCGCCAGCGAGAAGGAGAAACTCCTCAGACTCGAGGAGGAGATGCACGCCCGGATCGTCGGCCAGGACGAGGCGGTCACCGCGGTCTCCCAGGCCGTGCGCCGCAACCGCGCCGGCATGGGCGACCCGAACCGGCCCGTGGGATCGTTCCTCTTCCTCGGTCCCACCGGCGTCGGCAAGACCGAACTCGCCAAGACCCTCGCCGCCCTGCTGTTCGGCGAGGAGGACCGCATGGTCCGCTTCGACATGAGCGAGTTCCAGGAGAAGCACACCGTCGCCCGGCTGGTCGGCGCCCCTCCCGGATACGTCGGCTACGAGGAAGCGGGCCAGCTCACCGAGAAGGTGCGCCGTCAGCCGTACAGCGTGGTGCTGTTCGACGAGGTGGAGAAGGCCCACCCGGACATCTTCAACACGCTGCTGCAGATCCTCGACGACGGCCGCCTGACCGACGCCCAGGGCCGTACCGTCGACTTCCGGCACTGCATCGTCATCATGACGTCCAACATCGGCGCGCACCGCATCCTCGACCACAAGGGCGACGTGTCCGAACTCAAGGACGCCTTGATGGAGGACCTGCGGTCCCGGTTCCTGCCGGAGTTCCTCAACCGCATCGACGACATCATCATCTTCCACGGCCTGACCGAGGAGGACCTGGGGCAGATCGTCGAACACCTGCTGGACCGGAGCAAGCACCGGGTGCACGCCCAGGGTCTGCGGCTCGAGGTCACGGAGGCGGCCAAGAAACTGCTCATCGCACACGGCCACCAGCCCGAGTTCGGTGCCCGTCCGCTGCGCCGCACGATCCAGGCGGAACTCGACAACCGCATCGCCACACTGCTGCTCGGCGGCGAGGCCGACCCCGGAGACACGATCGTCGCCGACGTGCGGGACGATTCACTGCACTGCTTCGTCCACAAGAACAGCTCCGGCGAACCGTCCGGCACCGGCAGCGCGGAGAACGGCGCGATGTGACCGAGGTGCCTCCGGTAGTGGTCCGAAACATCCGGAGATACGGTGTTTGTCGTGATTCTCCGGGTCCGACCCCGGAACCGGAGGTACTCCACCTGTTCCCCCCAGGAGGCGCCCATGTCCTCGAAGCGACGTCGCAAGAAGAAGTCCCGCCGCAACCACGCCGCGAATCACGGCCGCCGTCCCCAGTCCTGAGCGTCGCCGCGCCAAGACGGGCCAGGCTGCGGGAACTTCTGCCGCACGGTGCGGCTGCACCCGGGCCACCGCGTCGAACAGCCCGCCCGCGAGCCGGTGTTCCCCACGTCCTCCGGGACGCGCGGAGCACGGACGCGGTACCCGCGAAAGCGCCGGTCGTCCGTTTGGAGGGCCGGCCGCTTCACCGGCAGACTCCTACCCGTGAGATCGATGACGCCACCCGGCCAGGCACTCTCCGCGTCCACCGACGGTCCGGCTCCGGGACTGCCGTGCGCGCAGGCCGCGTCATGACGTCCGCGGTCGTCGTCGGGGGCGGTCCCAACGGCCTCGCCGCCGCGGCCCTCCTCGCCACGGCAGGGCTCGAGGTCACGCTGCTGGAGGCGGCGGACGAGACCGGCGGCGGCACCCGGAGCTACGAGGCCATCCGGCCGGGCCTGCTGCACGACCACTGCTCGGCCATCCATCCCATGGCCGTCACCTCTCCCGCCCTGCGGGCACTGGACCTCGAACGCCACGGGCTGCGCTGGCGGTCGGCGGACATCGACTGCGTCCACCCGCTCGACGACGGCAGCGCCGGGGTCCTGCTGCGTTCCGTCGAGGAGACCGCCCGCATGCTCGGCGCCGACGGCGACCGCTACCGGGCACTCGTCGCATCCTCGGCACACCACTGGGACGCCCTCGCCCAGGACGTGCTGCGCCCTCTCCTGCGCATCCCGTCGCACCCGCTGCTCCTCGCCCGCTTCGGCCTGCCGACCCCCCTGCCCGCCACCGTCCTCGCCCGCCTCTTCACCACTCCCCAGGCGCAGGCGCTGTGGGCCGGGGTCGCCGCGCACGCGTTCCGCCCCCTGAACCGCCCGCTCACCTCGGCGATCGGACTGGGCATCCTCGCCGCCGGCCACGCCGCCGGATGGGCCGTCGCCGAAGGGGGGTCACAGGCCATCGCCCGCAGCATGGAGAGGGTGCTGCGCCGGCACGGCGGCACGATCCACACCGGCGTCCGCATCACCGACCACCGGCAGATCCCGCCCGCCGACGTGACCCTCCTCGACCTCGACCCCGGCCAGGTCGCCACCGTCTACGGCGACCGGCTGCCGCGCCGGGTGCGCGCCGCCTATCGGCGCTTCCGCCGCGCCTCCGCGGCCTTCAAGATCGATCTGGCCGTCGAGGGCGGCATCCCCTGGCGGAACGAGCACGCCCGCCGCGCCGGCACCGTGCACCTGGGCGGCCCGCTCGCCGAGGTGGCGCGGGCCGAGCAGGACGTGGCGGCCGGCCGTATGCCCGAGCGTCCCTTCGTCCTGGTCGGCCAGCAGTACCTCGCCGACCCGTCCCGGTCGGTCGGCGACGTGCATCCGGTCTGGGCCTACGCCCATGTCCCGTACGGCTACGACCAGGACGCCACGGAGGCGGTCCTGCGGCAGCTCGAACGCTTCGCCCCCGGCGTCCGGGACCGCATCCTCGGCACGCGGGTCACCCGCCCCGCCGACATCGCCGCTGCCAACCCCAACTTCGCGGGCGGCGACATCATGACCGGAGCCAAGACCGTCCCCCAGCTCGTCCTCGGAGCCCGCCCCACCCTCAAGCCGTACTCCACCGGCCTGCCCGGAGTGTTCCTCTGCTCCGCCGCCACCCCACCCGGACCCGGCGCCCACGGCATGTGCGGCGCCGGAGCGGCGGCAGCCGCCCTGCGTCACCTGGGGGCCCGCGTCCCCTGACGGCCCGGTACCGTCAGGGATAGAGCTTCCGCTGCTCCGCGAGCATGGCGACGAACTTCTCGATGCGGGCCGCCCGTGTCTCCGGCTTCTTGGCGTCCCCGACCCGGTAGAGGATCGCGTACCGGTTGCGGCCGTCCAGGGTGGCGAAGAACTCGCGGGCCGCCGGTGCCGCGTCCAGGGCCGCCTGGAGGTCGTCGGGTACCGTGGCCTCGCTCTGCGCCGCGTACGCCGCCTCCCAGCGGCCGTCCGCCTTGGCGTTCTCCACCTCCCGCAGACCGGCGGGACGCATCCGCCCCTGCGCGATCAGAGCGATGGCCTTCTCCCGGTTCACCTTCGACCACTTGCTGCCCCGCCGCCGCGGGGTGAAGCGCTGCAGCCAGTGCCGCTCGTCCAGCTGCTTCTTCTGCCCGTCGATCCAGCCGTAGCAGAGCGCCGACTCCAGCGCCGTCGCGTAGTCGACGCCGTGGAGTCCGGAGGCACGCTTGGGAATCTTGAACCAGATGCCCGGGACCGCCTCGTGGTTCTCCTCCAGCCACTCCTCCCACGCGTCCCGCGTGGCGAAGGACAGGACCGGTTCCGCCGCCTTCTGCGCTCCCTCAGACATGGCGTTCATGAAAGTCCACACCCGTGACCGGGTCAACAACCACTGCGGTGGCTTGAGGCGGAGCGGCCGGGTTACTCGGTGCGGTATGGCGAAGCTGCACCTTCCACGGCGTAAAGAGCATCAAGGCGGCGACGAGGGTCCAGCGCCGCGTGTGCCGACACCGGACGAGGCCGGGCCCGATCAGGAGGTCGAGCGGGCCGCGCCGGACACCCCCACGAAGCTGCCCGGGCGGGCCTGGGGCGCGGTGCTCAAGGGCTCGCTGCGCGAGTTCCGGGACGACGAGCTGACCGACCGGGCCGCCGCGCTGACCTACTACGGCGTCCTGTCCCTGTTCCCGGCGCTGCTGGTGCTGGTGTCCATCCTGGCCATGGCCGGCAGGTCCACCACCGACAAGGTACTGGCCAACCTGCGGAACCTGGCACCCGGCTCCGCGCGGGACATCATCACCCGGGCCGTGCAGCAGCTGCAGAACGGCGCCGGTATCGGATCGGTCATGGCTCTGGTCGGCATCGTGCTGGCGGTGTGGTCGGCGTCCGGGTACGTGGCGGCCTTCATCCGCGCGGCCAACGCCGTCTACGACATGCCGGAGGGCCGCCCCGTGTGGAAGATCCTCCCCGTGCGCGTCGGCGTCACGGTGGTGCTGATGGTGCTTGCCGTGGCCAGCGCGCTCATCGTGGTGTTCACCGGCGGCCTCGCCCGCCGTGCCGGACAGACCCTGGGGATCGGCGACACCGCGCTGACCGTGTGGTCGATCGCGAAGTGGCCGGTCCTGGTCCTCCTGGTCACGGTGATGATCGCGATCCTGTACTGGGCCACGCCGAACGCCAAGGTCAAGGGCTTCAAGTGGATCACCCCGGGCAGCCTCCTCGCCCTGCTGGTCTGGATGATCGCCTCCGCGGGCTTCGCGTTCTACGTCGCGAACTTCGCCTCCTACAACAAGACCTACGGCACCATGGCCGGCGTCATCGTCTTCCTGGTCTGGCTGTGGATCAGCAACCTGGCGATCCTGCTGGGCCTGGAGTTCGACGCGGAGACCGTGCGACAGCGGGCCATCGCCGGCGGGCATCCGCCACGGGCCGAGCCCTACACCCAGCCGCGCGACACCAGGAAGTGGGACGAAGAGGACGTACGCCGGCTGGACGAGACGTGACGTCCCCGCCCACCCGAGGAACGAACATGCGCGGGACGCGCCGGGCCGAGGCTCCGGCGGGCCCCGCGCCGCGGTCACGCCCCGCGCCCGGTTATGCCCCGTGCCCCGCGTGCCCGGTGACGTGCCGCGCCCGGTGACGTCCCGCGTCCGGTCACGCGCCGTACCCGCCGTCCACCGAGAACTCCGCGCCCGTCACGTATCCCGCCTCCGGTCCCGCGAGATGGGCCACCGTGGCGGCCACCTCTTCGGCCGTGCCGAAGCGGCCCAGCGCGGTCATGGCCGCCTGCCCGTGCGCGTGGGGGCCGTCCGCGGGGTTCATGTCGGTGTCGATCGGGCCGGGGTGCACGACGTTCGCCGTGATCCCGCGCCCGCCCAGTTCCCGGGCCAGGGCCCTTGTCAGCCCGGTGACGGCCGACTTGCTCATCGCGTACAAGGTGGCGCCGGGACCCGGTGTGCGCCGGGTGACGCAGCTGCCGACGGTGATGATCCGCCCGCCGGGCGCCATGAGCGCGGCGGCGGCCTGGGACGCCAGGAACACTCCGCGGACGTTCACGGCGAGGAGGTGGTCGACGTCGGCGAGGGACATGTCCTCCAGCGGCCCCATCAGCCCGGCGGCCGCGTTGTTCACCAGTACGTCCAGCCCTCCGATCGCCTCCGCCGCACGCCCCACCGCGCCCGCCGCCTCCCCGGCGTCCGCGGAGTCCGCGCGGAGGGCGACAGCCCGCCGTCCCAACGCCTCCACGGCCCGTACGACCTCCTCCGCCGCGTCCTTGCCGCGCACATAGGTCACGGCCACGTCCGCGCCCTCCCGCGCCAGCCGCAACGCCGTCGCCGCACCGATACCCCGGCTGCCGCCGGTGACCAGGGCCTTCTTCCCGTTCAGGATCTCTTGTGAGTGCATGTGCTCATTCCAGCGGGCGGCCGCGGGCAACGCTGGCGGCGAACGGACGCCGACCTGGACCGCCCGGGAAGCGGAACCCCTGAGACACCGGTCGTGCCATGGGCGGACGACGGTGCCGGGGCGCTCCGGGCAGGCTGGCGGCATGACGCATGCACCGGTTCCCGAGCCGCTCCCGTACCACCGCCTGGCCCGCCTCTCGACGCGCTACCGCTGGTGGCGCCCGCTGGTCGGGACCCTGGTCGTGGTCGTGCTCTACGTGATCGGCGTGCTGGTCCTCGATGTCGTGACCTCAGCCGTGGGCACCAGCCGGGGATACCCCGAGGACGCCGACGGAGCAGTGGAGTTCGGGCCCGTGCCGGGCACCGCCGTGGACCTGCTGATGCTCGCCGCGGCCATACCGGTCGTGCTGCTCGCCGTGCGCTGGATCGGGCGCCGCCCGGCGGGCACGATCTCCTCCGTCGCCGGGAGGGTGAGGTGGCGCTGGCTGGTCCGGTGCGTGCTCATGGCCGTGCCGATCGTCGTGCTGACGACGGGCGCGATGCTCCTGCTGCCGGCGGACGGCGAACCGGAGCCCCACTGGGCGGGCTGGTCGGTCTTCGGCCCGGCCCTGGCCATGCTGGTCGTCCTGGTTCCGTTGCAGGCCGCCGCCGAGGAGTACGTCTTCCGGGGCTGGCTGACCCAGACCGTGGGCGCCTTCCTGCGCTCGCCGTGGGTGGCGTTCCCGCCCCAGGCCGTCCTGTTCGCCGCCGCCCACGGCTGGGGCACGCCGTGGGGCTTCGCCGACCTGGTGGTGTTCGGGGCGGCGGCGGGCTGGCTGACCTGGCGGACCGGCGGCCGGGAGGCGTCCATCGGGCTGCACACGGTCAACAACCTGCTGGCCTTCGGCCTCGCGGCCGCCGTCGTCGGCGGGCTGGACAGCGACGAGACGGCGGCGGACGCGGCCTGGGACGTCGTCGCGCTCGACGTCGTCGGCATCGTCCTGTACACGGCGGCCGTGGCGTGGTGGCTGCGCCGCCGCCCACTGGACCGCACGGCCCCGGCTCCGCTGCCGCCCGTACCGCAGCCCGCCTACGCCGTCCCGTACGGCCCCTACCCGGGCACACCGGTGCCGCAGTCCTGGGCGGGGCGGCAGGTGCCGGGTGTGCCCGTGCCGCCGCCTTGGGCGGAGCGGCCGGCACCGGGTCCGTACGGCCCTCCCGGGCATCCGGGCGCAGGGGGAGAGGCCGACCACAGCTGAACAACCGCCGATCGGCGCCCGGCTGTCCTGGAGGAGGACGACGACGCCCGCGGTGTCCCGATGCCCGGACAGGCCCGCCTCGCCCGGGAAGCGTCTCCAGGGAGGCGACGTCGAGCGGGCCACCGCGTCGTGCCGGCGCTCCGCCCGTTCGGTGGCGGCGAGCGGCACCGTGGACAGAGCGTGGGACACGGACTTCCTCGAGAAGTCGCGCACGGAGCCCGGCTCGCCCTCCCGCACCGGCGGAAGGGCGAGCCGGGCTCCGTACGGGTCGTCAGACGGTCGCGCGGACGGCGTCCCGGATCAGGTCGGCGACCTCCTTGGGCCGGGACACGGCGACCGCGTGGGACGCGCCCTCCAGCTCCACGACGGTCGCCCCGGCCCGCTTCGCACCGAAGCGCTCGACCTCCGGGTTGATGGCCTGGTCCGCGCCGGCCACCAGCGCCCAGGACGGCTTCGTCCGCCACGCGGCGGCGGAGGCGGTCTCCTCGAAGGCCGCGGCGGCGAGCGGCCGCTGCGTCACCGCGAGCACCTTGGTGACCTCGGGGGCCACGTCGGCGGCGAAGACCGACGGGAAGGCGTCCGCGGCGATGGTGACCTCGACGGCGTCCTGCCCGCCGGCGACGGGGTACGTCCACTGCTTCAGGTTGCTGACGAGCGGCGAGAGGGGGAAGCGGCCCTGCAGCTCACCGAGGCTCTCGCCCTCCTCCAGGGCGTAGGCGGCCACGTAGACGAGCCCGACGACGTTCTCCGTGGTGCCGGCGACCGTGATGAGCGCACCGCCGTAGGAGTGGCCGACCAGGATGACGGGGCCGTCGATCTGGGCGGCCACGGAGGCGACGTAGGCGGCGTCGGAGGTGAGGCCGCGCAGCGGGTTGGGCGGCGCGACGACGGGGATGCCGTCGCGCTGCAACTCCTCGATGACCCCGGACCAGCCGGCGGCGTCGGCGAACGCGCCGTGGACGAGGACGACGGTGGGAGTGGAGGTGCTCATAGGGGTGCTGTTTCCTGGGCTCAGGCCGTGTGCAGGGCGGTGTGCAGGGTTCGGACGGCCAGATCGATGGCCGCCCCGGCCGCGTGGGTGCCACGCAGGGCGTTGAGCATCACGAAGTCGTGGATGATGCCCTGGAAACGGACCGCGGTGACGGGGACACCGGCCTCGCGCAGCTTGTTGGCGTACGCCTCGCCCTCGTCGCGCAGCACGTCGGCCTCACCGGTGATGACCAGCGCCGGGGGCAGACCCGTGAGCTGCTCGGTGGTGGCGCGCAGCGGCGACGCGGTGATCTGGGCGCGTTCGGCCTCGTCGGTCGTGTACTGGTCCCAGAACCACTGCATGCCGTCGCGGCGCAGGAAGTAGCCGGTGGCGAACTGGTGGTAGGACGGCGTGTCGAAGTTCGCGTCCGTGACCGGGTAGAACAGCACCTGCTGGACCAGGGCAGGACCGCCGCGCTCCTTGGCCATCAGGGTGAGGGCGGCGGTCATGTTGCCGCCGACGGAGTCACCGGCCACGGCCAGCCGCGCGCCGTCGAGGCCCTTGGCCGCACCCTGCTCCACGACCCACTGGGCGACGGCGTAGTTCTGCTCGATGGCGACCGGGTAGCGGGCCTCGGGGGAGAGGTCGTACTCGGGGAAGACGACCGCGGCCTCCGCGCCGACGGCGAGTTCGCGCACGAGGCGGTCGTGGGTGTGGGCGTTGCCGAAGACCCAGCCGGCGCCGTGGATGTAGAGGATGACGGGGAGGGTGCCGGTGGCGCCCGCCGGCTTGACGATCCGCGCCCGGACGCTGCCCGTGGGGCCGCCCGAGACGGTGATCCACTCCTCGTCGACGGCCGGCTTCTCGATGTCGCCGGACTGCACCTCGTCGACCGCCTTACGGCCCTCCGCCGGCGGCAGGTCGAACAGATAGGGCGGATTGGCGGTCGCCTGCGCGAACTCGGCTGCGGCGGATTCCAGTACCGGACTCACCGGCGCTACGACATCGGACATCGATTCTCCTTGTATTCCCTGGGCTGCCGGAAGATCCGGCACACGAGCCGGACTTGTCACTGACTGGTCCGGCGCCGCTGAACGCCACCGTAAACCGGCCGAGCGCAGGGCAATTGCCCGTGAGCGTACAGCCGGTGTACCCGCAGTGCACGGATTCTCCGGGCCGTAGACCCGGTGCACTGTGGGAAACGACCCGGTGCGCGGAGAGGAAACACGACGGAAACCGCCGGACCTAACGTGACGGCACAGCGGCCCGCCGTCGGCCCGTGCATTCTCCGTTCGTCCCGAAGGGGTCCTGAAAACGTGTCATCCATGCCGGCCGGTGGACTCGTGCCCCGAGCCACCGACGATCCCGCGGACCTGGTCGTCCGCAACGCCAAGGTCCACACGGGCGACCCGGGCCGCCCGCAGGCCGGGGCGATCGCCGTCCGGGACGGGGTCATCACGGTCGTCGGCGACGACCAGGACATCGCCCCGCACGTCGGCGCGGACACGCGGGTGGTGGACGCCCTCGGCCGACGGGTGGTTCCGGGGCTCAACGACGCCCATCTGCATGTGATCCGCGGCGGCCTGAACTACGTACTCGAGCTGCGCTGGGACGGCGTCCCCACGCTGCGCCAGGGCCTGGCCATGCTGCGCGAGCAGGCCGCACGCACTCCCAAGGGCCAGTGGGTGCGGGTGGTGGGCGGCTGGTCGGCCGAGCAGTTCGCCGAACGGCGGCTGCCCACCGTGGCCGAGCTGAACGCGGCCGCCCCGGACACGCCGGTCTTCGTCCTGCACCTGTACCAGTCGGCCGTGCTCAACCGCGCGGCACTCAAGGCCGCCGGATACGGCAGGGACACACCCGATCCCAAGGGCGGGCAGATCGTGCGCGGCCGGGACGGGGAGCCCACGGGCATGCTGCTGGCCGCGCCCAGCGCCCTGATCCTGTACTCGACCCTGGCGAAAGCGCCGGTACTCCGGGGCGAGGACCAGAGAATTTCCACCCGGCATTTCCTGCGCGAACTGAACAGGTTCGGACTGACCTCCGCCATCGACGCGGCAGGCGGATTCCAGAACTTTCCCGAGAACTACGGCACCGTGAGGGAACTGGCCAAATCCGGCCAGCTGTCACTGCGGATCGCCTATCACCTCTTCCCGCAGACCGCCGGGCAGGAACTGGCCGACCTCGCCCGCTGGATCGACATCGCCCGTCCCGAGGACGGCGACGCCTGGCTACGGCTCAACGGCGCGGGCGAGAATCTCACCTGGGCGGCCGCCGATTTCGAGAACTTCGGCCAGCCGCGCCCCGAACTCGCACCCGGCTACGAGACCGAGTTCGAGAAAGCGGTACGCCTGCTGATGGAGAACGGCTGGGGTTTCCGGCTGCACGCCACGTACGACGAGACCATCCACCGGGATCTCGCCGTCTTCGAGAAACTGGCCGCGGACGGGCTCTTCCCGGCCGGCAACCGGTGGCTGTTCGACCACGCGGAGACCGTGTCCCCGGCGAGCCTGGACCGGATCGCCGCGCTCGGCGGCGCGATGTCCGTGCAGAACCGGCTCTCCTTCCAGGGCGAGGCGTTCCTGCGCCGCTACGGCCCCGGAGCCGCCGCCGACGCCCCGCCGATCCGCGCGATGCTGGAACGCGGCCTGACGGTGGGCGCCGGCACGGACGCCACCCGGGTCTCCACCTACAACCCCTGGGTCGCCCTGCACTGGCTGGTCAGCGGCCGTACCGTCGGTGACCTTCCGCTGCGCCCGCCGGCGAACCGGGTCGACCGGACGACCGCGTTGGAGATGTTCACCCGCGCCGGCGCCGTCCTCACCGGCGAGGACGAGGTCAAGGGCGTGCTGCGCCCGGGCGCTTACGCGGACCTCGCGGTGCTGTCCGACGACTACTTCACCGTGCCCGAGCCGGACATCGCGCACATCGAGTCCCTGCTCACCGTCACCGGCGGCCGGATCGTGTACGGCGCCGCCGAGTACGAGGGCCTCGACGAGGAACTCCCGCCCGTCAGCCCCGGCTGGAGCCCGGTCGCGCACTACGGCGGCTACCAGGCGTCCCGGCCCGGTGCCGCACGCTCCGCGGGCGTCCGCCAGGCCGAACTGATCGGTGAGGCCGTCGCCGAGTCGGAGCGGCACCGGGCCTGGCGCGTCCGGCGCGGCCTGATCGAGGACGCCGCGGACACACCCTTCGACCCCTGCTTCGTCCTCTGAGACCCCTGCCCCAGCACCCTCGGCGACCCTCCGCCCCACCCCTGCTTCCTCAGTGCCGCCCCGCGGACCACTCACTCACCCGAAAGGCCCTGCCATGGTCGACGTCAACGAGGTCACCTCCGCTCCCAGCCCCGACCTGCTCACCCCGGCCAACTGCGCCGTGCTGTTCGTGGACCACCAGCCGCAGATGTTCTTCGGCACCGGCAGCGGCGACCGCACCGCGATCATCAACTCCACCCTGGGGCTGGCCAAGGCCGCCAAGGTGTTCGACGTGCCGGTCGTGCTGAGCACCGTGGCCGCCGAGTCCTTCTCCGGGCCGATCATGCCGCAGCTCGCCGGCGTCTTCCCCGAGCAGAAGATCATCGACCGCACCACCATGAACGCCTGGGAGGACCCCGCGTTCGTCGAGGCGGTCAAGGCCACCGGCCGGCAGAAGCTCGTGATAGCCGGTCTGTGGACCGAGGTGTGCGTCGTCCTGCCCACGCTCTCCGCCCTCTCCCAGGGCTACGAGGTGTACGTCGTCACCGACGCCTCCGGCGGTGTCAGCCCGCAGGCCCACGAACACGCGGTCCAGCGCATGATCCAGGCCGGCGCGGTCCCGGTCACCTGGGTGCAGGTGCTGCTGGAGCTGCAGCGCGACTGGGCCCGCTCGGAGACCTACGTTCCGGTGACGGACGTGGTGAAGGAGCACGGCGGCACCTACGGCCTCGGCCTCGTCTACGCGCAGGCCTTCATCGGCGAGCACGCGGC
The DNA here is from genome assembly GCF_043199855.1 of Streptomyces sp. NPDC048521. NCBI lineage: Bacteria > Bacillati > Actinomycetota > Actinomycetes > Kitasatosporales > Streptomycetaceae > Streptomyces > Streptomyces sp. NPDC048521. The sequence goes on from NZ_JBICWR010000009.1 coordinate 121,698, forward strand.
CGGCTGAGCCCGCTGACCTCGGCACACCCCGTCAGGAACAGGCAGGAGAAGATGAACACGGGACTGCTGGTCCTCCGGCTGGTGGTGGGACTGCTCATCGCCGGGCACGGAGTGCAGAAGGTGAGCTTCCACCTAGGAGGCCATGGCTTGGCGGGCGGCACCGAGGAGTTCCGCCACGACGGGTTCCGCGGCGGCCGGCTCACCGCCGTCGTCGCGGGAGCCAGTCAGATCGGCGCCGGCCTGTTCCTGACCGCCGGGCTGCTCACGCCCCTCGCGGCGACGGCCGCCATGGGCGTGATGACGGTCGCGGGCACCGTCAAACGCTCCCACGGGCTGTGGGTGCAGAACGACGGCTACGAGTACCCGCTCGTCCTCGTCGTCTGCGCGGCACTGGCCCTCACCGGGCCCGGCCGGTGGTCCCTCGACGGGGCGCTGGGCATCACCGGCCGGCCGGTGTGGATCGGCCTGGCGGCGATCGTGATCGGCCCGACGAGCGGCCTGCTCGCCCGGGCGCTGCTGCACCGTGTGTCCACCCCGGCCGAAGGGACGCCGTATGCGCCGGCTACTGACTGACGCGGCCCGTACGCTCGTACCGCCCGCGGGGGACCGGCACGGTCCGCTGCCCCCGCTGATGCTGGCCCTGACGGTGGTCACCGGCCTGGTCGACGCGGTCAGTTATCTCGCGCTCGGGCACGTCTTCGTCGCCAACATGACCGGCAACGTCGTCTTCCTCGGGTTCGCGCTGGCGGGCGCCGCCAACCTGTCCGCGCTCGCCTCCGTCGTGTCGCTGGCGGCGTTCCTCGCCGGGGCGCTCGCCGGAGGCCGGCTCGGCACACGGTTCGCGGCGCACCGCGGGCACCTGCTCCGGACGGCCACCGGCGTCCAGGCGGTCCTGGTCGCCGTCACGGTGGCCGTGGCCGCCTGGACCGGGGGCCGCGTCACCACCGGCGTCCAGTACACGCTGATCGTGTTCCTGGGCCTCGGCATGGGGCTGCAGAACGCCGTCGCCCGCCGCCTCGGCGTGCCCGACCTGACCACGACCGTGCTGACCCTGACGCTGACCGGGCTGGCCGCGGACTCCTCCGCGGCGGGCGGCGAGACACCTCGTCCCGGACGGCGGATCCTGTCCGTCCTCGCCATGTTCACCGGCGCCCTCGCCGGAGCCCTGCTGATCCTGCACGGCCACGTGGTCCTCACGCTGGGCCTGGCCCTGCTGTGCCTCGCGCTCACCTCGGTGACCACCCACCGCCTCTCGGCCGGCGCCGCGGACTGGGCGCGTCCGCACCCCTGAGGACGGCGCGGATGCGGGCACCGCGCCCGTCCCGCCGCACCCCGGTCCGTCGTCAGCCGACCCGGTCGGCGATGAGCTGCGCGCACACCAGGGACTCGGTGTGCGTCGTGTCCACCTCCAGGTCGTAGACGACTCCCCGGTGCACCAGGTCCGCCTGTGCCGCGGCCATGCCCTGGGGCCGGTCCCCTCGCGCGATCTCACGCCCGGCGGCGACCGCGCCGTCACACCTGACGCCGACCCACAGGACGGCCAGTGGGCCCACGGCCTTCCGCCACCGCTCCTGGGAGGCCGCCCCACCGAGGAAGACGTCGTCGACGATGACCCGAGCGCCCGCCCGGACCATGGCCGCGATGCCCTCGGCCCAGGCGGCCTCCAGGGCGCGGAAGTCCGCTCCGACGCTCACCGCGCCGTCGTCCGCGAACGTGATGCCCTCGTCCGCCGTCCGCATCCTCACCGGCAGCGCGTCGACGAGCGAGTCGATCCCGAACGCCAGCCAGGCACCGGGCAGTACGGCCTGCAGGCACCGCACCAGCCCGGACTTCCCGGAGCTGGAACCACCGTTGAGAATGATCATCTGAGGCGTCACGCCGCCACAGTAGGCCGACTCCCCGACGGCGGGAAACGTGTTTCGGCGGGCACCGCACTGGTGCCCGGGCGCTGTGGGGCCACAACCGGTGCGCTCCCGGTCAACTTCCCGCGTGCGCGCCCGCCTACGGTCAGCATCGGCGGACGCACCCGCCTCCCGCCCCCGCACCCCCCTGGACCGGTATGAGCGCCGCCTCCTCACCATCGCCGACCACCCCGTCGGAGTCCCCCTGGGCGCCCCTCGCGGCCCGCGTGTTCCGGGCGCTGTGGATCGCCCAGTTGGTGTCCAACGTCGGCAGCTGGATGCAGACGGTGGGCGCACAGTGGCTGCTGATCGGAAGCGACGCGGCCCTGCTGACGCTCGTGCAGACCGCGTCCAGCCTGCCCGTCGTCCTGCTGGCCCTGCCCGCCGGCGTGGTCGCCGACCGCTTCGACCGCCGCTCGGTGCTGCTCGCCGCGCAGGGCGCGATGCTCACGGTCTCCACCGTGCTGACCGTGCTGGCGTTCACCGGCGCGCTGACGCCGACGCTCCTGCTCGCCCTGACCTTCCTGCTGGGCTGCGGTACCGCCCTGATGGGCCCGGCCTGGCAGGCGATCCAGCCGGAGCTGGTGGAACGGCGGCGGCTCGGGCAGGCGGCCGCACTGGGCGCGGTGAACATGAACCTGGCCCGGGCCGTCGGACCGGCGATCGGCGGGGCTGTGGTCGCGGTGGCGGGCGTGGGCTGGGTGTTCGCCTTCAACGCGGTCTCGTACCTCGGCATCGCCGCCGTCCTGCTGCTGTGGAGGCCCGCGCCCTCCTCGAGGCCCGCCGGCGTCGGCGACGAACCCTTGCTGGCCGCGCTGTACGCAGGCCGCCGCTATGTGTGGAACGCGCCCGGCGTACGCCGCGTGCTGCTGCGCACGCTGCTGTTCGTCCCCGGCGGCGCCGCCCTGTGGTCGCTGCTGCCGCTGAGCGCGTACCGCTTCCTCGGCCTCGGCTCGGGCGGGTACGGGCTGCTGCTGGCGGCGGTGGGAGCGGGAGCCGTGGCCGGGGCGTTCGTGCTGCCCCGCGCCCGCCGCGCGCTCGGTGCCGGCGGCACGCTCACCGCCGGTGCGCTGGTCTTCGCCGGCGTCCTGGCGGTGCTGGCCACGGTCCGGGTGCCGTGGCTGGTGGTGCTGGTGCTGCTGCCCGCCGGGGTCGCCTGGATCGGCGTGCTGTCCACCCTCAACGCGGCCGTGCAGACGCGGCTGCCGGGCTGGGTCAGGGCCCGTGGTCTCGCCGTCTACCTGCTGGTCTTCCAGGGCGGACAGGCCCTGGCCGCACCGCTGTGGGGCGTGGTGGCCGACTGGCTCGGGCTCACCGCCGCCCTGCTGATCGCCGGGGCCTCGCTGCTGGTCGGCGTGGCCCTCGGCCACCGCCGGCCGCTGCACGGCACCGAGGGCCTCGACCCTTCACCGTCCGACCACTGGCCCACCCCTCCGCTGCTGTTCGAGCCCGGTGCGGCGGACGGTCCGGTGCTGGTCTCCGTCGTCTACCGGGTCGGACCGCGGGACCGCGCCGAGTTCACCGCCCGCATGACCCGGGTCGCCCGCTCCCGGCGTCGTACGGGGGCGCTCACCTGGGGGCTGTACCAGGACGGCGGCGACCCGGAACGCTTCGTCGAGAACTACCTGGTCGCCTCCTGGTCGGACCACCTCGCCCAGCACCACGCCCGCCTGACCGGCACCGACCGCCGGGACGAGGAGCGGGCCAGGGAACTGCTCGTCCCGGGCACACGGCCCGAGGTGACCCACGCCTTCGACTCCACCGCCGGCCCGCTCGTACCGGACTCCGTCGACCGGGCGGCGGCACCCTGAGCCCGCCCGTGCGTCACCCCGCCCCGGCCCTCACGGGACACACCCGGTACATCAAGGGTCATAGGGCGCACGGCGTGCGCGCGTGAGCCCTGGACGCGCCCCCGCCGGTGCGAGAAGACTGCGACTGTCGGCGCGACGGTGGCCAACGGTTCGTCCGCCCGTCCCCAACTCCTCAGGAAGGCAGGTCGGCCGCTGTGCTGTTGCGTCTGCCCACATCCGTGTCCGAAGCGCAGGAGTGTCTGGCCGCTGGCGCTGTGCCGATCGGCGGCGCGACCCTCGTCTGGGCCACCTGGCAACGCGACGGCTTCCCCGAACTGGCCGTGTCGCTGCGTGAGTTGCCGCCAGCCAACGTCATCGGGCGGGAGGCCGTGGGCGCCGCCGTGGTCCTGCACCGGATCGACGACCGGGTGCCCGACGTCCTGCGCCTGGCGGCCGCCACGGTGGGCACCGGCGCCGTACGGCGGACGGCGACGGTCGGTGGCAACCTCGTCGGCAGCACACTGCGCTGTCTGCTGCCCGCGGCGCTGGTCCTGGACGCCCGGGCGACGGTGCTGGACGCCGACGGCGTGCACGAGACGGACCTGGCCGAAGTGGTGGCCAAGCGCCCCGCGCTGCTCAGCCTCCAGTGGCGTGCGCCGATCGCCTCCGCGTACCGCAAGCTGCCGGCCGAGGCGGGCGGGGCGCCGCCGCTCGTCGTCGCCTCGGCGCTGCATGCCGGTGACGGCGCGGGCAGCCGCCTCCTGGTCGCCGTCCGCGACGGCTACGACGTGGTCAGCGGCGCCACCACTGGTGACACCGGCACCGAACAGGCCCTTCACGCGTTGCGCGGGACGGCGCTCGGTGACCTGCCGGACGCCGCGTGGGAGGTCGTCGCCCCTCAGGTCACCGGCCTTCTGGAAGGGCGCGGCAACCAGGACAGCCCCCGGCTGCCCGGCTAGGACGTCCGGGCCTTGTCGTACAGGGCCTTGCGCGTCTGACTGGTCACGGCGTTGCCGGTGCGGGCGTATCCGTTTCCCGGTCGGGACAGGACGCGGGTCGGGCGGGGACCGCTCGGCGCCCCGGCGGGAACTTCAGCCGCGCACCGATCGTCTTCCTGTACCGGCGGCCTCTCCTTCGTGGCGGGCCGGAGCTGCGCGGAGGTCGAGCGATGCCCAGAACGCCGGCGGGCAGGATCGTGTACTGGTCCGAGCGACTCGTCGAGGAGGTGATCGATTCCAACGGCATCCGTGTCGGTCCCCGCCTCAAGTCGGTCGTCAAGGTCGGTGCCGGTGGTGCGGGAGTCGAACTGAGCGGTCACGAACGCGGCAAGGTGACCCGCTTCGAGATCATGAAGAAGGTCTCGAAGAAGCTGGGCGACGCACTTGTCTCCGACCTCGACACCCCCGGACCCCTCCATCTCGTGCAGGGCCGCGGACGGGCCGACATCACCGAGTTCCAGCGGTGGGGTCCCGCCACGGAGGACGGCCCGCATCAGGAGTCGTGTCTGGTGCATGTCCGCACGCACAGCAGGCGCGGGCACCGAGTGGACCTGTGCCTGTTCGGCAGCCTCGGCAACCTGACGGGGTACACAGCGCCGCAGGACCAGGCCACCGGGTGGACGTCGTCCGCCGCTCCCGCCGTCCAGCAACTCGTCGCCACCCGGGGAGCGAGGATCCCCCGTTCCTACGACGACGAGTCCGTCGCCGTCGAGGCGCTGAAAGCCGCGCTGTACCAAGGCACACACACCGCCTCGTCCGGGCATCCGGGCCGCCCCGAGACCCGCGCCTACACCGTCGCGGGCATCGAGTGCTGTCAGTACGCGGCCGTCGTCTACAAGGACGTCACGCTCACCCCGGACCGCTGGGACTTCCGGCACGAGCCGGAACTGAACGGCACCCGGCGCATCCTCGTGGGCGCCCCGCTGTGGCTGCGGGCCACCGCCTCCTAAGAGAGGCGCACGCCGAGTTTCGCGAGGTCGGCGCGAGCGTGCTCGACCCGGCGGGCGGCGTTGCGGCGGTCGTGGAGCCGCGCCTGCGCCTCGAGTTCACGCAGCGCGGCACGCACCGACGCCGTGTCCCCGCGCGTGCCGTGCAGCAGGACCGGTGCGGACAGCGCCCGCAGGTACCGGTCGACGAGATCGCGCCGCCCGTACTCCACGACCAGGGTGCGAAAGGCGGCGATCCCCCTGCCGAAACCGCTCATGGCGGCCGCGTCGCGACCGCACCTCATGGCGAAGGCACCGAGCCGGAGAGCCGCCTCCCCGCACAGGTGCTCGACGCTCGCACCGGGATGCCTGGTGCTGAGCCAGACGAGCTTGCCCACGACCTGGTCGAGCAGCACGGAGGCGTCGCGTGGCGAAGCCTGGGCCCCGATCTCGGACGCCGAGCCCATCTCGCGCTCGAGCGCGGCGAGTTGCGCGGGCAGACCGGCGGACGTGACGGCGAGCAGCGCGCGCAGCTCCCGCTGCTGCTCGCGCAGTGCCTCGAACATGAAGGCGTGCAGGTCGGGGCCCCTGCGGTGGGCGGGCTCCGACGAGTCGGGCAGCCAGCGGTCGGCGAAGCGGACGGCGCGGCCGAGGGCCGGATCGTCGGTGGCCAGACGGCCGTGCCGGGACAGCGTCTGCTCCAGGGCGCGCTCGGCCCCTTCGAGGTCGCCGAGACAGAGCAGGGCGGTCGCGAGCACGCCGGTCACCCGGGAGGCTTCCGCGGCGAGGTCGCCCCGGCCCTGGGCGATCAGCGCCGTGTACTGGTCGACGGCACCGCGCGCGGCCCGGGCCGCCTCCGCGTGCAGGCCGTACAGCAGGAGCGAGTTGGCCAGACGCTGGGCGCTCTGCGCCGGCTCCGCCGACGCGGCGTCGGCGTCGGCGCCGGCCGACCGGCCGAGCGCGGCGTGCGCCGCCTCCTGTGCCCGCAGGGCCGGCTCGTACGCCCCGAGGTCGCCGTACGCCGCGGCCAGCGTCTCCAGGGTCAGCACGTACATGTCGGCCGTCGCCGGTCGCAGGGCCGGGTCGGCGTCGTCCGCCCCGCCCGCCGTGTCACCGGAAGCGCCCAGGCACTCGAGGGCCCGGCCGCAGGCTTCCAGCGCTTCCTGCGCCCGGCCGGTGCGCCGCAGCCACACCGCCCGGAAGCGGTGGACGGCCGCCGCGTCCGGGTCGGGCACGGGCGCGTTGTCGGCGTACTCCGGCGCGGCGAGGACCTCCAGCGCCTCGGTGAGACAGCGCTCGGCCTCCTCCGGCGCATCGGCGTCGAGCGCGACGAGGGCGAGCTTGGTCAGCGCGTGGACGAACCTGTGGCCCCAGACGGCCAGACCGTCCAGCGCGGTGAGTCGGCGCCACAGGTCGAGCGAGGTGCGCGCGTGTTCCAGCCCGCGCACCGGATCCTCCAGGACCCCCACCAACTGGGCCAGGGTGTCATGGGCGCGGGCCAGGTGGTCCGCGTCGGCGGCGTCGCCGGCCAGCAGCACGGCCTGCTCCAGGTGGCGCACCGCTTCGGCGTAACTGTCGCGCGCGGCATGCACCCGGCCGGCCGCCTCCTCGTCCCGCCCGCGCAGGATCAGCGCCTCGCCCAGGCGTCCGGCCAGTTGGTGCATGCCCTCGTCCCGCACCATGGGGGTGAGCACCTCGACCGCGGCGGCCGCATGCCCCGAGGCCCCTCCCCGCGCCTGCTGGACGAAGACGGCCGCACGCAGCTCGCGCGCGTGCCGGTCCGCCGGCGCCCGGTCGAGACGCTCGTCCAGGAGTGTGTCGACCCTCCGCCACAGCTCGGCGGCGCGCAGCTCGTTGCTGCGCGCCCCCTCCAGGGCGGCGAGGTTCATCAGGGTGGGTACGACGTCGAGCGGGTCGTCGGACCTGGCGAACTCCTCGGCGGAGGCCTCGTACAGCTCGACCGCCCGCGCCGCCAGGGCCCCTTGTAGCCGCCTGGCGCCCCGGCCGGCCCTGTCGCTGAGGACGGTCGCCTCCAGCAGCAGGGCGTGGCCCAGGGCGTTGCGGTCCTGCGGCCCGCCCGGCAGGCTCCGGGCCAGGGCCACGGCGCGCTCGGCGGTGTCGAGGGCGGCGGCCAGGTCGCCGGTGCGGCGCTGGAGGCGGCACAGCGAGCCGAGGACGACCGACAGCAGACGGCCGTGATCGTCGCCCAGGGGGCCGACGAGGTCGGCGGCCGTCCGGTAGTGCGCGAGGGCACCGTCGGTGTCGCCGAGCGCTTCGAGCACCCGGCCCGTCTCCGCCACGCACCGGCCGCGCGCGTACACCGTCTCCGCAGCGTCCCGCCGTTGCCCGGGCAGGCCGTCGAGCACGCGCCGGGCTTCCCGCAGGGCGCGCAGGTCGCCGAGCAGCTGGGCGCGCGGTCCGCCCACGTCGAGCGGCCAGAAGTCCACGGCCGCCCGCTCGTCGAGGCCCGCGGCGCGGTAGGCGTAGTGCAGCAGGCCGCGCGGGTCGCTCCACGTTCCGCCGCCGGGGGCGCGCCGCTCGTACCGCGCCTCCCTCCCGCCCGCGGCGGTCGAGGCCTGGGGAGGGCGGCCCACCGCGAGGGGCTCGCCGGTTTCCTCCTCCGCGATCCGCAGGACGGAATCGGCGATCTCCCCGAGGGGGTGCGGGCGTTCGGCGGGTTCCTTGCGGAAGCAGCGCTCCAGCAGGTCGGCCAGCGCGGGCGGCACCCGCAGCGACCGCGGCGTCAGGGGCCGGGTCCGGGCGGCCTGCAGCACCAGGCCCGCCACCGTCCCCGACGGCCAGGTGCGCTCGCCCACCAGGAGTTCCAGGACGGTCACCGCCCAGCTCCACACATCCGCCGGGACGCCGACCCGCCGTCCCTCGGCCTGTTCGGGCGACGCGTACGCGGGTGTGCCGGCGGCGGCGCCGGAGACCTGGAGGGAGGCCTTGGAACCGGGACGCGACGGGTGCAGCTCCTGACGCAGGATGCTCCGCATCAGCTCGCGGTCCGCTTCGCCGGTACCCGGCAGGGCGGTGACGTACTGGACCACCGCCTCGAGTTGCAGGCGCTGCTCCTCGCCCCAGGCCGGCGCCGCGGCCAGTCCGAAGTCGGTCAGCCGTACCGTGCCGTGCCCGTCGACCAGCAGGTTGGCCGGCTTGACGTCCAGGTGCAGCAGCCCGCCCTCGTGCGCGGCCGCGAGTCCCCACGCGGACTGGGCCGCTGCCGTCAGCACACGACGCAGCGCGGCACGTTCACCGCCCTCGTGCAGCGCGCCGGAGCGCAGCCGGTCGGCCAGCGAGCCGCCGGGAGCGTACTCGCTGAAGACGGCGACCTCGTCGCCGAGACTGCGGGCGAACCGGCAGGGCGAGATGTGCGGGTGGGCAGGCAGGTCGATCCAGCGCTGCACCTCCGCGAGGAGTCTGCCCTGGTGCGCCGGATCGGCGCTGTGCAGACGCTTGACCGCGTACCGTTCGCCGGTACGGCGCGAACGGACCAGTACGACACCGGCGAACCCCCCGCTGCCCAGCGGCCGTTCCACCGTGAACTCCGCCAGGAAGGTGCTGCCCGCTTCCATCTCAGCTCCCCTTGAGTGCGGCGCGCAGCGCCTCGGCGGTCCGGAAACCTCCGTCGGGTTCCTCACTGAGCGCGTGGTCGAGGACCTCGCACACCGTCCGCGGCAGCTTCACCCCCCGCTTGCCGACGGGCACGACGGGACTGGTGGCCACGGCCAGCCAGGGGTCCCAGCCCGGTGGGAGATCACGCGGCGTGGCGCCGGTGAGGACGTGGTAGAGCGAGGCGGCGGTGGACCACACGTCGACCTCGGGCGTCGCGTACTTGTAGTTGATCAGCTGAGCCCTCGGCATGAAGGCCGGAGTGCCCATGACCGCGCCGGTGCGGGTCAGCCCGCTCAGACCCGCGCTGTCGTACGCCTTGGCCAGGCCGAAATCGGCGAGCTTGGCCGTGGTCCGCCCGTCGGGACCGGACGCCAGCAGGATGTTGTGCGGCTTGATGTCGCGATGGACGAAGCCGTGCTCCTGGTGGATGCGGCCGAGCCCGGCGAGAACACCGTCGAAGAGGTCCAGGGCCTCACGCACGGGCAGCGGTCCGTCCCGCCGCACCCGGTCGGCGAGGCTGCCGCCCTCGCACAACTCCATGACGAGGAAGCAGGGTTCGTCCTCCGCCGGTGCGGCGCCGTCCCCCGGCCCCGTGCGCTCCACCCCCACCACGCGCACCACGTGCGGATGACGCAGCGCCATGCAGACGCGTACCTCACGGGAGAAACGGGCCACCTCCTGGTCGGCCCCCGCGGGCGCGTGGATGACCTTCAACGCGTGGCGCTCGCCGCTTTCCGTGTGCACGGCCGCGTAGACCACGCCCATGCCACCGCGCCCCAGCTCTTCCTCCACGACCCACGCCCCGAACCGCACCCGGCACCCCTCCCCGTGTGCCCGTCCCTCATCGGCCGGGCTGGTGAACTCAGGCTACTCACGGGTGAGTTCGGGCGCATCGCCCCGCCGCACAGCCCCGCGCACGCCGTCTCGTGCGGCACACGGGGCCGACGAGGCCGCCGGCGTGGCGAAGGCTCACCGTGACGATCCCTCTTGTGAGTGAGGGCAAGCCGACGGCTCCAGGGGCTCACTCGGTGCTGGTGCTGGTGCTGGTGCTGGTGCCGTTGCCGGTGCGGTCGGCCCGGTCAGCCGCCGTCGATGCGGTCGAGCAGCCCCTGGGCTTCGACGGTGCGGCGATGGGCCGGGCCGAAGACGGTCCGGCAGGAGTCGTGGGCGGTCACGGCCAGGGCGCGGGCCTCGGCGGCACGGTCCAGCCCCAGGAGAGCGGTGGCCACGGCCAACTCGACGGCGCCGGTCTCCGGGCGGCGCTGATCCTCGGGCAGGCCGCGGCGCAGCCCGTCGGCGCGCTCGGCCTCGGCGAGAGCCTCCTCGTACCGGCCCTGGCCGCTCAGGCTGCGGGCCAGGCCGAGCCGCAGGACGAGGGCGAACCGGTCCTGTTCGCGGTGGGCGGCCAGGGCTTCACGGGCGAGCGTCTCGGCCTCGGCGTGACGACCCCGCGCGTTCAGGGCGAAGATCTGTCCGTTGCGGGCGGCCGCCGCCAGGAGCGGTGCCTGCGGTCCCGTGCCGCGGGCGGCGATCCGCGCCACGGCCGCGCACTCCGCCTCGCATTCGGCGTGCCGGGCGACCGCGCTCAGCGCCTGGGCGCGGTCCGAGCGCAGCTTCAGGGTCTGCGGGTGTTCGGCGCCGAAGACCCTGCCGAACACTGGCAGCAGTCCGTCGTACGCGGCGACGGCCTCGTCGTGGCGGCCCTGGGCACCCGTCGCGAGCGCGGCGATGCTCAGCGCCAGCGCCGCCTGCGGGTCGTCGGGCAGCCGGGACCGGGCGGCGGCCACCGCACGCGCCTCGGCCTCCGCCTCGGCATGACGCCCGGCCCGATACAGAACCATGGCCTGGGCCAACGGGGACGGCGCCGTCTGCCCGACGTCGCGTCGGCCGCGCGACCGGAAAAGTTTCATGCCCGGAGCATACGGACGCGGCACGAGCAACGGCCGGTGGGCCGGCGTCCACCTCCAGACCCGCCGGGGTCCCGCCCTGCGCCGACCGGAGGGAGGCGATGACGGTTGCTCCCCGCGCGTCCGCGACGTGTCCGGAGAGAAGGGCGCAACCGTGCTGCCGGACGTCGTGCGGCCCTCACCGGGCTTCGCGGGCGCGCCGATGCGCCGCGACCCGTTCGCGGGTCGCGCAGCGGCGGGAGCAGTAACGCCGTTCGGGGCCGCGGCCCTGGGTGATGAAGACGTCCCGGCAGCCGGCCGACGCGCAGATCCTGCCGGGCGGGAGTTGGCGGTCCCAGAGCAGGACGGTCAGGGCCATGCAGGACGAGGCGAGGAACCACGCGTCCCAGGGCGCGTCGTCGTCGTGGTCGAGGTGGGGATGCCACGGGGTGCTGCCACCGTGCGAGGTCAGCCGGACCGGACCGGTGTGCTCCCGCAGGAGGCGGTTGAGGACGGCGGCGGCGTCGTCGGTGTGCTCGGCGGAGAAGACCTCCCGCAGCAGGTCGGCGGCCGCGCGCATCCGTGCGACCTCACGGGAGGTGAGGCCGACGGGGTCCGTCTCGCCGTACGCGCGCAGCACCGCGGCGACTTCGCCGGGGTCGGGGCGGTCTCCGGCGAGAGCGTTGACGAGGGCGGCGGTGCGTCGGGCCATGGTCGGCACGGAGTGCCGGGTGGACCAGTCGTCATGGATGTGGGGCACCTGCGCAATGTAACGCCTATTGCGAAGTTTTGAGTTACTTTCGTAACGTCTCGCGGGTGAAAAGGCGTTACTCCATGGGCTCTTATCTCACGGGAGCGCTCGCTGCCCGGGCCGGGGACGAGATGTCCGGTCCGGCACTGACGCTGGCCGGCTTCGCCCTCGCCGGGTCGGCCGCGCAAGCCTCGTCGCTGCTCGCCGGGATCACGGTGGCCGCGGCGGCGGGGGGACCGGTGCTCGGGGCCCTGCTCGACCGGCGCAAGCGGCCCGGGCGCCTGCTGGCGGGAGCCCTCGTCATGTACGGGACGGGACTGGCGGTGATCCTGGTGGGGCTCGGCCGGCTTCCGTTCGCCGTCACGGTCCTGATCGCGGTGGTGACCGGACTGCTCGGACCGGCGCTCTCGGGCGGCTGGACGGGACAGCTGTCCCGCGTGGTGGCCGGCGACCGGCTGCCTCGGGCGAACGCGCTCGACGCCATGACCTTCGCCGTGGCGAGCCTGGCCGGCCCGGTTCTCGCCGGCGGCGCGGCACAGGTGCTGGGGGCGCCGGCGGCCGTGGTGGGCGCCGCGCTGCTCATCGGCGCCGCCGCGCCCGCCGCGTGGAGCCTGCCCGCCCGTCCCGGCCCGGCCCGCGACATGCGGGCAGGCTCGCTGGCGAGCGACCTCACCGCCGGGATGCGCGTCATCGCCGAGAACCGGTGCCTGGCCCGGGCGACCCTGACCTCCGTCGGGTGCTGTGCCGCTCAGGGCATGCTGGCGGCCTGCCTCCCGGTCCTGGGCGAGCGCACCCTCGGCGGAGCCGGCCGCGGGGCGCTGCTGCTCTCCTGCACGGCCATCGCCGCCCTGGCCGCCAACGCCGTCCTCGCGCGGTTCCCGCGGGCGGTCGCCCCGGACACGATCGTCTGGGCCGGCGCCCTGGTCCAGGCCGGCGCGTTCACCCTGGCGGCGCTGGGCCGGCCGGCCGCGCTCGTGCTGGCCCTGCTGGTGGCCGGAACAGGTGAAGGTCCACAGCTCACCGCCCTGTTCGCGGTGCGTCACCGGGAGGCCCCGGAGCACGTGCGCGGCCAGATCTTCACCACCGGCGCCAGCGTGAAGATCACCGGGTTCGCGTCCGGAGCGGCGCTCGCCGGACCGCTCGTGGCCTGGTCCCTGCCGGGCACTCTGCTGCTGGCGGCGGGCGTGGCCACCCTTGCGGCTGTGGCGTACGTCGCCCTCCCGCCGGCCCACCGTCCGGGCACCCGGGAACCGGGCGCCGCCGAGGCGAGGCCCTAGGCGACGGCATGCCGATTTTCGGTGGACTTGCAGCCGTCAACTGCCTTTCCCGGGGCATGACGTGGCAGCCTGCGGCGTCCGCGGCGAGCGTCGCCGTCTCGTTTTTTTGATCGACTCCGGCTCTCACCTCATAGAATGTTCAAGTAACACGACGGGGGAAGGGGTGGGAATGTCCGCACAAGACGGGACGTTCGGGACGCTGCTGAGGGAACTGCGGTTGGCCAAGTCGCTGACCATCGAAGGGCTGGCCGAGGCATCCGGGGTGAGCGTCCGCGGCATCGGCGACCTGGAACGCAAACGACGGGCGGCCCCGCAACGCCGTACCGTGGCCGCGCTCGCGGACGGTCTGGGACTCGACGACACCGACCGGGAACGCCTGCTCGCGGCCGCCCGTACCGGGCGCAGCCCGGAGTACCACCCCGTCGGTGTGCGCTCCTTCCCACGCGGCATCGACGACTTCGTCGGCCGCGAGGAGGAACTGCTGCGCCTGACCCGGCTCGCCGAATCCCCGGGAGACATCACGGACGGGGCCGACGGCACGGCGCGGCAGCCCGTCGTGGTCGCCGTCTCCGGCGCACCCGGCATGGGCAAGACGACCCTCGCGCTGCGGGCCGCCCGCCGGCTCGCCGACCGCTTCCCCGACGGGCAGCTCATGGTGGACCTGCGCGGCACGGACGACGCCCCGCCCGGCCCGGCCGAACTGATGGTCGGCGTGCTCAAGGCGCTCGGCGTACCCGACCGGGACCTCGCGAAGGCCGGCGCGCAGGCCCATCCGGCCCTCTACCGGCAGGTGCTCGCCGACCGCCGCTGCCTGCTGGTGCTGGACAACGCCCGCGACGAGGCCCAGGTACGGCCGCTGCTGCCGGGCACGGGGTGGACGTGGGCGCTGGTGACCAGCCGGCGCATGCTGACCGGACTGGAGAACGTGCACCGGCTGCCACTCGGCCGGCTCGGCCCCGCCGAGTCCGCCGCCTTCCTGACCTCCCTCGTCGGCGAGGAACGCGCGGCGGCCGACCCGGAAGCCCTCACCGAGGTCGCCGGACTCTGCGGACACCTGCCGCTCGCCCTCAGGGTGGCGGGCAACTGGCTGGCCACCCGTACCGGCTGGAGCCTGCGCCGGCTGGCGGACCGGCTGGCCCGGGAGGAACGGCGGCTGGACGCGCTGACCGCCGGCGACCTGCGGGTGGCCGGCGCCTTCGACCTGTCGTACCGCCAGCTCACACCCGCGGCCGCCCGCCTGTTCCGGCGCCTGTCCCTGGTCCCCGGCCCGGACGCGAGCGCCGCCTGCGCCGCCCGGCTCACCGGCCAGGACCTCTTCGACGCCGAGGACACCCTGGAGGAACTGGTCGAGGCCGGACTGCTCGGCGCCGCCGGGGACCGCTACCGGCTCCACGACCTGCTCGCCCTGTACGCCCGCACCCGGCTCATCGCCGAGGAGAGCCCCGAGGACGCCGAGCGGGCCCGCACGTCGATGTTCCGCTGGCTGCTCGAGACCGCCGTCGTGGCCGGCCGGTGGTACGAACCCGGTCACGGCGCGCCGCCGCCCTCCTGGCCGGGGACGGTGGACCTGTCCAGCCCGGAGAAGGCCCGCGAATGGCTCCAGGCGGAGGGCCTGAACTGGCTGGCCGCCCTGCGTGCCGCCGCGGCGGACGGCGAGCACGCCACCGTGGTCGAGGTGGCCGAGTCCCTGCACTGGTTCTCCGACCAGTGGATCTTCTGGGGCCACTGGCCGGAGGTCTTCGCCACCGCTGTCCGCTCCGCCGAGGCCCTCGGCGACCCGCTGCTGGAAGCGACCCAGCTGAACTACTACGCCTGGGCCGTGCTGCTGTGCGAGGGCAGGCCACGCGACAGCCTCCAGTACTCCGCCCGGGCCCTCGCCGCCGCACGCATCGCCGGTGACCCCGTCCAGGAGGCATGGGCGCTTCAGTACGCCAGCTGGGCCTACCGTCTGCTGAGCGAGCCGGCCCTGTCGTCCGACCACAACAAGCGGTCCATCGCGCTGTTCCGTGCCGCGAGGGAGCCGCACGGCGTGCTCCAGGCCCTCCTCCAACGCGCCTACGACCTGCAGAAGGCCGGGCTGCACGAGGAAGCGGTCGGCGCCTACCAGGAGACCCTGGACGAGCTGGAAGAGGCCGGTGACCGCGTAGAGCCGCACATCGCCGAATTCACCCGGGGCAGCGTGCTCGTGGGCCTCGGCCGTACCTACGCGCGCCTGGGCCGCTGGGAAGAAGCGGTCGATCACCTGCGCACCTCCGTCGACCTGTGCCACGCCCGGGGCAACACCGCCCTGGAGAGCCGTTACCTCATCGCGCTCGGTGAGACCCTCCTCGCGGCCGGGCGCCCGGCGGAGGCACGCGAGGCGTTCACGCGCTGCGTCGCGCTCGGCCCCGACGCCGACCCTGAATGTGTCGCACGGTCCCGCGCCCACCTCGCCCGTCTGGACGTGGACTGACCTCTGCCCCGACGCGTCGTGGCCGGTGCCGACCCGAGCCGCCCCGCCCTGGTCGGTGCCAACCACCACGATAAGTCTCCGAGCACGTACGGTACTTGCCTCTCGGCGCACCCTGATGTCCCGTCGGCGCACTCCGTCCGGGCAGCCGGTGCGGGGAACTTTCTGCCTGGAGAGTGCCTGGTGATCCGCCCGGCCCGCCTGGTTGGCTCGTCCCGACGGAGAGGAGACCCAGGTGGACCTGGTGCTGTCGACGGAAGCCGTGCCCGACCGCGAGAAACTCGACTACTGGCGGGACGCCATCGGCAGGGCCCTGGTCCCGATGGCCGTCGTCCCGCGCGGCGGCCGCCCGCTCGGCGGGCGGATCACCGGCGGCCGGCTGGGACACCTGCGCGTGTGCAGCGTCGAGGCCGACGCCCAGCGGATCAGCCGTACGGCCGCGCACATCGACAGCCCGTCCGAGGCGTTCGTGGCGGTCCACATCCAGGTGGCGGGCACGGCGACACTCCTGCAGGACGGCCGCCACGCCGCCGTCGGCGCGGGAGAGCTGGTGGTCTACGACACCGCACGCCCGTACACCCTGGACTTCCCGGAGCCGTTCGCCAGCCGCGTCGTGCACCTGCCCCGGCGCTCGCTGGGCGTGCCCGACGAACACATCCGCGGGATCACCGCGACGCCCGTCTCCGCCACGGAGGGGCTCGGCGCGATCCTCACCCCGTTCCTGGCGACGCTGGTCGGCTCGGCGCACTCCTACCCGCCGGCCGTCGCCGGGCGGCTCGCGGTGAGTGTGGTGGACCTGTTCGGCACGCTGGTGGCGGAGCGGAGCCGGTTCGGTTGTGCCGACAGCGCGCGCGAACATCTGGTGCTGCGCATCCGTGACCACATCGACCGGCACCTCGAAGACCAGGAACTGGCCCCGGAGAGCGTCGCCGCGGCGCACCACATCTCCGTGCGGTACCTGCACCGGCTCTTCGAGGAGGAGGGCATCACCGTCGCCCGGCTCATCCAGCGCCGTCGGCTTCAGGAGTGTGCGCGGGAGCTGGCCCGCGGCGGCAGCACCGCGCCCGCGGTGGCGGCGGTCGGCCAGCGCTGGGGTTTCGTCAACCCCGCCCACTTCAGCCGGGTGTTCCGCGGGGCGTACGGCCACTCGCCCCGCGAATGGCGCCGGTTGCGCACGGCGGGAGTGCTGCGGGACGAGGAGTCCGGCGGCACGCCACCGGCCGCCGTCCGCCGACCGAACGCCACCGAAGGTGACCGCACCCGCGCGGCCTGATCCGGCCACGCCGCCGTAGCACTGGGCGGTCGGTGCGTTCGGCTGCCGCCCGGAGCAGCGGCTGCACCCGGCCGTGGCGGCATGAGCCGCCGGCCGTGGCGGTCCTGCGAGCGGCAGGTTGGGCCGGAGGGCTCGGCGACCGCGCGGCAGGTGTACGTATTTTTCAGTGATCTTTTGCTTCCTTGCGTTCTGATGGTCGACAGATTTCTGAGTCCCTGCTCGTTTGTCAATGGCATGCGCAGGGTCAGGTGCACGGAAGTGCCGTGATCTCCTTGCTACTTGGCGTGTTTTTCCAGAGGATTGACAAACTCGTGACCCGTCGCCAGCATGCAAGTGGCCTGCAGAGCTGCGAAATACCGCAGGAGATCACCGTCGACGACTCTGCAGACGAGCACCGCTGATGCACGCGGCAAGCGCGGCCGGCGCGCGCCTTGCCTGACTTCCCCCACCGTCAGGAAGGAAAGCTCTGTCATGTCTCAGCGCCCGCGCTCGGGGCTCAGATGGCTGGCGGCCCTCGCGCTCGTCCTCTCGGGTGCCGCCGCGACCCCGCCGTCGCCCGCGGCAGCCGCGCCCCAGGACATCCCGCCCGGCGATTACCAACAGGTGCAACTGGCCACCGGCGCCGCCGAACTGGGCGAGCCCATGTCCCTGACCGTCCTGCCCGACCGCTCGGTCCTGCACACCGCACGGGACGGCACCGTCCGCCACACCGACGCCGCGGGCAACACGAAGGTGGCCGGCAAGCTCGACGTCTACACCCACGACGAAGAGGGCTTGCAGGGCATCGCGGCCGACCCGGGGTTCGCCGCCAACCGCTACGTCTACGCGTACTACTCGCCGAAGCTCACCACACCGGCCGGCGACGCTCCGGCCACCGGAAGCGCGGCCGACTTCGCGCCCTGGAAAGGGCACCTCAACCTGTCGCGTTTCGTCCTGACGAGCGACAACACCCTCGACCTGGCCAGCGAGAAGGTCCTCCTCGAGGTCCAGAACGACCGCGGCCAATGCTGCCACGTCGGCGGGGACATCGACTTCGACGCGGCCGGCAACCTCTACCTGACCACCGGGGACGACACCAACCCCTTCGACTCGGCCGGGTACGCCCCGATCGACGAACGCACCGACCGCAACCCGCAGTTCGACGCCCAGCGCAGCTCCGGCAACACCAACGACCTGCGCGGCAAGGTGCTGCGCATCAAGCCCACCGCCGACGGCGGCTACACCGTTCCGGCCGGCAACCTCTTCCCGCCCGGCACCCCCGGCACGCGCCCCGAGATCTACGCGATGGGCTTCCGCAACCCGTTCCGGATGTCCGTCGACCGCGCCACCGGGATCGTGTACCTCGGCGACTACGGCCCCGACGCGGGCGGCACCGACCCCACCCGCGGCCCCGGCGGCCAGGTCGAGTTCGATCGCATCACCGGCCCCGGCAACTACGGCTGGCCCTACTGCACGGGCACCAACACCACGGCCGAGACCTACAACGAGTACGCCTTCCCCAACGGCCCCTCCGGCGCCAAGTACGACTGCGCGGGCGGCCCGGCGAACAACTCCTTCCGCAACACCGGCCAGGCGAAGCTGCCACCCGCCAAACCCAGTTGGATCAGGTACGGCGGGGACGGATCACCCCCCGAGTTCGGCGGTGGCTCCGAGTCACCGATGGGCGGCGAGGTCTACCGCTACGACCCGGACCTCGACTCCCCGGTCAAGTTCCCGCAGTCACTGGACGGGCACTTCCTCGCCGCCGAGTACGGGCGCCAGTGGATCAAGTCCGTGGAGGTCAGGAGCGACGGCTCGTACGGGACCATCGAGGACTTCCCCTGGGACGGCACCCAGGTCATGGACACCGACTTCGGACCCGACGGGGCGCTGTACGTCCTGGACTACGGGACCGGAAGCAACAACCAGGCGCTGTACCGCATCGAGTACATCGCGGGCAGCAACCGCAACCCGGTCGCCAAGGCCGCCGCGGACAAGACATCCGGGGCCCTGCCGCTGACCGTGCAGTTCTCCTCCCAGGGCAGCAGCGATCCCGAGGGCAGGACCCTGACCTACTCCTGGGACTTCGGCGACGGCTCCACCTCCACGCAGGCGAATCCCAGCCACACGTACACCACGAAGGGCACCTACCGGCCCACCCTCACGGTGAAGGACCCCGAAGGGCTCACCGGCACGGCCAGTCTGGTGATCACCGCAGGGAACACCGCGCCGACGGTCACCCTGCAGACGCCGGCCGACGGCCAGCTGTTCTCCTTCGGCGACACCGTGCCTTTCCGCGTACAGGCCGCCGACCCCGAGGACGGCACCGTCGACTGCGCCAAGGTCAAGGTCACCTACCTCCTCGGTCACGACAGTCACACCCACGCCATCACGTCCGCAGGCGGCTGCAGCGGCACCATCACCGTGCCCCAGGACGGCGAGCACGACAGCGCCGCCAACCTCTACGGCGTCTTCGACGCCGAGTACACCGACAGCGGCGGCCTGACCGGCCACTCGCTGCGCACCCTGCAACCCCGCCACCGCCAGGCCGAGCACTTCACCGCCCAGTCCGGCATCGAGACCGCCGCGCACGGCCTTGCCGAGGGCGGCAGGACCGTCGGCTTCACCGACGACGGCGACTGGATCTCCTTCAAGCCGTACGCCCTCACCGGTGCGAGCCGGTTCTCCGCCCGCGTGTCCTCCGCCGGAGCGGGAGGCACCATCCAGATCCGTGCCGGATCCGCGACCGGCACGCTCCTCGGCACCGCGACCGTGCCGGTGACCGGCGGCTGGGAGACCTTCACCGACGTCTCGACCGGCCTGTCCGGGATCCCCGCGGGCACCACCGAGCTGTACCTGGTCTTCCGGGGCCCGACCGGCCAGGGCAACCTCTTCGACATCGACGCGTTCACGTTCGACACGGGCGGTGCGGCCGACCAGGCCCGGGAAGCGGAGTCCTTCAGCTCCGGCTCCGGCGTCCAGGCCGCCGCCCACGCCGCGGCGAGCGGCGGACAGACCCTCGGCTACATCGACAACGGCGACTGGGCCGGCTACGCCTCCGTCTCCACCGCCGGGGCCTCGAGGTTCACCGCCAAGGTCTCCTCGGCGGGCGCGGGCGGCACGATCCAGATCCGCTCCGGCTCGGCGACCGGCCCCCTGCTCGGTTCCGTGGCCGTCCCGGTGACCGGCGGCTGGGAGACGTTCACGACCGTCAGCGCCACGCTCGGCGGCAGCGGTTCGGGCCCGCTGTTCCTCACCTTCACCGGCGGCAGCGGATCCCTCTTCGACATCGACACCTTCACCCTCGCCGCCTCGGCGCGAAAGGGGCGTTGACCATGACCGGACGAACGCGGCGCACACGTCGCGGCCTGGGGGCTCTCGCCCTGGCCGTGGCCTGCGCGCTGTCCCTGCCGGCCGGGACGGCACAGGCCGCCCCGGACGAGGCGGACGCGGCCTTCGACGTCCTGGTGTTCTCCAAGACCGCCGGATTCCGGCACGACTCCATTCCCGCCGGCATCGACGCCCTGCGCTCCCTCGGCACACAGAACGGCTTCTCCGTCACGGCCACCGAGGACGCGTCCGCCTTCACCCCCTCGAACCTCGCCTCGTACGAGGCGGTGGTCTTCCTCAGCACCACCGGCGACGTCCTCGACGACAGCCGGCAGAACGCCCTGCAGTCCTACGTGGACGACGGCGGCGGCTTCCTGGGTGTGCACGCGGCGGCCGACACCGAGTACGACTGGCCCTACTACGGGCGCCTCGTCGGCGCGTACTTCAAGAGCCACCCCGCCATCCAGCAGGCCACGGTGAAGACCGAGGACCGCACCCACCCGGCGACCGCCCAGCTGCCCGCGTCCTGGACCCGTACCGACGAGTGGTACAACTACCGCACCGACCCACGGCCCGACGTGCACGTGCTCCAGACCCTGGACGAAAGCACCTACAGCGGCGGCGAGATGGGCGCGGACCATCCCATCACCTGGTGCCACGCCCAGGGCAAGGGGCGCTCCTTCTACACCGGACTCGGCCACACCGCGGAGTCGTACAGCGACCCGGCCTTCCGGAACCTGCTGCTCGGCGCGGTGCGGTACGCGGCGGGGCAGGCGCCGGCCGACTGCTCCCCGCCGTCCGGGCCCCGCGCGGTCGAGGCCGAGTCCTTCACCTCCGGCTCCGGCGTGCAGACCGCCGGGCACGCCGCGGCCAGCGGTGGCCAGACCCTCGGCTACATCGACAACGGCGACTGGGCCGGCTACGCCTCCGTCTCCACCGAGGCCGCCCGGACCTTCACCGCGAAGGTGTCCTCGGCAGGCGCCGGCGGCACCATCGAGGTGCGCGCCGGCTCGGCCACCGGCACGCTCCTCGGTTCGGTGAACGTGCCGGTGACCGGCGGCTGGGAGACGTTCACCACCGTGTCGACCGCCCTGACCGCATCCGCCTCGGGCCCCCTGTTCCTGAGATTCACGGGCGGCGGCGGAGCGCTCTTCGACATCGACACCTTCACCCTGGGCACCGCGTCCACCACCAGGGCGCTCAACCGGAACGTGCACCTCTTCTACTACCCCTGGTACGGCAGCCCGGCCGTGAACGGGGACTGGCGGCACTGGCCACAGGGCGGCCACACCCCGCCCGACGACATCGGCGCCGACCTGTACCCGGCGCTCGGCCCCTACGACTCCGCCGACTACGCGCGCGTCGTGGCCCAGCACATGAAGTGGATCGCACGGTCGGGCGCCGGCGTCCTCGTCTACAGCTGGTGGGGCCGGGGAAGCTACGAGGACCGGATCGCCCGGGGTGTCCTCGACGCCGCTCAGCAGGAGGGCGTCAAGGTGGCCTGGCATCTGGAACCGTATGCGGGCCGCACCGCCGCCTCGACCGTCGCCGACATCCGGTACCTCAACACCACCTACGGCGACCACCCGGCGTACTACCGCTCCGCCGAGCACGGCGGCAAGGGAGCCTTCTACGTCTTCAGCAGTCTGGACGTCACCGACTGGACGGCCCTCGACCAGGTCACCGGCACCAGCATCGTGCTCGCCCAGACCACCGACACCACCAAGATCGCGCACTTCTCCGGGATGTACACCTACGACGGCATCGCCGGTGCCACCGCCCCCGGCTGGAAACAGGCAGGGGACTACGCCCGGGCCCACGGCCTGATCTGGTCTCCGTCGGTCGCACCCGGCTACATCGACGACCGAGCGGTGCCCGGCAACACGACACCCACCGTGGAGCGGGCCAACGGCGCCGCTTACGACCGGCAGTGGTCCAACGCTCTCGACCCCGCGATCGGCGGCACACCGAGCTGGGTGTCGGTCACGTCCTTCAACGAGTGGCACGAGGGCAGCTCGATCGAACCGGCGGACGCCACGCCGCCCGCCGGTCATGGCTACCGGACCTATGACGGGGCCTACGGACTGACCGGTGCGGCGGCCGAGACCGCCTATCTGGACCGCACCGCCTACTGGGCGGAGCGGTTCGAGGCGGTCCGCGACTGACACACACCCCGCACAACCGCACGGCGCGCGGGTGATGCGCGGACCCGTCCCGGTCCACGCGTCACCCGTCGAGCGCGCCCAGGGACGATCACGACACCGAGTCGCGCGGCGCGTCCGGCGACGCCGGTGAGGCCCCAGGGCACGCGAGGGCCGGCGGCCGGCCGCCCAGGTCGTCGAACGCTGGGCCACTCCCTCGGCAGGGGAGTCTGCCCCGCGGCCACCCTGGGGAGGGCGTTCCACCCCGCCACAGTGACCTCCACCCGCATGGCGAGCACGTCGCGGCGGTCGGCGCCGTCTGTCCGGTACGACCGCGTCACCCACATCGAGGTCATGCGGTGGCAGTTCTCCACATGGTCCGCCTGGGCGCCAGGACATCTGCATCCGCATGTCCGAGCACGACGAAGGCAACCGGATCACCCGCCGCGACCGGGCGTCACCACGAAGTGAGCCGGCCCCGCGGTGTTCTCGCGAGACCGGCCGGGCGGTCGTCTCCGCAACGGCTCTCGCACCGCTGTCGGTGCGGGCCCGGACAGTCCGCCCGGCAGGCCTCGGACTATCCGGCAGCGGCGGGTTCTGCCTGGTCCTCGCTCGCGGCCGCCGGCGCCGGGGAGTTGACGACCGTGTAGAACACGGAGGAGCCCTGCTTGGTGCGCTGTGCACCGCTCCTGGCCACAAGGTTCTCCAGAGTCGTACGGACGACCTTGGTCTGGATCCCCCGGTCGGGGTGGGACTTGCCCAGCGCCTCGGCGACTTCCGCCGCGGAGCGGGGTTCGCCCTGTTCCTCCAGGTGGCCGCGGACGAGGTCGATGAGTGTGGGCTGAGCCGCCTTGGGAGCAGCCTTCTTGGTGGGCTTGGCGGCGGGCTTGGCGGTGGACTTGGTGGCGGGCTTGGCGGTGGACTTGGTGGCGGGCTTGGAGGTGGACTTGGTGGCGGGCTTGGAGGTGGACTTGGCGGCGGGCGTGGCCGCCGGCGTGGCCGCGGTCTTCTTGGTGGACTGCTCCTCGGTCTCGCTCTGGTGCCCCGTTGCCGCCTTGGCCGTACGGCGCTTGGCGGGCTCGGCCGCGGACTTCTTGCGCGGGGCGGGCACGACCGGGCTTTCGGGCTCCGCGGTCGTCGTGCCGGCCGAGGCCTGGACACCGAGCGCCTGCTGCATGCTCACCAAGGTGACGTGGTCGCGCTGCAGGGTGGCCAACTGCTCCTGCAGGGCCGTGATCTCGGCTGTGATGCGTTCCTGTTCCTTGACGTTCTGTTCGAGGTCGCCTGCCACCTGATTGACGTAGTGCGACGTCAACTCCGTGACGGGTGCGGTGTTCTCAGGCATCTGTCCTCCATTCGCAACCGTGGTGCGCCCCCCGGCGGCCGGTTGCGGCATGCGGGGAGCAGAGCGGGGTACTGCGGGGTGCCCGAACCTGGATCATACGGGCCGGTAGGCCTGTTTCTACTTGGTTCAGCTCATACAACCCCCGCCACGGTGCAGTTCACGGAACCGTCGCCCGCGTCCGCACCGGGAACCCGCATCGTACGAGCCGCACGTCATGGTCGCCCGGCACCCACGTGTATGTGTGTCCCGACGGCCCTGAGTCATGTCACCGGGACGTGGCGGCGCGGACCTCTTCTGAGTGACCCCGCCGAGGTCGACGGCACATGATGATGTCTGCGGGGAACCAGGCCGGGAACGTCAGCGTCCATCCGGGCATCCGGGCATCCGGGCATCCGGGCATCCGGGCATCCGGGCATCCGGGCATCCGCAAGATCGTGAATGCTGACGGGAGAAGGAAACCGCACATGGCTGGAACAGCCCCCCGCTACCTGTACCTGGTACGGCACGCAGAGGCCTCGCCGGACGAGAGCGAGCTGACCGACACCGGCCGCCGACAGGCGGAACTCCTGGGTGTGCGGCTTCGCGACAGCCCTCTCGCGGTCATCCACCACGGCCCGTTGCCGCGGGCGGAGCAGACCGCACGGCTGATCGGCGACCAGTTGGACGGCGTTCCCGTGCAGCCCTCGGAGCCGGCCGGTGACTACCTGCCCCACCTGCCGACCAGAGAAGAACTGCCGGCGGAATTCGCCGACGCCATGCTCGACCGGATCGCCGGATTCCCGGCCGAGGAGTGGGAGAACGGGCCGGGACTGGCACGCAGGGCTCTCGCCCGGTTCACCGGACCGGTCAGCGGCGACGAACCCCGGCACGAGCTGATCGTCACGCACAACTTCCTCGTCGCCTGGCTCGTCCGGGACGCCCTGGACGCACCGGCCTGGCGCTGGATGGGACTCCACCACGGCAACGCCTCGCTGACCGTCATCCGCTACGCACCCGACCGCCCCGCCTCCGTCCTGTTCCACAACGACATGGGCCACCTTCCGCCGGAACTGCGCTGGACCGGCTTCCCACCCGAACTGCGCGCCTGAGGGCCCGTACGACCGCCGGGCGCCGGGGTGGCCGCGGCCGTCAGGGCCCGGACGGCTGCGGGGCGTGAGCACGGACCGCGGCCGCCACTGCGGCATCATGCGCCTGGCCCCGGGCTTCCAGCCCCCTGACGACACCGTCGATGTTCTGCCCCGGCTGGTTCTGACTGAGCTTGAACTTCGCCTCGACGCGGTGGATGACCACTTCGACGCCCACGACCGCGCGCAGCCGCCCCGCGATGTACGCCGCGGGGGCCTGGTCGACGGACCACGGTTCGGCGCCCGCGGCTTCGTGCCGGTCGGTCAGACGGCGCATCTGTGCTTCGATCCAGGCCGGGTCGTCGTGCACCACCAGTTGCCCGTAGACGTGCGCGGCCACGTAGTCCCAGGTCGGTACCACCCGGTGGTGCTCGGTCTTCGTCGCGTACCACGTCGGGCTGATGTACGCCTCGGGTCCCCGGACGATCACCATGGCCTCGCCCCGCACCGGCTCGCGCCACTGGTCGTTGCCGCGGGCCATGTGCCCGATCAGCGCGCCGTGCTCACCCGCGTCCGGGTCGTACTCGAAGGGCAGCAGGGTGGCCAGCAGGCCCTCGCGGTCATGGTGACCAGGTCGGCGGCGCCCTGGTGGGCCAGCAGTTCACGGACTGCGGCCTCGTCGGGCGCGAAGTGTCGGGGCACGTACACGGGGGCGGTCAGCCTTTCCAGCAATCATGACTAATCGGACGTTTGTGGGTGTCGTGGCGTAAGGCCCAAGAGCCGTCGGCCATCGCTGTGGCGCTACAGGGGGTTCTCGCGCAGCCAGGTCAGGACCTGCTGGGCGTGTTCGTCCGGCGGGAAGACCGGGTAGAAGGCGTGCTCGATCACGCTGTCGCGCAGGACGAGGGTCAGCCGCTTGAACAGCCTGGTCCCGCCGACCTCGAACGTGGGCAGAGCGAGGGCGTCGGCCAGGGCGAGCGCGGGGTCGGAGAGCATCCCGAAAGGCAGCCCGAGCCGTTCCATGACCTCGTTCTGGTAGTCGGTGTCCTGGCTGGACAGTCCGTAGACGCGGCCGGCGCCGGCTTCGAGGAGGTCCTGGTAGTGGTCGCGGAAACCGCATGTCTCGGGTGTGCAGCCGCGGGCTCCGGGGATGGAGTTCCAGCCCTCGGGCAGATCGGTGCCGGGACGGCCGGTGAGGGGGTAGACGTAGATCACCGTGCGGCGGGGCCCGAACGTGTCCAGGCCGATCGCCCTGCCCGCCGTGTCGGTCAGGGCGATCGACGGCACCCGGGTGCCCGGCAGGTGGTCCGCGGCGCCGTCGTCCTGCGGGACGGGCAGGTCCGGGGGCAGGGTCAGGTAGTGCCCGCCCGCGGCTCCCGAGTCCTCGGGTGGCGCGACGGTGCTGCCCCGGTGGGCGGCCGCCTCGAGGCTCGCGATCAGCGTCGCGCGGCGGGCGGTCAGGGCCTCGATGCGTTCGGTGAGTTCGTCGATGGCCTCGCGGTAGCTCGCCAGCGAGGCGGGGCAGTCGTCGGCGTGCGGGCTTCCGGCCGCCAGGCACTCGAGGAAGGGCCGGGTGCCTTCGACGGGGATCCCCAGCCGGTGCAGGGCCTTGATCTCCCGCACGAGGCGTACGTCGTCCCCGGTGTAGTCCCGGTAGCCGTTGGCGAGGCGCTCGGGTGTGATCAACCCCAGCCCCTCGTAGTACCGCACCGCCTTCGTCGTCACCCCGGCCCGACGTGCCAGCTCACTGATCCTCATGCCGTTCACCTCGCTCGTACGCTAAACCCTGCCCTCCGGGGCAAGGTCAAGCGCCGGTGCCAGGGTCCGCGGTGCGAGCCGCGGATCCGCCCGGCGGGGGCTCCGGTGGGCCTCGGCCGGCTCCCCGGCGCGCACATGGGGGCCGGGGGTCACCCCTGTGACCAGGTAAGGGAAAATAGTTGCCCTGTGAAACCAAAATCGTGCGAAAGGTCCTCCATGCCGCACCTCGCCATCGACTACTCCTCCCGGCTGGCCGGCGTCCTCGACCCGAGCGCCCTGGTGCGGGAGCTGCACCCGCTCGTGGTCGAGGAATCCGGTACGACGGGCGTGTGCAAGACGCTGCTGCGTCCGGTGGAGACGTACGTCGGCGACGGAGCGAGCGGCGACACCGTGTTCGTGCACGTCGAGGTGGGCCTCATGCCGGGCCGGCCCGAGGCGCAGAAGGCACGCCTCGCCGAGGGCATCCTGGCCCTGCTCGCCGAGCATCTGCCGCTGGACGACGAGGACGGGGCGGTCTTCTCCGTGGAGGTGCGGGACCTGGCCGCCTCCTACCGTCTGTCCCCCTCCGCGCCGGCACACGCCAAGAGCCGCCTCCTCGAACGATGTTGATCCTCGGTCACTACGATGTGAGGTTCAAGACAACCATGCGACCGGCCCGTTGCACGCGAGCCGGTCGGGGTCGCCGATGCCAGGGACCGCTCCCCGGGTTGCGGTGATCTTCCTGCCCCAGGAGGACCTTCCGCATGTTTCGACGAATAGGCAACACGGTCGTCCGACATCCCGTCTGGACGATCGTGGCATGGCTGATCGCCGCGGTGGCGATCGTGGCCACCGCCCCCAGTCTGCCCTCGAACAGCGACGAGAGCAGTTTCCTGCCCAAGAGTTACGAGTCCATCAAAGCGGCGGACCTCCAGGAGAAGGCGTTCCCCAGCGCCTTCACCCCGTCCGCGATCGCGCTGTACCAGCGCACCGACGGCGGCAAACTGACCGCCGCCGACCAGCAGGACGTCGCCCGGATCACCTCAGAACTGGGCAAGAAGCACATCGACCAGGTGCAGAAGGTCGTCCCCGGCCAGCCGTCGAAGGACGGCAGGTACGCCCTGACCCTGGTGCAGATGGACAGCAAGAACGCCGGCCAGCCCAAACAGGCCGACGCCGCCGAGGTGCTGCGCAAGGACGTCAAGGAACTCGCCAAAGGCACCCATCTCGAGGTCAAGCTCGGCGGCTCCGCCGCGCAGGCCCTCGACCAGGAGGACTCCTCCAAGCGAGGCGAGGCGCTGATCGGCATCGGCACCTTCGTCATCATCCTGGTGACCCTGCTGATCATCTTCCGGGCGCCGATCCTGGCCGTACTGCCGCTGATCCTCATCGGCCTGGTGTCCGCCATCGCCAACGGGCTCATCGCGTACGCCACCAAGCTGTTCGACCTGCAGGCCAACAGCTCGATCTCGTCGATCCTGATCGTCGTGCTGTTCGGCGTGGGCACGGACTACTTCCTGTTCCTGATGTTCCGTTACCGCGAACGTCTGCGCGCCGGCGACGAGCCGAAGCAGGCCATGGTGAACGCGGTGGACCGGGTCGGCGAGGCCATCGCCTCGGCCGCGGGCGCGGTCATCATCGCCTTCCTCGCGCTGGTGCTGTCCACACTCGGCTTCCTCAAGCAGATGGGCCCGGCGCTCGCCATCGCCGTGGCCGCCACCCTGATCGCGGGCCTGACCCTCATCCCGGCCGTGGTCTCCCTCATCGGGCCGAAGGTGTTCTGGCCCTCCAAGTCCTGGCGCAAGGAGCCGGACAACGCCCGTTTCGCCGCCCTCGGCCGCGGCGTGCAGCGCCGCCCGGCGTTGACCGCCGCGCTGTCCGGCCTCGTCCTGCTCGTGCTGTCGCTCGGCACCCTCGGTTTCAACGCCACGTTCGATCTGGCGTCGGGCTCCATGCCCAAGACCAAGGAGTCCATGGTCGTCCAGGACGAGATGCAGAAGGCGTACTCGGCGGGCGCCGCGGCACCCACCGACGTCTACCTGTCCAGCACCGACGGCAAGCCGCTGGACAAGGCCGCCTTCGACGCGTACGCGCAGAAGCTCGGGGCCGTGGACGGCGTCGCGAACGTCCGCATGAGCCAGGTGAACAAGGCGGGCACCACCGCCGACTTCACCGTCACGCTCAAGTACGAGGCGTCGACGGACAAGGCGATCGGCGCGGTGGAGCGGGTGCGCGACG
The DNA here is from genome assembly GCF_043199855.1 of Streptomyces sp. NPDC048521. Lineage (NCBI taxonomy): Bacteria > Bacillati > Actinomycetota > Actinomycetes > Kitasatosporales > Streptomycetaceae > Streptomyces > Streptomyces sp. NPDC048521. Next base: position 150,398 of record NZ_JBICWR010000009.1, read on the forward strand.
TCGCCCACTCCGACGCCCCTGACGGCACCGAGGCCCTCGTCGGCGGCATGTCCGCGATCTTCAAGGACATCGACACCGCGGTCAACCACGACTACCGGACCGTCTTCCCCGTCGCCGCCGTACTGATCATGATCATCCTGGGGCTGCTGCTGCGCAGCGTGGTCGCCCCCTGGTACCTGATCGCCTCGGTGGGTCTGGGCTTCGGTGCCACCCTCGGCGCCACCGTGTGGATCTTCCAGGAGGGGCAGGGGCACCCGGGCCTGATGTTCATGCTCCCGGTGATCATGTATCTCTTCGTGGTCGCCATCGGCACGGACTACAACATCCTGATGATCGCCCGGTTGCGTGAGGAGGCCCGTGAGGGCCGCGAGCCGCGCGAGGCGGCCGGCATGGCGCTGCGGCACGCCGGGCCCACCGTGGCAGCGGCCGGCTTCATCCTGGCGGCGACCTTCGCCACGATGATGCTTGCGGGCAACTCGCTGCTCACGGAGATGGGTTTCGCGGTCTCCTTCGGCATCGCCGTGGCTGCCTTCGTCATGGCGATGTTCTTCACCCCGAGCCTCACCGCGCTGATCGGGCACGCGGCGTGGTGGCCGGGGCACGGGGACCGGGCGGAGGCGCCTGCAGCCGGCGCGGGCACCGCGTCCGACGGTGCCGGTCCGGCGCACGGCGCGGACGGCCAGGACACCGGCGCCCGCGATCCGGCCGGGCGCCGCAGGTAGGGCCTGTCCACCGGGCGCCGGCGGGACCGGCCGGGAGGCGTCGTCGCCCGGCGCCGGCCCGGTCCGGAACCCGCGGCCCGGCGGCTCCGGTGCGCTCTGCGCTGCCGGTGCCACCGGGCCGCCGTGTTCGTGTCGGGCACAGCCCGGGCGGCCGCACCAGGGGGCTGCCCGGCCAGGCCGCGGGGCCCGGCCGGGCCGCTCCACCGGTGTCCCGCCCCCGCCCACCAGGGCCTGTCCGACACTTCGCGTCGTCGCCCGGAGGGCGGCCGCGCGGCGTCAGGTGCGGCGAGAGTGCGTGCATGGCGTCGCGCGGCAGCCGGGAAGTGTCAGACACGCTGCGGGTCAATACACCTGCCGGGCCTCGGCACAGGGCCTCGGCGCCGGGCGGGGGAGGCGGTCAGGCGCGTGCGCCGCCGTCGACGCGCAGCACCGTGCCGGTCACGAAGGACGACCGGTCGCTCAGGAGCCATGCGGCGGCCTGGGCGATCTCCTCGGGGTCGGCGCCGCGGCCCAGCGGGATCAGCGTCCTGAGCCGGTCCTGAAGACCCGGAGACGCCGCTTCCCAGGTGCGGATCATCTCCGTCCGCGTGAAGCCGGGGGCGATCGCGTTGACCCGGATTTCTTCCGGCGCGTAGGTGACGGCTGCCGACTCGGTGAGGCTGTTCACCGCCCGCTTCATGGCACCGTACGCGGGCAGCTCGGGGTTGCCCCTGAGGCTGCCGACGGACGAGTTGTTCACGATGGCGCCCGCACCGGCGGTGGCACGGATGGCGGCGACCTGGGCGACCATGGCCAGCCAGACGCCCTTGAGGTTGACCCTGTAGACATGGTCGAACTCGGCCTCCGGCAGTTGGTCCATCGGTCCCGGCGGCTGGATCGTCGCACCGTTGTTGAAGGCGATGTCGAGCCGGCCGTACAGGTCCACGGCACGGTCCACGGCGGCGCCCACCGCGTTCCCGTCGGCCAGATCGCACACCACGTACTCCGCGGTGCCGCCCGCGGCCCCGACCTCCTCGGTCACCGCCTTCAGCTGGGCCTCCGTGCGCGCCGCGAGCAGCACCCGGGCACCCTCCCGGGCGAACAGCCGGGCCGCCGCGGCACCGATTCCCCGCCCGGCACCACTGATGAAGGCGACCTTGCCGGCCAGCAACCCCGGGCCGACGGTGGATGGGTAGGTGAGTGTGTTGTCCATGGCAGCGAGCCTGCGCCCCCGCGAGTGGCCCATCCAGGCACCAGCGGTACCTGGATCGGTCCGCGGCCCCTGCGCACACTGGGGGAGTGGACAGAGGAGAACTGGCGTCCTTCCTGCGCAGCCGACGAGAGCGCATCCGCCCTGCCGACGTGGGGCTCCCCGCCGGGCCGCGCCGCCGCACACCCGGACTGCGACGCGAGGAGGTGGCGCAGCTGGCGTTCATCTCGACGGAGTACTACACCCGGCTGGAACAGGCCCGCGGCCCGCGGCCGTCGCGCGAGGTGCTGGGGGGACTGGCCCGGGCGCTGCGCCTGTCGGACGCCGAACGCGACCACCTGCACCATCTCGCCGGCGCCCCGCCGAGCCCGCCGTCCGGGCCCCCGCGCGAGGTGCGGCAGAGCATCCTCGACCTGCTGCCCCGGCTGCCGCAGACCGCCGCCATCGTGACGTCGGCCGCGCTGGAGGTGCTGGCCTGGAACGATCTGGCCGCCGCCCTCATGGAGGACTTCTCGGCCGTGCCGCGACGCGAGCGCAATCTCGTCCGCCGTGTCTTCCTCGGGCCGCACCGCGAGGGCCGGCGCCTGTACGGCGTGTCCGACGCCGACGCCTTCGCACGCCGGGCGGCGCTGCGCCTGCGCGCCACCGCCGCCCGCTACCCGGACGATCCCGAGGTGACCGGGCTGGTCCGGGAACTGCGCGCCGGGAGCGAGGAGTTCGACCGGCTGTGGGCCTCCCACGACGTGGTCGATCAGCCCACCCTGCGCAAGACGTTCCGGCACCCCCTGGTAGGCCCGGTCACCGTCGACTGCGATGTCCTCGACCTCACCGACCGGGACCAGCAGGTCGTGCTCCACACCGCCACCCCCGGCTCCTCGTCCGAGGAGGCACTTCGGCTGCTGTCGGTCATCGGCACCGAGCGCATGGACGCGGCCCGCTGAGCCACGCGGACCTTCGGCCGCCCGGACAGCGACCCGCCCGGCCGGATCGGCCCTGAAGCACTGGCCCGCGCGGCCGCACCGGCGAGCGGCGGTGGTGACACCGCAGGGTGCCCGCGTCGCTCAGGGGTGTCAGCAACATGTGGGCGCTGAACCGGTGCCGAGGCCGAAGAGACGGGTCGCGTACTCGGCTTGAAGCGCCGGAAACGCCGTGCCCGCCATGCCGCTCAGGAGGGCAGCAGGCGCAGGGCGTACAGGGCGGCCCCCAGGTCGGCGAGGGCGATCGGGTCGGAGAGCGGACGCCCCGTCAACTCGGCGATGCGGCGCAGCCGGTAGCGCACCGTGTTCGGATGGACGAAGAGCCGTTCCGCGGTCTCGGCGGCCCCACCGCCCGAGGTGAACCAGTGCGCGAGCGTCTGCAGCAGCCGGGCGCGCTCTGCCTCCGGCAGTGCGAGGAGCGGACCCAGGGACACCTCGACCAGCCGGCTCGCCTCCGCCGGGGCCGCCGCGACCAGCATGGCCAGCGGGCTGTCGTCGAAGCGGGTGACCCCCGGCCCGTCACCGGGCGGTCCGGTCAGGGCGAGCCGGGCGAAACGCAGTGCCTGTGGTGTCTCCCGCAGCGTGTCGAACGTGGGGCTGACACCGACCCGCGCACGCCGGCGGCGCAGCGCCCGCAGACTCACCGACTCCGCGTCGCGGTGCGCGAGCGCGACCAGACCGATCTGCTGGTCGGGCAGCAGCCGCCAGACCGACGGCACCCCGGACCGGCGCAGTGCCGCCTCGATACCGGGCAACGGCTCCTGGCCGGGATCCGGCACGGACGCGGCCACGACCGCGTACGGGCCGCGCTCCGGCAGACCGAGCTGCCGGGCCGCCTCCCACGGCGTCGTACGGTCGGCGAGGGCGCCGGTGAACAGCGCCTCGGCCAGTGCCGAGCGGCGCGCCTCGCGTTGCAGCGCAAGCTCCGCGCTGGCCTCCCGGTAGGCGGCCGCCACGGCCTCCGCGTAGCGGCCGAACAGCGCCCAGATCTCCGACGAACCGGCCACCAGTTCGGCGTCCGTGACGTCCGGGTGTCTGCGGGCCTCGTCGACCAGCTGCGACCAGAGGAACTCGAAACCGACCCGGTAGGCGTGCAGGGTGTCCGCCAGGGGCACGCCCTGCTCGGCACGCAGGCGCCCCGTCTGCTGCGCGGCCCCCACGTCGGGCCCGGCACCGAACGCGAAACGCGCGAGGATCAGGTCGGCGTTGCCCTGGCAGGACTCCCTGAGCGACGAGAAGGGGATGAGCGCGTCATCGGCGTACGACTCGACCTCCGCCCGGATGCGCTCGGCCATCCGCTCACCCAGCTCCGGAAGCCGCGTGCGCAGGGCGGCACCCACACTCGACAGACCCATACCCGCAGCGTACGGCCGCTCGATTGGTTCCGGGAACAACACCGGGACGCCTGAACTGTCGGCGCCGCCATGGACGCCCGCGCACGTGCGCGCCACCATGCCGTGAGCGTTGACGACGGGACCTCGTGAACGCCGAGAGCACGCATGCAAGGAGGCATGGATGGCCAACCTGGCGGAATTCCTGGTGGACACGGCGCGACGACTGCCCGAGCGCCCGGCACTGCGGCTGGGCACGGTGACCACCATGACCACCACCTACGCCGAGCTGGACCGGCTCAGCGCCCAGGCCGCGGCCCTGCTGCACACCGAGGGCGTACGCGCCGGCGACCGGGTCGCGCTGATGCTGCCGAACGTGCCCGAGTTCGTCGTCCTGTACTACGCCGTCCTCCGCGTCGGCGGGATCGTCGTGCCGATGAACCCGCTGCTGAAGGAGCGCGAGACCGAGTACCACCTGCGGGACTCCGGGGCCGTGCTCCTCTTCGAGTGGCATCAGGCGCCCGGTGAGGGTACCGCGGGCGCCGCCGCAGCCGGGGTGCGGCACCTCGCGGTGGAACCCGCCGCCTTCGCCGCCGAACTCGCGCGCCTGGAGCCGCGGTACGCCATGGCCGCCACCGCCGCGGACGACATCGCCGTACTGCTCTACACCTCGGGCACCACCGGCCGCCCCAAGGGCGCCGCGCTCACCCACGCCGGGATCCGCCACAACACCGAGGTCAACGTCAGCGAAGTGCAGCGGATGACGTCCGAGGACGTGATCGTCGGGTGCCTCCCGCTGTTCCACATCTTCGGGCAGACCTGCACGATGAACGTGGCCGTGCGCAGCGGGGCATCGCTCACCCTCGTGCCGCGCTTCGAGCCGCAGACCGTCCTCGACGCCATCGCGCGCGACCGGGCCACCGTCTTCGAGGGCGTGCCCACGATGTACGCCGCACTGCTCCAGCACCCGAAGGCCGCGGCGGCAGACGTGTCCAGCCTGCGCATGTGCATCTCGGGCGGCGCCTCCCTGCCCGTGGAGATCCTGCACGGTTTCGAGCGGCGCTTCGACTGCATGGTGCTGGAAGGCTTCGGCATGTCCGAGACCAGCCCGGTCGTCTCCTTCAACCACCCCGACCGCCCGCGCAAGGCCGGGTCCATCGGCACGCCCATCCGTGACGTGGAGGTCAGGTTGCTCGACGACACCGGCCGGGACGTCGCCCCGGGGGAGGTCGGTGAACTCGCCGTGCGCGGACCGAACCTGATGAAGGGCTACTGGAACCGTCCCGAGGAGACCGCCGCCGCCATCCCCGACGGCTGGCTGCGCACCGGCGACCTGGCCCGCCGGGACGAGGACGGCTACCTCTACATCGTCGACCGGAAGAAGGACCTCATCATCCGCGGCGGCTACAACGTCTACCCGCGCGAGATCGAGGAGGTCCTGCACGAGCACCCCGCGGTCGCCCTCGCCGCGGTCCTCGGCGTGCCGGACGAACGGCTCGGCGAGGAGGTGGCGGCCGCGGTCGTCCTGCGGCCCGGCGCGCCCACGCGGACACCGAGGAACTCCGGGGGTTCGTCCGCGACCGGGTCGCCGCCTACAAGTACCCGCGCCGGATATGGGTGACGGACGCCCTGCCCATGGGGCCGAGCGGCAAGATCCTCAAGCGGGAGATCGCCGCTCCGCCGACCTGAGGCAGCGGAGGGCGTCGATGAACAAGTTGTTCACAACATTCGGTTGACAGCAGGTCGTGTGCTCTTTCGTCATCGACTCATGGCATCGACGCCCGGTCACACCGATCCCTTCACGCCCCCGCAGCCCGAGCAGGCGCGGGCCCAACGGGTGTACACCTCCCTGTTCCGCATCGCCGAGCGGCACGCGGCCACGGACGAGCAGCGTCGTCGGCAGGTCCACCCCTCGGTCCTCGGGCCCCACGAGGCCGTCCGGCTCGTGTCGTTCCTGCTCAGCGGGGCCGCTCAACTCGACGACGGGGAGCCGGAGGTGGACCACGCCGACATCACCGCCGCGCTGAGTCTCGTGCCGCTGGTGCGGGCGGAGACGGACGAACTGGAAGCCTCGCTCCTGCAGATGGCACGCGGCCGCGGCATGACCTGGCACGAGATCGCCTTCGGACTCGGCCTCGGCACGCCCCAGGCCGCCAGGCAGCGCTATGAACGCCTGGCCGACCGCACAGCCGACAAGGACGACGCGCAGTAGCCGCTGCAAACCGTCGTTCGCGTCAGCGGATGTCGTGGTCCGGGTGGCTCCGGTCGTACGCGTCACGTGCCTCGGCGATGACGGACCGGTGCGCGAGGGACCAGTCGGCGAGCGCCTTGACCAGGTGTGTCAGGCCGGCCCCGGTCCCGGTCAGACGGTAGTCGACCTGGGCGGGGACGGTCGGGTACACGGTGCGCAGCACGAGGCCGTCGCGTTCCAGCCTGCGCACCGTGAGGGTCAGCATGCGCTGGGAGATGCCCTCGATCGCGCGCTGCAGTTCGCGGAACCTCCTCGGCCCGCCCGCGAGTTCGACGATCACGAGCACCGACCACTTGTCCCCGATGCGGTCCAGGACGTCGCGGATACCGCAGTCGGGGTGGTCCTCGCGCCCACAGGGTTCGAGGTCGGCGGGGTGGTGGTTACCCCGGTGTGCGTGACTGACATCAAACTGCCTTCTTGTGGCCGGCGCAGGGACGTTCGAGGATCACGCATGTTACCGATGTGCACCTCGACGGAAGACTGCGACTGACATGATTCTGGTGACCGGAGCGAACGGGAACCTCGGCTCGGCCACGCTCGCGGCGCTGCGTGCCCGCGGCGCCGCTGTGACGGGCGGCAGCCGGACCCCGGGCGAGGGGATGCGCCGGCTCGACTTCGACGACCGGGCGAGCCTCGACCTCGCCGGGGTGACGACGCTGGTCCTCATCTCGGCCGGCTACGCCGAGGACGACCAGGTCGTCGAGCGGCACGCGGCCGCCCTGGACGCCGCCGTGAGGGACGGTGTCCACCACGTCGTCTACACCAGCCTGACCGGGGCAGGCGACCATCTCGCCTTCGGCCTCGCGCACCGCGTGACCGAACGGCTGGTGCGCACCGGCGCATTGCCGTGGACGATCCTGCGCAACGGCCTCTACGCCGAACTCTTCGGCGCTCTTCTGATGTGGGGCGACGACGGTGTGGAGTCCGCGTTCGGCGACGGAGCCCTGGCCGCGGTCGCCCGGGCCGACCTCGTCGAGGCGGCGGCGACCGTCGCGGCGGACCCGGCACCGCACCGCGGGCGTACCTACGAACTCGTGGGCACGCCGATCACGGCCGGGCAGGTGGCCGACCGACTCGGAGTTCAGCACCGGACCATCGGCCTGGGCGAGTACCGGCGCAGGCTCCTGGAGGAGACACGGGGACTGCTGGCGTTCCAGCCGCCCATGCTGGCCTCGATCGCCACCGCGGTCCGGCACGGGTTCCTGGACGGCACCGCCCCCGACCTCGTGGACCTCCTCGGTCGCCCGCTCGGCGACCCACTCGCGACGGCCGCCGCGGCCGCGTCCGCCGCGCGGCCGAAGACGAGCGCCTAGCTCCACGACGGCCGCGGCCGCCAGGAACAGCCGGTCTCTGGCCGGTCCTGCGGCCTCCTGCTGGTGGCCGTGGTCCTCGCGTCACACCCCAGGAGAGCCATCGACACGGATAAGTCGCGGATCAGGGGAAATTGGCTCAGTTTTCCATGGATGATGAGAAATGTGGGCCTGTCGACCTTGCTTTCGGTCGCCATCCCGTCTCCAGTGCCCCGATCCTTCAGCCGCGCACCCAGCTCCTCGAAAGCTTTGCTGATTCGGATGCTCGTTCGCACTGGTTTGGGGGCACACGGAGAGCAGAAGCACTGCTATCGGCAGGAGGCACTCATGATCGCCCTCGGCATCATCCTGCTCATCATCGGTTTCCTCACAGGCATATCGATCCTGTGGACCATCGGCATCATCCTTTTGGTGATCGGGGCCGTCCTGTGGATCCTGGGCTCCATGGGGCACGCGGTCGCCGGCCGACGGCATTACTGGTAGTCGAGCACACCTGGTGTCACCGGTGTCGCCGGAGCGGGTCACTCGGTCCGCTCCGGCGCCATGACGGCGGTTCGCGTCTCAGGCGCGGACCAGCGGGGTGTCGACGAGGTGCTCGGCCAGGAACCACGCCTGCAGTTCCCCGGTCCTGATGACCTGCGAGACGAGCAGGTCGTTCGTGCCGTCGTCGCCCAGCTCCGCGGTGCGGGCCGCGGCGTCGTGGGCGTCGATCAGGATGCTCTCGTGGGCCTCCAGCAGCCGTGACAGCATGGCCGGAACCTCCTCCACGCCGTCCGGAGGCCGCGGGATCGACGTGATCTCGGCGACGTGCCGGGGGTCGCCCACCGCGACACCGCCCAGGGACTGGACCCGTTCCGCGATGGTGTCGACCAGTTCGAGCTGTTCCCCGGCGTGCTTGTCCAGCACCAGGTGCAGTTGGTAGAAGGTCGCGCCGCGCATCAGCCAGTGGTGCTTCTTGTAGAGGCCGTAGAGGATCTGCGTGTCCGCGAGGACCTTGTTCAGGCGCTGGCAGGAGTACATCCGGGCTTCGTAGGACAGCCCGAGCGGGAACTGCTTGACCGTCCCGAACTCCTGGATGACCTCGCCCTTCTGATGCGACCACGGCTGGCTGCTGCTCGTGGGCCGGGGACTGCTGGTCATGGTGCGCCTCCTGCGGTGCCGTGCTGTGCGTACCCGGGAGACGCTAGGTGCTTCCAGACGGGTGGCTTGTCCGCCAGCGCACGCCCTGATGCCCGTCGGTGCACTGCTCACCACCGCGGCGCCGACGGGGCGGCAACCACCGGTGAAGTCGGCGAACGTGGGCACGCGGACAGGAGTGATCTTCGTTGTCGTCCTAGGGAGGGGAAGCCCGGCATGACCGTACCGGCAGGCCGTGTCCGACGCCCGCACGGCGATCGGCGCTTCGATCTGCGCACGACCGCCCTGTTCTTCGTCCTTCTGGCGATCATCCTGTGCGCCATGACGTTCCTGGCCCGCATGGCGGTGAGCGTGGTGGAACGCCGCCCGGTCTGGGCCGGGTTGCTCGCCCTGACGGGCATCGCGGTGGTGCTCATGTCCGGGAACCGGTGGCGGAGGCTGTCCGCCGCGCGATATGCGCGTCGTGCCGCGCAGGCGCTGGAGGAGGCGGCCGAGACCGCGTCCGACAGCCTGTGCACTGCGCGGGTGGCCGAAGCGGCACCGTCCGCCGCTCCGGTCGGTGCGGGGGAGGAGGAGGCCACCGCTGTCCTCGAACAGACGGTGGACTGTGCCGCACTCGACCCTGACGGTTTCGAACGGGCCATAGCCGACCTGTGCGCGCGCGACGGCTGCCGGCAGGTCGAAGCGGTGGGCGGCGCGGGCGATCTGGGCGCGGACGTCATGGCGGTCACCCCGGACGGGCGGCGCGTGGTCATCCAGTGCAAGCGCTACGGCGACACCCACAAGGTCGGCTCGCAGGACATGCAGCGATTCGGCGGCACCTGCTTCACCGTCCACGAGGCCGACGTCGCGGTGGTGGTCACGACGAGCGACTTCACCGCCCCCGCCCTCGAGTACGCGCGGCAGTGCGGGATCGTGTGTGTCGACGGCGAGGAGCTGAGCGCCTGGTGGGACGGCACGGGGTTCCGGCCCTGGGACATGGTGGTCACGGACACCTGATGCACGGTGTCCGGCTGGTGGGCCCTCGTCCCGATCCGGCGCTCGGCCCGCGGGACTTGGGCGCGCGGTTCGGCCGAGCGGTACGCGCGGAGCGCTCGTACCGCTCGGCCGGGCCCGCAGGCCCCGTCGCTCAGTGGCGGGCCGCCTCGGGGGCGCGTCGCACTCCCGAGGCGGCCGGCAGCGCGCCGACGACGCACAGCACACCGGCGGTCAGCACGGAGGTGTGGACGCCGTTCATGAAGGCCTGGTGGCTGCCCTCGACGACGGCGGCCCTCACCGGGGCGGGCAGATCGCCGGGGACCGGGGCGACGCCCATCGCCACCGCGTCCTTCGCCTGGTTCAGGCCCGCTGCGGCGCGCGCCGGCACACCCGCGGAGGTGAGTTCACCGGTCAGCGTGGAACCGACGCGGCTGCTGATGAGCGAGACGAGCACGGAGGTGCCGAGCGCCCCGCCGATCTGCAGGGCGGTGGCCTGCAGGCCACCCGCCACCCCGCCGTCCTTGACCGGCGCGTTGCCGACGATGGCGTCGGAGGAGGACGACATCACCATGCCCACACCCAGGCCGAGCGCGATGAACGGCGGCCACATCGTGGTGTACGACGAGTCCGTGCTCCAGCCGAGCATGACGAAGCAGGCCACCGCCTGGAGCACCATCCCGAGGGGCATGGTGAACCGGGGCCCGTACCGCTCCGTGAGCGCCGCGCCCAGCGGGGAGGCCACGACCGAGGCGAGACTCAGCGGCAGGGTGCGCACACCGGCCTCGACGGGGGTGAACCCGCGCACGTTCTGCAGGTAGAGCATGACGAAGAAGATCACGCCGAGCAGCACGAAGAAGTTCAGCGCGGTGATGACCGTGCCGATGGTCAGCGCCGGGTTGCGGAACAGGCGCATCGGCAGCAGCGGTGCCGCGACACGGGTCTCGTAGAGGCCGAAGGCCAGCAGGACCACCACGCCGGCCGCCATGGCACCCAGCGTGCCGCCGGAAGTCCAGCCCCAAGTCTCGCCCTTGACCACGCCGAACACCACGGCGAGCAGTCCGAGCGCCAGCAGCACGACCCCGACGACATCGAACTTCTCGCCGGCCGCGGCGGTGTTCCTGCTCTGCGGCAGGACCAGCATGCTGAAGACGAGCGCGATGACGCTGATGGGTGCGTTGACGTAGAAGACGGACTCCCAGCTGACGTGCTGCACCAGCAGGCCGCCGACGATGGGGCCGAGGGCGGTGGAGACGGAGGAGACCATCGCCCAGATACCGACCGCCATGCCGAACTTCTTCGGCGGGAAGACGGCACGCAGCATGCCGAGGGTGTTCGGCATCAGCAGGGCACCGAAGAAGCCCTGCAGCGCACGGAAGACGATGACGCCCGTGATGGATCCGGACAGGCCGATGGCGACGGACGCGGCGGTGAAACCGGTGACACCGATCAGGTAGAAGGTACGGCGCCCGAACCGGTCGCCCAGCTTGCCGCCGAGGATCAGGGCCGCGGCGAGAGCCAGCAGATAGGCGTTGGTGACCCACTGCAGGTCGGCGGTGGAGGCGTGGAGATCACGGCCGATCTCCGGGTTGGCGATGGAGACGACGGAGCCGTCGAGGCCCACCATGAAGAGGCCGAAGGCGACGGCGATCAGGGTCAGCCACGGGTTGGCCCGCCTGCCGCCGGGTCGTTCCGTGGGCGGGGCATGGGTGGGCAGGGTGGAAGGGGTGACGGAGGGCATGCCTGTCCTTCGTAGGTCATGACGGAAGCGTGGGCGGGGTGTGCCCCGTCCACGGGAATGCGGGAACCCGGCGACCGGGGATGCCGGTCGGGGGAGGAACCGGCTCGCGAGCGTGGGGGGGGGGGGGGGGGGGGGGGGGGGGCGGGGGCGCCGCCCGGCCCGGGGGGGGGGGGCGCCCGGAGCGCCGCCCCACCCCCCCCAAACCCCCCCACCGCCCCC